>JAQIJH010000017.1:0-76606 GCA_036946345.1 Gordonia paraffinivorans | reverse complement strand
AGTCGGTCGAGGTGGGACAGACCAGCATGACGAGCACCGACGCCACGGCAGATGGGCGGCGGGGCGCGGTGGTGGCTGCGCGCGGGCTCATCGACGGGTGGCGTCGGTGTCGGGAGTGGTTCCCGGCGGGGCCGGGGACGGGCAACGGACTCAGATGCCCCGCGGCCGCCTTCAGCTTGTCGGCGCGGTCGGTGCGCTCCCACGGCAGGTCCAGGTCGGTGCGACCGAAGTGACCGTACGCGGCGGTCGGGGCGTAGATCGGGCGCAACAGGTCCAGGTCGCGGATGATCGCGCCCGGCCGCAGGTCGAAGACCTCGCTGATGGCCTGCGGATCGCGACGGGGTCGATCGCCTCGGTGCCGAACGTCTCGACGAAGAGACCGACCGGGGCGGCCTTGCCGATGGCGTAGGCGACCTGCACCTCGATGCGCTTGGCGAGACCCGCCGCGACCGCGTTCTTCGCGACCCAGCGCATGGCGTAGGCGGCACTGCGGTCGACCTTCGAGGGGTCCTTGCCGGAGAACGCGCCGCCACCGTGGCGGGCCATGCCGCCGTAGGTGTCGACGATGATCTTGCGGCCGGTCAGGCCGGCGTCGCCCATCGGGCCGCCGAGCACGAACTTGCCGGTCGGGTTGACCAGCAGGCGCGGGTTCGAGGTGTCCAGCGACGGCAGCTCGAGGTCGGCGAGGACCGCGTCGACGACGTGCGTCTTGATGTCCGGGGTCAGCATGTTGACCAGGTCGATGTCGGCGGCGTGCTGCGTGGACAGGACGACCGTGTCGAGGCGGACCGGGGTGTCGCCGTCGTACTCGATGGTGACCTGGGTCTTGCCGTCCGGGCGCAGGTACGGCAGCGTGCCGTTCTTGCGGACCTCGGTGAGCTTGCGCGACAGGCGGTGGGCCAGCGCGATCGGGACGGGCATGAACTCGGGGTCTCGGCGGTGGCGTACCCGAACATCAGGCCCTGGTCGCCGGCGCCCTGCTTGTCGATCTCGTCGGTCTGACCGTCGACGCGGGACTCGTAGGCGTTGTCCACACCCTGCGCGATGGTCGGGCGACTGCGCACCGATCGCGACGTTGACGCCGGCGGTGGCGCCGTCGAACCCCTTCGACGACGAGTCGTAGCCGATCTCGAGGACCTTGTCGCGGACGATCTTCGGGATGTCGGCGTAGGCCGAGGTGGTGACCTCACCGGCGACGTGGACCTGGCCGGTGGTCACGAGGGTCTCGACGGCGACGCGGCTGGGTCGGGTTCCTGCTCGGAGCAGCGCGTCGAGGATCGAGTCGCTGATCGCGTCGCAGATCTTGTCCGGGGTGGCCCTCGGTGACCGACTCGCTGGTGAACAGTCGCGGACGTCCCCGCGGGACTCTGGCCTGCAGTCATCATTTCCTCTCGAAGTCCGACGCCGGTCGACGTCGCATGGGGGCGGTGGCACGGCGGGGTCTCCCGCCACGGTGGTGGCCCGTCCCGGGTGGTCTCTCCCCCTGCCAGAGCAACAACCTACACACCCCCGCCGCTGGTCGGTGACCCACAGGGCCGGGCGGCGGGCCGGGTGTCAGTCGGTCCGACGCCCCCACAGCAGGGCTGTGACGGGCGTCAGTATTCGGCTCGCCATGAGTGTTTTCGACCCGAGCGGCAGCGCGGTCTCCGCGCCGGTCGACGCGAGGACCCAGCCGGTGTTGTCGTCGGTGCCGAACGCCTTGCCGTCGCCGACGGCGTTCACGACGAGGAGATCGCAGCCCTTGCGGGCCAGTTTCTCCCGACCGTGGGTCGAGCACCGCCGCCGCGCTCGTCAACCGGTCTCGGCGGCGAAACCGACGATCACGGTGCCGGGTGCGACGTCGCCGGCGAGCGGGCTGCGACGAGTCCCCGCAGGATGTCGGGGTTCGTCGTGAGCTCGATCGCGGCCGGGACGCGTCGGCCGCCCGGGTCCTTCTTGATCTTCGACGTCGCGACACGCACGGGCCGGAAGTCGGCCACCGCGGCGGCCATGATCACGACGTCGGCGTCCGCGGGCACGGGTGGTGATCTCGGTGGAGAGCTGCTCGGCGGTCGTGATGTCGACCCGCTCGACGCCCGACGGCGCCTCGAGGCCGGTCGCCGTACCCGCCACGAGCGTGACGTCGGCGCCGCGGTGGGTCGCGGCGCGGGCCACCGCGAAGCCCTGCTTGCCGGAGCTGCGGTTGCCGAGGAACCGGACCGGGTCGAGGGGTTCGCGGGTGCCACCGGCGCTGATCAGGATCCGTCGCCCCGCGAGGTCGAACGGGAGGGCGTCCGGGCGTTCGAGGAGGACGTCGCCCAGCAGGCCGATCTCGCCGGGCTCCGGCAGCCGACCGGCACCGGAGTCACGACCGGTGAGTCGTCCCGACGCGGGCCGCAGGACGACCGCGCCGTGCGCGCGCAGGGTGTCGACGTTGGCCTGGGTGGCCGGGTGGTCCCACATCTCGGTGTGCATGGCCGGTGCGTAGACCACCGGGCACCGCGCGGTGAGGAGCGTCGCGGTGAGGAGGTCGTCGGCGCGACCGGAGGCGGCGCGGGCCATCAGGTCCGCGGTCGCGGGCGCGACGACGACGAGGTCGGCCTCCTGACCGAGCCGCACGTGCGGGACGTGCTCGACGTCGGCGAAGACCTCGGGCGTGACCGGGTTGCCCGACAGCGCCTCGAACGTGGCGGCGCCCACGAACTCCAGCGCCGACCGCGTCGGGATGACCCGCACACTGTGCCCGGCCTCGGTGAAGTGGCGGATCAGCGAACACGCCTTGTACGCGGCGATGCCCCCACCGACACCGACGACGATGCGGCTGGGGCCGGCCGACGCGGTCACCGAGAGGCGTGGGACGCCGGGACGGATCCGGAGAGGATCACTCGCCCTCGGTGTGCTCGAGCAGGTCGGTGTGGATCTCGCGCATCGCGATGGACAGCGGCTTCTCCTGCAGGCCCGGCTCGACCAGCGGGCCGACGTACTCGAGGATGCCGTCGCCGAGCTGGTTGTAGTAGTCGTTGATCTGCCGCGCGCGCTTCGCCGCGTAGATGACCAGCGCGTACTTGGAGGACGCGCGGTCGAGCAGCTCGTCGATCGGCGGGTTGGTGATGCCGAGCGGCGTGTCGTACGCGGGGGTGGTGGCGTCCGTGCTCAAGGGCGTGCTCACGAGATGTGTTCCTCACGGTCTGCGGCCGCACCTGTGGCGGCCGCGGGATGTCGCCGCACGGTGCGGCGGGACGGGTCTGGCGTCGGATGGGGTCTCAGCGGGGACGACCGGCGTCCGGCGTGGGCGCGGTGTGGTCGTGTCCGACCAGCAAGGATACCAACTCGCGGGCCACGCGGTCGACGTGGTCGTTGACGATGACGTGGTCGAACTCGTCGGCGATGGCCATCTCCTCCCGCGCCGTCTGCAGCCTGCGGGCGATGACCTCGGCGCTCTCGGTGCCGCGGCCGGTGAGCCGGCGCACCAGTTCGTCCCAGCTGGGCGGGGCCAGGAACACCGAGACGGACTCGGGCACGGCGTGTCGGACGGCGCGGGCACCGGCGATATCGACCTCGACGAGGACCGGTGATCCCGCCGCCATGGCCTCGCGGACCGGCGCGGCCGGGGTCCCCGACCGTTGCAGTCCCCCGTGGATCTCCGCCCATTCCAGCAACTCGCCGTCGGCGATCATCTGCCGGAAGCGGTCCTCGGTGACGAAGTGGTAGTCGACGCCGTCGACCTCCCCGGCGCGGGGCGCGCGGGTGGTGGCCGAGACACTGAACACCAGCTCGGGCAGCAGGTCCCGCACCCGCCGCACGACACTGGACTTGCCGACGGCGGAGGGGCCGACCAGCACCAGCAGTCGGCCCCTCCGGTCGGACGCCCGGGGCGGGGTCTCCCCCGCGCCCGGGCCTCCTCGAGCTTCTACGTCGGCCTCAGTTCTGGTCGAACTTGGCCAGCAGCGCCTTGCGCTGCCGATCGCCGAGTCCGCGCAGACGACGGGTCGGCGCGATCTCCAGCTCGGTCATGATCTCCTGCGCCTTGACCTTGCCCACCTTCGGCAGCGCCTCCAGCAGGGCAGAGACCTTCATCTTGCCGAGGATCTCGTCGGTCTCGGCGTCCTTCAGCACCTGCGACAGGTCGGTGCCTCCACGCTTGAGCCGCTCCTTGAGCTCGGCGCGCGCCTTGCGGGCAGCGGCTGCCTTCTCGAGAGCAGCGGCGCGCTGCTCGGCGGTCAACTGGGGAAGGGCCACGGGTTCCTCCGTACTCATAGAACTGCGTCTCGCAGCACTCATTGGTCCAAGTTCCTGCCGGTGTCCGGGGTACCGATCGCCGACAGCGATTCCAGACCGTACCCACGCAACCTGCTGTTTGCGACCCCCACCCCGGCATTTCCGCACCACAGAGGGTGTTGTAGGGCGTTTCGCGACCGCGGCTGGTCACCCGTGGCCGCGAAGACCGCGACGCCACCCATCACGATCGGATCGACTGTGGGACAGCGACTTCCGACGAGACATCACAGCAGGGTCGCGTACGGCGTGCGAAGTCGGATCTGTGACGGGTGTGACAGGCGGGTCGACCGACCGGGATTCACGATCCGTCATGCGCCCGCGCGTGTCGGACACGTCCCTGACCTGCGGTCGGAGCGCCGCAGGACCGCCCACGGCGTCAGCGCAGGGCGGTCTCGACCTCGTCACGCAGGCGCTGCGCCGCCGTGGCCACCGCGGCGCCCTCTGGGCCCGCGGCGAGGACCTGACGCGACGCCGCGGGCAGCAGCAGGTCGGTGACGCCGGTGAACACGCGGGCCAGGTCGTCGGGCGTGGCGCCCTGCGCGCCGAGGCCCGGGGCGAGGATCGGGCCGTCGACGCCGGTCAGGTCGAGACCGTGGTCGCGGGTCGCGCCGACGACGAGCCCGATGCTCGCGGTCCCGGCGGCGTTGTGGCGCGCGGCGGCGTCGACGACCGCCTGCGCCACCGATCGCCCGTCGGCGTCCACGGCGGTCTGCAGGCCGACGCCGTCGGAGTTGGAGGTGCGGGCGAGCACGACGACCCCACGGCCCGTCGCGTCGGCGAGCTCGACTGCGGGGTCGAGCGAGCCGACCCCGAGGTAGGGCGAGGCGGTGACCGCGTCGGCGCGCAGCGGGGAGGCGTCACCGAGCCACGTGTCGGCGTACGCGGCCATCGTCGACCCGATGTCACCGCGCTTGGCGTCGGCGATGACCAGCACCCCCCGCCTCCCGCAGTGCCACCAGGGCGTCCTCGAGCACCGCGAACCCCGCCGACCCGTGACGTTCGTAGAACGCGACCTGCGGCTTGGCCACGGCGACGTGCGGTCCGATCGCCGCGACCACGGTCTCGGTGAACGCCCGCAGCCCGGCGGCGTCGTCGGGCAACCCCCACGCCTCGAGCAGCTGCACGTGCGGGTCGATGCCGACGCACAACCGGCCCCGCCGGGCGACGGCGTCGGCGACGCGGGTCGCGAAGTCCGCGGTCATGCGCCGCGCATCGCCTCGTGCCGCTCCTGCAGGGAGCGCACCCCGATGTCCCCGACGAGGGCGGCCTCGATGCCCTGCACCGCCGCGCTCGCACCCTGCACGGTGGTGATGCACGGGATGTTCTGCGACACCGCGGCGCTGCGGATCTCGTAACCGTCGACACGCGGTCCGGAGTTGCCGAACGGGGTGTTGATGACCATGGACACCTCGCCGGCGCGGATCGTCTCGACGATGGTCCGCTCCCCCGGCGGCAGGTCGGTGTCGGAGTGCTTGTACACCTGGGTGCACGCGACGCCGTTGCGGCGCAACGCCTCTGCGGTGCCCTCGGTGGCGAGGATCTCGAAGCCGAGGTCGGCGAGGCGCTTCACCGGGAACAGCAGGGCGCGCTTGTCCTTGTTGGCCACCGACACGAAGATCGCCCCGGACGTGGGCAGCGAACCCGACACCGCGGTCTGCGACTTGGCGAACGACCGACCGAAGTCGGCGTCGATCCCCATCACCTCACCGGTGGACTTCATCTCCGGGCTCAGCAACGAGTCGACACCGGACCCGTCCAGGCGGCGGAACCGGTTGAACGGCAGCACCGCCTCCTTCACAGCGATCGGCGCCCCCTGCGGGAGCTCGCCACCGTCACCGGTCGCTGGGAGGATGCCCTGCTCCCGCAGCTCGGCGATCGTCGAGCCCAGCATGACGCGAGCGCACGCCTTCGCCAGCTGCACCGCGGTCGCCTTGGACACGAAGGGCACGGTCCGGCTCGCGCGGGGGTTGGCCTCGAGGACGTAGAGGACGTCGTCCTTCAGGGCGAACTGCACGTTGAGCAGGCCGCGCACCCCGATCCCGCGGGCGAGTGCCTCGGTGGAGCGGCGGACGGCGGCGACGTCGGTGCGTCCGAGCGCCACCGGGGGCAACGTGCACGCCGAGTCGCCGGAGTGGATGCCGGCCTCCTCGATGTGCTCCATCACGCCGCCGATGTAGACCTCGGTGCCGTCGCACAGGGCGTCGACGTCGATCTCGACCGCGTCCTCGAGGAAGCGGTCGACGAGAACCGGGTGCTCGGGGGTGAGCTCGGTGGCGCGGGAGATGTAGCCCTCGAGCGAGGCCTCGTCGTAGACGATCTCCATGCCGCGCCCCACCCAGCACGTACGACGGGCGCACGAGCACCGGGTAGCCGATGTCGGCGGCGATGGTGCGCGCCTCGTCGAAGCTGGTGGCGGTCCCGTACTTCGCGGCGGGCAGACCGGCCTCGTCCAGCACGCGACCGAACTCACCCCGGTCCTCGGCGAGGTCGATGGCGGCAGGGGACGTGCCGACGATCGGGACCCCCGCCTCCTCCAGCCGCCGCGCGAGACCGAGCGGTGTCTGCCCGCCGAGCTGCACGATGACACCGCGCACGGTGCCCGACGCGCACTCGGCGCGATAGACCTCCATGACGTCCTCGAACGTCAGCGGCTCGAAGTAGAGGCGGTCGGCGGTGTCGTAGTCGGTGGAGACGGTCTCCGGGTTGCAGTTGACCATCACCGTCTCGAACCCGGCCGCCGACAGCGTCAGGGCGGCGTGGACGCACGAGTAGTCGAACTCGATGCCCTGACCGATGCGGTTCGGACCCGACCCCAGGATGAGCACCTTCTCCCGCTCGGTCTGCGGGGCGATCTCGCTGGTGGCCGCGGGATCGGTCTCGTACGTCGAGTAGTGGTACGGCGTCTTCGCCTCGAACTCGGCGGCGCAGGTGTCGACGGTCTTGTAGACCGGCGTGACGCCCAGCTCCAGGCGCAGTGCGGCCACGGCGGCCTCGTCGGCGAGATCGTCGCGCAGCGCGGCGACCTGGCGATCGGACAGGCCGGTGCCCTTCGCCTCGCGGAGCAGGGCGGCGTCGAGGGTGTCGGCGTCCCGGACGGCACGGCCCATCTCGCCGACCGCGGCGATCTCGGCGAGGAACCACGGGTCGATCTTCGTGGCGTCGAAGACCTGCTCGATGCTCGCGCCGGCGTCGAACGCGGCCATCACGCGGTAGAGGCGCCCGTCGCGGGGTGTGGCGATCTCGGTGAGGATCTCGTCGAGCGTGGCCTCCGGCCGGGTCTCGGTCCAGAAGCCGGCCGCCTTGGTCTCCAGCGACCGCATCACCTTGCCGAGCGCCTCGGCGAAGCTGCGGCCCAGGCTCATCGCCTCACCGACGGACTTCATCGTGGTGGTGAGGGTGTCGTCGGCGCCGGGGAACTTCTCGAACGCGAACCGCGGTGCCTTCACCACGACGTAGTCGAGGGTGGGCTCGAAGCACGCGGGGGTCTCGCCGGTGATGTCGTTGACGATCTCGTCGAGGCGGTACCCGACGGCGAGCTTGGCGGCGATCTTCGCGATGGGGAACCCGGTGGCCTTCGACGCCAGCGCCGACGACCGCGACACGCGTGGGTTCATCTCGATGACGACGATGCGCCCGTCGGTGGGGTCGACGGCGAACTGGATGTTGCAGCCGCCGGTGTCCACACCGACCTCGCGGATGATCGCCAGCGACAGGTCACGCATCACCTGGTACTCGCGGTCGGTGAGGGTCATCGCGGGGGCGACGGTCACCGAGTCGCCGGTGTGCACGCCGACCGGGTCGACGTTCTCGATCGAACACACGACGACGACGTTGTCGTTGCCGTCGCGCATCAGCTCGAGCTCGTACTCCTTCCACCCGAGGATCGACTCCTCGATGAGCACGTTGGCCGTCGGCGACGCGGCGAGACCACCGCCGGCGATGCGGTCGAGGTCGGCGTCGTCGTAGGCCATGCCCGACCCGAGACCGCCCATCGTGAACGACGGCCGGACGACCACGGGGAACCCGAGTTCGGCGACGGTGTCGCGGACCTCGTCCATCGTGAAGCAGACGCGGCTGCGAGCCGAGGACCCGCCGACCTTCTCGACGATGTCCTTGAACTTCTGCCGGTCTTCACCGCGCTGGATGGCGTCGAAGTCGGCGCCGATGAGCTCGATGTCGTGCTTGACCAGGATCCCCCGCTCGTGCAGCTGCACGGCGGCGTTCAACGCGGTCTGCCCACCGAGTGTGGCCAGGACCGCGTCGATCGGGTGACCGTTGTCGCGTTCGGTCTCGATGACCTTCTCGATGAACTCGGGGGTGATCGGCTCGACGTAGGTGGCGTCGGCGAACTCCGGGTCGGTCATGATCGTCGCCGGGTTCGAGTTCACCAGGCTCACCCGCAGACCCTCGGCGCGCAGCACCCGACAGGCCTGGGTGCCCGAGTAGTCGAACTCGCAGGCCTGCCCGATGACGATGGGCCCGGAGCCGATGACGAGGACGTGGGACAGATCGGTGCGGCGTGGCATCAGCCTTGGCCTTTCTGCGCGGCGCGCGCGTCCAGCTGAGCGAGGAAACGGTCGAAGAGGTAGGCGGCGTCGTGGGGTCCGGCCGCGGCCTCCGGGTGGTACTGCACGGAGAAGGCACCGCCGTCGACCAGCTCGACGCCCTCGACGCTGCCGTCGTTGGCGCAGGTGTGGCTGACGCGGGCGCGTCCGTACGGGGTGTCGAACTCCGCGCCGGCCTCACCCTCGAGGGCGAAGCCGTGGTTCTGCGCGGTGATCGACACGAGCCCGGTGGTGTGGTCGATCACCGGGATGTTGATGCCGCGGTGCCCGAACCGCATCTTGTAGGTGCCCAGACCCAGTGCGCGGCCCAGGATCTGGTTGCCGAAGCAGATGCCGAAGAGCGGGATCTCCCGTTCGAGCACCCCCTGGGTGAACGCGACGGGTCCGTCGGCGGTGGCGGGGTCGCCCGGTCCGTTGGACAGGAACACGCCGTCGGGGGCGATGTCGTCGATCGCGGCGACGTCGGTGCCCGCGGGCACCACGTGCACGCGGATCCCCCGCTGCGCGAACATGCGCGGGGTGTTTGTCTTGATGCCGAGGTCGACCGCGAGCACCGTGTGCCGGTGCTCCCCGATCGGCTCGACGACGTAGCCGTCGTCGGCGCTCACCTCGCCGGCGAGGTCGGCGCCGGCCATCGACGGTTGCGACCGCACCCGGTCGAGCAGGGCGTCGGTGTCGGGACCGCTGGGGCCCTGCGCGAGGGCGTCGCCGGAGAAGATGCCCGCGCGCATCGACCCGTGGTCGCGCAGGACCCGGGTCACCGCACGGGTGTCGATGCCGGCGATGCCGACGATCCCCTGGCGCTCCAGCTCGTCGTCGAGGCTGCGGTTCGCGCGCCAGTTCGACACGCGCCGTGCGGGATTGCGCACCGCGTAGCCGGCGACCCAGATGTGACCGCCGGTGTCGGTGCCGTCGGTCGCACCCTCGCGGCTCTCGCCGTCCTGATCGTTCCAGCCGGTGTTGCCGATCTGGGGTGCTGTCGCCACCACGATCTGACGGTGGTAACTGGGGTCGGTGAGCGTCTCCTGGTAACCGGTCATCGCGGTGCAGAACACGGCCTCGCCGAGGGTCTGGCCGGTCGCGCCGAACGCGGTGCCGGTGAAGACCTGCCCGTTCTCGAGAACCAGTACGGCGGCGGTCATGGGCGGTCGTCCTCCGGTGGGGTCGGATCGGTGGGGGTGGTGTCGGGGTGTTCGCCGGTGTCGTCCGGGGGTGGACGTCGGCGCGGGTCGCGGGCGACCCACTCCGGGTAGACGCCCTTGTCGTCGGCGCGGATGCCGGAGTCGATCTCGGTTCCCGACGGCAGCGTCCAGCGGATGACCAGCACGCCGTCGGCGGTCATGACCTTCCCGGCGATCCCGCGTTCGGTGCGGATCGCGGTGATCGACGTCGCCGGGATCCAGATCGGGTTCGCCCCGGAGCGCTCGAGGAGCACGCCGTCGGGGTAGGCGGAGAACTCGGTCGTCGCACGGTCGCCGTAGTCGCCGACGGCGACCCGGTCCTGCCAGCTCGGCGCGATGGTCGAGCCGAGATACAGGCCGGTGTGCGGTCCCACCTCCGGTGCGGGCAGCGTCGCGGGCACCTCGGGGAACGCACCGATCAGCTGGGTCTGGCGGTGGCCGCGGTTGCGCCAGCCCCGCAGCATCAGCCCGACGACGCCGCCCCAGGCGAGCAGGACGACGAGGACGATCAGGACGCTGGTCATCGGCCGACCACCGCCCCGTCGAGGGCGGTCACCCGACCGCGGAGCAGGGTCGCGCGCACCCGGGCCGGGAGTTCCATCCCGTCGAACGGCGAGTTGCGACCGATGCTGGCCAGCGCGGTCGCGTCGACCGTCCACGACGCGTCGGGGTCGACGACCGTGAGGTTGGCCGGTTCACCGACCTCGACGGGTCGTCCCTGGTCCGGCAGCCCGACGATCGCGGCGGGACGTTCGCTCATGACCCGGGCGACACCCCGCCAGTCCAGGGCACCGGCACCGTCGGCCGGGGCGACCATCGTCGCGACGACGACCGACAGGGCGGTCTGCAATCCCAGCATCCCGGGGCGGGCGACGGCGAACTCGCAGCACTTGTCCTGGTCGGCGTGCGGGGCGTGATCGGTGGCGACGCAGTCGATCACGCCCTCGGCCAGTGCCTCCCGCAGGGCCGCGCAGTCCGACGACTCGCGCAGTGGTGGGTTGACCTTGTTCACCGGGTCGTAGGTCGCGAGGCGGGTGTCGTCGAGCAGCAGGTGGTGCGGGGTGACCTCCGCGGTGATCGCGATGCCCTGCGTCTTCGCCCACCGCAGCAACTCGACGGTGCCCGCGGTGGAGGCATGGCAGATGTGCACCCGCGCACCGGCGTCGCGGGCGAGGATCGCGTCGCGGGCGACGATCGACTCCTCTGCCGACCGTGGCCACCCGGCCAGGCCCAGTCGCGCGGCCGCGGCACCCTCGTGCGCGACCGCGCCGACGGTGAGACGAGGCTCCTCCGCATGCTGGGCGATGAGGACGTCGAGGCCGCGGGCGTACTCCAGCGCACGACGCATGAGCAGCGGGTCGTGGACGCACTTGCCGTCGTCGGAGAACATCCGCACGCCGGCGACGCCGTCGGCCATGGCGCCCAGTTCGGCGAGCTGGGTGCCTTCGAGTCCCACCGTCACCGCACCGACCGGGTGGACGTCGACCAGACCGACCTGTTGCCCCCGGGCCCACACGTGGTCGGTGAGGACGGCGGTGTCGGCGACGGGGTCGGTGTTGGCCATGGCGAACACGGCGGTGTACCCGCCGAGAGCCGCTGCACGGGAACCGGTCTCGATGGTCTCGGTGTCCTCGCGGCCGGGTTCGCGCAGATGCGTGTGCAGGTCGACGAAGCCCGGGAGCAGGATGCCGCCGCGGCCGTCGACGGTCTCGACGGCCTCCGCCGACAGATCGGTGCCGATCTCGGCGATGACCCCGCCCAGGATCAGCACGTCGACGGGATCACCCTCGCCGTAGGGGCGGACGTCGGTGAGCAGCAGGTCGCCTGAGGACTCGGTCATGCTCATCCCACCTCTCCGTCGGTCCCGACGAGCAGTCGGAACAGGACCGCCATCCGGACGTGGACACCGTTGGTCACCTGCTGCAGCACCGTCGCCCGCGGGGAGTCGGCCACGGAGAAGCCGATCTCCATGCCGCGCAGCATCGGGCCGGGGTGCAGCACGACCGCCTCGTCGGGCAGGAGCGCGAGGCGACGGTCGTTGAGCCCGTAGCGGATCGAGTACTCCCGTGCCGACGGGAAGAAGCCGCCGTTCATGCGCTCGGCCTGCACGCGCAGCATCATCACCGCGTCCAGAGAGGGCAGCGCCGCGTCGAGATGGTGTTCGACGAGGACCGGCCACTGCTCGACCCCGACGGGCAGCAGGGTGGGTGGTGCGACGAGCACCACCGTGGCGCCGAGCGTGGTCAGCAGGTGCGCGTTGGAGCGGGCAACCCGCGAGTGCAGGACGTCGCCGACGATCCCGATCCGCTTCCCCTCGAGCGTCCCGAGACGCTGCCGCAGGGTGAGCGCGTCGAGCAGTGCCTGCGTCGGGTGTTCGTGCGTGCCGTCGCCGGCGTTGATCACCGCGGGGCCGGGGCCGTCCTCGGAGGTCCACCGCGCGATCTGGTGCGCCGCACCCGACGCCGGGTGCCGCACGATCAGCGCGTCGGCCCCGGCGGCGTGGAGGGTCTTGGCGGTGTCCCGCAACGACTCCCCCTTGCCGGCCGACGAACTCGACGCGCTGACGTTGATGACGTCGGCGCTCATCCACTTGCCGGCGACCTCGAACGAGACGCGCGTGCGGGTGGAGTTCTCGTAGAACACCGTCATGACGGTGCGACCGCGCAGCGTCGGGAGCTTGCGCACCTCGCGGCCGAGCAGGGCCTGCTCGAAACGCTCTGCGTCGTCGAGGATCTCGGTGGCGGCGGTGACGTCGAGGTCGTCGACGCCGAGCAGGTGCCGCATCAGTGGGCACCCCCGCCGCGGGGACCGTCGGTGATGACGACCTCGTCGACCCCGTCCTGCTCGACCAGGCGCACCCCGACGTCCTCGGAGCGGGCGGTGGGGATGTTCTTGCCGACGTAGTCCGCGCGGATCGGCAGTTCGCGGTGGCCGCGGTCGACGAGGACCGCGAGTTGCACGACGGCGGGCCGGCCGAGGTCCCGCAGTGCGTCGAGCGCGGCTCGGACGGTGCGGCCGGAGTACAGGACGTCGTCGACGAGCACGACCAGCGCGCCGTCGACACCGCCCGCCGGGACCGAGGTCCGCTCGAGCGGCCGGTGGGGTTTGCCGCGCAGGTCGTCGCGGTACAGCGTGATGTCGAGGAAGCCGACTCCCGGTCGCACACCGGAGAACTCGGCGATCTTGTCGGCGAGACGCCGGGCGAGGATGGGGCCGCGGGTCGGGATGCCGATGATCTGCACCCGGGGCGCGCTCTCGGAGTCGACGGCGGTCTTCTCGATGATCTGATGCGCCATCCGGGCGATGGTGCGGGTGACGTCGGAGGCGTCCAGCAGGACCCGGGACGGTCCGGGAGACGCGGGGTGCGACGGGCTCACCGAAGGGAGACCTCCTTCTCCGCCTCACGGGACGGATCGTTAAAGGATGTCGTGCGCCGGATGGTCGTCCGGCGGATAGGAGCCTAGCAGCGCCGCGCGGGCAGGCCGAGCCGCGATCAGTCGGATGTGTCGCGCGTCTCGCCCTGCGGCTGTGCCGCGGCCGCGGCACGGACCTGCGGCGCGAGGTGCACCATGCGGCCGAGCACACCGTTGACGAACGCCGGCGACTCGTCGGTGGACAGCTCCTTGGCCAGCTCCACCGCCTCGTCGACGACGACGACGGGCGGGACGTCCGGGGTGTTGAAGAGCTCCCAGGCGGCCAACCGCAGGATCGCGCGGTCCACCGCGGGAAGACGTGGCAGCGTCCACTCCCGCAGGTGCGACGACAGCACCGCATCGATCTGCGGACCGTCGGCGGTCACCCCGGCCACGATGCGCTCGGTGTACTCGGCCACCACACCGATGCTCTCGTCGGAGCGCACCAGCTCGCGGCGTTCGGCGACGAGGTCGACCGGCGAGACGTTCTTCGCTTCGGCCTCGAACAGCAGGTCGACCGCGCGCTTGCGCGCCTTGTGTCGGGTCCCGGGCTTCTTCACGGGCGGTGGTGTATCCGGTCGGTCACGAGTTGACGCGTCCGAGGTAGTTGCCGTCGCGCGAGTCGACCTTGAGCTTGTCGCCGGTGTTGATGAACAGCGGGACCTGGATCTCGGCGCCGGTCTCGAGAGTGGCGGGCTTGGTGCCGCCGGTGGAGCGGTCACCCTGCACGCCCGGGTCGGTCTGGGCGACCAGGACCTCGACGGTGACGGGCAGCTCGACGTAGAGCGGCGTGCCGTCGTGCATGGCGACCTGCACCTTCATGCCCTCGAGGAGGAACCGCTCCCCGCCGCCGAGGGTCTCCGGGCTGACCGGCACCTGCTCGTAGTTCTCGGAGTCCATGAACACGAAGTCGGAGCCGTCGTTGTAGAGGTATGTCATGTCACGACGGTCGACGGTGGCGGTCTCCACCTTGACGCCCGCGTTGAACGTCTTGTCGACGATCTTGCCGCTGAGCACGTTCTTGATCTTCGTGCGCACGAAGGCGGGGCCCTTGCCCGGCTTGACGTGCTGGAACTCCTGGATCTGCCACAGCTGGTTGTCCATGCGCAGCACGAGCCCGTTCTTGAAATCCGACGTGGTGGCCACTGGTGACGCCTCGCTCCCTCTCGCCCGTCGCGCGGGCACATGACCGTCCGGCGGCGCGGGGCGCGCACGGGTCAGACGATCCTGAATGTCCTGTCGGTGGTGGTCAGCAGTTCTGCGTCGCCCTCGCGGACGACCAGGGTGTCCTCGATACGCACCCCGCCCCGGCCGGGTAGGTACACACCGGGCTCGACGGTCACTGCAGCACCGCAGGGCAGTGTACCCGGGGCGCTCGCGCCGATCGACGGCGCTTCGTGGATCTGCAGACCGACGCCGTGCCCGAGACCGTGCACGTAGTTGTCGCCGTACCCGGCGTCGGCGATCAGCGATCGCGCGGCGGCGTCGACCGCGGCCGCCTCCACGTCCGGGGCGAGGGCGTCACGCCCTGCGCGCTGGGCCGTGGCCACGAGGTCGTAGATCTCGTGCTGCCAGTCGGCGGCGCGCTCGAGCACGAACGTCCGCGTCATGTCCGAGTGGTACCCGCCGACCACCGACCCGAAGTCGATCTTCACGAAGTCACCCGCGGACAACACCGCGTCGGTGGGACGGTGATGCGGGATCGCGGAGTTCGCGCCGGCGGCGACGATGGTCTCGAAGGCGATGTCGTCGGCACCGGCCGCGTACATGCCGAACTCGAGGGCGCGGGCGACCTCCCGCTCGGTGCGGCCCGGCGCCAGCACGCCGTCGTCGACGAGCGCGGCGAGCGCCGTGTCGCCGATCAGGCAGGCCTCGCGCAGCAGCGCGATCTCGTCCTCGTCCTTCACCGACCTCAGCTCCTCGACCACGCGCCCGGAGGCGACCAGTCGGGTGCCGGACTCCCCGGCCAGGTCGACCAGGGCCCGCCACGCGGTGACGGTCAGTGCGTGTTCCTCCACGGCCACGGTCGGCGCCGATGCGGCGACGCGGGTGAGCAGGGCCGGGGCGCAGGCGCGGTCGATGACGGCCTCGAGGTCGGGTGACTGGTCCCCCACCTGCGTTATGTAACGGCCGTCGGTGGCGATCGCGTCGGTGCCGGCGTCGGGTCCCACCACGAGGGCCGCGTTCGAGCCGGTGAACCCGGACAGGTACCGGACGTTCACGAGGTCCGACACGAGCACGTGGTCGGCACCGATCTCGCCGAGCCGGGCACGCAGGCGGTCGCGGCGACGGCGGTGGGTGTCCGTCGGGTCGGTGACGGTCCGGGCGCTCATCGTCGCCACGCTACCGGGGTCGTGACGACGCGACTGTGTGGTGCGGCACATCGCGGACGCCACGTGGGCTACGCTTCGCGCCATGCTGTCGTGGTTGATCCGCGGCCTGCCGTTGGCAGCCGTCCACATCGTTGCCCGTGTCCTGCTGGGGATGGCCATCGTGCACAGCCCCCTGCACGGGACGTGGTGGAAGACGATCGCCGTCGCGGCCGTCGTCATCATCCCGCTCATCTGGGCGGGCATCGAGGGCATCGCCGACGGCCGTGCCCACGACGACCCGGACGACTACGAGGACCTCACGATGCGCTGGCTCAAGGCCGGTCTGCTGGCGGGTGTCGTGGCGGGGATCGTCGGGTGGGCGCTGGCAAACTACGTCTTCGCGGGCATGGGCCGGAACAGCTTCTTCATCGAACTCTTCGCCGGCGGGTCGTTCACCGCCCTGCTGGTGTTCCTCCCCGCCATGGTCGGCGCGTCGGTCGGTCGCTTCCTGGCCCGCCGCCAGCGGCGCCGCGACCAGCGCGACGAGTCCGAGGACACGCGCCCCAGCCTGCAGAAGCAGAACGCCTGACCTACAGCAGGATCCCCGCCGAGCCCTGCGTCGGCGACCCTGCGACGGCCGAGTAGGCCGCCGCCAGCAGGCCCGGGTCGGGCCCCTCCAGCCGTCCTGGCTTCGCGAGGCCGTCGAGGACGACGAACCGCAGCACGCCGGCGCGGTTCTTCTTGTCCCCGCCCATCGTCTGCAGCAGGTCGCCGAACGCGTCCGGGTCGTACGTGGTCGGCAGACCCACGAGCTCGCAGATGGCCCGGTGCCGGTCGGCGGTGGCGTCGTCCAGGCGGCCCGCCAGTCGGCCGAGTTCCGCGGCGTAGACGAGACCGACGGCGACGGCCGCCCCGTGACGCCACCGGTACTTCTCCCGGCGCTCGATCGCATGGCCGAGCGTGTGGCCGTAGTTGAGGATCTCCCGCAGCGACGACTCCCTGAGGTCCGCCGAGACGACGTCGGCCTTCACCTGCACCGAGCGACGGATCAGCTCCGGCAGCACCGATCCCGTCGGGTCCGTCGCGGCGGCGGGGTCGGCCTCGATGATGTCGAGGATCTCCGGGTCGGCGATGAACCCGGTCTTGATGACCTCGGCGAGCCCGGCCACGATCTCGTTGGGCGGCACCGTCTCGAGGGTCGCGGTGTCGACGAAGACCGCCGCGGGCTCGTGGAACGACCCGACGAGGTTCTTGCCCGCGTCGGTGTTGATGCCGGTCTTGCCGCCGACCGCCGCGTCGACCATGCCGAGCAGCGTCGTCGGGAGATGGATCACCGGCACCCCGCGCATCCATGTCGCGGCGACGAACCCGGCGAGGTCGGTGGCGGCGCCACCACCGAGCCCGACGACGAGGTCGCTGCGGGTGATGCCGATGCGCCCGAAGACCTCCCAGCAGAACGCGGCCACGGCGAGGTCCTTGCCGGCCTCCGCGTCGGGGATCTCGACGCGGTGGGCGTCGAGTCCGGCCTCGGCGAGCGCCGCACGGACCGCCTCGGCCGTCTGCGCGAGGGTGGGCTGGTAGAGGATCGCCACGCGCGACGCTCCCCGCGCGGCGTCGACGAGGTCGGTGAGGAGCCCACGGCCGATCACCACGTCGTAGGGGTTCGCGGTCGCGACGTGGATGCGGACCGGTTCCGGCGAGGTCATGACGGACTCCCTGCTGTCGGGGTGGGATGGTCGGCGGTCAACGCCTCGACGATCTGTCGGGCCAGGTCGTCGGCGTCGCCTGTGGTCGTGTCGACGTGGTGCACCGTCACCGACCGGTAGTGCGCGCGCCGCGCCGCGTGCAGATCGCGATAGCGCTGCTCGGCGCTGTGATCGTCGTCCGCGCGCAGGAGCGGGCGATCGGATCCACGGACCCGCCCCCACCCCGCGTCGGGGGTGACGTCGAGGTGCACCACGGCGTGGCCCGCGAGTGCCTCGCGCACGGCGGCCGTGGTGACGGCGCCACCACCGAGCGCGACGACGCCGGGGTGCGTGGCCAGCACGTCGGCGATCACCTGCGCCTCGAGGTCCCGGAACGCCTGCTCACCGTCGTCGACGAAGATCTGCGGGATGGGTCGCCCGGCACGACGGACGATCTCGGCGTCGGTGTCGACCAGCGACACGTCGAGCAGACGTGCGAGCGCCGCGCCGACGGTCGACTTGCCGGCGCCCATGAAGCCGACGAGGACCGCGACGGGACGGGGCGTGTCGGCGTCCGGCGTCGTCGTCCCGGTCACCGGCCGGCGTGTGCGGCCGACTCGGCGGCCAGGACCGCCATGCGGTCGGCCACGGCGGCGTTGTATCGCGCGACATTGTCCGCCGTCTCGCGGGCCGAGTCGCCGCCGAACTTGTCGAGGGCGGCCTGGGCGAGCACGAGTGCGACCATCGCCTCGGCCACGACGCCCGCGGCCGGGACGGCGCAGACGTCGGAGCGCTGGTGGATCGCCTGCGCCTGCTCGCCGGTCGCCATGTCGACCGTGGACAGGGCGCGCGGCACCGTCGAGATCGGCTTCATGGCGACGCGGACACGCAGGTCCTCGCCGTTGGTCATGCCGCCCTCGAGTCCGCCGGCCCGGTTCGTCGAGCGCAGGACGCCGTCGGAGCCGGGGACCATCTCGTCGTGGGCGAGGCTGCCCCGCCGGCGGGCCGTCGCGAACCCGTCACCCACCTCGACGCCCTTCATGGCCTGGATCCCCATCAGCGCCGCGGCCAGCCGTGCGTCGAGCCGCTGCTCGCCGCTGACGTGCGAGCCGAGGCCGATCGGCAGGCCGGTGGCGATGACCTCGACGACGCCGCCGAGGGTGTCGCCGTCCTTCTTCGCGGCCTCGATCTCGGCGATCATCGCTGCCTCGGCCTCGGGGGTGGCCGCGCGGACGGGGCTGGCGTCGATCCGCTCGAGGTCCTCCGGCCGCGGCGGCGGCGCGTCGACCGGGTCCGATGCGCCGATGGTCACGACGTGGGACAGGATCTCCACGCCGACGACCTGTCGCAGGAAGGCACGGGCGACGGTCGCGGCGGCGACGCGAGCCGCGGTCTCCCGGGCACTCGCGCGTTCGAGGACCGGGCGGGCGTCGTCGAAGCCGTACTTGAGCATGCCGGCGTAGTCGGCGTGGCCGGGACGGGGCCGCGTGAGCGGGGCGTTGCGGGCGACACCGTCGAGTTCGGCGGGGTCGACCGGGTCGGCCGCCATGACGGTCTCCCACTTGGGCCACTCGGTGTTCGCGATCTGGATCGCGACGGGGCCGCCCTGTGTCCGGCCGTGGCGCACGCCGCCCAGGATGCTCACGGCGTCGGCCTCGAACTTCATCCGGGCGCCGCGCCCGTACCCGAGGCGTCGACGGGCGAGCTGCGCCGCGACGTCGTCCGACGTCACGGCGACATCGGCCACCATCCCCTCGAGGAGGGCGACGAGGGCGGGTCCGTGTGATTCTCCGGCGGTGATCCAGCGCAACACGCGCCCATTCTCCCACGTCCCTCCCGTCGCCCCCGCATCGCGGACCCTCCCCCGCGCGAGCGACCCGGCTCAGACGACCAGCACCAGCAGCGCCGACGCGAGTGCCGGGCCGTGGGCCACCGTCGTGGGTCCGTGTCGACACCGCAGCACCACGACTGCGACCGTCAGCACCGCGGCGAGCCCGACGACCGCGCCTGCACGCAGGGCGTCCCCCGCGAGCGCGCCCGCGACGACGGCGAGCTTCAGGTCCCCGGCGCCGCACCCCCCGGTGACCACCGCGAGCAGGTAGGGCGTGGCAGCGACCGCGATGCCGACCCCGACCGAGGGGTGCGCCACACCGGCGGCGCCGGCGGCGATCACACCGGGGACGGTCAATGCGTTGGGGAGTCTGCGCTCGCGCAGGTCCGTGCCGGTGAGCACGAGCAGCCATACCAGCACGGGTGCCGCCAACACGAGGGGTGTCTGCACCGGATCAGCGTCGTCGATCTGCGCGACGCCACCGACGCTCCGACACAGCGGTCGGGCGGGATCCTGTGCACGCGCCCGCAGCTGTGGAGCTCAGTCCGTGTGCGCGTCGAGTGCGGCCGCCATGGCCTCACGGGGCGCGGGTCGGCCGATGAACTGCTCGACCTGTGCGTAGGCCTGGTGCAGCAGCATCACCAGACCGCCGGCGACCACGCCGCCGCCGTCGGTCACCGCCTGCGCCAGCGGTGTGGGCCAGGGGTCGTAGATGGCGTCGACGAGGCGCGCCGCGGCGGCCACCGCATCGGCGAGACCGGCGGCGGCCGCCGCGGGCACCGTGCTCACGACCACACCCGCGCCGGCGGCCCGGGCACGCAGATCGGGGGTGTCGGTGAAGGGCAGCACCGTGAGCGTGACGTCGAGGTCGTCGGCGAGACGGGCGAGGTCGGCGGCGCGGGCGGGGTCCCGCACGACGACGGCGACCTCGCGCGCACCTGCGGCGTGCAGTGCCGCGAGAGCCGGGCGCGCGGTGCCCCCGGCACCGAGCACCACCGCAGACGCCGCGGAGAGATCCCCCGCGCCGAGTGTGTCGAGCGCGCCGCGGACGCCGTCGATGTCGGTGCAGTCGGCGTGCCAGGTCCCCGTGGCCGTTTGCACGAGTGTGTTGGCCGACCCCACGAGGCGCGCTCGCTCGGTGACCGTGTCGGCGAACTCGCACGCGGCGACCTTGGCCGGCATCGTCACCGAGAGACCGATCCACGACTCGTCGAACCCCGCGACCAGGCCGGGGAGCGCCTCCGCCGTGCAGTCGATCCGCTCGTAGGTCCACGCGCCGAGCCCGAGGGCCCGGTAGGCGGCCAGATGCAGGTCGGGAGAGCGCGAGTGGTCGACGGGGTGGCCGAGGACGGCGGCGTGGCGCACGTCGCCGTCGGCACCGGTCACCGACACCCGACCGACAGCACCTTGTTGTCGCAGGCCAGCTGCCGGTTCCGCAGGTGCTGCTGGTAGTCCTCGGTGAAGTCCGTCGTGCCCTTCGAGTCGACCGCGACGAAGTACAGCCAGTTGCCGGCCGGCGGATCGACGGTGGGGGCGACGACGTTCTCGCCGACCGAACCGATCGGCGTCGCCGGCAGCCCGGTCACCTGATAGGTGTTCCACTTCGTGTCGGCGGTGTAGGCGTCGCCCGACACGTCGATGTTCACCACCGCCGCGGTGTAGTTGGCGGTCGAGTCCATCTCGAGCTTCTGGTTCTTCGCGAGCCGGTTGACGATCACGCGGGCGACCTTGCCGTAGTCGTCGGGGTTCGCGACCTCTTTCTCGACGACCGACGCGGCCACGAGGGTGTCGTACGGGCTCAGCCCGCTGCTGCCCTCCCGCGTCAAGCCCCAGCGGTCGAAATAGCCTGCGCTCGTGGAGATCAGGTAGCGCAGCATGTCGACCGGGGACAGCGACGGGTCGATCGCCTCCCAGGCGACCGGCGCGATGAGACCCTCGATCCGGCGGTGGTCGCCGGTGAGCGCCTGCACGCGCGACGTCGCCCACGACGGGACGCCGAGCTGCTGCGGCGTCGCCGTGGCGGCGGCCTGGGCGAGCTGTTCGGCGGTGACGCCGCGGCGCGTCCCGTCGATGGTGACCGTGGTGGCCTGGGCGACCATCGCGAAGATCCCGGTGGTGGCGGACCCGTCGGCCGACTGCTTCGTGTCGAGCTGTCGACCGGCCGGGATGACCACGCGGCCGACGCGGTTCTCGTCGCCGTCGAGCATGGACACCGCCGACGCGGCCGAGATGCGGGTGCGGAGTTTGTAGAACCCGGCCGAGATGGGCTTGCCGTCGGCGGCGTCGGTGAAGGCACGCACGCTGGCCACCACGCCGCGGTCGGTGAGGATCTGACCGAACTGGCTCAGCGGGGCGTCGTCCGGGATCTGGACGAGCACGTCCCCGGTGCCGCCGCTGCCGCTGAAGTCCTTGTCGTCAACGAAGAATCCGGTCAGACGCAGGCCGGCGTAGGTGACGCCACACACCAGCACCGCCATCACGACGAGGACACCGACGAGCGCGACGCGACGGCGCCGCCGCACGGTCGCGGTGGTCCCGCGACGCCGCGGACGGCCCGCGGGTCGCCGGCCGCGGCCGCGCTCGGCGACAGGAGTCGGGACAGTCGCCGCGTCGGCGTCGGCGAATCCGTCGTCGGTGCGCGGCGGGTCGTCGTAGGAGGCGGTCGGCGGCGTCTCGTCGCGAGGGGCGTACGACCGCGGACGGTCGCCGTCCGCGGACCACCCCGGACCGGGGTCGCGGAGCGGAGCGGCCGGGCGCACATCGTGGTCGGCGGGGCGGGCGTAGCCGTCGGCCGCCGGACGGCGCAGCGGACGCTCCCACCCGGGATCGCGATTGGGGCGGGGACCCGCCGGTCCGCGGGGCGGGATCGCCTCGGGGCGGGCGCGGCGCGGTTCTGTCCATCCCGACGCGGTGGGGTCGACCGGGGACTCCCGGCGGACCGGACCCGGGCGGGCCGCGCCCCTCAGGCGGGGGTCGACGGTGTCGTCGGCCGAGCGGGCACGACGGTGCGGACGCGGGTGGTGTCCGGCGTCGGCGGGGAGACGAAACCGTTCGCTCGGTGTCCCGTCGTCGGCCCGCCGACGGTGCCGGTTCTCGTCGCTCACCGGTCGCTCACCCCGGGATCGCCGGCGACCGGGCGGCGCAGGTGACGGTCGAGCCACGACTGCAGGATCTCGACGGCGGCCGCCTGGTCGATGATGGCGCGCTGCTGCTTCGACGACCGTCCGCCCGCCCGCAGCGCACGCCCGGCCAGGGCCGTGGTCATCCGTTCGTCGTGGAGGGTCACCGGTACGTCGCCGATGCGGCGACGCAGCTCGTCGGCGAAGGACGTCGCGGTCTGCGCGGCCGGACCGTGGTCGCCGCGCAGGGTGGTCGGCAACCCGACGATCACCTCGACGGCGTCGTACTCGGCGACGAGCGCCGCGATCCGGGCGAGATCGCGTCCGTCGCGGACACGGGGCACGGTCTCGACCGGTGTCGCCAGCATCCCGTCAGGATCACATGCGGCGACGCCGATGCGCACACTCCCCACGTCGACGGCGAGTCGACGTCCTCGGCGGAGCGTCGGCGACGGTTCCCCGTCGGCGACGGTCATCCGGCCGCCTGCCGCACGCGGGCGAGGGCGGCGTCGATGCCGTCGGGGTCGGTGCCCGACCCCTGCGCGAGGTCCGGCTTGCCGCCTCCGCGGCCACCGACCGCAGGCGCGACGTCGCCGACGATCGCGCCTGCCGACAGCCCCGCGTCGCGGGCGGCACCGGTGACCGCGACCACGAACGGGACCTTGCCGTCGGTGACGGAGAAGAGCGCGACGATCCCGGGCTGGGAGCCCAGGCGACCGCGCAGGTCGGTGGCCAGCGACCGCAGGTCACCGCCGGAGAGCCCGTCGGCCAGCCGGGCGGCGACGACCAGGATGTCGCCGACGCGCTCGGCGTCGTCGAGAACCGACGCCGCGGACGCGCGGGCCGCCTCGGCCTTGAGCTTCTCGAGGCTCTTCTCGGCGTCGCGCAGCCGTTCCACCAGGGTGGCGACCCGGTCGGGCACCTCCTCGCCGGGGACCTTGAGCGTCGAGCTGACCGCGGCCAGCAGGGCACGCTCGCGGGCGAGGTGACGGTAGGAGTCGAGTCCGACGTAGGCCTCGACGCGGCGGACGCCCGACGCGACCGAGGACTCCCCCAGCAGCGTCACGGGACCGACCTGCGCCGACGACCCGACGTGGGTGCCACCGCACAGCTCCATCGAGAACGGGCCGCCGATCTCGACGACGCGCACCCGGTCGCCGTAGTTCTCGCCGAACAGCGCCATGGCGCCCATCGCCTTCGCCTCGTCGAGACCGGTCTCGAAGGTGTGCACCTCGTGATCGGACTCGACCGCAGAGTTGGTGATGTCCTCGACCTCGGCCCGCTGCGCGTCGGTGAGCGGCCCCTGGGCGCGGAAGTCGAAGCGCAGGTAGCCCGGACGGTTGAGCGAACCCGCCTGCGTCGCACCGGAACCCAGCACCTGACGCAGGGCTGCGCCGACGAGGTGCGTGCCCGAGTGCCCCTGCGTGGCGCCGCGACGGTACTGCGGGTCGACCGAGGCGAGCACGACGTCGCCGACGGCGAACTCGCCCGCCTCGACGGTCGCGACATGCCGATAGACCGACTTGGCCACCTTCTGCACGTCGGTGACCCGCGCGCGGGCACCGGCGGAGGTCGAGATGGTCCCGATGTCGGCCATCTGACCGCCGGACTCCGCGTAGAGGGGTGTCCGGTCCAGCACGATGTCGACCTGGGCGCCGACGGTGGCGACGGGCTGGGTGACACCGTCGCCCACGATCCCGAGAACGGTTGCGTCGCTGACCAGTTCGTCGAAACCGGTGAACTCCGTCGGTCCACGGTCGAGGAACTCGCGGTAGACCGACAGGTCGGCGTGTCCCTGTTTGCGCTCCTTCGCGTCGGCCTTGGCGCGCTGCCGCTGCTCGGCCATGAGGTCGGCGAAACCCTGTTCGTCCACCGACAGCCCGGCCTCGGCCGCCATCTCCAGCGTGAGGTCGATGGGGAATCCGAAGGTGTCGTGCAGGGTGAACGCGTCGGTACCGCTGATCACCGCGCGGCCCGCCTCACGGGTCGCGGTGGCCCTGTCTTCGAAGAGTTTCGATCCCGCGGTCAGCGTGCCGAGGAACGCCTGCTCCTCTCCCACCGCCGTGGCGCGGATCGCCGATCCCTTCTCGGCGAGAACGGGATACGACGGCGACATGGTCGCGAGGACGGTGTCGACGAAGTCGCCCATCGTGGGCTGGTCGGCGCCGAGCAGGCGCGCGGAGCGGACGATGCGACGTAGCAGCCGGCGCAACACGTAACCGCGACCGTCGTTCCCGGGCGTGATCCCGTCGGAGATGAGCATCACCGCGGTACGAGCATGGTCGGCGATGACGCGGAACCGTACGTCGGCGGCATGACCGTCCTCACCGCCTGCCCCGTAGGTGCGGCCGGTGAGTCGTGCGGCGACGTCGATGACGGGCCGGAGCAGGTCGGTCTCGTAGACGTTGTCGACGTCCTGCAGGATCGTCGCGACCCGCTCGATGCCCATGCCGGTGTCGATGTTGGGCTTCGGCAGCGGTCCGAGGATCGGGTAGTCGTCCTTCGTCCCGCCCTCACCCCGCTCGTTCTGCATGAAGACGAGGTTCCAGATCTCGATGTAGCGGTCCTCGTCGGCCTCGGGCCCGCCCTCGACGCCGTAC
This sequence comes from Gordonia paraffinivorans, assembly GCA_036946345.1. Lineage (GTDB taxonomy): Bacteria > Actinomycetota > Actinomycetes > Mycobacteriales > Mycobacteriaceae > Williamsia_A > Williamsia_A paraffinivorans_A. The sequence continues at coordinate 51,643 of JAQIJH010000017.1, read as the reverse complement.
TCGGGGCCGCGGTCGTAGAAGATCTCCGAGCACGGACCGCAGGGACCGGGGACACCCATCGACCAGTAGTTGTCCTTCATCCCGCGGCGCTGGATCCGCTCGGCCGGCACGCCGATCTCGTCGCGCCAGATGGCCTCGGCCTCGTCGTCGTCGAGGAAGACCGTCGGCCACAGCCGCGTCGGGTCGATGCCGTACCCGCCGTCGGCGACGGAGTCGGTCAGCAACGACCACGCGAACGCGATGGCCTCGCGCTTGAAGTAGTCGCCGAAGGAGAAGTTGCCCGCCATCTGGAAGAAGGTGTTGTGGCGGGTGGTGATGCCGACCTCCTCGATGTCGAGGGTGCGGACACACTTCTGGATCGACGTCGCACGCGGCGACTCCGGTGTGCGCTCGCCGAGGAAGTAGGGCTTGAACGGCACCATGCCGGCGTTGACGAACAGCAGGTTCGGGTCGTCGAGGACGAGGGACGCGCTGGGGATCTCGGTGTGACCGGCCGCGACGAAGTGATCGAGGAATCGCTTCCTGATCTCGTGGGTCTGCACCTGACGTCGTCCTCTGCGGTCGGGGTGTGGGCGTCGTCGATCCGACGACACCGCACGGTGGCACCGGACCTCCGACGGGGGCCCGGGAGAGCGTGTCCACCCTACCGGGGGGTCAGTCCACCCCGGCTCTCCTGTCCCGCGCGCCCCGGACGATCGCGCGCAGCCTCTCCACCCGCGATCGCAGGCCGCGCTCGTTCCCGTGGTCGGTGGGGACGTAGTAGTCGGTGCCGACGAGCTGGTCCGGGGGGTACTGCTGGCGCACCACGCCGTCGGGATCGTCGTGCGGGTATCGGTATCCCTGGGCGTTGCCGAGAGCCGCGGCACCCGCGTAGTGCCCGTCGCGCAGATGTGGCGGCACGGCACCGGCCTTCCCGGAGGACACGTCGGACATGGCCGCCCCGATCGCCGCGACGACCGCACCCGACTTGGGCGCGGTGGCGAGGTGGATCGTCGCCTGGGTGAGGGCCAGGCGGGCCTCCGGCATCCCGACGAGCGCGACGACCTGGGCCGCCGCCACCGCGACCTGGATGGCCGTCGGGTCGGCCATGCCGATGTCCTCGCTGGCGTGGATCATCAGCCGCCGCGCGATGAACCGCGGGTCCTCCCCCGCACTGATCATCCGGGCGAGGTAGTGGACGGCGGCGTCGACGTCGGAACCCCGGATCGACTTGATGAACGCGCTGATGACGTCGTAGTGCTGGTCGCCGTCCCGGTCGTAGCGGACCGCCGCGCGATCCATCGCGGCCTCGACGTCGGCGAGATCCACGGTCGGCGGCTCGTCGCCGTCGGATCGGGGGCCCTCCTGCACCGCACCGGCCGCCACCTCCAGCGCGGTCAGTCCCCGGCGGGCGTCCCCGCCGGCCAGCGCGACGATGTGCTCGAGCGCGTCGTCGGCGACACGGACCCGACCGCCGAGGCCCCGGGGGTCGTCGACGGCGCGTCGCAGCACGGCGCGTATCGCCTCGTCACCCAGGGGGTCGAGCTGCAGCACCAGCGACCGCGAGAGCAGCGGCGCGACGACGGAGAACGACGGGTTCTCCGTGGTGGCCGCGACGAGCAGCACGATCCGGTTCTCGACGGCGTCGAGCAGTGCGTCCTGCTGGGTCTTCGAGAAGCGGTGGACCTCGTCGATGAACAGGACGGTCTGTTCGCCGGCGACGAGCGCACGCCGGGCGGTCTCGATGACCGCGCGGACCTCCTTCACCCCGGCCGACAACGCGGACAGCGCGACGAACCGGCGTCCGGTCGCCGTGGAGATGAGCGAGGCCATCGTCGTCTTGCCGGTGCCGGGCGGACCGTAGAGGAGCACCGACGCCGCCCCGGACCCCTCGACGAGTCGCCGCAACGGCGACCCCGCGCCCAGGAGGTGGTCCTGCCCGACGACCTCGTCGAGCGATCGAGGACGCATCCGTACCGCGAGCGGTCCCGTGGTGTCGACGGGCAGGGGTCCCGTACCGGCGTCGATGTCAGGGGCGGGTGGGTCGAACAGACCACGTTCGCCGGTGTCGGTCACGACCCGTCCCGGGGGATCACCGCAGCCAGGCGGCGTCCAGCGCCTCGGCGATCGCCGCCGAGCAGTCCGCCACCTCGGCCACGCCGGCACGGCGTGCGGCGTCGGCGAGGTCACGCCACCGGCCGACGACGACGGTCGGGTCGCCCGTGCGCAGTGCGAGGCCGCGGGCGTGGCTGTCGTCGCCGAGGTCGACGGGCAGCATCCACAGCGTCGACATCCACACCCAGAGGGTGCGGGCGACGAGCATCTTGCGGTTCATCTCCCCGTCGTGACCGAGCGACGGCCAGATCGACTGCACCTCGGATCGCCACGCGTCGATCATGGCGGTGACGAGGTCGTCGCGGTGGGCGTCGAGGCTCGGCGCCAGCGCGCTCGTGCAGGTCAGGCAGGCGTAGGCGATGTCGAGGGTGGCGTCGCGGAACCCGCCCCACTCGTAGTCCATGAACTGCACGCCGGCGTCGTTGAGAAGGATGTTCGGCGGACCGACGTCGGAGGGGCTGAACGCGCGGTGGTCGCCCTCGCGGACCAGCCCGGCGCCGCGTCGCAGCACCGCGACGAACTCCGGCGCCGCACCCACCCCGAGGTCGTCGGCGAGCACCTCGGGAGCCAGCGCCACCCCGGCGTCGAGGTGGACCGCGAGCGACTCGGCGGTGCTGCGGTCGGGACCGTGGCGGAGCAGTGCGGCGAAGTCCTGCTCACCGCCGACGGTGGCCGCGTGCATGCGGCCCAGCGCCTGACCCCACGCGCTGACCGCGCGGTGGGCGGCGTCGGTGTCGGTGGCGGCGAGCAGCTCGGCCATCGACCGTCCGTGGCCGAGATCGCTGAGGACGATCACGCGGGCCCGGTGGTCGAACGCGATCAGGTGCGGGCCCGGCCGCGAGGGCGTCGGCAGCGCGGTGGCGTACTTGTACGAGGCGAGCTCGCGGGCGAAGGCGTCGCCCTGCTCGTCCGCCGGCCAGACCTTGATCACGAGCGTGCGGTCCATGGTCACCGGGTTCGGCGCCACACGGACGCGCACGACGTCGGTACGACCGCTGCCCCCGAGGTCGACGGGGTCGGTGAGATCCACCTGTACCCCGGCGCGGGAGCTCAGGACGCGCTCGGCGGTCCGGACGGCCCCGGCCAGGCGCGGTTCGCTGATCACGGTCATCGCCGTTCAACCTACCCAACGCGACGGACACACCGATCCGCTCACACGGTGTCGCGTCCGTTCGCAGTAGTCGTGTGCGGTGACCCGGGCGTCGCTGCTTGCGCGCGGGTGTCCGCCCGGTTTTCGGGCGTCGGCGACTGCGGGGCCACGTCGACGGAGACCTCGATCGAACTCGATGTGGCCTCGGTGTAGATCACGCCCCGCAGGGGCGGTACGTCATCATAGTCGCGCCCGACCGCGACTGTGACGTGCCTCTCACCCACCAGCGTGTCGTTGGTCGGGTCGAATGCGATCCAGCGGCCGTCGGAGGTGCCGACGGCGGCCCAGGCGTGGCTCGCGTCGGCGCCGACGACGCGGTCGCGTCCCGGCGGCGGTTCGGTCGCCAGGTACCCCGACACGTACCGCGCCGCCAGTCCGTGGCTGCGCAGGCAGGCGACGGCGACCCGCGCGAAGTCCTGGCACACCCCCTCCCGCCGCTGCATGACGGTCGCGACGCGGGTGCTCACCGCCGTCGACCCGGACCGGTAGGCGAAGTCGGCGTGGATCCGTGCGGTCAGGTCGACCACGACGTCGATCAACGGGCGGCCGGGGACGAGGACACCGGCGGCGTAGTCGCGCACGGCGTCGGTGATCTCCGGGGGATCGAGGTCGAGGACGAACGCCACCGAGCGCGGGTGCCGGTCCCGCCCGGGCCGGTGGGATTCCCACGCGTCCAGGGCCGGCCCGCGCTCGACGAGATCCGCGGCGATCGGGTCGACGTCGACGAGGGATCGCCCGGTGACCTCGAGCCGCCGGTGCGGTGTGCGCACGTGGAAGTAGGTGTCGGCGTTGCCGAACACGTCGGTGCCGGTGGACCGGTCGGCGGGTTCGGGGTCGACGGTGACCGCCGCCTCGAGCACACGCTGACCCGGCAGATCGCGCGGCAGCAGATGGCACCGACCGAACGAGGAGCCCACGACGTCGTCGTAGGAGTAGGTGGTGCGGTGGGTGACGGCGTAGCGCCGGGTGCCCGATGCGCCGGCCTCGAGCGTGGCGGTCCGCACCGCGGCGGGGTCCGGGGTCACGGGACCTCGGCGCGCGGGCCGCCCCACAGCGGCTGCAGGTCACGTGGCGGCGCGAAGCGGGTGCGGCCGAGCTGGTCCGACACCGACCGCGCGCCCTCCGACAGTCCCGCCAGCAGCCGGTCGAGATCGCCGCGGACCCCGGCGTCGTCGGTGGCGACGAGGTCGCCGATCTCCACACGGCGCACGTCGGCGACCATGTCGGCGACGGTCCGTTCCACCGACGCCGAGCGCACCTCGTCGGGCATCGCGTCCCAGTCGTCGCGCAACGCGTCGAGCTGGTAGATCACCGACCGCGGGTTGGTCTCGTCGAGCACGGACAACATGATGACCGATCGCAGCCGCATCACCGCGCGGTTGCGGCGTCGATAGATGACGGCGGACTCGTTGGCGACGAGGAACGCCTCGAGCAGACCCTGCTCGACGACGGGGTCCGACCGCTGCGCGGCGATCCCCCGCAGCAGCTCGGCGACCAGGATGATCCGCTCGAGCCGACGGCCCGCGTCCATGAACAGCCAGCCGGGGTCGTGCACCATCGAGTCGGCCTGCAGACCCGACAGCGCGAGCATCCCGTGCAGCATCTGCTCGTGGCCGCGGGCGAGCTCGCCGAGCTCGGGCGGGTCGGCGGTCCGCAGGTCGGCCATCGCGCGTTCGACGGTGCCCAGCACCATCCACGTGCTGGTCGACATCTGGTCCCGCACCGCGCGCGCCGACGACGCGAGGCGGTCGAGGGCGTGCGCGACCGTCCCCGGCACCGTGCGTGCCGTCGTCATCGCGGCCAGTGTCGCGGTGAGGTCGGTCGCCTCGTCCTCGATGAGGTGGCCGGTGCCGGTCGCCGCGCCGACACCCGCGAGGTATCGCGCGACCACTGCGGTGTCGTCGGCTCGGGGCCGATACCGCTGCGCCTGGTGACGTTCGGAGGCGACGCGCACCATCCGCACGGTCGCCTCGGTCCGCTCGCCGTAGCGGCCCAGCCAGAAGAGGTCGGCGAGGACGCGCGGCGACAGCGCGGAGCGGTCGATGGCGGCACCGGTGCTCGGCACCGACATCGCTACCGAGGTCTCCGTGACCCGGGCGTCGCCGGCGGGCTCGGGGGCGACCACCCAGACGTCCTTCGCCGCCACCGACCGCAGTCCCGCACCGGCGACGCCGTCGGCGAGGACCTGTCCGAGACCGCCGGGCATCACGGTGTACCCGGTGCCGTGCGCGACGGCGAACGTCCGCAGCGTCACCGGTGCGGGCCGCAGTCGGGATGTGCCCCCCGGTGCGCGGACCGCACTGGGGCTCACCGAGAACGCGGGACAGGAGCGCCCGACCCACTGCCAGGGCTGCGCGTCGACGCGGTCGCGCAGGGCGTCCCGCGCCGCGGTGTCGAGTTCGGGGCCGACCACCTGCTCCCCGGTGCGCACGTTGTCGAGGACCAGATCGGCGATGCGGTGCCGGATCTCGCCGGCGCCCGCGGGATCGCCGGCCCACCACGTGTCGACCGGACGCAGGATGAGGTCCTCGTCGAGCAGGGCCCGTGCGAGCGCGTCGCCGACGGTGTGCAGTGCGGGGTTCTCCGCGACGCCGCTGCCCAGGGTGTTCACCACGGTGACCGCGCCGCGGGCCACCGCCTCGACGAGCCCGGCGACGCCGAGGCGTGAGTCGGTCCGCAGGTCGAGCGGATCGCACCAGGCTGCGTCGACGCGACGCAGGACCACGTCGACCCGTTTGAAGCTGCCGAGCGAGCGCATGTAGACGGCACCGTTGCGGACCAGCAGGTCCGAGCCCTCCACGAGGGGCACACCGAGCTGCGTGGCCACGGTGACCTGGTCGAAGTACGTCTCCGACAACGACCCGGGACTGAGCACCACGATCGTCGGGTCGTCGACACCGGACGGGGCGGCGTCGACGAGGGCGACGCGCAGCGCCGCGGCGAACGACGCGATCGGACGTGGCACGGCGCGCCCGAACGGTCCTGCGAGCACCCGGGAGACGATCCGGCGGTCGGCCATGGCGTACCCGATGCCCGACGGCGCGCCGGTGTAGTCGCCCCACACCGCGACCGACCCGTCGGGCAGGCGACCGAGGTCGGCGGCGTGCAGCACCAGCGACCGCATCCCGGTCGGTGCACCCGCGCCCACCTTGGCGATCCAGCCGGGGTGGCCGAACACCATCTCCGGCGCGACGATCCCCTCGTCGAGGGTCCGCTGCGGGCCGTACAGGTCGGCGAGGAGCGCGTCGAGCAGCCGACAGCGTTGCGCCACACCGGCTTCGACCGTTGCCCAGGTCTCCCCGTCCAGGACCAGGGGGACACTGTCGAGCTGCCACGGGACGGGCGACGCCAGCAGGTGCGCGTCGTCGCCGATCGGCGTGTAGGTGATGCCCTCGTCGGCGACCATCGCGGCCACCCGCAGGTCGGTGCGGGTCAGGCCGGACTCGCCGGCCCGGGCGTAGGCGTCGACGAGTTCCGACCACTGCGGGCGGATGCCGCCGTCGGCGTCGACGAACTCGTCGTGGGGCAGGCCGGTCGACCCGAGGTGTCGGGGGTCGCCGGCGTCGAACAGCCCGAACCGGTCGGCGCGGTAGGTCTCGACGAGCCCCGCGGCCTGCGTGACGCCGACCGGTGCCGACGTCGCGTCGACGGGTGTCCGAGCCGATGTCACCTCAGGACCGTACGTGCCCGCCGCAGGTCGAGGATGCCCGGCACTCCGAGATCGACGGCGAGACGGGCCCGCATCTCCCGGATCGCGGCCACGTCGACCGGTCCCGGGGTGTGCCCGATCGCCTCGAAACGGCCGTTGCGACGCGACTCGGCCTCGACCGCGTTGACCGGCGGCCGCTCGTAGGCACGGCCGCCCGGGTGCACGACGTGGTACGTCGCGCCGCCCACCGACCGGCCTGCGACGGTGTCGACGAGGTCGAACACGAGCGGCGAGTCGATGCTGATGGTGGGGTGCAACGCGCTCGGCGGTTGCCAGGCCCGGAACCGGATCCCGGCGACGCGCTCACCGGGGCGCTCGGTGGCGGCGAGCGGCACGGGGATCCCGTTGCACGTCAGGACGAATTGGTCGTCGTCGCTGCCGGTGACGCGGACCTGCACCCGCTCGACGGACGAGTCGACGTACCGCGCGGTACCGGTGCCGGTCGACTCCTCCCCCAGCGTGTTCCACGGTTCGATCGCACCGCGCAGCTCGATCTCGTGGCCGCGGATCGCGACGGTCCCCAGGCGCGGGAACCGGAACTCGGTGAACGGGTCGAGCCAGGCGGTGTCGAAGTCGAGACCGGCGTCGCGCAGGTCGGCGGCGACCGCGGCGATGTCGGCGATGACGTGGTGCGGCAGCAGGTGTCGGCCGTGCAGCTCCGCGCCGTGGCGGATGAGCCGACCCCGGAACGGGTGCTGCCAGAACCAGATCACCAGGCACCGCACCAGCAGCGACTGCACCATCGCCATCCGGTGGTGCGGCGGCATCTCGAACGCGCGCAGTTCCAGCAGACCGAGGCGACCGCGCGCCGAGTCCGGGCTGTAGAGCTTGTCGATGCAGAACTCGGCCCGGTGGGTGTTGCCGGTGATGTCGGTCAGCAGGTGCCGCAGCGCCCGGTCGACCGTCCACGGCGCGGTGTGGCCGTCGCCGGCGAGTCGGTCGATCTCGGCGAACGCGATCTCGAGTTCGTAGAGCGCGTCCTCGCGCCCCTCGTCGGCCCGCGGTGCCTGCGAGGTGGTCCCGACGAAGCGCCCCGAGAACAGGTACGACAGCGACGGGTGGCGCTGCCAGTAGGCGATCATCGACACCAGCAGGTCGGGGCGACGCAGCAGCGGCGAGCGCGCCGGGGTCACGCCACCCAGCGTGATGTGGTTGCCGCCGCCGGTGCCGCCGTGCGACCCGTCGAGGTCGAACGACTCGGTGCCCAGCCGGGCCAGTCGGGCCTGCGAGTAGAGCTCCCCGAGCAACTCCGACTGCTCGGCGAACGACGCGGTCGGCTGGACGTTGACCTCGATGACGCCGGGGTCCGGGGTGACCGACAGGGACTGCAGCCGGGCGTCGGCGGGCGGCCCGTAGCCCTCGACGACGACGGGGTCGCCGGTGTCGGCGGCAGCCTCCTCCACCGCGGACACCAGGTCGAGGAAGTGCTCCAGCGACTGCGTCGGTGGCAGGAACGCGTACACGACGTCGTCCCGGACCTCGACGACGACCGCGGTCCTCGGCAGCGGGCGGGTCGCGGGGTCCTCGACCGGTGGCGGCGGAGTCGACCCCGGGGTCACGAGGGTCACCTCCGGCGGCGGTCCGGGAGCACGCAGCGCCGGGGCCGGCGCGGTCGGATCGGTGTCGGGCAGCACCGGCGGCGCCGACCAGGACAGCGAGTCCAGTGGCAGTCGCAGACCGGCCGGCGACGTCCCGGCCGTCAGCACCAGGCGGTCGCGGCGGGTCGCCCACGGGATCGACTCCCAGGTGGTGTCGTCGTCGGTGCGGCTGATCGGCAACACGTGCGCGGTGGCGTCGACGACGGGGGTGTCGAGGGCCGCGAGCAGCTCGGCCCGGCGGTCCGGGGAGTCGACGTCGGGTCCGAGGTCGGCGGGCTCGTCCGTGCTGTCGCCGTCCTTCGGCGGGGTCCCGGCGGGCCGGCGCAGGGACTCCGCCAGCGCGACGAGCGGGTCCTCGAACGCGGGCTGGACCGTGGTCGTCGGCAGGTGCAATGCCGCCGCGACCGCCTCGGTGAAGGCGCGGGACCGCTTCGCCGACGCCGCGGTGGCGGCCGACGCCCCGCCCGACATCGAGCGGCGTGCGGCGTCGTCGTCGGGCCAGGGGTCGGCGAGCAGTTCCGGGCGGGTCCACAGCGGTTCACCGTCGGTACGCCACATCAGCGCGATCTGCCACCGCGGCAACGGTTCCCCGGGATACCACTTGCCCTGGCTGCGCTGTACGAGGCCTTTCGGCGCGTACTTCTCGCGGAGGCTCTCGGCGAGCACCGACGCCCGGCGCCGCTTGTGCGGCCCGTCGGCGGCCGTCGTCCACTCCGGTGCCGTCTGGTCGTCGACGGACACGAAGGTCGGCTCGCCGCCCATGGTCAGGTCGACGTCGTGGGACGTCATCAGGTCGTCGACACGGGCGCCGAGGTCGACGACACGCCGCCACTGGTCGTCGGTGTAGGGCAACGTGACCCGGGGGTCCTCGTGGAACCGGGTCACCGTGTTGGAGAAGTCCATCGTCGCGTGACACGGACCGGTGGCCCCGGTGATCGGGGCGGCGCCGCCGGGCGCGGGTGTCGCCGCGAGCGGGATGTGGCCCTCCCCGGCGAACAGTCCCGACGTCGGGTCCATGCCGACCCAGCCCGCGCCGGGCAGGTAGACCTCGGTCCACGCGTGCAGGTCGGTGAAATCCGCCGCCGGCCCCGACGGGCCGTCGACGGAGCGGATGTCGGAGGTGAGCTGCACGAGGTATCCCGACACGAACCGTGCCGCGAGGCCCATCCGGCGGAGGATCGCGACGAGCAGCCATGCCGAGTCGCGGCACGAGCCGATGGCCGACGAGAGCGTGTACTCGGGGCTCTGCACCCCCGCCTCGAGTCGGACGGTGTAGCCGATGTCGTCGCGCAGCGCCTGGTTGACCGCCACGAGGTGGTCGATGACGCGCGTGCCGGGCGTCGGACGGTGCGCGGCGACCCACTCGTCGAGCAGCGGGGCGGGGCCGTCGGCGCCCGCCGACCTCTCCGCGTGCCGACCGGTCGGGGTGACGTCGCGCAGGTAGGGCTCCAGATCGACCCGGAGGCCGTCGGAGTAGGTGAAGCCGACCTCCTCCGCGGCCTCCTCGACGAAGAAGTCGAACGGGTTGACCGCGGTCAGGTCGGCGACGAGGTCCACGGTGATCGTCAGCGAGGTCGCCGGCGTCGGGAACACCAGGCGTGCCTGGTAGTTGCTGAACGCGTCCTGCTGCCAGTTGACGAAGTGGTCGTCGGGCTCGACACGCAGCGAGTACGCCTCGATCGGCGTGCGCGAGTGCGGCGCCGGGCGCAACCGGACGACGTGCGGATGGATGGTCACGGGTCGGTCGAAGGCGTAGCTCGTCCGGTGCTCGAGGGCGACCTTGATCGTCACGGCGGAGAGTCCTTCCCGGCGCCGGGCGTCTCGGAGCTCGTGGGTCCGGCGGTGTCACCGATCCCACCACACCTCTGGCCGACCCACCGCGCGAGCACGTGTGACGTCGATCGTCGGGTGGTCTGCTCGCCCATGAGGTTTCGCGTCACGCCTGGCGTCGCGCCCGTCGGCGTGCGACGGCGCGGTGGGTCCACAGCACACCCACCCCGGCCACCACGATGCCGACCATGTTGACCGCCAGCTGGGCGGCCGACTCCCCGGCCACGGCCCACTGCCCGAGGGTCGCCGCGACCACCGCGTATCCGGCGGCGGGCACCGTCGTCACCGAGATGAACACGCCGACGAGCGCCGCGGACTTCGCCGACACGAGCGACAACATCCCGGCCGCGCCGGCGAGCACCGCGACGACGAACGAGAAGACCCCGACCTGGTAGATGAAGTCGACCTGGTCGGCGGAGGTCACGTCCCGTAGCTCGACGAGGCCGGCCGTCTCGGCCAGCAGAGCGGCCAGACCGGTGACGACCATCGCGAGAGGGAACCCGACGAGCAGGGCGATCAGGGATCGCCGCGCCAGATCGGCGCGACGGGACACCACGCCGACGGCGATCCCCGCGAGGGGCCCGAACTCGGGTCCGACGACCATCGCGCCGACAACCGTGACCGGGGAGTCGGTGATGACACCGACGGCGGCGAGCAGACACGCGATCGTGAGGAAGGCCAGGAACGTGACGCTCAGCGTGGCGTCGTCGCGGGTCCGTCCGGTGAGTTCGTGCCAGACGATCGCGTCGTCGGGGTCGCCCGGCGCCTCCTTCTCCGCCCGCACCGCGGCGTCGGAGAGGACGGTGTCGAGCGGCTCCATGGTGATCGCGCCCCGACGGTGCAGTCCGCGGGCGGTCAGGGCGTCGAGGACCTCGTCGGCGGCCTCCCGGGTGACGTCGGCCTGCACGAGGTCACCGGCGGGGTCGATCGCGGCACCGGGACTCACGACGATGTGGGTCACCCCCACCGCCGACCGCAGGTGGTCGAGGACGTCCGCGGACTCGTCGCCCGGGACGATCACCCGCAGGTGCAGCATCGACGACCGGTCAGCCGGCGGGGGTCGCGGGGTCCGTGCCGCTCCTGGGAGCGGGCTTCGCGTCGATGCCCGACTCCTTCCGCTGCGCGGCGGTGATCGGTGCCGGTGCGTCGGTGAGCGGGTCGACGCCGCCACCCGACTTCGGGAACGCGATCACCTCGCGGATCGACGACTCGCCCGCCAGGAGCGCGGTGATGCGGTCCCAGCCGAAGGCGATGCCGCCGTGCGGGGGCGCACCGTAGGAGAACGCGTCGAGGAGGAAGCCGAACTTCTCCTGCGCCTCGGCGTGGTCGATGCCCATGATCGCGAACACCCGTTCCTGCACGTCGCGGCGGTGGATACGGATGCTGCCCCCACCGATCTCGTTGCCGTTGCAGACGATGTCGTAGGCGTAGGCCAGCGCGGCGCCGGGATCGGACTCGAGGGTGTCGATCGACTCCGGCTTGGGCGAGGTGAACGCGTGGTGCACCGCGGTCCAGGCCCCGGAGCCGACGGCGACGTCACCGCCCGCGGTCGCGTCGGCGGTCGGCTTGAACAGCGGCGCGTCGACGATCCACGTGAACGCCCAGGCGTCGGGGTCGATGAGGCCCAGTCGGGACGCGATCTCGCCGCGCGCGGCACCGAGCAGTGCGCGCTGCGCCTTCGCCGGACCGGCGGCGAAGAAGACGCAGTCACCGGGTTGCGCGCCGACGTGGGCGGCCAGGCCCTCCCGCTCGGCGTCGGAGAGGTTCTTGGCGACCGGGCCGCCGAGGGTCCCGTCCTCGGCGACGAGCACGTAGGCGAGGCCCTTCGCGCCGCGCTGCTTGGCCCAGTCCTGCCAGGCGTCCAGCGTGCGGCGGGGCTGGCTCGCACCCCCGGGCATGACGACGGCGCCGACGTACGGCGCCTGGAACACCCGGAAGGGGGTGTCGGCGAAGAAGTCGGTGCACTCGACGAGCTCGAGGTCGAAGCGTAGGTCGGGCTTGTCGCTGCCGTAGCGGCGCATCGCGTCGGCGTAGGTCATCCGCGGGATCGGGGTCTGCACCTGCACGCCGATCAGCGACCACAGCGCGACGAGGATCTCCTCGGCGAGCGCGATGACGTCGTCCTGGTCGACGAAGCTCATCTCCACGTCGAGCTGGGTGAACTCCGGCTGCCGGTCGGCGCGGAAGTCCTCGTCGCGGTAGCAGCGGGCGATCTGGTAGTACCGCTCCATCCCGGCCACCATGAGCAGCTGCTTGAACAGCTGCGGGCTCTGCGGGAGGGCGTAGAACGATCCCGGCCGCAGGCGGGCCGGCACGAGGAAGTCGCGCGCGCCCTCGGGTGTCGACCGCGTGAGCGTCGGGGTCTCGATCTCGACGAAGTCGTGGTCGGCGAGCACACCGCGGGCGGCGGCGTTGACCTTCGACCGCAGCCGCAGCGCCTTCCCGGGGCCCTCTCGACGCAGGTCGAGGTAGCGGTAGCGCAGGCGCGCCTCCTCGCCGGGTGTCTCGTCCAGCTGGAACGGCAGCGGAGCGGCGGCGTTGAGGACCTCGAGCTCGGTCGCGTTGATCTCGATCGCGCCCGACGCCAGCGCGGCGTTCTCGCTGCCCTCGGGCCGGACCTCGACGTCCCCGACGACGCGGACGCAGAACTCCGCACGCAGTCGGTGGGCCGCCTCGGCGACGGCCTCGTCGCGGAAGACGACCTGGACCAGGCCCGTGCTGTCGCGCAGGTCGATGAACACCACACCACCGTGATCGCGACGGCGGGCGACCCAACCGACGACCGTGACCGATCCCCCGGCGTCGTCGGCACGGAGGGATCCGGCGGAATGGGTGCGCAGCACAGGTGTCCTCTCGAGACGGATGGCGACGCGGGGCGGTCGGCCCCACGGCGCCGCTCATCCTACGTACGATCAGATGTCCGACTCGACGGCCGTCGGAGGTGGTGGGCGTCCACGGTGCGCCCCCCGAGCACGGGAGGGTGGCATGACGTTCCAGGGAGACGGTCCGCTCGACACCAGCGGGGTGTCCGGTGGCGGGGGCGGCGGACGCGGCCGCATCGCCCTCGGCGGCGGCGCCGGGATCATCGTCGCGATCGTGGCGGTGCTGTTCGGGGTGAACCCCGGTGACATCCTCGGCGGCGACGGTGGCACCGCGGCACCGCAGGGGACGTCCAACCAGGCCATCCAGCAGCAGATCGACAGCTGCACGGTGCAGAAGGCCAACTCCGACACGATCTGTCGGATCGTGGCCACCACGAACAGCCTCGACGAGGTGTGGCCGACGTTGGTGCGCGGCTACACGGAGCCGAAGACGGTGATCTTCGCCGACGCGGTCACCACCGGCGGCTGCGGCTCGGCGACGTCGTCGGTGGGGCCCTTCTACTGCCCGGGCGACCGCACCGCCTACTTCGACCCGACGTTCTTCACCACGCTGTCCGACCAGCTCGGCGGGAGCAACGGTCCGCTCGCGCAGGAATACGTGGTGGCGCACGAGTTCGGCCACCACGTGCAGAACCTCATGGGCACCATGGAGGAGGCCCAACGCCTCGGGTCACGCGGCGCCACGTCGGGCTCGGTGCGGCTCGAACTGCAGGCCGACTGCTACGCCGGCGTGTGGGCCGAGCACGCCGACAAGGGACCCGACGCGATGCTCGCGCCGATCTCGCAGGAGCAGATCTCCGAGGTGATCCAGACGGCGAAGGCCATCGGCGACGACACGCTCTCGGGCAGGAACGACTCCGAGGGATGGACGCACGGGTCGTCCGCCCAGCGCGTCCGGTGGTTCCAGACCGGGTACCGCACCGGGGACCCGTCCTCGTGTGACACGTTCTCCGCCCGCAGCCTGTAGACACGACCCGACCGTCCCGTCCGACGAGGAGGAGTCCATCCCGTGAGCACACCCGCCCGTACCCCCACCGAGGTCGACGCGATCGCCGAGGACCACCTGGCGAGCGTGTGCGCCGCGGACCCGATCGCCGCCACCGATCTCGGCGTCCCGGGGCACGACACGCGACTCACGGACTTCTCCCCCGCCGCCGTCGCCGACCGCACCGAGATCCTCCGCGACACCCTGCGCCGGCTGTCCGCGTCGACCCCCGCCGACGACGTCGACCGCGTGACGGTCGCGACGATGACCGACCAGCTGTCGCGCGCCGTCGCCGTCGACGACGCGGGCCTGCGCGTCGGGGAGATCAACGTGATCGCCTCACCGCTGCAGTCGATCCGCGACGTGTTCGACCTGATGCCGGTCGACGACGAGGCCGACCGCGGCGCCGTGCTCGCGCGCGTCACCGCGATCCCCACCGCGATCGACACGGTGATCGCCGGCCTCGAGCACCGCCTGTCGGCCGGGCCGCCGATCGCCCGCCGACAGGTGGGGCTCGTCGCCGATCAGTGCGGCACCGCCGCCGACGCCGTCCGCGCCACCGTCGACCGGGTCGTCGCGGTGGACGCGTCGATGCAGCGTCACCTCGATCTCGCCCATGCCGCCGCCGGTGAGGCGTTCGGGCGACTGCAGCGACATCTCCGGGAATCCGTCGCCGACCGTGCAGACGCGGCCGACGCCGTCGGGCGCGACGTCTACCGACTGCACTCGGCGGAGTTCGTCGGCACCGACATCGATCCCGACGAGGCGTACGCCTGGGGTCTGGACCACCTCGCCGGGATCGTGGCCGAGCAGGAGGTGCTCGCCGAGCGCATCGCCCCCGGGGCCGGCGTCGCGGGCGCGCTGGCAGCCCTCGACGAGGACCCCCGCTACCGCGTCACCGACCGCGACGCGTTCGTGGCCTGGATGCAGGACCTGTCCGACCGGTCCTTGGACGCGGTGCGCGACACCCACTTCGAGATCCCCGAGAACCTGACGGCGCTGCAGTGCATGCTCGCGCCGTCGGCGACGGGGATCATCTACTACACGGCGCCGAGCGAGGACATGCGCCGCCCGGGCCGCATGTGGTGGTCCGTGCCACCGCAGCAGGACGTGTTCCACACGTGGCAGGAGACGACGACCGTCTTCCACGAGGGGGTGCCCGGGCACCACCTCCAGATCGGGTCGGCGATGGTGAGTCCCGAACTCAACCGGTGGCGCAAGCTCGCGTCGTTCACCTCCGGCCACGGCGAGGGGTGGGCCCTCTACGCCGAGCGGCTGATGGCCGACCTCGGCTGGCTCGACGACGACGGCGACCGGATGGGCATGCTCGACTCCCAGCGTCTGCGAGCCGCCCGCGTCGTCGTCGACATCGGCGTGCACTGCGGTCTGGACGCCCCGGAGTCCGTCGGCGGCGGGACATGGGATGCCGACAAGGTGTGGACGTTCCTCACGCAGGCCGTCGCGATGGACCGGTCGGTGCTCGCGTTCGAGCGCAACCGCTACCTGGGATGGCCGGGGCAGGCACCGTCGTACGCGCTCGGCCAGCGGGTGTGGGAGCAGGCCCGCGACGAGTTCCGCGCCACCCACCCCGACGGCACGCTCAAGGAGTTCCACACGCGCGCACTGCGTCTCGGCGGCGTCAGCCTCGACGTGCTGCGGTCGGAACTGATCGGGGCGTGAGCGCGGTCCTGCACCTCGACGACGTCGGTGCATCCCGTGGCAACCGCGTCCTGTTCGACGGTCTCGATCTCGTCGTCGCCCCCGGCGACGTCGTCGGCCTCGTCGGCGCGAACGGCGCCGGGAAGTCGACGTTGCTCGGCGTGATCGCCGGCGTCTCCGACGCCGACCACACCGGCGCCATCACCGTCACCCCGCCCGACGCGACGATCGGCCTGCTCACCCAGGAGGTCGACCGGCGTCCCGGTGAGTCCGTCCACGCGTTCCTCGCCCGTCGTACCGGTGTCACCGCCGCGCAGAACGCCATGGACGCGGCCGCGGAGGCACTCGCCGAGGCGGCCGGCGACGACGACCCGTACACACCGGCACTCGAGCGGTGGCTGGCCCTGGGCGGCGCCGACCTCGACGACCGCGTCGCCGGCGTCCTCGCCGACGTCGGGCTCGACGTCGACCCCGCGACGGCGATGACCGCGCTGTCCGGTGGACAGGCCGCACGCGCCGGCCTGGCGGCGATCCTGCTGTCGCGGCACGACGTGCTGCTCCTCGACGAGCCGACCAACGACCTGGATCTCGCCGGTCTGGCCCGCCTCGAACGTTTCGTCGCCGAGGCACCCGCCGCGATGATGCTGGTCAGCCACGATCGAGAGTTCCTGGCGCGCACGGCCACCGGCATCGTGGAACTCGACCGGGGGCAGAACACCGTCGCGGCATACTCCGGCGGGTACGAGGCATATCTCGCCGAACGCGAGATCGCCCGCCGGCACGCCCGGGAGCGCTACGAGGAGTACGCGGACACGAGGTCAGGCCTAGAGGAACGCGCACGCACACAACGCAACTGGCTCGAGCACGGCGTCCGCAACGCCCGACGCAAGGCCACCGACAACGACACGATCAGCCGTAGGCACCGGGCCGAGTCGACGGAGAAGCAGGCCGCCAAGGCACGACAGACCCAACGGCGCATCGAGCGGCTCGACGTCGTCGAGGAGCCGCGCAAGGAGTGGGAACTGCGCATGGAGATCGCCCGCGCACCGCGGGGAGGCGGCGTGGTCGCAACTCTCCACGAGGTCGTCGTCGAACGCGGTGACTTCACGCTGGGTCCCATCTCCACGAGCGTCGACGCCGGCGACCGTATCCTGGTCACCGGCCGCAACGGGTCCGGCAAGTCGACGCTGCTGTCGGTGATCCTCGGTCGCACGACCCCGAGCCGCGGCACGGTCTCGACGGGGTCGGGCGTCGAGCTCGGTGAGATCGACCAGGCGCGGGCGGCGTTCACCGGGCCGCAGTCGCTGACGGAGGCGTTCCGCGATCGGGTGCCGGACGAGACGGAGGCCGACGTCCGCACCCTGCTGGCGAAGTTCGGGCTCCGCGGCGACGACGCTCTGCGTCCCGCCGCCGACCTGTCCCCCGGCGAACGCACCCGGGCCGCACTGGCGCTGCTGCAGGCCCGCGGGGTCAACCTGCTGGTGCTCGACGAGCCGACGAACCACCTCGACCTGCCCGCCATCGAGCAGCTCGAGTCCGCGCTGGACACCTTCGACGGCACCCTGCTGCTGGTCACCCACGACCGCCGCATGCTCGACACCGTGCGCGCCACGCGGCGCTGGACGATGGACGCCGGACACCTCGACGACCGTCTGGTCTGAGCGAGGGCGGGCGGGTCAGGCCTGCGACGTGGCGATCTCGTCGACGACGGCATCCAGTGCGGCGGTGCGCTGCGAGCCGTCGGTGAGGTCCTTGACCTCGACCTGACCCGCCTCGAGCTCGCGGTCGCCGAGGACGAGCGCCCACCGCGCCCCCGACCGGTCCGCGGCCTTCATCGCGCCCTTGAGACCCCGTCCGCCGTAGGCGATGTCGACCGCGACCCCCCGGGCGCGGAACTCCCCGGCCAGGGCGACCATGCGGTCGCGGGCGGCGTCGCCCATCGGGACACCGAAGACCGTGCACCGACCACCGGTCGCGGCGGTCAGCTGCTCGGCCTCGAGAGCGAGAACGGTGCGGTCGACGCCGAGTCCGTACCCGATCCCCGACAGCTCCTGCTTGCCGCCGAGGTGGCGCATGAGGCCGTCGTAGCGACCACCGCCACCGATGCCCGACTGCGCGCCGAGGCCGTCGTGGACGAACTCGAAGGTGGTCTTCGTGTAGTAGTCGAGCCCGCGCACGAGGCGTGGGTTGATCTCGTAGCGGACCCCGAGGGCGTCGAGGTGGCGCCGCACCGCGGCGAAGTGCTCGGCGACCGAGTCCGACAGGTGGTCGAGCATGAGCGGGGCGTCGGCGGTGGCGGCGCGGATCTCGGGCCGCTTGTCGTCGAGGACACGCAGCGGGTTGATCTCGGCGCGCCGACGGGTGTCCTCGTCGAGGTCGAGACCGAACAGGAACTGCTGCAACGCCTCCCGGTACTGCGGTCGGCAGGTGTCGTCGCCGAGGGACGTCAGCTCGAGCCGATAGCCCGTCAGCCCGAGCCGTCGATAGCCCTCGTCGGCGATGGCGATCACCTCGGCGTCGAGCGCCGGGTCGTCGACACCGATCGCCTCGACACCGACCTGCTGCAGCTGCCGGTACCGCCCGGTCTGCGGCTTCTCGTACCGGAAGAAGGGACCGTGGTAGGTGAGCTTCACCGGGAGCTGTCCGCGGTCGAGACCGTGCTGGATCACCGCACGCATGACACCGGCGGTGCCCTCCGGGCGCAGCGTCACCGACCGCTCACCGCGATCGGCGAAGGTGTACATCTCCTTCGACACCACGTCGGTGGACTCGCCGACGCCCCGCGCGAACAGCGCGGTGTCCTCGAACACCGGCAACTCGACGTGGGAGTAGCCGGCCAGACGCGCCGCCTGGCTGAGCGTGTCGCGGACGGCGAGGAAGGTCGCCGACGTCGGGGGCAGGTAGTCGGGGACACCGCGCGGCGCCTGGAACGCCGACGGGGTCGACGCCGGGGGCGCGGTGACGGGGGTCGTGCCGGGAGCGTCTGCGCTCACAGTCCGTGTCGTCCTTTCCTGGGGTGCGCGGCGGCGTCCGGCCCCGCCCCCGGCAGGTCGGCCAGGAACGGGTTGGTGGCGCGCTCGCGTCCCACCGACGTCTGCGGCCCGTGGCCGGGCAGCACCTGGGTGTCGTCGGAGCGGGTGAGCAGCGTGGTGGCGATGCTGTCCAGCAGCTGTTGGTGGTCGCCGCCCGGCAGATCCGTCCGGCCGATGGAACCCGCAAAGAGTACGTCGCCGGAGAAGCACACCGGCACCTCGGCACCGTCGGTGGGCACGGTGACAGTCAACAGCACGGACCCCTGGGTGTGACCGGGTGCCTCGGCCACGTCGAAGCGGATGCCGGCGAGCTCGACCGCCTCGCCGTCGACGAACTCCACGACCTTGTCCGGCTCGGCGAAGGTCAGGTCACCCATGAGCGACGACAGCGCCGGACCGATCCCCACCGCGGGATCGGCCAGCATCGGACGGTCGGCGGGGTGGATGTAGGCAGGGATCGCGTACTGCTCGCACAGGGACGCCGCATCCCACGTGTGGTCGAGGTGACCGTGGGTGAGGAGCACCGCCACGGGGGTCAGGCCGTGCTCGGAGAGCAGGTCGGTCACCGCGGGCGCTGCGTCCTGCCCGGGGTCGATGATCACCGCGTCCGCACCCGGTCGGTCGGCGACGACATAGCAGTTCGTCGCGAACACACCCGCGGCGAACCCGGTGATCAGCATGCGTCTCCCGTCGTGGTCGGAACCTCCATCATGGCAAACCGGCGGTGGTGTCCGCCGTCGCCGAGACCCGGTCGGGACGATTCACAGCAAGGGCTGGCACACTCACACCGGCGACCCAGACCAGGCGGTGCCCGTCGGGTGGGCCGCCGACCGCGTCCGCGCACGCCCGACCCCCGTCGGGCCCACCGTCATCGATCCAGGTCAGGAGAGCTGTGCCGAACACCGAGAATCCCGGCGAGGACATCCCGGACGGCGGCGATCAGCTCACCAACGAACAGCGGCGCGCCGAGGCCAAGCGCAAGCTCGAGGAGAAGCTCGGCGCCCAGGAGGCGGCCGCGCGCCGCCGCAAGCGCATCATCCTGACGACCTCGATCGTCGTGGCCGTGGTGGTCGTCGCGACGGGCGCGACCCTGATCACCAACAAGGTCCTCGACGACCGCGAGAAGGCCCGGTACACGGCCTGCCAGTTCACGCCCACCCCGGCGGCGCAGAACCCGTTCAACGAGCCGCCGCAGATCCCGCCGAACCTCTCGCCCGAACAGCAGACCCTCGCCGAGCAGTTCCGCGACCAGTTCGTCGCCGGGAAGGCGAAGCAGCGCACCGCGCCGCTGCCCGCGGACCGTCAGCTGAAGAAGGGCGACCTGCAGGCGACGCTGACCACCACGCAGGGCACGCTGCCGATCACGCTGAAGCGCTCGGAGGCCCCGTGCAACGTCGGCGCCGTCGCATCGCTCATCACGAACGGCTACTACAACGACACCACCTGCCATCGGCTCACCGAGGGCGGTGCCGGCAAGGTCGCGGTGCTGCAGTGCGGTGACCCCACCGGCACGGGTGCCGCCGGACCGGGGTGGACCAGTCCCGACGAGTTCCCGACGAACCTCAAGGTCATCCCCCAGGACCCGCAGCTCGCGGCGCTCGGTGTGCCGAGCTCGGTCGTCTACCCGCGCGGCACGGTGGCGATCGCGAACAGCTACCAGGTCGGTCAGGGCGGTCAGGCGCAGGGACAGAACACCGGCTCGGCGCAGCTGTTCCTGGTGATCAACGACAGCCAGCTGCCGCCGAACTACAGCGTGGTGGGGTCCGTCGACGCCTCGGGTCTGCCCGTGCTCGACAAGATCTCGAAGGGCGGCATCACGCCGTCGATCCGACCGTCGCAGGACCCGAACACCGGCGCGGTCACCTACGCCCCGACGCAGGGCGACGGCACCCCCAAGCTGACCACCACGATCGAGAAGGCCACCGTCAGCTGACCTGGGCTCTCTCGTGGGCTGTTCTCCGCACGCTCGAGGGGTTTTGGCACACTCGGCGGCCGGTTTCGGCATACTCGGCGGGTCGGCGGGCCGCGTCAGGAGGCCGAGGTCACCCGGTAGACGTCGTAGACGCCCTCCACGTTGCGGACGACGTTGAGCACGTGGCCGAGATGCTTCGGGTCACCCATCTCGAACGTGAACTTGCTGATGGCCACACGGTCCCGGCTGGTGTTCACCGACGCCGACAGGATGTTCACGCGCTCGTCGGCGAGTACACGCGTCACGTCCGACAGCAGTCGTGACCGGTCGAGCGCCTCCACCTGGATGGCGACGAGGAAGACCGACGACGGCGACGGCGCCCACTTGACCTCGATGATGCGTTCCGACTGTTCCTGCAGCGCATCGGCGTTCGTACAGTCGGTGCGGTGGACGCTGATCCCGCCGCCGCGGGTGACGAAGCCGAGGATCTCGTCGCCGGGCACCGGGGTGCAGCACTTCGCCAGCTTGGCCAGCACGCCGTCGGCGCCGGGCACGACGACACCGGCGTCGCCTGTCTGACGCGGCCGCGACGGCATCGTCGACGGCGTCGACCGCTCGGCGAGTTCCTCCTCGGCGTCGTCCATCCCGCCCAGCGCCGTGACCAGACGGCCCACGACGTGGCGGGCGGAGACGTGCCCCTCCCCGACCGCCGTGTACAGCGCGGAGACGTCGGCGTAACGCAGCTCGGTGGCGATCGCCGCCATCGACTCGGCGTTCATCAAGCGCTGCAACGGGAGTCCGCCGCGGCGGACCTCCTTGGCGATCGCGTCCTTGCCCGCCTCGAGTGCCTCCTCGCGGCGCTCCTTGGCGAACCACTGCCGGATCTTGGCCTTGGCCCGCGGCGAGACCACGAACCCCTGCCAGTCGCGCGACGGCCCCGCGTTCGGCGCCTTCGAGGTGAACACCTCGACGACCTCGCCGTTCTCGAGCGTGCGTTCCAGCGCGACGAGGCGCCCGTTCACCCGGGCGCCGATGCAGCGGTGTCCGACCTCGGTGTGGACCGCGTAGGCGAAGTCGACGGGGGTGGATCCGGCGGGCAGCGTGATGACGTCACCCTTGGGGGTGAAGACGAAGATCTCCTTGACGGCGAGGTCGTAGCGCAGCGACTCCAGGAACTCACCGGGGTCGGCCGCCTCCCGCTGCCAGTCGAGGAGCTGACGCATCCACGCCATGTCGTCGATCTCGGCGGCGTCGTCGGTGTGCTTGGCGCCGTTGCGGCCGCGGGTCTCCTTGTAGCGCCAGTGCGCCGCGATGCCGAACTCCGCCGTGCGGTGCATGTCGCGGGTGCGGATTTGCACCTCCAGCGGCTTGCCCTCCGGGCCGACGACCGTGGTGTGCAGCGACTGGTAGACACCGAACCGCGGCTGCGCGATGTAGTCCTTGAACCGGCCGGCCATCGGCTGCCAGAGCGAGTGCACGACACCGACCGCGGCGTAGCAGTCGCGGATCTGGTCGCACAGGATGCGCATGCCGACGAGGTCGTGGATGTCGTCGAACTCACGACCCTTGACGATCATCTTCTGGTAGATCGACCAGTAGTGCTTCGGGCGGCCCTCGACGGTCGCGGTGATCCGGGCGGCGTTCAACGACGACGTGATGTCGGCGCGGACGCGAGCGAGGTAGGTGTCGCGCGACGGGGCGCGGTCGGCGACGAGGCGGACGATCTCCTCGTACCGCTTCGGGTGCAGGATCGCGAACGAGAGGTCCTCGAGTTCCCACTTGACCGTGGCCATCCCGAGGCGGTGCGCCAGCGGGGCGATCACCTCGAGCGTCTCGCGGGCCTTGCGGGCCTGCTTCTCCGGCGGCAGGAACCGCATCGTGCGCATGTTGTGCAGCCGGTCGGCGACCTTGATGACCAGCACCCGCGGGTCGCGGGCCATCGCGATGATCATCTTGCGGATGGTCTCGGCCTCGGCGGCATGCCCGAGGGCGACCTTGTCGAGCTTCGTGACGCCGTCGACGAGGTGCGCGACCTCGTCGCCGAAGTCCGCGGCGAGCGCCTCGAGGCTGTACCCCGTGTCCTCGACGGTGTCGTGCAACAGTGCGGCGACCAGCGTCGTCGTGTCCATCCCGAGGTCGGCGAGGATCGTGGCGACGGCCAGCGGGTGCGTGATGTAAGGATCCCCGGACTTGCGGAACTGACCCTCGTGGTGACGCTCGGCGACGTCGTAGGCACGCTGCAGCAGCACGACATCGGCCTTGGGGTACAGCTCCCGGTGCAGGGTGACGAGCGGCTCGAGGACCGGTCGGATCGGGTTGCGTGTCGCGGTCATCCGCCGGGCGAGGCGGGCACGGACCCGGCGTGACGCCGACGACCCCGACGACTGCGCGACGGACTCGGCCGCGGTCGGCATGGGCGCCGTGGGGGCGGGTTCGGCAGCGACCGGGGTGGTCGTGGTGACGTCGGACGTGGTGGTGCGGGGCTCAGGCGCTGCGGACACACCGGTGTCGGGGGCGACGTCGGTGGACACGTCGCGCGAACCCGTGGTGGTGTCGTCGGCCATCTACACCTCCTCGGAGGCGATGGTAGTCCTCACCCGGTGGTGAGACCGGTCAGCACGAGGTCGGGATGTGCGGCCCGGACCACCTCGCGGCCCGGGAGTCCCTCGATCTCCATCACCACGGCGGCGGCGTCGACGTGTGCGCCGGCCGCGGCGAGCAGCGCGATCGCCGCGTTGAGGGTCCCGCCGGTCGCCAGGACGTCGTCGACGACGAAGACCCGACGCCCGGTGAGCGACACGCCGTCGGCCGGGATCTCGAGGCTGGCGGAGCCGTACTCGAGGTCGTAGCGCTCGGCGTGCACCGGCGGGGGCAGTTTGCCCGCCTTGCGCACCGCGACGACCCCGACACCGAGGTGCAGCGCGATCGCCCCGCCGAGCAGGAAGCCGCGAGCGTCGATCCCGGCGACGAGATCGGCGTCCCCGGCCGCCTCGGCCAGGGCGGCGGTCACCGCGGCCAGTCCTTCGGGATCGGCGAGGACCGGTGTCAGGTCCTTGAACTGGATGCCCGGCTCGGGGAAGTCCGGCACGAGACGCGTGTGGGCGGCGATGGCCTGTCGTGCCCGGATCAGCGCGTCACCGTCGTGCAGAGCGCTCACCGGCGACGGTTCCGCTTGCCCGAGGGTCGGTCGCCCGCCACGGGGGCCGCGGCCGACGCCTTCGACAGCGACGTGCGTGCACCCGACGGCACGGCCTCGGGGGCATCGACACCGGCGCGTCGCGCGAGCACCCGCCGCGTGTGCTCCCGGATGTCCTTGCGGCGTTCCTTGAGAGTGACGAGCAGCGGCGTAGCGAACGCCACCGACGAGAACGTGCCGACCACGACGCCGACGAGCTGGATCAGGCCGAGGTCCTTGAGTGTGCCGACGCCGAGCAGCCACACGGCGATGACCATGAGCGCGATGATCGGCAGCACGGAGATGACCGTCGTGTTGATCGAGCGCATCAGCGTCTGGTTCACGGCGAGGTTGGCCTGCTCGGCGTAGGTGCGCCGTGTGGTGTGCAGGACCCCGCGGACGTTCTCCTCCACCTTGTCGAACACGACGACCGTGTCGTACAGCGAGAAGCCCAGGATGGTGAGCAGGCCGATGACGGTCGCGGGTGTCACCTCGAAGCCGACGAGGGAGTAGACGCCCGCGGTGACGACGATGTCGAAGATCATGGTGGCCATCGCCGCCGCCGACATCTCCTTGTCGAACCGCACGGCGATGTAGACGAGCACGATCGCGAGGAACACCGCCAACGCGATCAGGGCCTTCTGGGTCACCTCCCCACCCCACGTCGAACTCACGTCGGAGGAGTTGATGTCGTCGGCGGTCAGCGCGGGACCGAACCGCTGCGCCAGTGCCGACGTGATCCGCTCGGTCTCCGCCTGCGACAGCGTCGACGTGCGCACCTGCACGGTGGCACTGGACCCCGACCCGGCGGTCTGCACCGACTCGGCGTCACGGCCGAGGGTGTCGGAGAACACCGACTCCACCGCCGAGGTCGACGTCTGGGAGGTGTTCGTGAAGGAGATCTGGGTGCCGCCCTCGAAGTCGATGCCGAGGGTGAACCCGCGGAACACGATGGAGAGCAGGCAGATCGCCACGATGCCCGCGGTGATGGAGAACCACATGCGCCGCTTGCCGACGATCTCGAAGGCACCGGTGCCGGTGTAGAGCCGCGACAGCAGCGAGTGCTTCTGCGCGACCGTCCGGTTGCGGGCCTCGGTGGCGTCGTCCTCGATGACGATGTCGGTGTCGTCCCGGCTCATCGGACCGCCTCCTCCTTCTGTGCGGTGCCCGTCGCGGCGGCGCGTCGCTCACGGGCGACCTGGGTGACGGCCCCGAGACCGTTGACCGACGGCTTCGACAGGAACGCCGACCGGCTGGCCAGGACGACCAACGGGTGGGTGACCAGGAACACGACCACGATGTCGAGGATCGTCGTCAGTCCGAGGGTGAACGCGAAGCCGCGGACCTCGCCGATCGCGAGGAAGTAGATCGCGGCGGCGGCGATGAAGCTGACCGCGTTGCCCGACCAGATGGTGCGTCGCGCGCGTGCCCAGCCGCGCGGCACCGCGGACCGGAAACTCCTGCCCTCACGCATCTCGTCCTTGATGCGTTCGAAGTAGACGACGAACGAGTCGGCGGTCATGCCGATGCCGATGATGAGACCGGCGATGCCCGACAGGTCCAGGGTGAAGTTGATCCACCGACCGAGCAGCACCAGGATCCCGTACACCATGACCCCGGACGCGAGCAGCGACAGCATCGTCAGGAAGCCGAGCATCCGGTAGTAGAGCAGCGCGTAGACCAGCACCGCGACGAGACCGATCGCACCGGCGATCAGACCGGCGCGCAGCGAGGCGAGCCCCAGCGTCGCGGAGACGGTCTCGGCGTCGGACGACTTGAACGACAGCGGCAGCGAGCCGTACTTGAGGACGTTCGCCAGGTCGTTGGCCGTGGTCTGGCTGAAGTTGCCGCTGATCTCGGTGGTCGGCGAGGTGATCGCACCCTGGATCTGCGGTGCGCTGACGACCCGGGAGTCGAGGGTGAACGCGGTCTGCTTGCCGACGTTCTCGCCGGTGTACTTGGGCCAGAAACTCTGCGCCGCACCCTTGAAGCCGACCTGCACGATCCACGCGCCGCTCTGTTGCGTGGTGGTGGCGGTGGCACTCGCGATGTCGCGGCCGTCGATGATCTCCGGCCCCAGCAGGTAGACCTGCGCCCCGTCCTGCGAGCAGGCGACCAGGTACTGACTCGGGTCGTCGTTGCCCTGCAGCGGGTCAGCGCTACCCGGGTTGCAGTTGGTCTTCGCCATCTGCGCCTCGAGCTGTGTGGTGTTGGCGTTCGCCGGGGCCTGGCGCGCCGCCTTCGCAGCGGCGATCGCCTGGGCGTTCGTCTCCCCCGCCGGCTGCTGCACGGGCTGCATCGGCGTCGCGGCCTTCACGTCGACGACAGGGCGCACGTACAGCCGTGCCGTCTGACCGAGGGTGCGTGCCTGACGACCGTCGGTGCCCGGCACCGTGATGACCAGGTTGTTGCCGTCGATGATGACCTCGGATCCCGAGACGCCGAGACCGTTGACGCGCTGCTCGATGATCTGCTTCGCGCGGTCGAGTTGGTCCTTCGCCGGCGCCGTGTTGTCCGGGGTGCGTGCGGTCAACGTGACGCGGGTCCCGCCCTGCAGGTCGATGCCGAGCTTGGGCTTCGTACCGCCGCCGCCCGTGAAGAACACGAGCAGGTAGACGATCACCATGAGCAGCGCAAATGCGCCCGCGACGACCAGGGGCGGGGTCTCGCGTTTCGACGGTGCCACGGGTGCAACGACTCCTCGAGGAAGCGGGGGAACACCGCCGGTGTGCCGACGGTCCGCAGACAGGCTACGTGGCGTCCACGCGCACCATCACCGGCCGTCGCCCCGAGGGCGACCGCCGCGGCGTGCGTGCGGGGACGTCCGGGAAGCTCAGCGCTCCCGCTCGGAGTCCTTCTCCAGCGCGACCGGGCGGTCGTCCCCGCCCTCGGTGTCGTCGGAGGGTGCAGCCGAGGTCGGCGCACCCGGGTAGGACGCGGCGAGGTCGTCGGCGTGGACGACCTCACGGACCGCGAGGCGGTTCCAGCGGGTGACGTAGCCGGTCGCGAGCTCGAGATCGACGACACCGTCGTCGATGCCGGTCACCGTGCCGTAGACGCCCGACGTGGTCTGCACGCGGTCGCCGATGGTCAGCGAGTCCTGCATCTGCTGGGTCTGCGCCTGCACCTTCTTCTGGCGGCGGGCGGTGAGCAGCATGAAGCCGACCAGGACGAGCAGGATGACCGGGAACAGGAATTCCATGGGGTGACGAACCTCGTGACGAACTCGGGTGGGCGACGCACGACGGCGTGCCGGGACATGAACAGTGTGCCACCCCGCGCAAGAATCGGACGTTCCGGGCACTGCGTCGCCGCCCGACCCCGGGTCAGTCGGCGTCGGGATCGAACAGGGCCTCGCTCTGCAGATCACGGGTCCGGACGCCGTAGGCGCCGGTCAGGGCACCCGCCGGCGGGGTCAGGTCCAGGTGGTGCCATGCCGCGGCGGTCGCGACCCGGCCGCGGGGGGTCCGGGCGATCATCCCGGCTCGCACGAGGAACGGTTCGCACACCTCCTCGACGGTCGTGGGCTCCTCCCCGACCGCCACCGCGAGCGTCGACACGCCGACGGGTCCACCACCGAACCCCCGGACGAGCGCGTCGAGCACGGCCCGGTCGAGACGGTCGAAGCCGAGCTCGTCGACGTCGTAGACCGCCAGCGCGGCGCGGGCGACCGCGAGCGTGACGGTGCCGTCGCCGCGGACCTCGGCGTAGTCGCGCACGCGTCGCAGCAGTCGGTTCGCGATGCGCGGCGTCCCGCGGGAACGCCCGGCGATCTCGATCGCGGCGTCGGGGACCATCCGGACACCGAGGATCCCCGCGGACCGGTCCAGGACGCGGACCAGCTCCGACGGCTCGTAGAACTCCATGTGCGCGGTGAACCCGAACCGGTCGCGCAACGGCCCGGTCAGCGAGCCCGAGCGGGTGGTGGCGCCGACGAGGGTGAACGGTGCGACGTCGAGTGGGATGGACGTCGCACCCGGCCCCTTCCCCACCACGACGTCGACACGGTAGTCCTCCATCGCCAGGTAGAGCATCTCCTCGGCGGGACGGGCGATCCGGTGGATCTCGTCGATGAACAGCACGTCGCCCTCGACGAGGTTCGACAGCATCGCGGCGAGGTCACCGGCGCGCTCGAGGGCCGGACCCGACGTCACGCGGATCGCCGACCCCATCTCTCCGGCGATGATCATCGCCAGCGACGTCTTGCCCAGGCCCGGCGGTCCCGACAGCAGGATGTGGTCGGGGGTGCCACCGCGACCCCGCGCGCCGGCGAGTACCAGCTCGAGCTGCTCACACACCCGCGGCTGACCGATGAAGTCCGCCAACGACTTCGGTCGCAGACCGGCGTCGAGGTCGCCGTCGGAGGCGACGGTGAACGGGCTCACCGTCCGGGCGTCGTCGCCCGCCGTGGGGTCGTACCCGTCGCTCATCGGGTCTTCCCCAGCAGCGCGAGCCCGGCGCGCAGCGCCCGGGCGGAGTCGGCGTCGGGGTCGTCGGCGAGGACCGCGGTGACCGCCTTCTCCGCGGCCGGCACGGGGAACCCGAGTCCGGCGAGTGCCTCGACCACCTGGTCGCGCACGCTCATCGACGCGGCGAGGCCGATCCCGGCGGTGTCCGCCGCACCGGACTGCGGACGGTCGACCTTGTCGCGCAGTTCGACGACGAGCCGTTCGGCGACACGCTTCCCCACCCCGGGCACGGTGCACAGCGCCTTCACGTCGGAGTCTGCGAGAGCCGCACGCAGCGCCGACGGTTCGAGCACGGCGAGAGTGGCCATCGCGAGCCGCGGTCCGACCCCGGTGACCGTCTGCAGCAGTGCGAACAGGTCACGGGCGTCGGGCTCGGTGAACCCGTACAGCGTCATCGAGTCCTCGCGGACGATCATCGCCGTGAGCAACGTGGTCTCGGCGCCGCGCTGCACGCTCGCGAGCGTCGACGGGGTCGCGAGGACCCGGTAGCCGACGCCGGCGCACTCGATCACGAGGTGGTCGAGGGCGACGTGGATCACCGTGCCCCGCAGTGACGCGATCATCGCTGTACCCACGAGGTGCGGGTGCCGCCGGCACCGACCGCCCGCGCCTGGGCGGCGGCGAGGCGCTCGGCCATCGGACCGCGCCAGCAGTGACAGATCGCGAGGGCCAACGCGTCGGCGGCGTCCGCCGGCTTCGGCTTGGTCTGCATCCCGAGGATGCGCGTCACCATCGCGGTGACCTGCGCCTTGTCGGCGCGGCCGCTGCCGGTGACGGCGGCCTTCACCTCACTGGGGGTGTGGAATCGGACGGGGATGCCGCGCTGGGCGGCCGCGAGCGCGATGACGCCGCCGGCCTGCGCGGTGCCCATCGCGGTGCTGACCTGGTTCTGCGCGAACACCCGCTCGACCGCGACGACGTCGGGGTGGTGCGTGTCGAGCCAATGGCACGCGGCGTTGTGCACGGCGAGCAGTCGTTCGGCGAGGTCCATCGAGGTGGGGGTGCGCACGACGTCGACATCGAGCGCGGTGACCGCGCGACCTGCCCCGGACTCCACCAGCGCGATGCCGCATCGCGTCAGCCCGGGGTCGACACCCATCACACGCACACCCGACCTCCGGTCACGACGAGACGAACAGTTGTTCGAGATCCTATCCAGGAGGTCCGTCGCCGACCGGGATCGACACGGCCGGGAGGATGGACGGCGATGCGATACCGACCCCTGAGCCCCGAGGGCCTCGTCGACGAGTGCCTCGCGGCGATCACGGCCCTGCCCGGTCGACGCGTGGTGGCGGTCGACGGTGCCGACGCCGCGGATCCCCGCGCACTCGCCGACGGGCTCGCCCGGCAACTGCGCACCACGGGGCGGGCCGCCGACGTGGTGGACCTGCACCACTGGCTCCGGCCCGCGTCGACACGGATGGAGTGGGGCCACACGGACGCCGAGAGCTACCGGACCGCCTGGTTCGACCTCGCCGCGATCGGCCGGGAGGTGATCGACGCACTGCACTCGCGGGGTGAGTGGTTGCCGCGGCTGTGGGATCCGCGGCGGGACCGGTCGTTCCGGGACGTGCCCAGCCCCGCCGGACCCGATCAG
This sequence comes from Gordonia paraffinivorans, assembly GCA_036946345.1. Taxonomy (GTDB): domain Bacteria; phylum Actinomycetota; class Actinomycetes; order Mycobacteriales; family Mycobacteriaceae; genus Williamsia_A; species Williamsia_A paraffinivorans_A. Next base: position 21,551 of record JAQIJH010000017.1, on the reverse strand, counting down.
GTGCTGGTGCTGGCCGGGCCGATGCTGGTCGGGAGCGACCTCGACCTCGACCTCACGGTGGCGCTGCGGATGACCGAGGGCGCGCTGCGTCGGCGCACACCCGAGTCGGACCACTGGACGATCACCCCACTGCTCGCGCAGGCCGACGAGTCCGGACCGGCCGACATCGAGGTCCGGTGGGACCACCCCGACCGTCCTGCGGTGCGGGTGGCGTGAGGACTGCTCAGGCGTCGATCTCGGCGAGGACGTCGTCGGAGACGTCGACGTTGGAGTAGACCTCCTGGACGTCGTCGCAGTCCTCGAGGGCGTCGATCAGCTTGAACACCTTGCGGGCGCCCTCGGCGTCGACGGGGACGTCGACCGACGCACGGAAGCTCGCCTCGGCGGAGTCGTAGTCGATGCCCGCCTCCTGCAACGCGCTGCGCACGCCGACGAGATCGGTGGGCTCGGAGAGGATCTCGAACGAGTCCCCGAGGTCGGTGATCTCCTCGGCCCCGGCGTCGAGGACGGCGGTGAGGACGTCGTCCTCGCTCTGGCCGTTCTTCTCGAGGGTGACCACGCCCTTGCGGGTGAACAGGTACGCGACCGAACCGGGGTCGGCCATGGTGCCGCCGTTGCGGGTCATCGCGGTGCGCACCTCACCGGCGGCGCGGTTGCGGTTGTCGGTCAGGCACTCGATGAGGATCGCGACCCCGTTGGGGCCGTAGCCCTCGTAGGTGATGGTCTGCCAGTCGGCGCCGCCGCCCTCTTCCCCACCGCCGCGCTTGCGCGCACGCTCGATGTTGTCGTTGGGCACCGACGACTTCTTCGCCTTCTGGATGGCGTCGTACAGCGTGGGGTTGCCCGCGGGATCGCCACCACCGGTGCGCGCGGCGACCTCGATGTTCTTGATCAACTTGGCGAACATCTTGCCGCGCTTGGCGTCGATCACCGCCTTCTTGTGCTTGGTGGTGGCCCATTTGGAGTGGCCGCTCATCGCACATGCCCCTTTCCTCGCACCCGCCGTGACATCACCGGACTCCGATTCGTCCGTCGACCGGGGGTGCGCGCACGCTCGTCCTCAGCGGAACGAGTCTACCCGCACGTCATCGGGTCTCAGACGGTCGTCGAGACCATGTCGACGAAGAGGCGGTGCACCCGGTGGTCGCCGGTGACCTCGGGATGGAACGACGTCGCGAGGACCCGGCCCTGCCGGACGGCGACGACGCGACCCGCCGCGGGTCCGTCCGGGACGCGCGCGAGCACCTCGACGTCCGGTCCCGTCGCCTCCACCCAGGGGGCGCGGATGAAGACAGCACGCACGGGTCCGTCGTCGAGACCCGCCAGCGGCAGGTCGGTCTCGAACGACTGGACCTGCCGACCGAAGGCGTTGCGCCGCACGGTGATGTCGAGGGCGTCGAGGTGGCGGGCGTCGGGTCGGGTGTCGAGCACGTCGGAGGCGAGCAGGATCATCCCGGCGCACGACCCGTAGGCGGGCAACCCCGCCTCGATCGCGGCGCGCAGCGGCTCGAACAGCCCGACGACACCGAGCAGTCGGCTCATGGTGGTCGACTCCCCGCCGGGCAGGACGATGCCGTCGAGGCCGGCCAGCTCCTCGGGCCGGCGGACTGGCACCGCGGACGCACCGGCGTCGGCGAGCGCCCAGACGTGCTCCCGCACGTCACCCTGCAGTGCGAGGACCCCGATGCGGGGTGTCACGTATCCTGACCGGCGCGCTTGGCGTGTTGATCGACCGGCATGGGGCGTCCGGTCCGCGCGAGGCCCTCCTGCGTGACCGCCGCGACCATGCGGCCCTGACGGTCGAAGATGCGGCCCTGTGTGAGGGCGCGACCGTCCTCGGCCGACGGAGACGTCTGGTCGTAGAGCAGCCAGTCGTCGGCGCGGAACGGCCGCAGGAACCACATCGCGTGGTCGAGGGATGCGCTCTGCGGGTTCTCATCGGGGTGGATGGACTTCGCCGAGCCCAGCAGCGTCATGTCGCTCATGTAGGCCAGCGTGCACACGTGGAACACCTGGTCGTCCGGGAGCGGGTGCCGGTACTTGAACCAGACCCGTTGCTGGGCCGCGAAGTTCGGGTGCGTCACCAGCTGGTCGCGCGGCACGATCCGCAGGTCGAAGTTCTCCCACTCGCGGAACACCGACCGCTGCGCCTCAGTCATGGTGGTCGACTGGTCCGGCAGGTCCTCGGGCGCGGGTGCCTGCGGCATCGTGTCCTGGTGGACGAGGCCCTCGGAGGGGACACCGAACGACGCCGACATCGTGAAGATGGCCTCGCCGTCCTGCACACCGGTGACCCGGCGGGTGCAGAACGACCGCCCGTCGCGGATGCGGTCGACCAGGAAGATCGTCGGGGCGTCGGGGTCGCCCGGTCGCAGGAAGTACCCGTGCAGCGAGTGCACGCGGTAGCGGTCGTCGACGGTGTGGGTCGCCGAGACCAGCGCCTGGCCGGCCACCTGGCCGCCGAAGGTGCGCTGCAGCTGGCTGGTGTGGGCCTTGCCGCGGTAGATGTCGGCGTCGACCCGCTCGAGTTCGAGGATCTCCTCGATGGTCGCCATCAGTCCTCCACCGCCCGGTGATCGTTCGTCACGGTGGACGATCTTGTCACCTGCGGGGGTCCGATCCCCCATCCATGCCGTCGGATGTGGGTCAGCGCACCATCACGACGACGACGGTGACGTTGTCCCGGGCGCCCAGCGACAGCGTCGAGCGGACGAGTTCGGAGGCCAGCGCCTGCGGGTCGGGGTTCGCGGCGCTCGCGTGCTCGGCGACGATCGCGGCGATCTCGCCGTCCGGCAGTTCGCCGGTCAACCCGTCCGAGCAGACCAGCAGGACGTCCCCGCGGACGACCGGGAACAGGAAGAAGTCGGCCTCGGCGTCCATCCCCGCGCCGAGGGCGCGAGTGATGACGTTGCGCCGCGGGTCGACCCGGGCCTGTTCCGGGGTGAGGTACCCGGCGTCGACCAGCTCCTGGACCTGCGAATGGTCGGCGGTCACCTGCTCGAGCGCGCCGTCGGACCAGCGATAGGTCCGTGAGTCACCGATGTTGAGCACCAGCCACTGATCGGCGTCGTCGTAGGTCACGAGGACCGCGCCGGTCACGGTGGTGCCGGCACGACGTCCGTTGCGCGACGAGATCCCGGCGATCGTCTCCTGTGCGGCGTCGAGCGCGGCGACCACCCCGTCGCGGGTCGTCGCCATGTCGCCGAGCTCCACCTCACCGAGCGCGCTCAGGGCGTTCTCGCTGGCCACCTCACCGCGGTCGTGCCCTCCCATGCCGTCGGCGAGGAGGAACCGGCCGTCGGACACGAGAGCGGCGTCCTCGTTGGTCTCGCGGACGAGGCCGACGTCGCTGACCGCCGACCACAGCAGCTCGAGGTCACCCCGGTGCTGGACACCCGCGACGGTCGCGTCGCGGATCGGTGTGGCGCTCACCGCGGGGCCGGCCCGCGACGAGCCGACCCCTGCGTACCGACGGTCCCCCGACCCATGGCGGCTGGGCCTACCAGCCGCGCTCGGCCAGACGGTGCGGCTGCGGCAGTTGCTCGACGTTGATGCCGACCATCGCCTCGCCGAGGCCGCGCGACACCTTGGCCAGCACGTCGGGGTCGTCGTGGAAGGTGGTGGCCTGCACGATCGCCGCGGCACGCTCGGCGGGGTTGCCCGACTTGAAGATGCCGGAGCCGACGAACACGCCGTCCGCGCCGAGCTGCATCATCATCGCGGCGTCGGCCGGGGTGGCGATGCCACCGGCGGTGAACATCGTGACCGGCAGCCGCCCGAGGCGGGCGACCTCGGCGACGAGCTCGTACGGCGCCTGCAGGTCCTTGGCCGCCCGGTAGAGCTCCTCGGACTGCAGCGAGGTGAGACGGCGGATCTCTCCGCCGATGGTCCGCATGTGGGTGGTCGCGTTCGACACGTCGCCGGTGCCGGCCTCACCCTTCGACCGGATCATCGCGGCGCCCTCGGTGATGCGCCGCAGTGCCTCGCCGAGGTTGGTGGCACCGCACACGAACGGCACGGTGAACGCGAACTTGTCGATGTGGTGGGTGTAGTCGGCCGGGGTGAGGACCTCGGACTCGTCGATGTAGTCGACGCCGAGGCTCTGCAGGATCTGGGCCTCGACGAAGTGGCCGATGCGAGCCTTGGCCATGACCGGGATCGAGACGGCCGCGATGATGCCGTCGATCATGTCGGGGTCGCTCATGCGCGAGACGCCGCCCTCGGCGCGGATGTCGGCGGGGACCCGCTCGAGCGCCATGACGGCGACCGCACCGGCGTCCTCGGCGATCTTCGCCTGCTCCGGGGTGACGACGTCCATGATCACGCCGCCCTTGAGCATCTCGGCCATGCCGCGCTTGACGCGTGCGGTGCCCGCTCCCGTCGGTGCGGTGCCCCCGGTCGACTCGGGCCCGTGTCCGTTGACGGTGGTCATCGTGTTCTCGTCTCCTGACGTGCGCCGATCCGGCGCACCATCGCGTGCGTACAGCTGGTGTCCACCGAGAGTTTAGGCGTACGCCCGGCGGCCTCACCCACGCGGAGTGCGGGGGCTCACAGGCAAGATGTCGGACGAACCGTTCAGGACGAGACGCGCTCGACGATCTCCAGGTAACGCGGCTCGGGCGCCGTCCCACCGAGCTGCAGCCATCGGACCGGGCGGCGACGGCGCAGGGCGAGGGTGTCGCGGACCGCGTCGTTGTAGAAGCGCCGCGAGATCATCACGCGGGTCTCGGCGTCGGCCAGCTCGGACACCAGCTGCGCCCGCAGCGTCGAGTGGTCGACCTGGGACAGCTGGGCCGACACCGTGTTCTCGGCGACCTCCCGCTCCTCGCGGTCCGCGCGCTCGGCCCGGTCGGCCGACGCGATCAGTTCGCGGCCGTCGGGGCCGAGCCCGGCGCCGATGGCCCGCGCCACGACCGCACGCCGGGCCAACGCGGAGTCGAGTGCCTGCCAGGCGAGGTCGACCCGGACGTGCAGCCGGTCCAGCCGGTTCGCCGTCTTGTAGACCCAGCCCACCCCGACTCCGACGACGACGACCACGATCGCGGTCACGAGGATGGTCAGTGCGGACACCGTCATGGGCGGGTTCTCCTGATCGGGGGCACGGGCTCAGTCGCTGACGAACACGGGGTCCGCACCGACCACCACGGTCTCGTACACCTGCAGGATGCGGTCGGCGATGCGGGACCAGTCGTAGCGCAGGGCCACCTCGTGAGCGGTGGCGACCAGCGCCGCACGGGCGTCGTCGTCGCGGAGCAGGTCGACGACGGCCGTCGACAACGCGGCGGGTTCACCGGCGCGCACCAGCCGTCCCGCACGCCCGTCGTCGAGCACGCGACGGAACGCGTCGAGATCGCTGGCGACCACGGCCGCGCCGGAGGCCATGGCCTCGACGAGCACGATGCCGAAGCTCTCGCCACCGAGGTTGGGAGCGACGTAGACGTCCGCCGACGCCAGGGCGCGGGCCTTCGTCGCGTCGTCGACCTGACCCAGGAACTCGAGGTGGTCGGACAGGGCGCCGGCGCGACGACGAAGAGCGCGCTCGTGGCCGGTGCCGACGACGAGGACGCGGACGTCGGGCACGGCGGAGACGATCGACGGCAACGCACGCATGAGGACGTCGATGCCCTTGCGGGGTTCGTCGTAACGGCCGAGGAACAGGATGGTGCGGCCCCGGCGGGAGTGGCCGTCCAGCGGGTGCGCGTCGGCGAATGCCGACACGTGGATGCCGTTGGGGATCTCGACCGCGTCGGACCCGAGCGACTCCATCTGCCACCGCCGGGCGAGCTCGGAGACGGCGATCTTGCCGACGATCCGCTCGTGGTACGGCCGCAGGATGCCCTGGAAGATGCTGAGCCACAGCGACTTCGTGGTCGACGTGTGGAACGTGGTGACGATGGGACCCTGGGCCACCATCAGCGACAGCATCGAGATGCTCGGGGCGTTGGGCTCATGGACGTGCAGCACGTCGAACCGCCCGTCGCGCAACCACGTCCGCAGACGCCGGTAGGCCTCCGGGCCGAAGTTCACCCGCGAGACCGACCCGTTGTACGGGATCGCCAGCGCCGGGCCGACGGACACGACGTAGTCGGGCAGGTGCACGTCGTCGCCGGCGGGTGCCAGGACGCTGACCGTGTGGCCGCGCTCTATGAACACCTGCGCGAGTTCGACGACGTGCGCCTGGACTCCGCCCGGGGTGTCGAACGCGTAGGGGCAGATCATGCCGATCCTCATGGGGCGTCACCCTCCCCCGTCACGCCGAGTCGCTCGCGGCGGCTCCGGGACCAGTCGGCCTCCCACAGCGGCTGCAGCATGTGCCAGTCCTGGGGGTGCGCGGCGATGTTGCGGGCGAACACGTCGGCCATGGCCTGCGTCGCCGACTGCAGCCCGCCGGAGACGTCGACCGGCGGGTCGCAGGAGATCTGCGAGCCGTGGGTGTCGGTGAACCAGTGGTGGACGGGCAGCAGCGCGGCGCCGGTCTCGATCGCGAGCTTGGCCGGACCCGCGGGCATGCGGGTCGGTTCGCCGAAGAACGTCACGGGCACACCGTGTTCGGCGAGGTCGCGCTCGGCCAGCAGACAGACCACCCGACCCGCGCGCAGACGGTCGGCGAGCAGCCCGAAGGGCGGCGTCTCCCCGCCGCTGAGGGGGAAGATCTCGAACCCGAGGCTCTCGCGGTAGGCGACGAACCGCTCGAACAGCGACTCCGGCCTCAGGCGTTCGGCGACGGTGGAGAACCCACCGATGCGGTTCACCAGCCACACCCCGGCCATGTCCCAGTTGCCGCTGTGCGGCAGCGCGAAGACGACACCCTTGCCGCGCGCGTACGCCTCCTCGAAGTTCGCGAGGTCCGGCGGCGCGACGTACACCCGGGACGCCGCCTGCGCGAAATCCATCGACGGCAGCCGGAACGCCTCACGCCAGTACCGCGCATACGACCGCGTTGCAGCGCGCATCAGGTCGTCGGGGACGTCGGCGGGGTCGACGGTGAGCACGCGGGAGAGGTTGCGACGCAACTGCTCGGGCCCGCCCTTGGCGCCGGCGCGGCCCCCTGCGGCGTCGAAGGCGGCGCGGACCCACGGTTCGGGGAGGCGTTGCACCAACGACCACCCGGCGCCGTAGCCGAGGTCGGCGGCGCGTTCGGCGAGGCTCACCGGGTCGGGTCCTGCTCTCCGGTCGGCGCGGGTGCGGGGGTGTCGAGCGGCAACAGGTCCCGCGCGCCCGGCGACCGCGAGATCGACAACATCCGCTGGCCGACCGTGACCACGCTGCCGACGGCGAGCAGCCACACCGCGACATGGATCAGCCACGGCATGCCGAGCTCGCTGAGCCCGGCGCCGACCAGGATGATGATGAGGCGTTCGGGACGCTCGATGAGTCCGCCGTTGCCGTCGAGACCACTGGCCTCCGCGCGCGCCTTGGCGTAGGAGATGACCTGCGACGTGACCAGGCAGATCATCAGGCCGACGAACAGGACGCGGTGGTCGGTGTGCACCACCGACCACCAGCCGAGCGCGGCGAAGATCGCACCGTCGGCGATGCGGTCGCACGTCGCGTCGAGAACGGCACCGAACCGTGTGCCGCCGCCGCGTTCGCGGGCCATTGCGCCGTCGATCATGTCGAACATGACGAACAGCCAGATGAGCAACGCGCCGATGAACAGGTGACCGGTCGGGAACAACGCGACGGCCGAGGCGACCGAGGCGATCGTTCCGATGACGGTCATCGAGTCGGGCGTCAGACCCACCTTCAACAGCACCCGGGCGACCGGGACGGTGATCTTGCTCATCCCCGCACGCCCGCGGATGCTCAGGAACCGGGCCATCTCAGGCCTCGACGTCGATCCACGCCTGCGCGAGCAGGGCGCGGGTGTCACGGAGGAGCTGCGGCATCACCTTGGTCTCGCCGATCACGGTGATGAAGTTCGCGTCGCCGCCCCACCGCGGCACGACGTGCATGTGCAGGTGCTCGGCCAGCGATCCGCCCGCCGCGGCACCGAGGTTCAGTCCGACGTTGAACGCATGCGGCCGGGACACCGACTTGATCGCCCGGATCAGCCGCTGCGTGAAGGCCATCAACTCGGTGCTCTCGGCCTGCGTCAGGTCCTCGAGATCGGCGACCTGGCGATAGGGGACGATCATCGAGTGACCCGGGTTGTACGGGTACAGGTTGAGGACGCAGTACACGCTCTCGCCGCGCGCGACGACGAGCCCGTCCTCGTCCGACATGAGCGGGATGTCGATGAACGGATGGCTCGACCCGGCCGATCCGCCCGCGGGCGCCTTGATGGAGCCCGTGATGTAGGACATCCGATGCGGACTCCACAGGCGGGTCAGCCGGTCGGGTTCGCCTGCGCCCTCGTCGCGGATCGAGTCGTCGCTCACGCCGGCCCCGGGACGAGGTCCTCGAACAACGCCTCCGTCGGCGAGGCGTTGCGGCGGGTCCGCACCCAGTCGACGATCGCGTCGACGGCCGTCGCCACCGGTACCCCGTTGACCTGCGTGCCGTCCCGGAACCGGAAGCTGACGGCGCCGGCCTGCTGATCGCGGTCGCCGGCGAGCATCATGAACGGGACCTTACCCGTGGTGTGGTTGCGGATCTTCTTCTGCATCCGGTCCTCCGAGGCGTCGACCTCGGCACGGATCCCGTGCTCACGCAGGGCGTCGACCACCGACTGCAGATGCGGGACATAGTCCTCGGCGACGGGGATGCCGACCACCTGGACCGGCGACAACCACGCCGGGAACGCGCCCGCGTAGTGCTCGGTGAGCACACCGAAGAACCGCTCGATGGACCCGAACAGCGCGCGGTGGATCATCACCGGACGGTGCTTGGCGCCGTCGGTGCCCGTGTACTCCAGCTCGAAGCGCTCCGGGAGGTTGAAGTCGAGCTGGATCGTCGACATCTGCCAGTGCCGTCCGAGTGCGTCCTTCACCTGCACCGAGATCTTGGGGCCGTAGAACGCGGCACCCCCGGGGTCGGGCACGAGGTCGAGCCCGGACGCGGCGGCCACCTGCGCCAACGTCTCGGTCGCCTCCTCCCACGCGTCGTCGGACCCCACGGACTTCTCCGGGTTGCGCGTCGACAGCTCCAGGTAGAAGTCGTCGAGGCCGTAGTCCTTGAGGAGATCGAGGACGAACGTGAGGAGCGACGTCAGCTCCCCCGCCATCTGCTCGCGGGTGCAGTAGATGTGGGCATCGTCCTGCGTCATCCCGCGCACGCGTGTCAGACCGTGGATCACGCCGGACTTCTCGTACCGGTACACCGACCCGAACTCGAACATGCGCAGTGGCAGTTCGCGATAAGACCGTCCGCGGGACCGGAAGATCAGGTTGTGCATCGGGCAGTTCATCGGCTTGAGGTAATAGTCCTGGCCCGGCTTGCGGACGGTGCCGTCCTCGTTCAGTTCCTCGTCGACGTGCATCGCGGGGAACATGCCGTCGCGGTACCAGTCGAGGTGTCCCGACACCTCGAACAGGTGCCCCTTGGTGATGTGGGGGGTGTTGACGAACTCGTAGCCCGCGGCGGAGTGCCTCGCCCGCGAGTAGTCCTCGAGTTCCTTGCGGATGATCCCGCCGCGCGGGTGGAAGACCGGCAGTCCCGAGCCGAGTTCGTCGGGGAAGCTGAACAGGTCGAGCTCGACGCCGAGACGCCGGTGGTCACGCTTCTCGGCCTCGGCGAGCAGCTCGAGGTAGGCGTCCTGGGCCTCGGTCGACTCCCACGCCGTGCCGTACACGCGCTGCAGGCCGGCGTTGGCCTGATCGCCGCGCCAGTAGGCCGCGGAGCTGCGCGTGAGCTTGAACGCGGCGATGTACTTGGTGGTGGGCACGTGCGGGCCGCGGCACAGGTCGCACCAGATGCGTTCGCCCGTGCGGGGGGTTGAGGTTGTCGTAGGCGGTGAGCTCTCCCCCACCGACCTCCATCACCTCGGGGTCGTCGGCCGAGCCCCTTGTCGTCGACGAGCTCGAGTTTGTACGGCTCGTCGGCGAGTTCGGCCTTCGCCTCGTCCAGCGAGGGGTAGACGCGCCGCGAGAAGCGCTGGCCGCTCTTGATGATCTGCTTCATCTTCTTCTCGAGGGCCGCGAGGTCCTCGGGCGTGAAGGGCTCGGCGACGTCGAAGTCGTAGTAGAAACCGTCGGTGATCGGCGGGCCGATGCCGAGCTTCGCGTCGGGGAACAGTTCCTGGACGGCCTGGGCGAGCACATGCGCGGCCGAGTGGCGGATCACCGACCGGCCGGCCTCGGAATCGGCACGGACCGGCTCGACGTCGACGTCGGACTCGGGCGCCCACGACAGGTCGCGCAGGGCGCCGTCGGGATCACGCACGACGACGATCGCGTCGGGCCCCTTGTTGGGTGCGCCCGCGTCCCGCAGAGCGGTGCCCGCAGTGGTCCCGGCCGACACGCGGACGGATGCGGGCAGGACGTTCTCGGGCACGGCGGTGACTCCTCGCAGGTGACGGGGCAGCCGTCACCAGGCTCCGGTGGCGGCCGGATAGATCGTATCGGCCGGGCGGGGGCGGCCTCGGAGCCGTCGGGCGGCGCCGCTCAGAAGAGCGGGCTGGCCAACCAGGACCAGTCGATGCCGACCCACCCGGCGGCCAGCTTCAGCGCGCCCAGGATCCACAGGGTCGCGAGGACGATCGCGAACGTGAACAGCCCGAACAGGAGCTGCACCGACCAGTGCTGCACCTTGAGCCACTCGGCGAACGCGTCGTACTTCGCGCGGGCGAACCGCAGCAGCCGGTGCGCCCAGGTGAACTCGGTGGCGAGGATGCCGAGGCCGGCGAAGACGATCAGCCACCCCGGACCTGGGTACGGGATCAGTACGACGCCGACCACCAGGACCGCGGTGCCGACGACCCCGACGGCGATGCGGTAGGCGAGATCGAGGGCGGGGCGCTGCGCCAGCTTCTGTCGACGTCGTTGCAGGCCGTCGGGCAGCAGACTGCCGGGCTCGTCGACGTCGTCGGCCGCGCGGGGACGGGTCGCCGCGGCGTCGGTCTGCTCGGTCATGTCAGGCGTCCTCGCGTCGGCGACAGGGTCGCCCCACAGACTACGGAATCGGACACCGACGCCGGTACAGCCGAAAGGTGGTGGATCGTCGAGGTGGGTGGTCCCGGCTGGGTTCGAACCAGCGACCTCCCCGGTGTGAACGGGACGCTCTTCCACTGAGCCACGGGACCGCGCGGAACGTCATCGCGCTCCGACAGGAGCAGAACACTATCACGGTGATTCGGGCGGTCCCGCATCGGCCGCAAACGGGCGACGACGGTTCGCGTCCCGACTGACGAAAACCCTCTCACCAGGCGATTTGTAAGCCGTCCGGGCCTCGGATAGTGTTCGTCTTCGCACCGCGAGGCCCACAAGGCGCCGCGGGGCACGCGGATGTAGCGCAGCTGGTAGCGCATCACCTTGCCAAGGTGAGGGTCGCGGGTTCGAATCCCGTCATCCGCTCGGAGGAAGATTTTTCACCGTGGCGGTGTGGCCGAGTGGTGAGGCAACGGCCTGCAAAGCCGTGCACACGGGTTCGATTCCCGTCGCCGCCTCCAGATCGTCAACTCAATACCCGCGCGATTAGCTCAGTGGGAGAGCGCTTCCCTGACACGGAAGAGGTCACTGGTTCAATCCCAGTATCGCGCACCGAGAGAACCCGCTGGTCACAGCGGGTTTTTTCTTGCCTCGAAGTGGCCCGTGGGGCACGGCTGGGGCAATCCGGGCCTCTGTCGTCGCAGGTCACCCTCTGTCACCTGCCCCGCTCTCGGGGCAATCGAGTCCCATTATTCGCGGAATACGGCATCAAACGTGACCCACGTTACGTCCAAATGAGGCCCAGTGACGCTGTCGCAAAACTCCGGCATCGTTCCTGAGTGGGGGTCGGGTGCTGTTCTAGAAGGGCACAGACGGACACGTCCTCGCCCGTACATAGAGAAGGAAGCCGACAGCACCATGACCGCCTCCCCCGGACCGCTGACCACCGACGATCCCAACTACGTCACCCTCGACCGCGCCGCCGAACTGCTCCTCGTCGACAAGCGGACTATCCGACGCGCTATCGACAACGGCACCCTCCGCGCCCGAAAGTTCGGTGCGCGAGCCGTTCGTGTCGAGACCGCCAGCATCGAAGAGGCCTTCGTTCCGGTCGGCAGGTGACCGTGGTGGCCCGGGCCACGAGCAGTCGATAGTCCGCCCGTAGAGGCCTGTACGGACACCCAACTTCCGCTGACGATTGAGTTGGACCTCGTGACGCCGCTCCGCCTGGACTCGCGCACTGTTCGGTCACGCCCCAAGGAAGGTGCGCTAAACGCTCATGCCTCCCGGGACGACCCCCTCCTCCGTTAGGTGTCCATCTTCATGACCACGCTTGTCCCGGCCGACCGCTTCGTCTCTCGTCAGCACCTCCGTATCCGGTTCGACATGTCCGATCGAGTGCTCTCCCATTTCCTGCGACAGAACGGCGAGGCCATCCGCCGAATCGCCACACCCGGCGGTGAGGCCCGATGGTCGGTCGACGACGTCGAGCGGGCATTCGGACTGCGCAACTGACGACCGTGCTGTCCGCTGAGATCGACACTCGCCGGTTTGCCGCCCTCACCCGCGTCGACCACGACGACGTAACCGCCGCCGTGTCCGATGGTCGACTACCCGGTCGCCGGGTGAACACGCTCGCCCTACTGACAGACCTGCCCGCCGCCCTCCGATGGTGGCGCAGCCGCACCTGACCAAACCCGAGAGAGGGACGCCATGAGCCAGCGCCGACCCACACCCGACTACGCCACCGACTTGACCGGCGAGCATGACCCCGCACTCGACGCTGAGGTCCGGCGAGCGATGGGCACCGCCGTGTGCGGGAAGTGTGGTCAGACCGTAGCCGTGCTCCGCGACTTCACCTACCGGGCGCACGGTCGTCCCCGATGCCCCGGCGAGTACCCCGGTGACGCATTCGACCGAGCACTCCGCAACGCCGAACTCGCAATCGTTGTCGAGCGTGACGGCGACGGTGGCCACTTGCGACTCGCGACTGACGCCGAGATCGCAGATCGGCAGACATAAAACCTCCCGACAACAGGAGAAGCCCCCTCAGCGCGTCGTGGCAGACAACCGAGGGGGCCTCAGAAAGAACACAATGAGTATACCATCCGCGACCCCTCAAAACCCGTTCATGGCAGCGCAGTTCGCGGTAGTCGACGCATTCCTGTACGGCCTTCCGGACGTGCGTCCTCGCGACAGAGAGGTCTACCTCGGGCTCGCCTTCCTCGCCAATCGCGAAACCGGCATGTTCTTCGCCCGAGTCGACGAGATCGCACAGTGGCTCGGCGTCGGCCGTAGCACCGCCCAGAAGCGCATCTCCCGTCTCATCGAACTGGGCCTCCTACAGCGGCGTCTGATGTGGCTTGACCCCGACAACCCGCAGGGTAGGCCGCAATACAAGCGCGTGATCGCCAACGGGCAGCGAGCGAGTGACTTTCGGCTTCTGCGTCAGGCAGACGGGTTTCCCGACGACGTCTTCACTCGCAGCTTGAACGAGGCCTCACAGTCGAGCGAGGCCCCTCACTCCGACGCGACGTCTACTGAGTTCCGCGAGTCAGCGCAGGGCCTCACAAGCGAGCCGACGCAGGGCCTCACAAGCGAGCCGACGCAGGGCCTCCGAACTGAGGCCCACAACAGAGAACTCTCAACAAAGAACTCTCAACAGAGAACAAAACCCCCTGCATCGCCGCTGCGCGCCGCTGGTCCGACCACGGCCGAACCGGATGATCTCGACCGAGCCCGACGTGGCGAACGGACCACCACGGCCATGACCCTGCCGCCGGACTTCCGTGGCAACCCCGCCACCCGCGCCGAGGCCGCCGAACTCGGTCTCGACCACGACGCCGCCGTTCGAGCCCTCAGGACCGCCGAGGGCGGAGACACGGCCAGGAACTGGGGCGGCACCCTCGTGAACTACATGCGGACCATCAGCGGGCACACCGACGACCTCCAACACACGCACCGCTGGCAGGACGCCGACGAGCTCTACGCAGAGGCCTTCGACGAGCTCTACGGAGACGGGTCCAGCGGAGGGTCACTCACGGAGGGCTCCGGGAGTACCTGTTCCCCGGTCGACCCCCCTGCCACACAGCAGGTACCCCCTGCCACACAGCAGGACTTCCCCTGCGAGACAGCAGGTCCCCCCCCTGACGCTGAAATCTGACCTGTCCGCCGTCGCGATCCCCACCGGCCCGCACCGCGAGCCCACCTCCGGAGACAAGATGCGCGCCGTGCACGGCATTGCGACCGCGGTCCCGGTCCACTTGCAACCCAAGTTCACGGGCGGAGATGCCAGCAAGGATCGCGCCGGGGAACTCAACCTCGACCATGGCCGCGCTGTCGCCGGGTTCATCGAGTGGTGCCGCGACACCGAACGCGGACCGTCCCGTGACTGGTCGTCAGTGTTCGCCGAATGGCTCGCCGCCGTCGTCAAAGCGAGCCACGAGTACCCATCCGCCGCCGAGTGCTACGAACGCGCACCGGCCACGCCCCCGCCGACCGTTGTCATCCCCCGACTACGCCGACGACCTCTGCCCGTTCTGACCCCGCACGACGCACCACTGATAGGACTCCCACAACCCCATGCCCGACCACACACCCGACCGTCCCGCCGCCGCTACCGACGCCGACGTGCGGAATGCCGTCCAGCACCTGGAAACACTCGACGCCCTCGACCGACTCACGACGCTCTACACCGACCTCGTGTCCGTGGTGAGTGACCTCCGCGCCCGCGTCGAGCACCTGGAACGGTCCGCATGACCACGCCGACCCAGACCGCCGACCCCTACGCGGGCCTCGCGGCCGACGTCGGCGAGCGACTTCCGTTCGGTGACCTCCGCGGCCCGATCGCCCACACCCACTACGGCCGGTGGACCGACGAGCACATCGCAACGGCAGACGCCGACTGGCGATACCGGCGACTCATCCGAACCGCCACCCCCCGCTCGAACGCGCCCTACTCACCCTGCACGCGATGCTCCCGGCCGACGATGCGCGGCACGTGACCGCCACTGCCCGATACGTCGGTCCGATCCGCTGCCAGCGGTTCTACGTCGGCCCGATCGGTAGCCGCACCCTCATCCACGACGACCGAGAGACCCCACAGTCATGACCGAGCCCATCGCGAGCCCCGCCGCAGCGTTTGTTCCCGACACCACCCCGGCCATCGAGGCCCCTCCCGCCGCCGGCATTCCGACCCCGCCGGCCGCCGAAGCGACGGCACCCACCGGGGGCCGATCTCGGGCCCTTCGACAGCGAGCACAAGCCGCAGAAGCCGACCGCAACACCGCCATCGCCGCAGCCGATCGGCTCCGCTCCGCCGAGGTCGCTCGACTCGCATCCGACCGCCTCGCAAACCCGGCCGACCTCACCGACGCCGCGCTCGGCGGCGTGGCCCTCGCCGACCTCAGTGACCCTGATACGGGTCTCATCGACCCGCAGCGGGTCGATGACGCTGTTGCAGCGGTCCTCGCTGTCCGGCCCGGCCTCGCGACCGCCAAATTGCGAACTCCGGCCCCGGGCACGTATGCACAGGGCGGGCAGTTTGGATCGCCCCCCGCGACAGTGACCCAGCCGAAGGCGACGTGGTCAGCGGCGTTTCGCCGCGACTAACCCGCTCGCCGTGGGGTCTAGTCGAAAGACCTGGCGTCTGCACGGAACTAGCGGGATACTCATAGGTGCGGCAGAAAGTCGTCAAAGACCCTGCCGCACCTACACTTTCGAGGCGTTATGGCCCGAGTGAACCACGATCCCTCACCATGAAACAGGTTCCGCCGTGCCCGTAACCCGCAACACCTCCCCCGGCGTCGTCACCCTCCGCCGCCGTCTCCGAACTGGTCATCGAGCCAGCACTCGCCGACTCCAAGACCTCCCAGGTCTCAACCGTCCTGACCGGCGTCTCGGGTTCGGCCCTGCGCGTCCCCACCGTCGGCGACGACGACAGCCACGTCCTCTTTGCCGCCGAGGGTGACGAACTGTCGGCCGCGAACCCGGTCGTGTCCGAGATCGTGCTCCCCTGGTCGAAGATCGCGGCCCTCGTCGGCGTCAGCAACGAGGCCATTGCCGACGCACATCAGTCTGGCGGTGGCGCGCTCGAGATCATCGGACGTTCCCTCGCCCGGTCGGTGGCGAACCGTATTGACGCCGCAGCGTTCGGCGGTGCGGCACCGACGAACGGCTGGGCAGGTATCCGCACCCGTCACGCCGACTTCCACAACGCCGGATTCACCGACTACGGCACCGCCGACGCCTTCCTCGACGGCATCGCCAAGGTCCGTACCGCCGGGGGCAACCCACAGTTCGCTCTCGTCACCCCCGCTGTCGCCGCAATCCTGGCCAAGGCTAAGACCGGCGCAGGATCGGCCCTGCCACTGTTCGGCACCTCCGCCGCCGAAGCGCTGGCCGAGACCGTCGCCGGACTCCAACTCATCGTGTCCCCCTCCGTTGCGACCGGCACCGCGTACGTGATCGACCCGGCCGCACTGGTCCTCGCCGTGCGCAAGGACGCCGAGGTCGAGATCGACACGTCGGCCTACTTCTCGAAGGACTCGACCGCCGTGCGCGTCACCCTGCGAGCCGCTTTCGGGGTCGCGAACCCGGCAGGCATCGCCAAGATCGAGAAGATCAGCTAACAGACGCGAAGATCCCGGCACTCGCGTTACACCCGCACCGCCGCTCATCGGTGCGGACGGTCGAGTGCCCTCCCGGCCCGTGACCGCACTGCCCCTGTCACAGTGCGCGGGGCCACGTCAGACCCCCGCTGGACGATGGGAACGGCCTGCGGGGGTCTGACACACAACTGAACACAGGCACAACGGACACAGGCCCCCTCCGGCATGGGAGGGGGCCTGTGTCCGTTGTGTGGGTACGCGGGTTTCAAGCCACCGCGGCCAGGTTCGACTGTGCGGTCTGGGTGTGGTGCCACCACTCCATCGCCGCTTCGAGATCGGCGAGTCGATCGAACAGTCGATCGGTCGGGTCGTCGTCGTCCTGAGCCTCGCGGACGAGAGCCGCGCACCGAGCGACCTCCGCGGTCGCGTCGGCCTCGCACTCGTCATAGATGCGCGTCAAACACGCCACGTCGGCCCTCCGCTGACGTTCACCCGTGGTCATCCCGAGCAGCGAATAGAGGCCCATCAGTGGGCCTCCTCGTCGATCTCATCGGCAGCCGCGATCAGCGCGTCGGCGAGGGTGCGGGCCGCGCTCGCGGTCAGATCGACGAGCGTGGCGTCCGCAGCACACGAGGGGTCGGCGTGGTCGAGAACCACAACGGCGTCGTCGTCGAACTGTTCGACCGATACGCGCACGCGGTGCCCGGCCGAACAGAACGTCAGGGTCGAGGGATGCATCGGGAACCTCTCGGTCGTCGGAGTGCCCTTGACGCTACGCCGTAAGCGCGAGACTTGTCACCCGTAAACCGTTGTCCGCGTGTCGAATACGCGACGTGCAACGGGGGGCCCACCCCTCCCCGGGGGCCTCAGCACGTGCACGCATCGCTCTGGTGCCCTTTGTCTGTACGGGTTCCAAGGGTATTAGCCGCTACCGGCCACGTCGGCCCTGTGCCCCCTCAGGCATGGGATTGGCGGATTCAGCGCCTGCGTCTCCGTTACTCGCCGAGCCGCTCTCAGCTTCATCACTCTCGACTAGCTTCGCGAGCCGTGCGACCCACTCGTCCAGAAGGTCCTGACCGTCGATGAAGTTCTGATTCCCCTGGTCAATCATGGCAAGCGGCACACGAACTTCCTTGCTCAGCGTAGAAACTTCTTTGGCGGAGGCCTGGAAATCAGTTACTTGAGCCACGGAGACTCGCCCATTTTGGGCAAGGTCCACCATGGCGACATAGAACCCGTAGACGCCTTCGTCCATTCGATCCGCGTAGGACATTTTTCGCATCTCATAGATGAGGTCTTCGATCGCATTATTCATAATCTTGGCTTGCTCGGTGTATTCGAGGCTACTTTGGAGGAAGTCGCGAGCGGTTGGCAACAGTTCATCCGCGTAAGCACGCAACGCGAGAAGCACAGAAACCGAATTTTTCGAGCGGGCGCGTTGAACTCGCGGCGCATGCTTACCCGTAACTCGGTTTATGTCGTCAATCGATGATTTGAATTTGTTAAGTGTCAGCGTCCAAGCATCGAAGCCCGCTTCGACTGCAGCTAGAACGTCAATCATGCTGGGCGATTCGTCGACCTGCGGGATCGGAAGCTCGAGCGTCATCGTTTCCGAAGCGTCCGCCTCGGATGGCACTTCGTCACGAGATGCCGTAGCCACCCGGTTTGTTACTTCGATAAGTCTCTCCGCCATCTCAGTGACTTTGAGGCAATACGCCTCAGATTCTTCGTCTAGGCGGCGTTCAGCGATAAATGATATGTGCTGCGTGGCAGCGATCGCTCTTTTAGCTTCGTTCGATGATTCAATCGTAAGGTCGTCGACTGGAGAATAGATAATGGGCAAAACGAGTTCGGGTACGCCTCGTGACTTCGCCCGCTCTTGGAACTGCGTCAACTCTTTACGACAGGCGCTGCTTTGAAAGAACCGCGGGGTAATGATGGGTATCAAGAAGGTCGCCTCGGCAATCGCCTGATCGATAGTCTGTTGCCACTTCTCACCCCATTCGATGCCTTCTCGATCAACAAAGATTTCCATCTCGTAACCCGTTAAGAAATCAAATTCTTCTTTGATCAGATGCATCAGACGGACGATTTTACCGTGCATTGCGTCATCGTCTTTGCGGACGTAGCTCCAAAAGCCAGCCGGCCGCTCTGTTGGTAAGATCGCCACCATTGCACCCTAGACCCAGGATGGATAATTCTCTGGCTACACCGCGCCACGACTGCGCGTTCGTATTAGGCCAGGGCGCTCATGGATTCCGCGATTGCTTTATCGCGTTCAATCGTGGCGTGCTGATAGCGCATCGCCGCTTGCACAGTGGCGTGCCCGAGCCGGTGTTGCAGTTCGGCGATCGAAGCCCCCGCCTGGCCCGCCATCGTCGCCCCGGTGTGCCGCAAATCGTGGAAATGAAAGCCAGGCCGTCCTGCCGCCTCGGCCGCTCTCAACCACGGTCGGCGGAACGATGTCTGCGACAGGTAGCCGCCTGCGAGGTTCGTGAACAGCAGAGCGTCCCGGCCCGGTCGGACGTGCTCGGACAGATGGGCCGCGATGTCGGGGAGGATGTGCGGCGGAATGCTGACGACCCGGGTCCCGGCGTCCGTTTTGGTGCTGCCGACCGTCGCGCCGGTCTTCAAGTGCGTGACCGCCTTGTCGATATTCACCGTCGCGTGACGAAGGTCGATATCACTTCGCCGCAGGGCGATGATCTCGCCGAACCGCATCGCGCACCATGCCCCGAAAAGGACGGTTGCCTGCAGCCGGTCCGGCATGGTCTCGCACATCGTCACCAGTTCCGCTGGTGTCGCGGGCCGGGGCTTGTGGGCCGTGGGCGCTACCCCTGCGCCGTCGAGGACGCAGGGCGTCGTCGGGATGACACCCTCGCGGACCTGCCACTTCATGATGGTCTGCAGCAGGTCATAGGACTGCGCGCTCATAGTCGGGGTGGGCTTCCCCGCCCGCTTGCCGCGGGTGCCTGCCTGCGTAAGGTGCCACGCCTTCACGTCGGCGGCCGTGATGGTGTCGACGGGCTTGTTGCCGAACGCGGGGAGCAACCGCCCCTTGAGAATCATTCGGTACTGCTCGACCGTTCTGGGCCGGAGTGGCCGTTTACCGATGACGCCGTTCGTACGGCCGGTGATCCATTCCTCGGCGACGACGGCGAACGTCGGGCAGTTGCTCGCCCTCCGGTCGGTGGTGACCGTGCGGGTCGCGACCGGCCGCGTGCCGGGGATGGTCGCCGGGTGGTCCTGCTGGACCTCGCCGCCGGGTGGCTGCCACAGGCCCCGGGCAATGTCCAGACGCACGCCGTCGAGGTGCATCCACGCTTCGCGGTCGCTCGCGTGGGTGGCGCGGTACCGCCTACCTCGGTATTGATACGCGGACCGAAACTTGCCGTTCCGCTGTTCGACCGAACCGAAGGTTCCCGCTGCCCTTGTTGCCACTGGTAACCACCCTGCCGATGTCCAAGGTGCCCTGTCGCCGGGGGCAATCGCGTTTGTTTGCCCTGCGTCCCAGTAACGCACCGCTGCTGTCTTCTACGTGACCCCCAGTCGCCCCGAGCGAGAGTCACTCCGTGTCACTCGCCGGGGCAGAAAGGGGGCAAATCCGTGTCATTGCATGACATTTCGCGTCCTCCTCTGGACGCCGAACCTGTCTAACATCGTAGCAGGTCAGAGGGCCAAAACAGGTGGTCAGAGCACCTGCGACGCACTCCCACGCGACAAATTTCAATCCCAGTATCGCGCACCAGCCACGACGACGCCCCCGGGGATCCCCCGGGGGCGTCGTCGTGGTGCTGTCAGCCCAGGAGCCCTCCGAGCAGCCCTCCCAGCAGACCACCGAGGTCGAGGCCGCCGCCCTCGGCGCCCGAACTGCCCAGACCCTGCAGCAGGCCGAGCAGCGTGCCGAGGTTTTCCAGTGAACCCATGTCGATCCTTTCCCGAACCGGACGCGCCACTGCGTCCGCATCGCGACGGTAAATGTCAGATGACGAAGTAAGTGTTCGATTTGAGAAACTTTTCCGGTCCGGCCCGACGCGTCGTCGAACTAACGACAATGATTATCATTAAGAGATGACCGCCTCGACGCACATCCCCGTCACCGTCCTGTCCGGCTTTCTCGGCGCGGGGAAGACGACCCTGCTGAACCACGTCCTCGCCAATCGCGAGGGTCGTCGGGTGGCGGTGATCGTCAACGACATGAGCGAGGTCAACATCGATTCGGCGCTCGTCGACGGTCCACGCGGACGCAGTTCTCTGGACCGCACGCAGGAGAAGCTCGTCGAACTCACCAACGGCTGCATCTGTTGCACCCTGCGCGAGGATCTCGTCGAGTCCGTCGGCGCCCTCGCACGGGAGGGTCGCTTCGACCAGATGATCATCGAGTCCACCGGCATCTCCGAGCCGATGCCGGTCGCCGCGACGTTCGAGTGGGAGTTCGAGGACGGGACAAGGCTGGGCGACGTGGCGCGCCTCGACACCATGGTCACCGTCGTCGACGCCTGCACCTTCCTCGGTGAGGTGGCTCGTGGATCCACGCTCGCCGATCGCGATCTGCAGGCCGCGGACGGCGACATGCGCACGATCTCCGACCTCCTGGTCGACCAGGTCGAGTTCGCCGACGTGATCGTGGTGAACAAGCTCGACCTCGTGTCCGCGGCGACCGCGGGCGCCGTGACCGCCACCATCCGGCGCCTCAACCCGAGGGCCGAGATCGTGCACACCGACCACGGTCGAGTCGACCTCGCGGCGGTGCTCGACACCGGCCGCTACAGCCCGGGGATCGCCGCAGACCACCCCGACTGGGCCACCGAGATCGCCGAGGGCCACACCCCGGAGACCGAGGAGTACGGCATCTCGTCGACGACGTACCGCGCGGATCGACCGTTCCACCCCCGCCGCCTCGCCGACGCCCTGG
>JAQIJH010000016.1:0-62876 GCA_036946345.1 Gordonia paraffinivorans | reverse complement strand
CGGACCCAGCACGTGGACGAGCATCCGTCGCCACGGCATGTGGACCCACCGTGCGGCCTCCTCGAGCACCGCGTCGTCCGGGCGGGGGAGGCAGGCGCGCAGCGCCTCCTGCTGGCGATCCAGCGTGTCGACGACCTGGATCGACGGGTCGGCCTGCAGCGCCGACAGGCGCTGCGCGTCCGCCGGGTTTGTCGGATCGAGGATGTCGGCGACGGGTGACGCGGGGATGCTGTTCAGAGCCATGGGATTGCCTCTTCCGTCCACTCTTCGTTAGATGGTGGTGGGGGGTGTCGGGGAGCGACTTCGCGTTGTCGAATCTCGATCATGATCGTGAATAAGGTTCGCGATCAATGACTTTGAATGAACGATCGCCGATTCCGTCCATCTGGCAACAATTGTGACGATAGACGAGAAGAGGTGTGTCATGGCGGCGACCACGATGCGGCCCACGGCATCGCTCATCGGGCTCGGGCGTGACCTGAGATCGGGACTCGCGTCCGCCGGACGGGTGGACATCGACGACCCGGTCACCGGAGCGCGCGTCGCGGTGGCCACGCCGGCCGGTGACGTCGCCCTGTGGCGCCGATATCTCGACGGTGCACGGGCGGTCTACCACGCGCACGGCGTCGGGGCCGCCCTCGACCACGACGCCGTCGTCGACGGCGGGGACACCACCGTGTTCTTCGCGATCGTCGACGACGACGACGTGTGCCGCGGGGGACTGCGGGTGCAGGGTCCCTACGGTCGCGTCGACGAGACACATGCACTGCACGAGTGGGCGGGCTCGCCCGGCCGCGACGACCTGGTGCGCGCCATCGGCTGCCGCCTCGACGACGGCATCGTCGAGACGAAGACGGCCTGGGTCGACCCCGCGGTCGACGATTCCGCCGCGGCAGCCGACCTCCTCGCCCGGATGGCCCTGCCGATCCTCGTCGTCACCGGTGCGCGCCACCTGATGGCCACCTCGGCCGACCACTCGCTGCGGCGGTGGACCTCCAGCGGAGGACGGATCGACGAGTCGGTCCGTGCCACGCATTACCCCGACGAGCGCTATCGCACCCGCCTGATGTGGTGGGACCGCGACACCCTCGACCGCACGGCGGGGCCGGGCGTCGTCGCCACCATGCGCCGGGAGGTCGAGTTGCTGGCCGAACGTGTGGACAGGGCGGCGGTGGCGGCCTGAGAGGTCGTCAGCGGGTCGACGGCGCGAACATGCGCGGGGGCTCGGCGTCGCCCGCGACGTAGTGGATCGGCGACGTCGACAGGCAGACCACGCGGTCGCGACCGGCGCTCTTGGCGACATAGACCCACCGATCTGCGAGATGTGTGAGGTGGTCGACGACGTCGGAGATGTTCGTCGTACCCGTCCGTGACACCGACAACGGCGCGGCCACGCCTCCCAGGCTGACGGTGACGGAAGTGGTCGCCGACACGGTGGTCCGGATGGTCTCCGCGGCCTCGGTGAGCGCGACCTGGCCCGGGGTCGAGCACAGCACGACGAACTCCTCGCCGCCGAAGCGGCCGATGAGGCTGCCGCGGGGCGCCGACCGGAGGATGGCGCGCACGGTGTCGACCAGCACGGCATCACCGGCGGCGTGGCCGAGGCGGTCGTTGATGTCCTTGAAGTGGTCGACGTCGATGAGCAGGAAGCCGATCTGCTCGCCCGCGTCGGCGACATCGCCGAGGAACCCGCCGCTGCGGGCGAGGAACCCACGTCGGTTGAGCAGGCCGGTCAGGGGATCGGTGTCGCCGAGCACCGCGTAGCGCTGCATCGACACCTCGAGCGAACTGCGCAGCGCGGACACGATGAACACCGGGATGACGACGTTCGCGACCCCGGAGCCGCACCGCACCAGCATCCCCACCACCGTCGACGGCGTCAGGAAGGCGATGGCCACCCCACAGACGATCGCCACCAGCGCGAACGCGATCACCACCCGCCGCGACGACGACATGGCCGCGATCGCGGGGATCGCACCGAGCAGGGTCATCACCACGCCGGAGGTGGCCGGGTCGGTCACCGCCCATGCGCCGACGGCGATACCGACCATGCCGATCAGCCCGAAGACGGTGAAGAGTCGATCGCTGAGCCGGCCGACGACCGCGGTCGTGGTGAACACGACGACCGTGAACGCCCACACGCCGATGAGCGGTCCGAGGCCGCCGTCGCGGGTCAGGGTGGTGTCGAGGATGGCGAACAGCGGCAGCGGCAGCGACCCGGCCGTCGAGAGCAGCACCGCGGCCGAGCGGCCGTCGAACCGTCGCCACAGCCGTTCGACCCGTCGCTGTCCGCCGTCGCGGGCCGGCGATCGGCCGCCCCCGGGCCGCAGGAGGCGGTTGCGGGGCGGGATGAGCACCGGGGGGACGACGTCGGACGACTCGCGCGACGATCGCGTCGGGTCGGTCCGGGCAGGCTGCACCTCGACATCATGCCCGGTCGGAGGGGTGATCGGTGAGGGGCCACGAGTAGTCGTGGTGATGCATCACAATGCTGCACCGCATGCAGATCCAGATCCGCTGTGGTGGATCGCACCGGTTGTCCCACCCGACGAGCATCCGTCGCGACCCCAGACGGTGACCACGGGGGCAGTGGGACGGGAATCGTTCGACCAGCGGACCCATGACACACCTCGCGACTCGGCCCGCGACGAGTGTGTCCGAGTCTACGGACGACCCTGACAGCACCCCCGCGGGCCGCAGGTAGAACACGTTTCATTTTTGGCCGATCGTGACTAGTGTCACTGGCAGTCGGCGCTGTGAGGGCAGACGCGCGCAGAGTGATGGAGGAAGCGATGAGGACCAAGGCCGCGCTGCTGCGGGAGTCGAACACCCCGTGGCAGATCGAGGAGGTGGAGCTCGGCGACCCGAAGGCGCACGAGATCAAGATCCGGATGGAGGCGGCCGGGATGTGCCACTCCGATCACCACCTGGTGACCGGCGGCATCCCGATGGCCGGCTTCCCGATCCTCGGCGGACACGAGGGCGCGGGAGTCGTGGAGGAGCTCGGCGAGGGCGTCACCGACTTCGAGGTCGGCGACCACGTCGTGCTCTCCTTCATCCCGTCGTGCGGCAAGTGTCCGTCCTGCAAGGCCGGTCTGGCCAACCTCTGTGACTTCGGCGCCATGCTCCTGCAGGGCGAGGCCGTGTCCGACAACACCTTCCGCATCCAGACCCCCGCGGGCGAGAACGTCTACCCGATGACGCTGCTGGGCACCTTCTCGCCCTACATGGTGGTGCACGAGGCGTCCGCGGTGAAGATCGACAAGGACATCCCGTTCGAGGTCGCCGCACTCGTCGGCTGCGGCATCCCCACCGGGTACGGCTCGGCCACCCGCAGCGGCGACGTCCGACCCGGCGAGGACGTGGCGATCGTGGGTGTCGGTGGCGTCGGCACGGCGGCCCTGCAGGGCGCCATCATCGCCGGTGCGCGCAACGTGTTCGCGATCGACCCGGTCGAGTGGAAGCGCGAACAGGCCATGAAGTTCGGTGCCACACACGCCTTCTCGTCCGTCGAGGAGGCGGCGATGACCATTGCCGAGGTGACCCAGGGTCACATGGCACACAAGGTCATCGTCACTGTCGGCGAGGTCCACGGCACGGACGTGGACCTGTGGATGGGTATCACCGCCAAGGCCGGTACCTGCGTGCTCACCGGCATGGGCAACATGATGGAGAGTGACGTGACCCTCAACCTGGCGATGCTCACGCTGCTGCAGAAGCGGTTGCAGGGCACCATCTTCGGTGGCGCCAACCCCAAGCTCGACATCCCGCAGCTGCTGTCGATGTACAAGCTGGGCAAACTCAACATCGACGACATGATCACCCGCCAGTACCGCCTCGACCAGATCAACGAGGGCTACCAGGACATGCTCGACGGCAAGAACATCCGCGGCGTCATCCGCTACACGGACTCGGATCACTGATCTGCCTCCGGCAGAGGATCACTGAGCCCGTGATCTGATGGGGGCGTGAGCGCTCTCGATTCCCTGGAGGACTGGCCCGTCGACTCGGTCGCCGCCGCGGTGGTGACCGGCGACGGGTCGGTCGTCTCCACGCACGGCGATCTCGACGCGCGATTCGGTCTCGCGTCGGTGACCAAGCTGCTCTCGGCGTACGCCGTCGCGATGGCGCTCGAGGAGGAGGCCGTCGCGCTGACCGATCCCGCCGGCCCGCCCGGGTCGACCGTCGAGCACCTGCTCGCCCATGCGTCGGGCCTGGCCTTCGACGACGAGACGGTCGAGGCGGGGGTGGGGGAGAAGCGCATCTACTCCAACGCCGGCTACGCGGTGCTCGCCCGCCACCTCGAGGAGGCGTCGGGTATCCCGTTCGGCGACTACCTGCGCGACGCGGTGTGTGCGCCGCTGTCGATGTCGGCGACCTCGCTCGACGGGCCGGCGGGACACGGCGGCACGTCCTCGGTCGCCGACCTCGCCCGGTTCGCCGCCGAGCTGCTCGCCCCGCGCCTGGTCGCGTCGTCGACCCATGAGGCGATGACCTCGGTGCACTTCCCGGGGCTCGAGGGTTTCGTGCCGGGGTACGGCAAGCACCGCCCGAACGACTGGGGCCTGGGCCCCGAGATCCGCGGCGAGAAGTCGCCCCACTGGACCGGGGCCGCGAACTCTCCGCGCACCGTCGGGCACTTCGGTCAGTCGGGGACTTTCCTGTGGGTCGATCCCGATCTCGACGCGGGGGTGGTCGTGCTGACCGACCGCGCGTTCGGCGCCTGGGCCAAGCCGCTCTGGTCGGAGTTCTCCGACGCCGTCGTCACCGAGCTGCGCGCATAGCACAGAACTCAGAAACCACTGGCGCAACACCCGCACCGTGAGGCACAATGACACCGCACGGGTACGCCGCGTGGACGCCAGGTCGTTGGGGAAGACGATCCTCGTCGAATCCACGGAGGGTGGGAACCGGTGCGCAGACTCGAACAGTTCGCGGACGTGACGACGGGTGTTGTGTACATCCACTCGTCACCCACCGCACTCTGCCCGCATGTCGAGTGGGCTCTGTCGTCGACCCTCGACGCCCGGGCCAATCTCAAGTGGTCGGCCCAGGAGGCCGGGCGCGGTCTTCAGCGCGCCACCGTCGACTGGACGGGTCCGGTGGGCACCGCCGCCCGTCTCGCCTCCGCGCTGCGGGAGTGGCCCATGCTGCGTTTCGAGATCACCGAGAACCCCAGCGAGGGAGTGGACGGCGAACGCTACTGCCACGTGCCCGGTCTCGGCCTCTGGCGTGGCTCCATGAGCGCCAACGGCGACGTGATGGTCGGGGAGATGCAGCTGCGCTCCATGATCGACGCCGCGCCCGACGCGATCGGACTCGCCGGTCGTCTCGACGCCGTCCTGGGCACCGCCTGGGACGAGGCCCTCGAGCCCTACCGCCTCGGCGGCGCCGGCGCCGAGGTCACGTGGTTGAACCAGCGCGTGGGCTGACACTCGAACACCTGCCCCACGAACAAGGGCCCCGGACCAGTGGTCCGGGGCCCTTCTCACGGGTTCAGGCGGTCACAGCGGGATGTTCTTGTGCCGTCCACGCCGTGCCGGTGCCGAGGCCAGGGCCTCGGCGATGATGCTGCGGGTCTTCGCCGGGTCGATGATCTCGTCGACGACGCCGATCGACTGCGCACGACCCACGCCGCCGGCGATGGCCTCGTGCTCGACGGCGAGACGATCGTGCAGTGCCTCGCGCTCGTCGTCCGCCGCAGCGGCCAGTGCCTTCTTGTGCAGGATGCCGACGGCTGCCTTGGCACCCATCACGGCGACCTCCGACCCGGGCCACGCGAACACCGCGGTCGCGCCGAGAGCACGGGAGTTCATGGCGATGTACGCGCCGCCGTAGATCTTGCGGGTCACCAGGGTGACACGCGGGACGGTGCACTCGGCGAACGCGTGCAGGAGCTTCGCTCCGCGACGGACGACGCCGCTCCACTCCTGGCCGACACCGGGCAGGTACCCCGGGACGTCGGTCAGGACGATCAGCGGGATGCCGAACGCGTCGCAGAGACGGACGAAGCGCGACGCCTTCTCGGCACTCTCCGAGTTGAGGCACCCACCCATGCGGAGCGGGTTGTTGGCGATCACGCCGACGCTGCGGCCCGACAGGCGGCCGAATCCGACGACGATGTTCGGCGCCCACTTGGCCTGGATCTCCTCGAACGAGGAGATCTCGGTCTCGCCGTCGGCCGCCGTCTCGCGGTCGAGGAGGGCGTCGACGACGGGGTGGACGTCGTAGGCGCGACGGTTCGACTCCGGCAGCAAGGCCTTGAGGTCGGTGTCGCCGGCCTCGGCGCGCTGACGGCTGAAGTGACCCTGCTGGCTGAACGTCGCGACGAGACGCCGGGCACGCCACAGGGCGTCCGGCTCGGAGTCGGCGGTGATGTGGCTGACGCCCGACTTCTTGCCGTGCGTCAGCGGGCCGCCCAGCGACTCCATGTCGATCTGCTCGCCGGTGACGCTCTTGACGACGTCCGGGCCGGTGACGAACACGCGGCCGGCCGGCGCCATGATGACGATGTCGGTGAGAGCCGGCCCGTAGGCCGCGCCGCCGGCCGCGAAGCCGACGACCACCGAGATCTGCGGCACATAGCCCGACGCGCGGACCATCGCCTCGAAGACCTGACCGACGGCGTGGAGTGCTTCCACGCCCTCGGCGAGGCGCGCTCCGCCGGAGTGCCAGATGCCGACGACCGGTGCCTGCTCGGCGATGGCCGTGTCGATCGCGTTGACGATGTGCGCACAACCGACCACACCCATGGCGCCGCCCATGACGGTGCCGTCGGTGCAGTAGGAGATGGTGCGCACGCCGTTGACCCGCCCGACGGCCGCCTGCACACCCGACTTGTCGCGGGGGTGCAGCAACGACATCGAGCCCTCGTCGAAGAAGTTGGTCAGGCGGAGGATCGGGTCCCGCGGGTCCACGGTCTCCTCCGTCGAGGTGATCGGTGCCATTGTGGTCATCAGGTCTCCTAGCAGTTCTCCGCGGAGTCGCCCCCGCACCCAGGTCGTGGTCAGTACCGACCGAAGGCGAGCGCGACGTTGTGCCCACCGAATCCGAACGAGTTGTTGAGCGCGTATTCGATGTGCCCGTAGCGCGGCTCACCGGCGACGACGTCGACGTCGCATTCCGGGTCCTGGTTGTCGAGGTTGAGCGTGGGCGGGATGACGCCCTCCTCGACGGACTTGACGGTCAGGACCGACTCCAACGCACCCACGGCGCCGATCGAGTGCCCGAGCGCCGACTTCGGTGCGTACACCGAGACGTGGTCGCCCAGGGCGGCGTTGATCGCGAGCGCCTCGGCGGTGTCGCCGATGGACGTGGACGTCGCATGCGCGTTGACGTGGGTGACGTCGGACTTGGAGATCCCTGCGGTCTCCATGGCCCGGGTCATCGCACGTGCCGCACCCGTCCCCTCGGGGTGGGGCGCGACCAGGTGATACCCGTCGGAGGTGATGCCGGTGCCGAGCAGACGCGCGTGGATGTGCGCGCCGCGGGCCCGTGCGTGGTCCTCCCGCTCGAGGACGAGCAGGGCGGCGGCCTCGCCGAAGACGAAGCCGTCCCTGTCCTTGTCGAACGGTCGGGACGCGGCACCCGGGTCGTCGTTGCGCGTGCTCATCGCCCGCATCATCGCGAAGCTGGCGATCGGCACGGCGTCGATGAAGCCCTCGACACCACCGGTGACGACCATGTCCGCGTCACCGAGGACGATGTGCCGCCACGCGTGGGCGATGGCCTCCGACCCCGAGGAGCACGCGGAGACCGGGGTGATGACGCCCGCCTGGGCACCCACGTTCAGGCCGATGACCGCGGCGGGTCCGTTCGGCATGGTCATGGGCACCGCCAGGGGCGACACCTTCCGGTAGTTCTTCGTCCCCGTCATCGCGTCGTGTGCCGCGATGAGTGCGTCCCCGCCGCCGAGACCGGTGCCGAGAACGACCGCGAGGCGGTCCTTGTCGACATCCGGCTCGCCGGCCTGCTCCCAGAGTCGCTTGCTCATGACGTGCGCCATGCGCTCGACGTAGCTCATGCGTCGTGCCTCGACGCGCGACACCTCTTCGGTCGGATCCTTCACCAACTTGCCACCGATACGGACCGGGAGGTCGTACTCGGCGATGAACTCGTCGGTCAGCGCCTTGATGCCGGTCTCACCGGCCAGCAGGCCCTTCCAGGTCGAGTCGAGATCCTCGCCGACGGACGTCGTGGCGACCATGGAGGTCACCACGACGTTGGGAAAGTTCCCAGCCGCGGTCGAGTACTCGCGAAGAGAGGAGGTCAATTAGGTCACTCAGCCTTCTTGGCGGCGTCCACCTGGGCCTGGATGGCCGCAGCGGCCTCGGGGTTCTCCGCCTCGAGCTTCTGGATGTAGGCCACCGCGTCGCCGACCGTCCGGAGTCCGGCCAGGTCCTCGTCGGGGATCTTCACGCCGTACTTGTCCTCGGTCTGGACCGCGATCTCGACCATCGACAGCGAGTCGATGTCGAGGTCGTCCACGAAGGACTTGTCGATCGTGACCTCAGAGGGCTCAATGCCGGTGACCTCTTCGATGATCTCCGCGATACCGGCGATGAGTTCTTCCTGAGTCGCCACTGCGTGGCTCCCTTCATGTTCGTCGTCTTCGAGCTGTGGTTTCCGGAGCGATGCCGTGCATCGTTTGGACTGGCGTGTCACGCCTTCCGGGTGTCCCCGCAGGTGCGGGGACCTCTATCCAAGTTCTGTGATCCCCTCGAGGTCGTCGGGGTTCTTGCAGGCCCGCGTCGGGACGCCCTTGAGCTCACGCTTGGCGATGCCCACCAACGTCCCCGCGGGCGGGAGCTCGACGAGCGCGGACGCACCCGTCTCGCGCATGGTCGCCGAGCAGAGATCCCAGCGCACCGGGTTGGTGACCTGCGCGACGATGCGCTCGAGTGCCTCGCGGCCGGACGACACCGGTCGGCCGTCGTAGTTGGAGAGGAGCACGACGGTGGGCTCCTGCGGCGTGATCGACGCAGCGGCGGCGGCCACGGCATCCTGCGCCGGCGCCATGAAGTGCGTGTGGAAGGCCCCCGCCACGGACAGTTTACGGGTCCGGGCCTTCTCCGGCGGGTCGGCCAGCAGGGCCTCGATCGCCTCGACGCGACCGGCCGCGACGATCTGGCCGACGGCGTTGCGGTTGGCCGGCACCAGCTCGAGCTCGGCGAGGCGGGCCAGCACCTGCTCCTCGTCGCCGCCGAGCACGGCGGCCATGGTGGTCGGCTCGAGCGCGCAGGCCTTGGCCATCTCGCGCCCGCGGATCGCGGCCAGGCTGACGGCCTCGTCCCGCGTGATGACACCGGCGACGGCCGCGGCGGCCAGCTCACCGACGGAGTGGCCGGCGACGACCAGGTCGGTCGGCAGTTCGGACCGCTTCGACAGCTCGTCGTACGCGAGGAGCGCGGAGACGACCACGAGCGGCTGGGTCACCGCCGTGTCGGTGATCTCCTCGGCGGTCGCGGTGGTGCCGAGGCGGGCGAGGTCGAGTCCGGTGGACTTGGACCACGTGGCGACCTGATCGGCCGCGCCGGGGAGGTCGAGCCAGGGCTCGAGCATCCCCGGCGTCTGCGAGCCCTGTCCGGGCGCGAGCAACGTGAGCACGTGACTACAGAACACCCTGAACCTGTGTCATGTGGCTGTCGGAGCCGATGAACCTTCGTCGCGCTATTTGTAGGGATCCGACAAAGGACAGTCGGCGCGTGCCCGGTTCGTCATCGAGTTGCAACTCGTGATATAGAACAGCGCTGATCACGGCTGCGTATGAAAAGCTCCACCAAATTGTGACTGGTGTTACTCGAGGTGCTCAAGTCAATGTTCTGTGTCGGTCTCGTGCTAGCCGACCGACAGTTGCGGCCACTCGGAGGACGTACGCGTCGCGCGGGTTGGTCGGATCCCGGCCGGTCACCTCGGCGATGCGTTTTAGTCGATATCTGACAGTATTCGGGTGGACGAACAATTCCCGTGCGCACGACTCCACGGACCCCCCGGAGTCGAGGTAGGCATCCAGGGTGCTGGTGAGTGTGTCGCCTCCCTTGCCCAGCGGCGTTACCAGGAAATCGTTCAACGTCCGCACGGCTGCCGCGTCGCCCAGCAGCGCGCGCTCGGGGAGCAGCTCCCAGCTGTGCACCGGACGCGGTGCGCCGGGCCAGCCCGCGACGGCCTCCATCCCGGCCAACGCCTCCGCCGCGGAGCCGTGTGCGGCCCCCAGGTTCGGCGTGGTGTGGCCGATCACCACCGGACCGTCCGCGAAGTGCGTCAGCAACTCCTGCACGAAGTCCTGACCCGACGTCATGTCTCCGCTGAGGATCGCGACCAGCAGCGTCCCCTGGACGACCGAGAGTGCAGCGCGGTCGTGTTTGCGGGCCGTCGTGTGGATCGCGAGAGGGACCGAGACGTTCTGCTCCGGCGGCGGGTACCCGACGACGACGGTCGCGGTGGCGTCGGCATCCCAGTTCAGCGCGGCGGCTCGGGAGAGCAGCGTGGGTCCGGTGTCGCCGCGGACCACGGCGTCCACGACCAGCGCCTCGAGCCGGGAGTCCCACGCGCCTCGCGACTCCGCCGCCGAGGCGTAGATCGCCGCGGCCGCGAACCCGATCTCACGCCCGTAGCGCAGTACCGCCTCGGTCAGCGCACGCAGCTGCGCGTCGTTGCGGGCGAGCAGCGGCAGCCACTTCTCGAAGAACTCCATCGCGACGCGGACCATCTCGACCGACTGGAGCAGCGTGATCCGCCGGGCGAGGTCCTGCGGCACCGCCTGGAACGCCTGGACGGTGAACTTGAGGTTGCCCTCCGGGTCCTGCAGCCACTCCACGAAGTTGACGACGGCGGTCTGCACGACCAGTTGCACCGACGCGCGCTGCTGGGCCTCGAGGTCCTGGAAGTAGGGCAGTTGGTCGGTCATCGAGTGCACGGCCTCGGTGGCGAGCCTTCCGCTGTACTGCTTCACCCGCTTCAGCAGCGTGTCCGGCAGCGCCGCATGGACGTCCGCCGGCGCGGGGACGCGGGCGCCCTGTGCGCTGAGCGGGTCGCCCGGCGGGTGATCGGTCGACGTCGACGAGGTCTCGCTCACCAGGACACAGTAGATGCCGGTCCCGGGCGCGGAACCTCGTTCACGGTGGACACGACGATGTCCGCGATCGCGGACATCGTCGTGCCACCGGTCGCGACGGTCGTCACGCCACCCCGGGGTCGCTCGTCTGCTCCGGTGCCGCCAGAACGTCGGTGATGGCGTACTTCTCGGCCGCCTTCGCCGCGACCGAGTGGTCGATGTGTCCCTCGCGGGCCAGCGCGAGCAGCGTGGCCACGACGATCGACTCGCCGTCGACGTTGAAGAACCGCCGGGCCGCGGGCCGGGTGTCGGAGAAGCCGAAACCGTCGGTGCCCAGGGTCAGGTACGTGCCCGGCACCCACGCGCGGATCTGCTCGGGGACCGCGCGCATGAAGTCGCTGACGGCCACGAACGGCCCCTGCGACTGTGCGAGCGCCTGCGTG
This sequence comes from Gordonia paraffinivorans, assembly GCA_036946345.1. Lineage (GTDB taxonomy): Bacteria > Actinomycetota > Actinomycetes > Mycobacteriales > Mycobacteriaceae > Williamsia_A > Williamsia_A paraffinivorans_A. The sequence continues at coordinate 51,380 of JAQIJH010000016.1, read as the reverse complement.
ACGTACGGGTCGTCGTGCTCGCCGTCGGGATCGCGCAGCGCCGCACGCTCATGGTCGACGCCGTCGCGGGCGAGCTCGTTCCACGACGTCACCGACCACACGTCGGCCGCGACGTCCCAGTCCTCGGCGAGCATCTCCTGGGCCCGCACCGCGTCGGGCATCGTCACCCCGGACACCAGGATGTTCGCGGGGTACTGCTTGTCCTCCGCGGCCGGGTGGCACCGGTAGATGCCCTTGAGCACACCGGTGACGTCGAGGTCCTCGGGCTGGGGCGGTTGCACGAACGGCTCGTTGTAGACGGTGATGTAGAAGTACACGTTCTCGGCGTCCTCGCCGTACATCCGCCGGATCCCGTCGACCACGATGTGCGCGATCTCGTAGGCGTACGCCGGGTCGTAGGCGACCACGGCCGGGTTGGACGCGGCGAGAAGCAGCGAGTGCCCGTCGGCGTGCTGGAGACCCTCGCCGACCAGTGTGGTGCGGCCCGCGGTGGCGCCGAGGACGAAGCCCCGCGCCATCTGGTCCGCCGCCGCCCACAGCCCGTCGCCGGTCCGCTGGAAACCGAACATCGAGTAGAAGATGTACAGCGGGATCATGGGCTCGTCGTGTGTCGCGTACGACGTGCCCACCGCGGTGAACGAGGCCGTCGAACCCGCCTCGTTGATGCCCTCGTGGAGGATCTGGCCGACCTCGCTCTCCTTGTAGGCGAGCATCAGGTCGGCGTCGACGGAGGTGTAGAGCTGCCCGTTGCGGTTGTAGATCTTCAGCGACGGGAACCACGAGTCCATGCCGAAGGTGCGGGCCTCGTCCGGGATGATCGGCACGACGCGCTTGCCGACCTCCTTGTCGCGCATCAGTTCCTTGAAGACGCGGACCAGGGCCATCGTCGTGGCGACCTCCTGCTTGCCCGACCCCTTCGCCGCGGTCTTCACGATCGGCGCGGGGTCCACCGTGAGCGTCTTGCTCGTGGTGCGACGACGGGGCAGGAAACCGCCGAGGGTCTTGCGGCGGTCGAGCATGTACTGGATCTCCGGGGCGTCCATCCCGGGGTGGTAGTACGGCGGCAGGTACGGGTCCTTCTCGAGTTCTTTGTCCGAGATGGGGATCCGGGTCGAGTCGCGGAAGTCCTTGAGGTCCTCGAGGGTCAGCTTCTTCATCTGGTGCGTCGCGTTGCGGCCCTCGAAGTGCTTGCCCAACGTGTAGCCCTTGATGGTGTGGGCCAGAATCACCGTCGGCTGACCCTTGTGCGACATCGCCGACGCGTAGGCGGCGTGCACCTTGCGGTAGTCGTGCCCTCCGCGCTTGAGGTTCCAGATCTGGGCGTCGTCGAGGTTCTTGACGAGTTCCTTGGTCCGCGGGTCGCGACCGAAGAAGTGCTCGCGGACGAACGCGCCGTCGTTGGCCTTGTAGGTCTGGAAGTCGCCGTCGGGCGTGGTGTTCATCAGGTTCACGAGCGCGCCGTCGCGGTCGGCGTGCAGCAGCGCATCCCACTCGCGGCCCCAGACGACCTTGATGACGTTCCACCCCGCGCCGCGGAAGAACGACTCGAGCTCCTGGATGATCTTGCCGTTGCCGCGCACCGGCCCGTCGAGACGCTGCAGGTTGCAGTTGACGACGAAGGTGAGGTTGTCGAGGCCCTCGGTCGCGGCGACGTGCGCGAGACCCCGCGACTCGGGCTCGTCCATCTCGCCGTCGCCGAGGAACGCCCACACGTGCTGCTCGGAGGTGTCCTTGATGCCGCGATCGTGCAGGTAATGGTTGAAGCGCGCCTGGTAGATCGCGTTCATCGGCCCGATGCCCATGGAGACGGTGGGGAACTGCCAGAAGTCGGGCATGAGGCGGGGGTGCGGGTACGACGGCAGGCCGCCGCCCTCGCCCGCGTGGCTGTGCTCCTGCCGGAACCCGTCCATGCGGGCCTCGTCGATGCGGCCCTCGAGGAACGCGCGGGCGTAGATGCCGGGGGAGGCGTGGCCCTGGATGAAGATCTGGTCGCCGCCGCCGGAATGGTCCTGCCCGCGGAAGAAGTGGTTGAAGCCGACCTCGTAGAGCGCGGCCGACGACGCGTAGGTGGAGATGTGCCCGCCGACGCCGACCCCGGGCCGCTGCGCGCGGTGGACCATGATCGCCGCGTTCCACCGGATGAAGGCGCGGAAACGGCGCTCGACCTCCTCGTCACCGGGGAACCAGGGCTCGCTCTCGGTCGGGATGGTGTTGACGTAGTCGGTGGAGGTCAGCGCCGGGATCGAGACCCGGCGCTCGCTGGCACGCTCGAGCATCCGCAGCAGCAGGTAGCGCGCGCGACCCGGGCCGGCGTTCTCGAGCAGCCCGTCGAAGGACGCGAGCCACTCGTCGGTCTCCTGTGGGTCGATGTCCGGGAGATAGGACGCGACCCCCTCCCGGATGACCCGGACCCGGTCGCTGCCGGAGGTCGACGATGCCGGGCTGATCTGCTGTGTCACTGGTGGTGGGCTCCTCGTGTCCTCACGGCGGTGGTGTGCCGGTCGTGGTGCTGCGTGTGGTCGGCAGGGTGCGCCGACCTCCTCGACCCCGCGCGACGGGTGTGTCCGAGCGAGGTACATCACCAATCGTGCCGTATGTGACGCGGCCCGGCACACGTTCCCCCGGCTCCGCCGGGGTGGCGTCCGCCATGTTGTCGACGCATGACGGGCTGGGGCAGGATGCGCACCGTGTCGACAGCCGTCCGCCCCCGTGTCGGCGCACGCCTCACCGCGGCGCTGCTCGCGGCCGCGGCATGCGTGGTCGTCGCCGGGTGCGCCGACGCGGTGACCGGGACGGCGCGCGTGGACGCATCCGACGTCGGTGCCTATCGCGCGGATCTGTCGTCCTCGGCCGCGGCGTCGGCGGAGCAGGAACGCACTGACGCCGACTACGCGGTGTGTTCGACCGCCACGACCGCGGCCGGTCAGATGCTGTCCGCCTACAACGCGTTCGTGACGGCGCTGAATCAGACCCAGGACTACGGCGCACTGCGGGGCAAGGACGTCGCGGCGGTCAACGCTCTCGACCGCGGCGTCGGGCAGATCCGCGGCGCACTCGGGTCGGCCACCAGCGACGCGGTCCGTGCGGCCGCGACGACGCTCGCCGACCGGTCCGGCGCCCTGTCCGGTGTGGTCCGTGCGAAAGGCCGCGGCGAGCTGAACGCCGCGTCGAGCGGGTTCCTCCGGGCCCGCGACGGCCTGCTCGGGACATGCCGTCCGTTCTCGGTGGGCGCGGGCGCCGCCCCGTCGGGCTCGCCGGTGCCCTCGACGACCGGCACCGCCCCGCGCTGAGCCCACGGTCTGCGTCAACGCCCCAGCGCACGGCGCATCCGGACCGTGCCCCGGCTTGCATGTTGGCCGGACACACTGTTGTCTGGTCACAGCCGCCGGACCCGTCCGGCGGTCGCACGTCTGGTGCCGACAGAGGAGGTCTCCCGCGGTGGTTGCCGCGCACGACAATCGGGCCGAGGCGCTCGGGTTCAGCTCGGGCATGGTGGTTCAGGAACTCGGGTGGGACGAGGACACCGACGACGACCTGCGCGCGGACATCGAGGAGATCATCGGCGGCGATCTGCTCGACGAGGACTCCGACGAGGTCATGGACGTGGTCATCCTCTGGTGGCGCGAGTCCGACGGAGACCTCGTCGACGCCCTCATGGACGCGATCGGACCGCTCGCCGACGACGGATACGTCTGGGTGTTCTCGCCGAAGACGGGCACCGACGGTTACGTCGACCCCGCGGAGATCGCGGAGGCAGCGCCGACGGCCGGCCTCACGCAGACGTCCGCGATGAACCTCGGCGACTGGTCGGGTTCGCGGCTCGTGCAGCCCAAGGCTCGCGCGCCGCGCAAATGACGGTGGACTCCCCGTCACCGGTGTCGACCGAACAGACCAATCCCTCCCCGTCCGGACCTCTCGAACCGGGTACCCCCGCGCCGGACTTCGAGCTGCGCGACCAGAACAACCAGCGCGTCGCGCTCAGTTCGTTCCGCGGGCGCAAGCGCGTCGTCATCGTGTTCTTCCCTCTCGCCTTCACCGGCACCTGTGAGGGCGAGCTCGGCTATCTCCGCGACCACCTGCCCGAGTTCGAGAACGACGACTCCGTCCTGCTCGCGGTGTCTGTCGGGCCGCCGCCCACCCACAAGGTGTGGTCGTCGCTGCAGGGGTTCCTGTTCCCGATCCTGTCCGACTTCTGGCCGCACGGCGCCACGGCCCGTGAGTACGGGGTGTTCAACCCGCGCAGCGGCTACGCCAATCGCGGCACCTTCGTCGTCGACCGCGAGGGCGTCATCACGTGGTCACAGATGGTCGGCCCCGGCGAGATGCGTGACGACACCATCTGGACCCGCGTGCTGGAGGAGCTGACCGACTGAGCCCTCCTCGCGAGGATTTCCCGCCGAGACGCCTCCGGCACTACATTCGTTCCTCGGCGTCGGGTCGCGACCCACGCCGTCGGCGCGTATAGCTCAGCGGTCAGAGCTCTGGTCTTACACACCAGCGGTCGGGGGTTCAAATCCCTCTGCGCGCACCGTCTGACGGCTCGGTCGGGGTTCGATCGCCGAGCGTCTCACCAGCAGGATGACGACGAGGACCGGGTAGACCGCGACCGGGGCCACGGTGCCGATGTAGGCATGCTGGCCCGGGAGTATCGCGGAGCCACTCAGCAGCGCGAAGTCGAACAGGCCGTGCAGCGTCGCATTCACCGCGTTGCTGCCGGACACCCGGCGTGTCAGGTAGAAGAAGTACCCCGCGACACTGACGATCGCCGCCTGCGCGATCGCGTCGGAACCGGCCCCGGTGAACGCGTTCGACAGGTGCACCACACCGAACACGACGCTCGACCACAAGGCGACCCGCCCTTCGCGGAGCCCGTGCTGTCGGAGGACGGTCACACCGATCCCGCGGAACATGCCCTCCTCACCCCACCCCACGAGTTGTGTGGCCACGAGGAGACAGACGATGAACGGCAACCCCTTGTCGGACAGGGCGCTGTAGTCGATCCCGGCCAGGATCGCACCGAGGAGCGCGACGGGTACGACCCAGACCCACCGCCGCACCGGCCGGTCGTCGCGCATCACCGGCCGCCACCACCCCAATACGGCGATCGCCCCGTAGACGAACACCGCGGCCAGCCCCAGGGGGATGACCATGCCGACGAGGACCCCGCGTGTCGTCACGATCGCGTCGTCGTCCGTGAGGGCCTCCACCACGATCCCGGAGACCTTGATGATCGCTAGGTAGAGGACGACGACGACAGCGAAACCCACGTAGGACAACCGGCGGCCCGGCAGCCGTGTCGCACCTCTCGCGACGCTCATGGCGTGAGCGTACGTCCGCGCGGTGGGCCGAGGTGCAGGAGCGCCGGACACGACGGTGGTCGGGCGCCCCGCTGCGCTGCGCCATGTGTCCCGCGCCCGTTTCGCCGGTGAACTGCGCGGGCACCCGACCGCGATGACGCAGGAGCACCCGACTCGTGACCAGGCGCCGACCGACGGCGGCGCGACGATCCTCGTCGTCGCCGATCCCGGGGAGCCGACAGACCTCGCCCGGCGTGTCGTCGAGCAGCTGCCGTCGAGGGTGGACCGGCACGTCGAACGCGCCCGGTCGTGGACGGCGACGTCCCGGTCGGAATCGCATGTGCCACAGGAGGACACCGAGTTCACCGAGATCGTCGAGAGCGTCGACCCGCGCTCCCGGGGCGAGGAACTCGTGCTCTACCTGACGGACATGCCGCGGCGCGACGGGACGCGGCCCGTCGTCGCCGAGCTCCATCCGGACCACGACTTCGCGATGATCTCGGTCGTCGGCGTCGGAGGTATGGCAGTGGGGCGACGTGTCGACAGCATCGTCGATCTCGCCGTCGCGCACCTGCTGGACGAACCGCATCTGTCGTCGCCGACCGCGCGGCGGCGGTTCCCGTCCGAGCCTGTCGGGTCCACGGGGCTGCGCATCTTCTCGCCACCGGGCCTGCGCCGCGCGCGCCTGCTGGCGGGGATGGTCCGGGCCAACCGGCCGTGGCGACTGGTGAGTGGCCTGTCCAAGGCGATGGCGGGCGCGTTCGCGACCGGGGCGATCGCGCTGGCCACCAGCACGATCTGGCTCTTCGCCGACCTCATGGGCCCGTGGCGGATGAGCGCCGCGACCGTTCTGTCCATCGCGGCGATGGTCGTGTGGTTGATCGTCGACCACGAGCTGTGGGAGCGCCCGGCCGGACCCCGCGAGCGCGCTCGGTCGATGCTCTACAACGCGGCGACCGTGGTGACCCTCCTGATCGGGGTGCTCGTGTTCCACGTCGCGCTGTTCGGCCTCCTGCTGTTCACCGCCGGTGTCGCGCTCCCGCCCAGCTTGTTCTCACAGACGCTCAAACACCCTGTGGGAGTGTCCGACTACCTGCTGCTGGCGTGGCTCCTCGCATCCATCGCGACCATCGGCGGAGCCATGGGTTCGGGACTCGAGGACGACGACGCGGTCCGCTCCGCCGCCTACGGCGTCCGACAGCAGGAACGCATGGAGCAGATCCAGGACCGGAAGCAGGGGAGCGACGAGGACCCGTCGGACGACGACCGGTGACGACCGCTCAGCGGTCGCCGGCCGACGTCCGCGGCAGATAGCGCAGGAGCGCACCCACGCCGTCGGTCGGCGACACCCGCTCGTCCACGCGGACGAGATCGGCGTCGGTGGCGATCGCGAGCATCGGCAGCGCCTCGTCGGCGCGCAGCACCCGCTCGGGTCCGACGCCGAGTTCGGACAGGTTGTCGGCGGTCGGTGCGATCGTCGCCAACGACCCGCCGTCGACGACCGTCACGTCGCCGATGTCCCCGATGACCAGGGTGTCGACCTCACCGTTGCGCAACGCACCACAGACCGCGGTCAACCCCTCGACGGCGAGCCCCTCGTCGCGATGGATCTCGGCGTCGAAGCGCTTCGCCGTCGCGTCGAGGACCTCGTTGCGTCGACGTTCCTGCGCCTGCGCGACCGCGGCCAGCACGTCCGACTCCGACATCCCGCTGCCACGGGCGCCGATCGGCAGGTCATGGAGCACGTCGGCGAGACGCGTCGGGGCCGCGGCGTGCAGATCGGCGAGCGATGTCGTCTCGCCGACGACGTAGACGTTCTCGGGGTGGCGGCGGTCGACGATCGCGCAGAGGTGCTCGACGACCGTCGCGATGTTCTTGCGCGACTGCTCGTCGGTGCGGCGTTGCGGATCGCCCGGCCCGGCGGTCTCGGCACCGGCGGCGTGGTGCACCGGTCGCCCGGCCGCGTCGACGGTCTCGCGACGGCCCACGGACGTCCCGGTCAGCTCGAGGACGTCGGCGCCCGTGTGGTCGACGACCGCGACCACCTGCGTCGTCGAGGAGACGCCGTGCTCGACGAGCGGGACGAGGTAGGGCAGCGACGAGTGTCGCGCCACGGTCCGTACGGGCGGCCGGATGAGGCGCCGATCGAGGTGCACCCCGGACGCCGTGGCGACGAGGGACCGACCCGAGGCGCCGACCGGGGGAGCGCTGTGGAGCAGAGCGTCCTCGACCAGATCGACGACCCGCTGCTCCGCGCCGGCGTCGATGAGGTCCTCGCGCACCGCGCGCCACCGCAGCGACAACTCGCGGTCGGCGTTCTCGGTGTCGTGCGAGTCGTCGATGTGCACCGACACGAAGGGTGGTTCCTGCTCGGTCAGCGGCCGCAGGTCGGATGCGCGCACGGATGGACTCCTCCCGGTGGGACGTCGTGGTGTCCTCCGGCGGGTGCCACGGTCCCGGGTGGGTGAAACGTCGGAGCGCCTCAGGCGTCGCGCGGTGCGCTCGCGGCGCGGTAGCGATCCGCGATGTGGTCGTGCGCGGCGGCCTGGGCGAGGCAGAGCCGACGCAGCGGCTCGGGTCCCAGCACGGTGAAGTCGGCGTCGAACCTGTGCAGCCACCAGGCGATCGACTCCAGCGACGACCCGAACAGCGCGATCTCGCAACTCGTCTCGTCGCCGGCCTCGATGACACCCCACTCGGGGGAGACCATCGACTCCACGTCCTGCACGGGGGCGTGGATGCGCACCCGGGCGTCGGCGGCGCGCATCGCGGTACCGATGCTCGCGGCCACGAACGCCGCGGCGCCGCCCTCGGGCAGATCCCGCGCGGCGAATCGTGGTCCGGTCGGGGTCTTGGGGGTCATGCGGTCGACGCGGAAGGTGCGCCAGTCGTCGCGCCCGATGTCCCAGGCGAGCAGGTACCAGCGCGCGCCGTTGCGGACGAGCCGATACGGCTCGCACTCCCGACGGGACTCCTCGCCCGCCCGGCTGCTGTAGTCGAAGCGGAGGCGCTCGCGACGGTGGCAGGCCAGGGCGATGTCGGACAGGGTCGCCGCGTCCACCGACGAGCGCGGCGCGGGTCCCTGCACCGTCTCGACGGTCAACGCGTCGAGCCGATGTCGCAGCCGCGACGGCATCACCTGACGCAGTTTCGACAGGGCGCCCACAGCGGCGTCGTCGAGTCCGGTGACCGATCGTGTCGCACCCGACTGCAGCGCGACCGCGACGGCGAGCACCTCGGCGTCGTCGAGCAGCAGCGGAGGCATCTCCGCCCCGGCGCCGAGCCGGTACCCACCCCCCACACCGACCGTCGCGTCGACGGGGTAGCCGAGCGTCCGCAGGCGGTCCACGTCGCGGCGGACCGTACGCGGCGTGACCTCCAGCCGGCTGGCGAGGTCGGCGCCGGACCACTCCTGGCGCATCTGCAGCAGCGACAGCAGGGAGAGCAGTCGCGCGGACGATTCGATCGGCATGGGGCCATCCTGACACCCATCGCGGTCAGTTCCGGTCCGCAATCCTCGGGGGCCGACCGGCGGACACTCGAGAGCGCCGCCCATGCGACACGCCGTCGGGTGACCGTCCTGAGACAATCTCGTGTCTCATCCGTGCTCATCGGCCGCATGCGTCTCGTTAGTCTCGCTGTGTCTCATGAGTCTCACGAAGGACCGGCAGCATGGCGTTTCTGCGATCACGACGGGCCATCGCGGCGGTGACCGCTGTCGTCGCCCTGGGTGCCGGCGCGGGTGCTCTCGAGGCGACGGTCGCGGCACCGGCCGCCGCCGCGTCGCCGACCACCGCCCTCTTCACCTCGGCGCAGGACAAGTTCACGGCGGGCGACGTCCCGGGCGGGCTCGGTGATCTCGCCGCCCTCCTGCGTGTGGCGCCGAACGACGCGCAAGCACTTGCGCTGCAGGCGGTGTGGTCGGACTTCACCCTCGACCTCGTCACCCGCCAGAACGCGCTGAACCGTCTGGGTGCGGTGTCCCCGGCCATGGCCGGGACCGTCGGGCGGATGTTCGGTGCGATCGGCGCCGGCATCGGGACGATCCCGAACCCGCTGCCGGGCATCATCGGACCGCAGACGGCCATCGTCGTGCTGGGTTACGGACTGATGCCCGACGGGTCGATGCGGGACGAACTGGTCTCGCGGTTGGGGGCGGCGTGGTTGCAGGCCGTCGCCGCCCCGTGGTCGACGATCATCGTCAGCGGGGGCGCCCCACACGCAGGCACCACCGAGGCCGCCGCGATGCGGAACTGGTTGGTGGGACGCGGGATCCCGGCCTCGCGGATCGTGCTCGAGGACCGATCCGGGTCGACCGTGCAGAACGCACTCAACTCCGCGGCGATCGCCCGGTCCCGCGGGCTGGGCAACGCGGTCCTGGTGTCCAGCGCCGACCACGTGCGCCGGGCCGCCGCCGACTTCACCATGGCCGGCCTCCCCGTCGTGGGGGCCACGACACAGCTCGACGGGTGGTTGCCGCAGCTCATCCCGCCGCTGCGCCCGTCGCAACGCGGCATCTACCTCGACGTCACCCGGACCGCGGGGATCCCGACACGCCGCTGAGCCGACACGATCACCCGACGGCGAGTCCCTCGAGATCGCCGGACGGCAGGTGGATCCAGCCCTCCCGGCGGACGAGGGCCGCGGTGTCGTCATCGGGCAGGTGGGTGCGTCCGAGCGCGGCGGCGCGGGCGATGCACGCCGCGATCACCGCGTCGAACAGGTCGTCGCTGCCACGCACCGCCGCCTCCGACACCCCGAGGCGCAGCCACGGCGCCCGCGACTGCAGCTCGTCGACGAGGTCGTCGAGGATCGCGGCCTTGGCCGGACCCTTGTACCCGCGGTGGTCGAGTCCCCAGACGCGCAGTGCGGCCGCGGGATAGGCCTCGACGACCGGCCCGTTCACGCGATCGGTGACCCCCAGGGCGCGGAGCAGTCCGACGCAGCGCATCGCCACGTGCGCGATGAGGTCCGCCGAGACGCTCAGTGGGATGAGACGCGTTCTGTCACGGACCTCGTCGTCGGTCACGCGACGGACGAGACCGGCCCGGGCGTCACGCGTGTCCGATGCGGCGGGCAGCTCACCCCCGCCGGTGTCGGGGTCGCCGAGCGCGTGGTGGGCGACGACGAAACGGACGAACTGGTCGGGCCATCCGAACGGCGCATCGATGCCCACCCGGTCGCAGCCCGCCGCAGCCGCCACGATGTCGGAGTCGGTGGCGCCGAGGGTGATCCGCTCCACCTCGGCGGTCCCCGACCGCCACCGCAGGACGGCGAGAGCGGACTTGGTCGGCTCGGCCGCGAGGTCCACTCCCAGGGTGCGCACGTGCACGACGGTAGCGCCCCGGGTCCGGCGTGGCCGCTGTGCGACAGTGGGCGGGTGCTGTTCCCGCTGCTGACACCGTCCGCGGTCGCCGCGGCGACCGACGTGCCCGACACGGTCGTCGTCGACGGGCTCGCGTTCTCTCGCGCCGACGTGGCGGGGGCGGCCACCGCGACCGCCGAACGCCTCGGCGGGGTCCGTGTCGTGGCGGTCGAGGCGACGCCGTCCATGGCCACTGTGATCGCGGTGGTGGGAGCGCTGCTGGCCGGGGTGGTCGTGGTGCCGGTCTCGCCGGATTCCGGACGCGCAGAGCGCCGGCACATCCTCGACGACTCCGGCGCCCAGGGCTGGCTCGGACCCGAACCGGCGGACGCCGGAGGTCTGCCGCACCTGCCGGTCCGCCTCTATGCGCGGTCCTGGCACTCCCACCCGCAGCCGCCGGCGCACCACCCAGCGATGATCCTGTACACCTCGGGCACCACCGGTGCGCCGAAAGGTGTTGTCAGCACGCACGGGGCGATCGCGGCGGGGCTCGACGCGCTCGCCGCGGCCTGGCGGTGGACGGCCGACGACGTCCTCGTGCACGGCCTGCCGCTGTTCCACGTCCACGGGCTCGTCCTCGGTGTGTTCGGGCCGCTGCGGATCGGTGGCCGGCTGGTCCACACCGGCCGGCCCACGCCCGATGCGTACGCACAGGCCGCCGGGACGATGTATTTCGGGGTCCCCACGGTGTGGTCGCGCATCGCCGCCGACGAGGACAGCGCCAGGGCGTTGTCCGGTGCCCGACTGCTGGTCTCGGGCAGCGCACCCCTGCCGGAGTCGGTGTTCCGGCGGATCGCCGATCTCACGGGCCACGAGATCGTCGAACGGTACGGCAGCACCGAGACCCTCATCACCCTCAGCGCCCGAGTCGACGGTGAACGCCGCGCCGGCTGGGTGGGCCGGCCCCTCGACGGGGTCGAGACGAGGCTTCGTCCCGACGCCGAGTCCGCGGGCCCGGACGCCGACGACCTCCCGCACGACGGGGCGTCGATCGGTGAACTCCACGTGCGTGGTCCCATGCTCGGAACCGGCTACCACGGCCGCCCCGAGGCGACCGCCGAATCGTGGCGTCCCGGTGGGTGGTTCGCGACCGGTGACGCCGCCGTCGTCGACGCCGACGGAATGCACCGGATCGTCGGACGTCTGTCGACTGACCTCATCAAGTCGGGCGGGTTCCGGGTCGGCGCCGGCGAGATCGAGAGCTGTCTGCTCGACCACGACGCCGTCGCCGAGGTCGCCGTGGTCGGTGTGGCCGACGACGATCTGGGTCAGCGGATCGTCGCGGTCGTCGTCACCGCGCCCGGACACCGTGCCGGGGACGACCTCGCCCAGACGCTGATCGCACATGTCGCCGAACGACTCTCGGCGCACAAGCGACCGCGGGAGGTCCGGTTCGTCGAGCACCTCCCCCGTAACGCCATGGGCAAGGTGCAGAAGAAGGCGCTGCTGCACACCCCGTGACGGCGCATCCGATCAGACGGGGATCAGCGGTGTCCCGCGATCCGTGGGCGGGTCGGCGTCGGTGTACGGCCGCGCGCCCGCGGTGAACGCGTGGGCGGCGGCGCCGTCGCGGACGGACGCGGGGACCGCGTCGACGAGCAGTCCACGCACCAGTGCCGGTGAGGCGGGCAGCGGGTCGTCGGACGCGGCGACCACGATGTTGCCGTAGCGGCGACCCTTGAGCATCGCCGGGTCGGCGACCAGCATGAGATGGGTGAAACCGTCTGCGACGGTCGCGATCTGGCGTCGCGCGTAGGCGAGATCGCGGGTGTCGGCGACGTTCATCACCACGACGCCGCCGGGCCGCAGCACCCGGTGGATCGCGTCGAAGAACTCGACCGTCGTCAGGTGCGCCGGGGTGCGGGCGCCCGCGAAGACGTCGACCACCACCAGGTCTCGGCTGCCCGGGGTCAGTCCCTCGGTGACGTCGCGGGCGTCCCCGACGCGCAGGCGCACGATCGGTGCACGGGGGATGTCGAAGCGTGCCCGCACCAGGTCGGCGAGTGCGGCGTCGATCTCGACCGCCACGTGTCGGGACGCCGGCGCCACCGCCGCGAGGTGGCGGGGGAGGGCGCACCCGGCCGCGCCGAGGTGCAGCGCTCGCAACGGACCGCCGAGGTCGAACCGGTCGGCGACGACCGCCGCGATCCACCGCATGTACTCGAAGTCGAGGCGCGTCGGGTCGGCGGCGAGGTGCGAACTCTGCACGCCGTTCACCTCGAGCAACCAACCCTGTCCGTCGGGGTCGGTCGTGATGACGGCGGTCCCGGAGTCGATCGCGACGGTGCCCGCGATGTCGTCGGGGGCAGCGGCACCCGCGACGGGGCGACGCCCTGATCGCTGTCGGGCCACCCGACGACCCTGTCACGGTGTGCGCGGTGACGTGGGGCGGCGCCGGTCCTGGCAGGCTGGTCTCCCGTGACCCGACGACACACCGCTCGCGCCGTCGGCATCGCTCTGGGTGTCGTCGCCGACCGCGTCCTCGGGGACCCGCGACGGCTGCACCCGGTCGCCGGCATGGGGACCACCGCTGCCGCGCTCGAGCGGCGCATCTGGTCCGACAGCCGGACCGTCGGCGTCCTGTACACCGGTGTCCTCGTGGGCGGGGTCGTCGCGGCCGCCGCGGTCGCGGAGCGCGGTGGCTCTCGGACGACGGTCCTGACCACCGCGGCGGCCACCTGGGCGTCGCTGGGCGGGACCACGCTCACCCGGGTGGTCGCGGACCTCGGCGCGCTCGTCGACGCCGACGAACTCGACGCGGCCCGCGACCTCGTCCCGAGCCTGTGCGGGCGCGACCCCCGATCCCTCGACGCCGACGGGATGGTCCGGGCCGCGGTGGAATCCCTGGCGGAGAACACCTCCGACGCGACGGTCGGTCCGTTGGTGTGGGCGGCAGTCGCGGGGGCGCCCGGTGTGCTGGGTTACCGGATGGCGAACACCCTCGACTCGATGGTCGGTTACCGCTCCGAACGGCACGGGCGCTTCGGCTGGGCGTCGGCCCGTCTCGACGATCTCGTCAACCTCGTGCCGGCGCGGGTCTCCGGTCTGGTCGTGGTCGCACTCGCCCCGGACCGGCGGGGGGCGATCGCCGCGTGGCGGCGCGACGCCGGCCGACACCCCAGTCCGAACGCGGGCGTCGTCGAGGCGTCGTTCGCCGGTGCCCTGGACGTCGGACTGGGGGGACTGACCGTCTACCCCCACGGGATCGAGGACAGGCCGCGCCTCGGGGACGGGCCACCACCCACGGTCGACGACCTGCATCGCGCGGTCGAGCTGTCGCGTCGGGTGCAGACCGTGGTCGCCGTCGTGGCGTGCGCGGTGCCGCTGCTCGTCAGTCGCCGTAGCGGTCGGTGAGCTTGTCCCGCGCCGACGCGGACGTCTCCTCCCGGCGCGGCCCGAAGCCGATGCCGGTGCGGACACGGGTACTGCCCAACCCCGACGACGAGGCCGACACCAGCTCCTCGCGACGACGGCGGGCGCGGGCGGCGACCCCGTCGGTGCGCGGCGGCGGGGCGGCCCCGGCCTCGGCGCCGCCCTCCTTCGCCGCGGCGGCCGCGGCACGGCGGTGTCGGACCTCGGCGACGACGAAGTACCCCAGTCCCAGGGGCGCCATCACGCCGAACGCGATCCACTGCAGTCCATAGGACAGGTAGGGGCCCGAGTCGAGCTGGGGGATCGGCAGCTCACCCAGGCTGCCCGGTTGATCGGGAGAGAGCTGCAGGTAGGCGGGCATGGTGTCGAGGCCGACGGTCCGGCCGAGCACCGCGGGGTCGATGGTGTAGACCTGCAGCGCGCCGTCCTCGACGCGCGGCCCGCGGCCCGGAGACGTTCCCTCGCCGACCCGCAGTCGTGCCGAGACCGTCGTCGGGGAGTCCGGGGCGGGGGACACCGACGGCAACGCCGTGCCGTCGACCGGGCGGACATAGCCGCGGTTGACGACGAACACCCGCCCGTCGTCGAGACGGAACGGGGTGAGCACCTCATAGGCCGGAGCATCCGAGACCGACCGCAACCGGACGACGGCCTGGTCGGCGGGCAGGTACCGGCCGGTGACGGTCACCTCACGCCACTCGGAGTCCCTCGGGAGCGGACCACGTCCGGGCCACACGGAGTCGATCGGGACGGAGCTCTTCGACACCGCGCTCTTGATGAGCGAGTTCTGGTGCTCGGTGCGGGAGTTCTTGCCCAGCTGCCAGGGGGCCAGCACATAGAAGCACGCCGCCGCGAACGCCACCACCACGACGGCGAGCGCCACCCACCCGGGGCGAGCGAAGGTGCGCAGGATCCGCATGTCACAACGGTACTAGGGGGCCCGGCGACGGAGCCCCGCCCTGCGAGCATCGACACATCAGGACGGACGCATGGGTCGGCTAGGCTCACCGACGACGGCCCGTCGCGAGGCGGCGGGCGACCGCTGAAGACGATCGGCGGCCGTCGCCCACCCGGTCCGTGCACCCTCCCGTCGACGGGACGGTTCGCGTCACCTGCCGCCCCACCGGAGCCCGTCTCCGACGAACGGAGCCATCGTGCGCGATTTCGCCTGCCGCAACTGCGGTCAGCAGTTGTCCTTCGAGAACACCCTCTGTCTGAAGTGCGAGCACGCGCTCGGCTTCCACCTGCCGACCCGCATCATCCACGTGCTCGCCGACGACGGCACCGGTGAGGTCGACGGCACAGCTGTCCAGCGCTGCGCCAACAACGTCGTGGCGAAGTGCAACTGGGTCGTCGACGAGACCGCCCCCAACGGACTCTGTGAGTCCTGCCGCCTGACCCGCACCCGCCCCGCCGACGACGACACCACCGCGCTGGCCGAGTTCGCCGACGCCGAGGCGGCCAAGCGACGCGTGATCCTGGAACTCGACGAACTCGGGCTGACCATCCAGGGTCGCGATCAGGACCCGCAGACGGGACTCGCCTTCGATCTCCTGTCGAGCGAGGCGCAGAACGTCATCACCGGCCACGCCGACGGCGTGATCACCCTCGACCTCGCCGAGGGCGACGACGTCCACCGCGAGCAGCTGCGCGTGTCGATGGACGAGCCGTACCGCACCCTCATCGGCCACTTCCGCCACGAGATCGGCCACTACTACCAGATGGTGCTGGTGGGCGACGGCGAGCACCGGCCGCGCTTCGAGGAGCTGTTCGGCAACCCGGACGACGACTATCAGGCCGCCCTCGACCGTCACTACAACCAGGGCCCGCCGGAGGACTGGAAGGACGACTACGTCTCGTCCTACGCCACGATGCACCCCGCCGAGGACTGGGCCGAGACGTTCGCCCACTACCTGCACATCCGCGACACCCTCGACACCGCGGCCGCGTTCGCGATGGCACCGTCCGGCGCGACCCTCGAGTCGGATCTCCCCGGCGAGGTCGGCTTCGAGCGCATCATCGAGCTGTGGCTGCCGCTGTCGTGGTCGCTGAACCAGATCAACCGCTCGATGGGCCACCAGGACCTCTACCCGTTCGTCCTCCCGCCCACGGTGCTCGAGAAGATGTCGTTCCTGCACCAGCTCATCGCGCCGGGTTTCGACGGCGTCTGACCTCGTCGCGGATCCACTCGACGATCCCGGGCGTCGCGGCCTCGACCTGCTCCCGCACGGTGACGAAGTCGTCGGCGTCGCCGTAGTAGGGATCGGCGACCTCGAGGTCGCCGTCGGCGTCGGGATCGAACTCGCGCAGCAGCCGGGTCCGGTCACCGTCGCCGCGGCGTGCCAGCGCCCGACGGTGGCCGGAGTCGAGTGCGACGAACAGGTCGGCGTCGTCGTGTTCCGGGCCGAGCACCGCGGCGGTGTGGGTGTCGTCGTAGCCGGCGCGTCGCAGTTCTGCACGGGCGCGGTCGTCGGCGGGCTCGCCGACGTGCCAAGCGCCCGTGCCCGCGCTGTCGATGCGCACCGCGTCGGCGAGACCGGCGCGCTCGACGGCCGCGGCGACGATGCTCTCGGCCATGGGCGAGCGGCAGATGTTGCCGCTGCAGACGAAGGTGACGTGCACCGGATCGCTCATGCCGACGCCTCCTCGACGGGCAGTCCCAGGACCGCGCGGAGGTCGTCGACGGTGCGCACCGACCATGCCGCGTCGTCGACCTCACCGGGCAGCGAGTAGCCCCACTCGACGAACACGGCCGGGATGCCGAACTCGCCCGCCCCGTGCACGTCGTGCGAGCGATCACCGACGATCACGACGTCGGCGACCTGGTCGTCGGCGTCGATGCCGAGCGCGGCCAACGCGTGGGCCACGACGTCGCTCTTGCTGCGCCGGGAACCGTCGTCGCTGGCACCGGCGATGACGTCGAAGTGGTCGGCGAGGCCGAAGTGCTCGAGGATGCGGCGCGCGGTGGTCTCGTTCTTCGACGTCGACACCGCCATCCGCCGGCCCGAGGCGCGCAGGTCCCGCACGAGGGTCCCCATGCCGGGGAACACGGCGTTCTCCCGCCACCCGACGGTGGTGTAGCGCTCGCGGTAGGCCGTCATCGCGGCGTCGACGGCGTCGTCGTCGAGCCCGAGGGTGCGGAAGGTGTCGACCATCGGCGGCCCCGCGATGCCCTCGACGACCGCAGAATCGGGGTCGGGTGCACCGATCTGTGCCAAGGCGTGGCGGAAGCTCGCGGCGATGCCGTCGAACGAGTCGGTGATCGTGCCGTCGAGGTCGAACAGCACGGTGGTGGACGGGGCGGCCGGGTCGGCGGGTGCGGGCACCGAACCATTGTCCCCGTAGGCTGGTCGGTCGTGACGCCCGGAGTGACGCGCATCGGCGGCCCCGGGCACCCGTGCGCCACGACACCGGTGGATCCGCTGTCCCACCACGGCGACCGAGACGTGGCGCCGGGCATGCTCGACTTCGCGGTGAACGTCCGTGGCACCACCCCCGACTGGTTGCGCGAGGTGCTCCGCGCCCGCGTCGACGACCTCTCCACCTACCCGTCGCGCGACGACGAAGCGGCCGCGGTGGCAGCGATCGCCGGCGCTCACGGGCGAGACGAGGCCGAGATCGCGGTCCTGTCCGGTGCGGCGGAGGGATTCGCGCTCGCCGCCGCGCTGCGCCCCCGCCACGCCGTCGTGATCGCGCCGTCGTTCACCGAGCCCGAGCGTGTACTGCGTGCCGCCGGGGTGCGTGTCACCCGTGTCGTCCTCCCGCCGCCGTGGCGTCTCACCGACGCCGTCGTCCCCGACGACGCCGATTTGGTGGTCGTGGGCAACCCCACCAACCCGACGTCGGTGCTGCACCCGGCCGAGGCCCTCGTCGCGCTCCGGACGCCCGGCCGCGTGGTCCTCGTCGACGAGGCGTTCGCCGACGTCACCCTGGCCGAGGTCGGCGATGAGCTCGTCGACGAACCCCAGTCGGTGGCCGGTCGCCGACTGCCCGGGCTCGTCGTGCTGCGGTCGGTGACCAAGACCTTCGCCGTGCCCGGTCTGCGTGCGGGGTACCTCGTGGGCGACGCCGACGTGGTCGCGCGCATGGTCGTCGCACGACCGCACTGGCCGGTCGGGACCCTGCAGCTCGCGGCGGTCACCGCCGCACTCGGTCCGACCGGCCGCGACCACGCCCGGACGCAGGCGCGGCAGGTCCGTGACGAACGGGACACGATGTGCCGCATGCTCTCCGACGCCGGTGTCACGGTGTGCGGTGATCCACAGGCGTCGTTCGTCCTCGTGCACGATGCCGATGCACTCTCCCGTCGCGGGCGACTCGCGGAGGCCGGTGTCGCGGTGCGGCGCTGCGACACCTTCCCCGGGCTCGAGGACGACCACCTGCGTCTGGCCGTGCGCGCCCGCGACGACGTCGCCGCGCTGCTGCGGGCCTGGTCCGCGACCTGACCCTCGTCAACACCCGAACGACGACAGCACAGAAGGGCGGACCATGGCCGCGGTCGGAGACCTCGTCGAGCTGATCGAGGAGCACTACCCACCCCACCTCGCCGAGAGCTGGGACAGCGTCGGGCTGGTATGCGGTGACCCCCTCGACACCGTGACCGCGGTACTCGTCTGCGTCGACGTGACCGACGCCGTCGTCGACCACGCGATCGCCCACGGCGTCGAGCTGATCGTCGCCCACCACCCGCTGCTGCTCCGCGGGGTCGACACCGTAGGCGCGCACACCCCCAAGGGCCGCATCGTCCACCGTCTCGTGCGATCGGGATGTGCGCTGGTCACGGCACACACCAACGCCGACATCGCGCGCCCCGGGGTGTCCGATGCCCTCGCGGACGCACTCGGCGTACTCGACACGCGTCCGCTGCAGCCGACCACCGCGCCCGCCCTCGACAAGTGGGTGGTGTTCGTACCCTCCGAGGACACCGAGACCGTGGCCGATGCGATGTTCCGCGCCGGTGCCGGTGCGATCGGGGACTACAGCCGCTGCCGCTGGCAGGTGACGGGTACCGGTCAGTTCCTGCCCGGTGACGGCGCGACCCCGCACATCGGCACGCGCGGCGAGATCGAGTCGGTCGTGGAGGACCGACTCGAGATGGTCGCGCCCCGCGGACGCCGCGACGCGGTGCTCGCCGCGCTGCGCGAGGCGCACCCGTACGAGGAACCCGCGTTCGACGTCCTCGTGCAGGCGTCGCTCGCCGAGGACCGCGGGCTGGGGCGGGTGGGCCGCCTGGCGGAGCCGACGACGCTGTCCGCCTTCGCCGAGCACGTCGCCTCCGCGTTGCACCTCGCGCCGTGGGGCGTTCGCGTCGCCGGAGACCCGGACGCCGAGGTCACGACGGTCGCCGTGTGCGGCGGGGCGGGGGACTCGCTCCTGGAGGCGGCGACCGCCTCCGGCGCGCATGTCTTCGTGACCGCCGACCTGCGCCACCACCCGGCCGACGAGCACCTGCGCACCGGTGGGCCCGCCCTCGTCGACGCGGGACACTGGGCCACCGAGTTCCCGTGGTGCGCACAGGTGGCCGGCGTCGTGTCGGCGTGGGACCCCTCACTCGTCGTCGACGTCTTCGACACCCCGACCGATCCGTTCACCGTGCACGCCGCCGCTGACGGCGGGTCCGGCGAGTAGGGTCGCGAGTCTGCCGTGACACCGAACACCGAGAGGACCCCTGCTGTCGATGAGGGCTGATCCCGCCGCCCAGCGCCTGCTCCTGGAGTTGGCCGATGCCGACGCCGAGGTGGCCCGCGCCGCACACCGTCTCACGACCGCACCGGAGGTCGCCGCCGTCGACCAGCTGGTCGAAGCGTTGCGCGTCCACAGGGACGCGGCGGTCGCCGCGCAGATCGCGGCCGAGGACCAGGAGCGGGAGGTCCGCCGGCTGGAGAACGAGATCGCCGTGCTGACCACCCGTGAGCAGAAGGACACCGCGTTGCGGGAGGGCGGCACCCTGCAGGGCAAGGCGCTCGTCGAGATCGGCCACGAGCTCGCAGGGCTGGCCCGTCGTCGCGGCCTCCTCGAGGAGGAGCTGCTCGAGGTGATGGAACGCCAGGAGGCCACCGCCGCCGAGGAATTGCGGTGCGGGGCTCTGGTGACCCACACCGAACTCGAACTGGCGCAGGCCCGCGAGAAGGCCGACGCGGCCGTCGGGGACATCGACGTGCAGGCGGGATCGGCGGCACGGCATCGCGACGAGATTCGCGCGCGGGTCGATCCCGCGCTGCTCGCGATCTACGACCAGCAGGTGGCGCGGGGTCGGGTGGGTGCCGGCCTCCTGCGGCAGGCGCGGTGCGGTGCGTGCCGGATGGAGATCGACCGCGGCACCCTGGCGCGCTACGGCAAGGCCGACGCCGACGAGGTCCTGCGGTGTGAGGAGTGCGGCGCGGTGATCGTCCGCACGCACGAGTCCGGGGTCTGAGCGTGCGGGTCATCGTCGAGGCCGACGGGGGATCGCGGGGCAACCCCGGCGTCGCCGGGTACGGGGCGGTGGTGTGGGACGCCGACCACGAGTCGGTCCTCGCCGAGCGCAAGGAGTACATCGGCCGGGCCACCAACAACGTCGCCGAATATCGCGGCCTCATCGCCGGATTGAGTGCCGCGAGGGACCTCGACGCCGACGAGGTCTGGGTGCGGATGGACTCCAAGCTCGTCGTCGAACAGATGTCGGGTCGGTGGAAGGTCAAGCACCCGGACATGATCCCGCTCGCCCAGCAGGCCCGGGATCTCGTCGCCGAGTTCTCCCGGGTCGATTTCGCCTGGATCCCCCGCGCGAAGAACGCGCACGCCGACCGGCTCGCGAACGAGGCCATGGACGCCCAGGTCGAGGGGCAGGTCGCGACGACGCCCGAGCGTGCGGCACCGGTCGAACCCGAGGAGAAGCCCGTCCCGACAACGCCTTCCGCGCGGGAGAAGAAGTCGGAGACCGGCCCCGGGTGGACTGGCGCGACGGGTAAACCCACCCGGCTGCTGCTGGTGCGTCACGGCCAGACGGCACTGTCGGTGGACCGCCGCTACAGCGGTCGTGGGAACCCGGAGCTGACGGCCCTCGGTGTGCAGCAGGCGGATCGGGCCGCGCACCGGATCGCGTCGAAGGGGGGCATCGCCGCGATCGTGTCGAGCCCGCTGTCCCGGGCGCGGGCGACGGCCGACGCGATCGCCCGGCGCGTCGGACTCCCCGTGCACGAGGTGGAGGGCTTCACCGAGACCGACTTCGGCGAATGGGAAGGCCTGACCTTCCTCGAGGCCTCGCAGCGCGATCCGGAGCTCCACCGCGCATGGATGTCCGACGTGACCGTCGCCCCGCCCGGTGGCGAGAGCTTCGAGGCCGTCACCGAGCGCGTCACCGCCGCGACCCGGGAGGTGGTGTCGCAGTACGGTCCCGGCAACGTCGTGGTGGTCAGTCACGTCACGCCGATCAAGACCGTTCTGCGCCATGCCCTCGACGTCGGCCCGTCGATCCTCTTCAAGCTCCACCTCGACCTGGCGTCGCTGTCGGTGGCCGAGTTCTACGCCGACGGCGGCTCGTCCGTCCGACTCGTCAACGACACCAACCACCTGTCCTGACGCCGGCCGTCAGGGCGGCGGGACGGTCGTCGAGAGGAAGTCGACGACGTCGCCGATCACCTGGGGGAACAGGGGATCGTTGTAGGGGTCGAAGTGCCCGCCGGCGTATTCGCGCACCGTCGATCGCGGGATCTTCGCAGCCGCGGCGCGGGCCGAGGCGGCGGGCGCGATGTCGTCGCCGTCGGCGACCTGGATCAGCACCGGGCAGGTGATGCGGGAGACCGTCCTGATCGGTGAGTAGCGGCCGATGTGCAGCAGGATGCGGGCCGCGACCGTCTCGGGGACGGTGCCGCGGACGAACCCGGACTGACGGGCCATCTCCTCGAACGCCTCCTCGGCGCCGGGGGCGGTCATCACGGCGGTGGTGCCCGGGGCGCCGATCGAGTGGACGTACCGCGGGGTCGCACCGCGCAGGGCGCGGACGGCGTCGACGACGGTGGCAGGCGCGAGCCGCAGCGCGGAGCGCAGACCGGTCGCCCGCACGGCAGCCGGCCCGCTGAGGTGGGGCACCTGCGCGACGGCCGCGGCGAACGGCTGTCCCTCGGCGGCGAGGGTCAGGACGTGGCCACCGGCGAACGACGTGCCCCACCCGATGACGCGGTCGGGGTCGACCCCGGGCAGCGACCGGGCGAACGCGATCGCCGCGCGCCAGTCGGCGAGCTGGGAGGGGATGTCCAGCAGCTGACGCGGTTTGCCGTCGCTGTCGCCGAAGTACCGGTAGTCGAACAGCACGACCGCGTACCCGGCGGCGGCGAACTCGCGCGCGTATCGCGGGAGGCTGAGCGTCCGTGGGGACCCGAAACCGTGTGCCATGACGACGACCGGCACCGGCCCGGCCCCGGCGGCGGGGACGTACACGTCGGCGGTGCACCGCACCCCCGACGACAGGAAGTCACGGGTCTCGACAGACACATCTCGCCTCATGACGACCTCTCTCTTGAACGTGTGACAAGAAGCTATCCCACCTCTTGTGACACGGTCAAGATACGATCGGGACATGCCTGCGAACCGCCGTTCCCGTGACCGGGACGAGAAGCGGGGTGAGATCGTCGCCGCAGCTCGGGAGCTGTTCATCGCGGAGGGGTACGCGGAGGTGTCGGTGGCGCGCATCGCCCGACGGGCCGAGGTGACCTCGACGACCGTGTACTGGTACTTCACGGACAAGGACGAGTTGCTCGTCGCCGTGCTCGACGAGCTCCTCGAGTCGGCGTTGGCCGAGGTGGGATCGATGGAGGACTCGTCGATCGAGCAGCTGTTCCTGCTGGCGGCCACCCGCTTGACCGAGCTGGGATCTCTCGTCGACGCAGTCCACACGCGCCGCCTGTCCTCGCCGGTGGTGAACGAGTGGCACGACGCCTTCCACGGGTTGGCCGAGACGGTCACGCGCGCAGCGCTGCCGTCGACGATGGCCGCGGACCGCGTCGACGCGCTGTGCCGGATGATGACCTTCGTCATCGAGGGCATCGTGACGCATCGGCCGCCGGACTCCGCGGTCCGTGAGATGGCGACGACCATCGCCGCGGTGGTCGGCGACAGCTGACCACGCGTCAGCTCGGTCGTCTCCACCGTGTGACGAGGAGTGCCACCTCGACGTCGAGGCGATGCGTGGACAGTGGCGTACCCAGCGCTCGCTCGGCCGCGGCGACCCGGTACTTGATGGTGTTCGGGTGGAGATGTAGCGCTGCTGCCGTCGCCTTGTGACTTCCGTTGCGGTGGAGGAACTCCCGCAGGGTGACGCGTAGTCGTTCTGCCTGCTCGGTGGGTTGCGTGAGGTCACCCAGCACCCGGGTCACCCAGTCGTCGACGACGGCGGGTTCCACCGTCAACTGCGCGGCGATCGCGACTCCGGGTGTGGTGTAGTCGACTGTGCCTGCGCCGTCGTCACCGGCTAGCGACGCGAGCCGACGTGCCTCGGTCGCCTCCCGGTGCGACCGGCGGAACCCGGCCAGGCCCGCGTGCGGCGCACCGACCACCAGGCGGATACCGGGGGTCGTCGGACCGTCGGGGATCGGGGTACGCCCGCCGCGTGGGTGATCGACCGAGACCGGGAACCAGGCCCAGACGGTCCGGTCGTCGACGGGGACGATCAGCGGGGCCGCGGTGGCCCCGCAGTGCTCGGCATGCAGTCGGACCTCCCGTGTGAGGTTGTGCGCCTCGCCGACGCCGGTGTCGGTCGCCCAGGCGATGACGGCGCGGTGGGTTCGGTCGAGGCCGTAGTCGAGCGCCGCCGATGCCGTCGTGGAGTCGATGTCGTCCGGCCCGGTCAATATCTGACGGATGCGGTGGGCGCGCTGGGCGTCACGATGCGACAGCCAGCGCTCGCGCTCGTCCTGGTATTCGCGGACGACGGTCTCGGACACCCAGTCGATGTAGGACGATCCGATCCGGTGGATGCGGTGGAACACCGGCAGCCGGAGGGCGGGGTTGACGTCGAGGTGGGTCATCCGCCCGTAGACGCGATCCATGAACGTGTTGTAGCCGAGGCGATATGCGCGGACCAGGGCGGTGACCGGCGCCGCCGTCCTCGCCAGGTGGCGGGCGTAGTCGACCGCTGCCGCGGGGGCCTGGAGGCGCGCGGTCGGCACCCCGTCGTGGACGACCTGCAAGAAGGTCGCGACATTGCCCTCGACGCTGGCTC
This sequence comes from Gordonia paraffinivorans, assembly GCA_036946345.1. Lineage (GTDB taxonomy): Bacteria > Actinomycetota > Actinomycetes > Mycobacteriales > Mycobacteriaceae > Williamsia_A > Williamsia_A paraffinivorans_A. The sequence continues at coordinate 27,148 of JAQIJH010000016.1, read as the reverse complement.
CGAGGAGTTCGAGCAGTTGCGGGTCGCCGCGCAGCTCGCTGATCTCGTGCTCGAGGACGTCGCGGATCAGACGGGCCTCGCCGGCGATGTCTCGGGCCAGGTCGGCGTGCACCTGGTCGACGACGAACGCGGCCGCGGTCTCGAGATCGTCGGTGGGCACAACATCGTCGGTCACGCGACGACGGTAGCGGTGGATCGTTGCCGATGGTGCCGAACGAGAAGCGCAGTTCAGCCGCGCCCCTCCGGCTGTCGGGACGTGGTCGGTCGCGGGGATCGACGTCCTGCGGGTTGTCTCCTCGGGACAAGAACCACGGGAAACTGTGTCGCCGCGGGATATGGCCCGCATCACATACGGCTCCATACGGTGGGTGCGCTCACCGTCATTACCGAGTTCGGAGGATCGATGCACCTGCCCGACATCCCCGGTCACCGCGCCCTGCAGGATCCCGACGCGGCCATGGTCACGGACGACGCGACCGCGTATACGGCCGCCGAGTTCGACACGGCCGTGCTCCGGGCCGCCCGCGTCCTCGCCGGGGCGGGTCTCACGCGGGGAACCGTCGCGGCGGTCGTGTTGCCGAACACCGCGGACCTCGTCGTGGCGCTCTTCGCGGCGTGGCGTCTCGGGGCGGCGGTCACGCCGGTGAATCCCACCCTGGGCCGGCACGAGATCGCCTATCAGCTCGGTGACTGTTCGGCGCAGGTGGTCGTCACCACCCCTGAGCTGACCGCAGTGGTGCCGCAGGGACATCGGGTCGTGACCGACCTGCATACCGCCGCCGATCCGGCCGATGCCCAGGTGGGTTCGGACGTGGTGGCCGAGCCCGGTGACCTCGCGTTGCTGATCTACACCAGCGGGACCACGGGAAAACCCAAGGGGGTGATGCTCGATCACGCGAACCTCACGGCGATGGTCTCGTCGAGCATCGCCGAGATGTCGATGGATGCCGACGCGCACAGTCTGCTGATCCTGCCGCTGTTCCACGTCAACGGGATCATCGCCGGTGTCATGTCCGCACTCGCGGCCGGGGGACAGACCACGATCGCCGGCCGTTTCGACCCGCGGACACTGTTCGACCGGGTCGAGGCGGCGCGGCCCACCTATTTCTCGGCGGTCCCGGCGATCTACGCGATGCTCGTCGACCTCCCGGACACGGTCTCCCCGGACACGTCGTCGCTGCGCCATGTCATCTGCGGGGCGGCGCCGGCGAGCGCGGAGGTGCTGCGGCGCTTCGAGACCCGCTACGGGACTCCGGTGATCGAGGGCTACGGGTTGTCGGAGGGAACGTGCGCGTCGACGCTGAACCCGGTCGACGGTCCGCGCAAGCCGGGAACCGTGGGACGCGCGATGCCCGGTCAGACGATCCGCATCGTCGACGCCGACGGGCACACGATCACCGACGGGCGACCCGGCGAGGTCCTCATCCAGGGTCCGAACGTGATGCGTGGATATCTCGGGCGTCCGGAGGAGACCGCGAAGACCCTCGTGGACGGGTGGTTGCACACCGGTGACGTCGGATTCCTCGACGATGACGGATATCTCACCCTCGTCGACCGGTCGAAGGACATGATCATCCGCAACGGCGAGAACATCTACCCCCGCGAGATCGAGTCCGTCGTGTACCAGCTGGACGGCGTGCGCGAGGCCGCGGTGGTCGGCCGACCGCATCCGACGCGCGGCGAGGAACCGGTCCTGTTCGTGTCGCTCAACCACGACGCGTCGCTCTCCGAGGACTCGATCGACGCTCACATCACCGAGCACCTCGCCAGGTACAAGCGCCCGGTGACGATCACGGTCGTCGACGACATCCCCAAGAACCCGGTCGGGAAGATCGACAAGCCGTCGCTGCGACGCCAGGTCGCCCCCGTCTCCTGATCTCCGACTCCACCCACACCCCCGAGGAAGTTCCGCCATGGGCCTGCTCTCACCCACCATCCCCGACATCGACCTCGCCGAGTGGCGACGCCTACCCCACCTCGATCGCATCAGGCTGCAGGTGCAGCACTGGGGCGAACACGGGTTCGGCACGCCCGCAGGCGCTTACCTGTTCTACGTCGTCAAGATGGCGGCGTACTTCCTGATCCCGGTGGCGATCATCGTCGCCACCACCCCGGGGATCGGCGGGTGGGGACAGATCGGGGGCTGGTGGACCGAGCCGATCGTCTACCAGAAGTTCGTCATGTTCACCGTGATGTACGAGGTGCTCGGGTTCGGTTGCGGCTCCGGCCCTTTGACGATGCGATTCTTCCCGCCGGTGGGTGGGTTCACCTATTGGCTGCGGCCCGGGACCATCCGGCTCGCACCGTGGCCGACGAAGGTGCCCCTCACCGGGGGTGACACGCGCACGGTCGTCGACGTGGCGCTCTACGCGGGGCTGCTGGTGACGCTGGGCTGGTCGTTGGTGTCCGACGGCGTCAGCGGCGGGCCGGGATCAGCCGGGATCATGAACTGGGCGTTCCCGCTCGTGACGGTCGTCCTGCTCGGTGTGCTGGGTCTGCGCGACAAGGCCATCTTCCTCGCGGCGCGGTCCGATCAGTACTTCCTGATGGTCGTCGCGTTCCTGTTCCCGTTCGTGGACATGATCATCGCGTTGAAACTGATCATGATCGCCGTCTGGTGGGGTGCTGCGACGTCGAAGATCAACCACCACTTCCCGTTCGTGGTCGCGGTGATGATCTCCAACAGCCCGCTCATCCGCAGCATCCGCCTCAAGCGGAAGCTGTACCGCGACTTCCCGCAGGACATGCGGCCGTCGACCTTCGCGAAGTTCACCGCACACCAGGGCACGGTCGTGGAGTTCCTGCTGCCCGCGCTCCTGCTGTTCTCGACCAACGCCGTTCTCACGACCGTGGTGCTGATCGGGTTCACGATCTTCCACCTGTTCATCATCTCGACGTTCCCGGCCGGGGTGCCGCTCGAGTGGAACGTCTTCGTCATCCTCGGCGCGTGGTTCCTGTTCGGCCATTACACCAATGCCGACTACGCAGTCTGGGACGCCACCACCGTGTGGCCGTTCGTGATCGCCGCTCTCCTCGTCGCGGGAATCGTCGTCGGCGGGTTCCGGCCGCAATGGGTGTCGTTCCTCGTCGGGATGCGCTACTACGCCGGGAACTGGGCCACCGACACGTGGATCCTGAAGCCGGGTCTCGAGGAACGCATGAACGAGGAGATCACGACCTCGGCGCCGATGACCAAGATGCAGCTGCTCAAGCTGTACGACGAGGACACCAGCGAGTTCATGATGCAGAAGTTCTCCGCGTGGCGGGCGATGCACAGCCACGGTCGCGCGCACATGGGTCTCATCTCCCACGCCGTCGCGAACAGGGAGGACTACGTGATCCGTGAGGGCGAGTTCATGGCCGGCGGCCTCCTGGGCTGGAACTTCGGCGAGGGCCATCTGCACAACGAGCAGCTCCTGGCGGCCGTGAACAGTCGCCTGCACCTCGCCCCGGGAGATCTGATGGCGGTGATGATCGAAGGTCAGCCGTTTCACCGCGGCACCCAGAGCTACCGGATCGTCGACGCCGCAGCGGGTCTCGTCGAAGAGGGCACCGTCTCCGTCTCGGACACCATCGCGCGCCAGCCGTGGCTCGACGACAGCGGGGACATCCCCGTGTCGGTGACGCGCCGAGCGACGGCCCTGAGCTCGATTGGCACACGTCCGTCGAACCCCGGCGGGGTGAGCGGCCGGTGACCACGGCGACGGTCGTCGGTTCCGGGCCGAATGGGCTCGCCGCCGCCGTCACCCTGGCTCGAGCGGGCGTGTCGGTCACGGTCCTCGAGATGGCCGACAAAATCGGGGGCGGCACTCGCACATCGGAACTGACCGTTCCCGGTGTGCTGCACGACGACTGCTCCGCGGTTCACCCCATGGGGGCGGCATCGGCGTTCTTCCGGTCGGCGGGCCTCGACCGCTACGGGCTGCGGTGGCTCACGGCACCCATCGACGTCGTCCACCCGCTCGACGGTGGACGGGCGGGGGTCTTGCAGACCTCGCTGTCCGACACCGCCGAGGGCTTCGGTGCCGACGGCGATCGTTGGCGCCGAGTCTTCGCGCCGTCGACCAGGTCCTTCGACCATCTCGCCGAGGAGTTCTTCCAGCCGGTCACGCACATCCCGCGTCACCTGGTGTCGATGACCCGGTTCGGGCCGACGGCCTTGTCGCCGGCGACGCTGACCGCGTCCCGATTCCACACCGCCGAGGCGAGAGCGCTGTTCGGCGGCGTCGCCGCGCACGCGGTGTACCCGCTGGGCCGGCCCACGACGTCGGCGATCGGCGCGATGATGATCGCGGCGGGGCACAATCACGGGTGGCCGGTGGCGCAGGGAGGGTCCCAGGCGATCACCACCGCCATGGCGAAGCTGCTGGCCGACCACGGCGGGACGGTGCACACCGGGGTCCACGTGACGGACCTGGACCAGGTCGCCGGCGACGACATCGTCATGCTGGACCTGGCGCCCACCGCGGTCGCCGACCTGGCCGGCGACCGGCTCCCGGCACGGGTGGCCCGCGCCTATCGTCGCTATCGCTTCGGACCGGCCGCGTTCAAGCTCGACATCGCTGTCGACGACCACATCCCCTGGACCGCCGAGGCGGCGCGGTTCGCCGGGACCGTGCACGTCTGCGGGTCGTTCGAGGAGATCGTCGCCGCAGAACGCGACGTCCATCGAGGCGTCATGCCGCAGCGGCCGTATGTGCTGCTCGCGCAGCAGTATCTGGCGGACCCGTCACGGTCGGCGGGCTCTGTCCACCCGATCTGGGCCTACGCCCACACCCCGCACGGTTACACCGGGGACGCGACCGGGGTGATCCTCGATCAGATCGAGCGATTCGCTCCCGGGTTCCGAGAGCGAATCGTGGCGATACACTCCCGCAGCCCGACCGAGATGCCTGCGTACAACCCGAATTACGTCGGCGGTGACATCATCACCGGTCTCAACTCGCCCCGGCAGGTCCTGATGCGACCCCGCGCGGCGTTCGACCCCTACGCGACCGGGATCGACGGCGTCTACATCTGCTCGGCCGCAACGCCTCCCGGCGGGGGGGTGCACGGCATGAACGGTCACAACGCCGCCCTCAGTGCGCTTCGACACGCTGCCTGACGGGACCGCAGTCACGAACGGGGGAACGGGGTGGCGTCAGTCCTGGAACGGGTTGAACTTCTTGCCCAAGACGTAGCCGAGTCGCGTCGGGATCGGGCGCGCGGCGGCGGCCGTGATCTTGTTGACGGCGCCAGGGACGCAGACCGGCTTGCCGGCCTCCACCGCGTCCCAGCCCTCACGGACCACGTCCTCAGCGGACTGCCACAGCAGTCCCGGAAGCTTTGTCGACGCCGCGTTGCGGGTGCCCATCACGTCGTGGAACTCGCTGTGGGTGAACCCCGGACAGAGCGCGGTCACGTGGACGCCGTCGGGCTTGAGCTCCATGTCCAGTGCCTGCGACAGGTTCAGCACGTAGGACTTGATGGCCGTGTACAGCAGGCTCGCGCCCGGCGGGAGGAGCGCGGCCAACGACGACACGTTGACGATGCGGCCGTACTGCCGCTGCTTCATACCCGGGACGACGAGGTGGGCCAGCTCGGTCACGGCGGTGACCATCACCTGGATCTCGCGGGCGAGATCGTCGAACGGCGTCTCGGCGAAGCTGCCGTTGCCCGAGAACCCGGCGTTGTTGATCAGGATGTCGATGTCGATGTCCTGCGACGCGCACTGGTCGACGATGGCGCGCGGCCCCGCGGGGTCGTTCAGGTCGGCGGCGATCACCGTCGCGGTGACGCCGTAGCCCCGCCCGAGTTCCTCTGCGAGGGTGACCAACCGGTCCTCGCGACGGGCCACGAGGACGACGTCGTTGCCCTGCGCGGCCAGGTGGCGCGCGAACGCGGCACCGATCCCGGCCGAGGCGCCCGTCACCAGGGCGGTCCGAGATGTGGTCGAAACAGACATGGTGGGTCTCCCTTTGCCGACCTGCTCGTGAGTCCCAGACAAGCTAACAGCTTCTTGAGGGTCGATCAAGAAGCGTGTCGTTGGCTCCACTCGCAGATCGGCGACGGAGGTCGATCGGTCGCGAGTCGCCCGGGCGGCAGTGAAGGACGAAGAGGGGTAGACACGAGCAGTCGGTCGGGGAGGGCATCAGGCCGTCGTCGAGAACACAGGGAGGGGTCGACGTGGACAAGGGGCAGCAGGTCCTCCGGGACGCGCACCGCAACAGGGGTACCGCGTTCTCGGTGGAGGAGCGACGTGCGCTGGGTCTGACCGGACGTCTCCCGGCGGCGGTCGAGACGCTGACGTCGCAGGTGTCCCGCGCCTACGCGCAGTTGGGAGAGCAGCCCGACGACCTGGCGAAGTACGTCTTCCTCAACGCCCTGCACGACCGCAACGAGATCCTCTACTTCCGGCTGCTCACCGACCACCTCGCCGAACTGCTCCCCATCGTCTACGACCCGACCATCGGTGACGCGATCGAACACTGGAGCAACGAGTACCGCCGATCGCGCGCGGTCTACCTGTCGATCGACGCGGTCGACGACGTGCGGGCCGCTTTCGAGACGCTCGAACTCGGCCCCGACGACGTCGACCTGATCGTCTGTTCCGATGCCGAGGAGATCCTCGGCATCGGCGACTGGGGTGTCAACGGCACCGACATCGCAGTCGGCAAGCTCGCCATCTACACCGCCGCCGCCGGGATCGACCCGAATCGGGTGATCGCGGTGAACCTCGACGTGGGGACCGACAACCAGAAGCTGCTCGACGATCCCGCCTACCTGGGCAACCGCCACCCCCGCGTCCGCGGCGACAGGTACGACCACCTGATCGACACGTATCTGACGGTGGCGACCGAGCTGTTCCCCACGGCGCTGTTGCATTTCGAGGATTTCGGGCCGTCGAACGCCCGTCGGATCCTCGTCGAGCACGGCGACGACCATCGGATCTTCAACGACGACATGCAGGGAACCGGGGCCATCGTCCTGGCTGCCGTCATCTCGGGGCTGCGCGTCACCGGCCAGTCGTTCTCCGACCAACGTCTCGTCGTCTTCGGAGCCGGTACCGCGGGGACGGGGATGGCCGACCAGATCACGGCGGCCATGGTCCGCGACGGACTGTCGGAGTCCGACGCACGGGCACGCGTGTGGCTCATCGACAAGGACGGCCTCGTCAGCGACGACATGGAGGAACTGCCCGACTACCAACAGGTGTACGCGCGCCCCGCATCCGACCGTGCCGAGTTCGGGGACGGCACGGTCGGTCTGCAGGAGGTGGTCGAGACGGTGCGACCGACGATCTTGATCGGGACGTCCACCGTCAGCGGTGCGTTCACCCGTGAGGTGATCCGCGCGTTGTGCGACGGGGTGGACCGACCGATCCTCCTGCCGCTGTCGAACCCGACGAGCCGCATCGAGGTGATGCCACACGACGCTGTCGTGTGGTCCGACGGCGCGGCACTCATCGCCACCGGGATCCCCGCGGACCCTGTCGACCACGACGGCGTCACCTATCGCATCGGTCAGGGCAACAACGCGTTGCTCTACCCGGGTCTGGGTCTGGGGACGATCGTGGCCGGTGCGTCCCGGGTGACCGACGGGATGCTGCTCGCCGCCGCCGAGGCGGTGGCCGGTCAGGTCGACGTGAGTGAGCGCGGGGCATCGCTCCTGCCTCCGGTGGAGGATCTCCGACGGTCGTCGGCGACGGTGGCGGCCGCCGTCGCGAAGGCTGCGGCCGACGACGGCGTCGCGACCTGCATCCACGACGACCTGGAAGCGGCCGTGCATGAAGCGATGTGGGTGGCCGAATACCCGTAGCGCGCAATGGAGAACGAACGGTGAGTGCCGCAGAGGCGCCGACGGTGATCGGCGTGCCTGTCGACGGCCACCGCGTCGCAGGAGTCAGGCGGCGAGGACGGCGGACCTGGCGCGGGGGCGCAGGCTGAGTTCGAATCCCGCGGGGATCATGGTCAGTCGTTCGACGACATCCAGCTCGTAGTCCGGGTCATCGCTGATGTCGAAACGGTGCAGCAGCGACGCGAGCACCAGAACCGACTCGTGGATCGCGAACTGACGACCGATGCAGGCCCGGACGCCGGCACCGAACGGCTTGTAGCTGTGGGCGGGTCGCTTCTTGACGTTCGACGCGAGGAAGCGGTCGGGGTCGAACGCGTCCGGGTTCTCCCACACCTCGGGATCGCGGTGAACCTGACCGAGCGACACGATGGCGTAGTCCTGCGGACGCATGGGGTACTTCCCGCCGAGCACCGTGTCCTGGCGGGGGCTGCGCGCGAACCCGGGGACCGTGGGCCAGATGCGCAGGGACTCGTCGAGGACGCGTCGGATGTACCGGAATTTGCCGACCTGGTCGAAGGTCCGTACGGCATGGGGGTCGTCGCCGAGCAGTTCGTCGGCCTCGGCACGCGCCTGCTCCAGGACATGAGGGTTCCGCGCGAGATAGTGGAGGGCGAAAGAGAGCGCTCCAGAGGTGGTCTCGTGCCCGGCGACGAGGAATGTCAGGATCTGGTACCGGATGTTGACCGGTGACAGCTTCTCACCCGTCTCGGGGTGGGCGACGTTGAGCATGATCCCGAGCAGGTCGTGCTGCTCGGTGGAATCCGCCCTGGCAGCAATCAGCTCGTCGAGCATCCGGTCGTTGTAGGCCTGGTGGTGCGCGTAGCGCCGATCGGCGATGCGGGCGAGCACGGAGCCGCCCGGTGCTGCGCGGAATGCGCCTTTGCGTCGACCGTTCTCGAGCGCGTGGACCATCGCGTCGACGAACGGGTGGACACTGTGCGTCGTGAACGACCCGAAGTCGTGGCTGAACGCGCAGCGGCTCAACGTCTCCATGGTCAGCTTGGTCATGTCACGGGACACGTCGACAGGCCCGTCGGCGGAACGGGCGTCCCAGTAGGCGAAGAGCTCGAGCGCGGTCTGCGTCATGATCGGGTGGTAGGACTCCATCGCCGACCTGGTGAACGCGGGCATCAGGAGTTCATGTGCGAGTTGCCAGTTGGGCTCGTCGGTGTGGGCGGTGAACAAACCGTCGCCGGCGTAGTCCCGCAGGGCCTCGATACCCGGTGGCAACGCCTTCTGGAACCGTGTCTCGTCGCACAGCTCGGCGGCAAGGGCAGCGCTGCCCGCGAAGACGAATTTGTGGCGAAACGCCTTCAACTCGTAGACGGGACCGAGTCCCTCGGCCTTCTCCCGCATGCTGAGGATCGGTCGGTTCAGATCGATCGTCCGCAGGTCGCCGACGACGGGCAACCTGCCGGGAGGATGGGGGAATCGCCGGCCGGACCAGTCGTTGTGTGTTCTCGCCGCCACGGCATGAGGATGCGCAACTATTGACGATGTGTCAATAGGACGGCGCTTCTCGGCATAGTCATGGCGGTGGCGGCGACCAGTGACCACAGGGACGTCGTCGTTCACCACCAGGCCAGTGGTGAGCTGCCCAACGGTGTCGGCGCGCCCCACCGGGGAGTGGGTAGGCCGCTGAAGGTCACCGGCAGCACGGGCTCGACGACCTCACCGAACACCGAGTCGACCCTGCTCAGGTCGACGCCGGGGTGGTCCGGGCGCGGGAGGTCTGCGACATCTGCGAGGTCGAAGAGACCCTGGTCCTGGACCCACATGCACACCCGCGCGAGGTTGATCCGTACCCGCCACGAACCGCCGCCGACTGCGCGCTTGCGCAGTGCCGCCGCGATTCCGGCTGCGCCGAGATAGGCCGCGAGGTAGTCGTTCAGCAAGTATGTCGGCGGGAGCGAGGGGCGCCCGTCCCGCCCCTCGCTCTGAGCGAAACCCGTTGCCGAGCAGGCCAGCTGGTCGAAGCCGCCACGATCAGCCCAGGGGCCGTCCGCGCCCCAGCAGCGGTACTCGCACACGATGATCCCCGGGCGCGCCGCGGCGAGCGCTCGCGCGTCGTAGCCGCGCCGATCCATCCCGCGGTAGCTGGACACGAGCACATCCGCCTGCGCGCACACCGCGCGGAATCGTCGATCCTGTTCGGGGTCTCGGAGATCCGCGTACGCGTTGCGCTTACCACCACCGGTCACCGTGATCATCGCGGTGGGGTCGGGGAGGTCCGGCCGTGACACGTGCAGCACGTCGGCGCCGAACGCGGCCAACAACCGGGTGGACACGGGGCCGGCGATGACGTGGGTCAGATCGATGACCCGCACGCGATCCAGAAGCGGCGCCTCCACGCGTGATCCGCGCGGCTCGGGCGGGCTCGGCGCGATCGGCGCGATGTCGACCACGTCGGTGTCCAGGAGGTGTCGTCCCTGGTCGGTGGCGCGCCATTCGTCGGTGCTGCGCACCACAGCACACACCCCGCCGGCCGCGCACACCGCTGCCTCCAGGGCGTAGGCGTCCCAGTGTCTCGCGGCCTCGGCGATCCGGTCGGGGAAGGGTGGGCAGTTCAGCACGGCGCAGACGGCGTCACGCAGGCCGGCGTAGGTGGTGATGAGGAAGATCCATCTGTCGTCGCGGCAGCGGTAGAAATCGTTGTTGCCCAGAGCCCGTGGATCCTCGGTGATGTGTGCCGGTGACACCCCGGCGACCGTGGAGAGATAGGCCGCACGGAGTTGGTCGATCGAGTCGGTCGCCCGCACCGTCACCGACTGCGGCTCGGCGCCCGCGTCTTCCGCGATGCCGGCCATCTGCAACCCGAACGCGGCCATCGCCGCCGACGTCACATCGGCGAGTCGATGCGGCGATGGAACCAGCGGGTCCGACCCCACGATCGACGCCGTCGAGCGGATCGGCGGAGAGCCTCCGTCGAGCAGTCGTGTCAGGCCATCGAGCACCGATTCCGTTGTGGGGAAGGTCGTGTCGCGGAGGTGGGCGGTGGTCGACGTGTTCATGGCCCAACGATCACCGACGACGACGGCAGCGGCGATGTCTTACGGATATCCGTAATCTGGTGCAGATGACCACGACCGGGCACCGAACTCTGATCCGCGCGGACCGCATCCTCGACCACGTCGCGCGATGCGACGAACCGCCCACGCTGTCGGACATCGCACGCGGTGTCGGGGCGCCGGTAAGCTCGACACAGGACCTCGTCCGCGAACTGTGTGCACTCGGATACCTCGTGGCCGCCGGGCGGCGGTACCGCCTCGGTCTGCGACCCCACGTTCTCGCACTCATCGCCGGTGGGGCGAGCGAGACCGGCGTCGAGCACGCCGAACTGCAGCGTCTGAGTCGTGTCGCCGGGGCCCCGATCGGGGTCGCCGCCCTGGTGGGACGCGACATCTTCTACCTCGACCACGCGGGGCCCCGCGCTCCCGCACGCACTCAGCTGGTGGCCGATGAGCACCAGCCCCGCCCGGTGTTGCGCACCTCCGCCGGACGGCTCCTCCTCGCGTGCGCGGATGAACCTGTGCGCGAGCGGGTTCTGTCCGTCCTCGAGCCCGACGACCCGGAGGGGGCTGCACGGTTCCGACGTGATGTCGGGGCCATACGGCGTCACCGCACCGCCCGCAGTGATGGGCTGGCCGACCCCGGCATCGCGGCGATCGCGATCCCCGCCGTCGACGGGACGGCATTCGTGCTCACCGCCCGGCGCGCACCTCGGGGAGGCCGGGTCCCCTCGCTCGAGGTCGCCGCTCGCCGGCTACGCCTCGAATGGGATCGACGAACGGACGTCCGCTGAGGCCGAGGGGAGCTGTGACCTCAGTGCTGCGCCGCGAAGCGTGCATTGGCGGCCTCGACGTCGGGGACATGGGTCTCCGCCCATTCTCGGACCGCGGCCAACGGCACCAGCAATGATCGTCCGAGGTCGGTCAGGGCGTATTCGACGTGCGGGGGTTGCCCGCCGTGATCGACGCGGTCGACGAGCCCGTCGTGGTGCAACGCCCGGAGGGTCTCGGTCAGGACCTTCGGGGTGATGCCTGCGATGTGAGCCTTCAGCGCGGTGAAGCGCATCGGCCCGTCGGCCAGGGCGGTCACCACGAACACGGTCCAGCGCGCGCCGATCCGGTGCAGCACCACCCGACTCGGACATGTCGGTGCCATCACGTCGTACGCGCGCGTGCTCATCGTCGCTGCTCCTCCGCGGTTTCGTTGTAGATACCGGTATCGAAACCATACCGTTCGGTCGACAACTCAGCGACCACAGGAGGAAGCGACATGACACGACTCGACGGATCGACGGTCCTCGTCATCGGCGGGGCGAAGAACCTGGGACTGGCCATCGCGCGACGGGCGGCCGACCTCGGTGCCGACGTGGTGATCGGTGCCCGCGACGGCACAGCGGCCGCTCTGGTCGCGACGGGACTTCCGGGCAACGCCCGGTCGGTCGCGGTCGACGTGACCGACGAGGCGACCATCCGCGACGCCGCGGCTCGGCTCGGTGCCGTCGACCACGTCGTCGTCACCGCGGCGGCCCATCACAACGTGGCCGTCACCGACCTCGATCACGACGCGACGGTGCGTGCCTTCGAGGCCAAGGTGATCGGGCCCATGCTCGTCGCGAAGCATCTCGCCCCGACGATGCCGGCCTCCGGGTCCATCACCCTGTTCAGCGGTGTCGCGGCATGGAAGCCCGCACGGGGACTGGCGGTCATGGGCATCACCAACGGCGCGGTGGCTCATGCTGCACGTCAGCTCGCGGCCGACCTCGCGCCGATCCGGGTCAACGCGATCGCGCCCGGGATCGTCGATTCCGGCACCTGGGACGCCCGCGCCGACCGCGACGCCTTCTTCGCCTCGGTCGCCGACGGGCTTCCCGTCGGACGGGTGGGTGCGAGCGACGACATCGTCGACGCGGCCCTCTGGGTGATGACCGCAGGTTTCGTCAGCGGCGAGACCGTCCGCGTCGACGGGGGCGCACTCAGCGCATGATCACGCCACGGGTAGCGGTCGGCCGGTCAGGGTCGTGCGCCCGAGGGGGTGCGGAGGTCGGGGTAGAGCGCTTCCACGGGTCCGCTCAGCGCCGACTTCACCGACGCGGTGATGTCATCCCCGATGACCTCGAACTCGTCGGCGGAGACGGCGTCGTAGACGGCCGAGACCAGGTCGTCAGGAAGAATTTTCGGCCCGGTGGCACCGGCCGCCATCGGGGTGTCGACGTATCCCATGTGCACCCCGACGACGTGGACGCCGCTGGGGGCGAACTCGAGTCGCAACGCGGTGGTCGCTGACCAGAGGGCGGCTTTCGATGCGCTGTAGGCGCCACCGATGGCGTACCAACTCATCACGGAGTGCACGTTCACGAGCGCGGCGTTGTCCGCGGCGCTGAGCGTCGCGGCAAACGCCCGGGCCAGCAGCACCGGGCCGACGAAGTTGGTCTCCATCGTCGCGCGGAGGTCGTCCTCGTCGAGGTCGAGGAGAGTGGCTGTGGGGGAGACGATCCCCGCGTTGTTGATCAGGATCGTGGTGTCGGCGGCGGCGGCCACGGCGTCGGCACGAGAGCGCCGGTCGGTGACGTCGAGTCGGAGGGGCACGATCCGGTCGTCATCCCACTCGCGTGGTCGTCGCGCTGCGGCGTAGACCTTCTGGGCGCCGCGTGCGAGGGCCTGATGGACGAACTGTTCGCCGAGGCCGCCGTTGGCGCCGGTGACGAGGACGACGGCGTCGTGGATGGTGGGCATGGTTGCTCCTCGTGGTGGGTGTCGAGTCGCCGATCGGTCCTGTGATCTCCGAAGGAAACCGATCGGTGTACCAGTCACCGTAGAGCCACCCGCGACCCTTGTAAACCGATCGGTTTTCAGGCAGTCTGAACCGGGAGGACGGGATGAGCGGACGGCTGACGACATGACCACGACAGAGGCGGAGACGTCGCGAGCCGCGGACCGTCGCGCTCCGCGCGACCGCATCCTCGCGGCGGCGGCGGGGCTGTTCTATCGGGAGGGCATCAACGCCACCGGGGTGGAGCTCATCGCCGACACGGCCGGCGTCTCGAAACGCACTCTGTACAAGTACTTCCCGAGCAAGACGCATCTGGTGGACCAGTACCTGACCTACGTGCGCGAGAAGGTCGTCGACCCACGAACGGTGGACGGCGACGACCCCCGCGAACGCCTGCTGGCGTTGTTCGCCGTCTCGGGTCCCGTGGCCGGTCGCCTCCGGGGGTGCCCGTTCCACAACGCCGCCGTGGAGGCGGCGTCGGCGATGCCGGAGGTCACCGAGCACGTCCAGGCCGAGAAGCGGGCGTTCGCCGAGGCCGTCGTGGAGCTGTGCCGGGCCTGCGGGGTCGAGGATCCACGGCGTCTGGGCCGACAGATCGCGCTGCTCTACGAGGGCGCTGCCGCCCTGTCGACATCGTTGGACGACGCCGAGCCCTGGGCGGTGGCACGGGCGACCGCCGAGACGCTGGTGGACCGCGCGGGCTGACGCGACCGCCGCGTCGACGACACAGATCACCCGTCCCGAGGCGGTCGGGCCGTCGCGGTCACGCGAGCGGCGACCTCGCGGAGCGGCATCCCGTCCTCCTGCGACCGTCGGCGCAGCAGTCGTCGGGCCTCCCCGGCGTCGATCGAGAGTCGTTCCATCAGAACGCCTGTGGCCTGCCCGATGACGTCACGCGAGGCGAGGACGCTCAAGAACTCGTCCCGATGACGTGCGACGGACAGTGCGATCGCAGCGTGGGCCGCAAGGGTGTCCGCGCCACCTGCGATGTCCCGCAAGGCGTCGGCGGTGTCCGCGTAAAGATTCAGCGCGCCCATCTCGTCGGCGCCGGTGTGGAGGTGGACGCACAGCACCGACCGGATGGGCAGGACATCTCGAGCCTCGTCGAGGAGATCGGACCGACGCGGTTCGGTACGGATGTCGTCGATGGCGACGGTTCGGTGCCGACGCACGACGTCCATGGACGGGCCATCGCCGTGGCGTCGCTGCATCTCGTCGAATCGGGTTGCGACCGCGCTGGTCGCCGCGACCGATCGCAGCACGGGCAGACCCTCCGACCACCGGGTGGCCAGGGTCAGCGAGGCGTGGTCGACCGGTGGGAGCACGGCAGTGGCGGAGCGGGTGATGTCAGCGGCGACAGCGTCCGCACCGGAATCCGGCGAGGTCGTCGCCGTGTCGTGGAGGGTGCGGGCCAGAGTGGCGAACACGGAGTGTCCCAAGCCGTCGTCGAGGTGGTCGTCGTCGCTCACGAGATGCGCACACGGGCCTCCGTTCGGGCCGGATGCCTGGACCGGCGGTCGAGACGGACAGGTCGTCGGTGCCGCGTCTCCTCCAGTGTGCGCGCGGAGGACCGATGGATCGCGCCGCGAGACAGGGACTTCGCGTTATGGATCGCTGTCTTCGCGTCGCGGATCCCCGGTCCGCACGGATGTGGGGTGGTCGGTGTCGACGAGCTGGGCGGCGACACGGGCGAGCGGGGTGTTCGAGTCCTGCGACAGCTTCTGCAGCAGGGTGAACGCCGCACCGGCATCGATGTCGAAGCGCTCCATGATCATCCCCTTGGCCTGACCGATCACGTCGCGGGACGCGAGTGCGCTGTGGAACTGGTCGCTGCGCCGGGCATTGTTCACCGCGATCGCGGCGTGCGTCGCGTACACCATGCACGATCCACGGGTCAGACCGTCGAACGCGTCGGTCCGTTCGGAGTGCAGGGTGAGCGCTCCGAGTTCGATGTCCTGTGTGTACAGCTGGATGGACAGGGTGGACCGTATCGGCGTGCGGTGGAGGACCGCGGCGACGAAGTCCTGCCATCTGGTCTCGCGCTCCATGTCGGTGATGACAACGGTCTCGTGGTCCCAGATCGCGGTGAAGCACGGACCGTCGTCGTACTCGTGCTGGAGGCGGTCGAACCGTTCGGCGTCATCACTCGTCGCGGCCACCGAGCGCAGTTCGGGCGCGCGTGACCCGCGGTGACGTCTGCGAACCAGGGTGACCGCGGCATGATCGACGCCGTCGATGAGGCGAACCGCGGACTCGGTGATCGTGCGCAGCAGGGTGGCCTCGTCCGGGACGGTGGTCGGGCCGCCGTGTGCTCGCAGCGCGAGATGCGCTATCTCGCGGTGGATGTCGAGGATCTGCCGGGGTTCGGCGGACGATGGCCGTCGGGTGACCGCGTCGTCTGTGGTGTCGATCTCGCGCATGCTCCCTCGGTCCGGCGAAGCCCGTCGGGTCTGTTCGCCAGACGACTCGACGGGAGGGGTGGGTGTTGCGTTGATCCTCAGATGAGCGGTGGGTCGGTGCCATCGCGACGTCGAGTCACTTCGCGCGCTGGACGACGCAGTTCGCATATCGGATCGTCGCGTGCGGTTCAGGTCCTCCCTCTCAACGACTGCTGTGGTGACACGCCGAACTGGCCGCGGTGATACGCGGCGAAGCGACCGGCGTGCGCGAATCCCCACCGCGTGGCGACCGCGGCGACGGTGGTGTCTTCCGGGAACGCGGCGACGAGCTCCCGATGCGCATGCTCGAGTCGGACCCGACGCAGGTACTCGCGCGGGGTGCAGTCGCGGTGCGCGCGGAACATCAGCTGCAGTGACCGCGGCGAGACATGGACGGCTGCAGCGATGTCCGCGACGGAGATCGGGCGGTGGGCGTTGTCGTCGATGAAGGCCATCGCCCGGCGCAGCAGCAACGGAGTGACGTCGCGGGGAGCCTGCATCGACGTTGTCGCGACCTCGGTCATGGGGAACGCGGCGAGCATCGTCGCAGCGAGGTAGGTCTGCGCGGAGTGGGCGACGAGAGGACTGTTCGCGGCAACAGGGTCGGCGAGGATGTCACGCGTCACGTGGTCGATCGCGCGCGAGAGCTGGGTGTTCGCCGCGTGGGAGATCGGCAGACCCCCGGTGAAGCGCACAGGGCCGGGGTCGCCGTCGCGAGTCCCCGATCCGGCCAGGCTGGTCAGCAGCGCAGAGTCCATCCGTATGCATTCCATGTCCGCATACGAGACGGTGCCCGCGATGGGCTGTCCTCCCTGCGAGGTCATCGCCATCACCGATCCCGGCGTGGCGATCTCCAGTCGATGGCGAGCCGGTCGACGGAGGACGGTACCGCGCCTGACCCTCACCAGGGCGACGACATCCATGGGGGCGCTGTCGTAGTCGAAGGCGTAGTCGTAGCGGAGGGAGTCGACGGTCAGCGACCCGAGCGCGGAGCGGGTGACGCGGGTGCGAGCCGTCGTCGACGGCGCGGCGGTGAGATGCACCCGCGCGTATGTCTCGCTCAGAGCGGCTTCTGCCTCGGAGATGTCGGTGGTGTCGAGAACGACGGTGCTCATGGGTCTCCCGTCAGCCACGGAGGGTGGTGGCCGGTGAGCGGCCGTAGGTGGCGCGGTAGGAGGTCGCGAAACGTCCCGGGTTGGCGAACCCCCATCGCCGGGCGATCGCGGCGACGGTGTCACCGCGGGTCGGGTCGGCGTCGACGAGTTCACGGTGGGCGCGATCCAGGCGGACCCGCCGGAGATGCTCCATCGGTGTGATGCCCAGGTGCCGGCGGAAGCCGTACTGGAGGGCGCGGGGACTCGTCCCGGCGGCGGATGCGATCGCGCCCAGGTCGAGTGGTCGGTCGGCCCGCTCGTCGATGACAGAGACGGCGCGCCGGATCGTCGCCGGGAACACAGATCCGGGGCCGCGGCTCGCGGTCCGCGTGAGTGTCGTGTTCGGGAAGACGTGCAGGGCGGCGACGGCGATCGTGCGGGCCGTCTCCTGCGCGATGAGTGCGTGGTCGAACGGTGAGTCCGGCTCCTGGATGCCACTGCTGACCTGGTGCATGAGGGACTGCCAGTACCGATGCATGGCCTGCGAGACCGGTGTGGTGTCGAGGAACGTGATGTCGTCCGGAGCCGTCCCCGTCACGGAATGACCCACCTGCTGCACATAGGCGACCCCGATCCGCAGCGTGGTGACGTCGAAGCTGTCCATCGCGAAGCCGATCGGCACCCCGATCGGATAGAACGCCACATCGTCCCGGCCGACGATCCTGTCCGTGCCCGGACCGGTCATGTGGACACTCCCGCTGTGCACGGCGAAGAACACGAGATCGTCGAAACCCGGTGACTGCCCGGAGTACTCGACGGAGGTGTACACGCGGTCCGAGCCGAATGCGGCGGTGTCGCCCACCTCGGCGGAGAACTCCGCCCCGTCGGACATGTGGGCAAAGCGGGAGGTGTTCTCGGCGTAGGTCCGCCGGATGAAATCCGTGATCTCCCCGTCGTCGGCCGACGAGAACGTCGAACGGCGCACGGGCTCGAGCACGTCCACCATCGCGCCCTCCGAACCGTCGGCCCCCTGGGCAGACACACTACGCACAGGACAGCCGATTCGCGCACGATCCGAGACGAATGTGCGGGTGCCGTCGGGCCTGCCCGCGGGCGGGTCAGGCGAGGACGTCGAGTGCCGCGCGGACGATGCTGTCGGTGTCGATCTCGTGATGCCGGTAGGTGTCCTCGAGCGATCCGGCCTGTCCGAACGAGGTCACCCCGAGTGTGCGCACAGGCACCGCGTTGATGGTCGCGAGGAACGCCAGGGTGTGGGGATGTCCGTCGAGGACGGTCACCATCGGGGCGGCGCGGTCGGCCGGGAAGACACTGTCGAGGACCCAGGTGGACGAGTCCCCACGGCCGGAGCGGGCCTGGGTCGCCGCGAACAGCAGGCCAGGACTCGTCACGCAGACGACGTCGGCGTCGATGTCGAGGTCGCGCAATCGGTCCGCGGCACGGATGGCCTCGGTCGCCATGGCGCCCATGGTCACGATGGTGGCGGCAGGAGTTGTCGCGGTGCGGAGTCGGTAGGCGCCGGCGACCACCTGGCGTCGGCGACGCTCGCGCGCGGCGGGATCCGTCGGGACCTCGGCCAGCTGTTGCTCCACCGGACGCGTGGAGAGCCGCAGGTAGGCAGACCGCCCGTCGGGGCGTCCGAGGTGGGCGAGGCAGTCGAGCAGGACCCACTGCACCTCGATCGCGAACGCCGGCTCGTACGTGACGCAGCCGGGTTGTTCGAGCCCGACCGACGGAGTGGTGATGGACTGGTGTGCACCGCCTTCGGAGGCGAGGCTCACCCCGGACGGTGTGCCGACGAGGATCGATTGGCCGCCGGCGTAGATGCCGAACGACCACGGCTCGAGAGCGCGTTCGACGAACGGGTCGTAGAGGACGCCGATCGGGAGCAGCGGTTGACCCCAGCGGCTCCACGTGGCGCCGAGTTCGCCGAGGAGCCCGACGAGGTTGGTCTCGGCGATGCCGAGCTCCATGTGTTGGCCGGTGGGTCGTTCGCGCCAGTGCATGATCGTCTCGGCGTCGTCGGCGAACCAGTTGTGACGCTCGGCGGGTGACCACACGCCGACCTTGTTCAACCACCCGGCCAGGTTGGTCGTCGAGCTGACGTCGGGACTGACCGTCACGACGCGCTCCGCGATCTCGGGTGCCTCGCGGGAGAGGTCGAGCAGCACACGACCGAGGGCGGCCTGGGTGGTCGACGTCGCCGACGGCGTCCGGTCGACGTCGCGTGGCACGGACAGTCGGGGGAGCGGGGGAATCGGATCCCGGCGAAGACGAGTCGAGACCCGTTCGCACAGCTGCCCTTCCGGCGAGTCCGACCGGAATCGGCGCCACGGGTCCTGCGCGTCCTCGCCGAGGGTCACGGCGAGATCGGCGAACTGTTCGACGCTGAGCAGCGACGAGTGGTTCTGCGGGTGACCCTGGATCGGCAGTCCGAAACCCTTGACTGTGTATGCGATCACGACAGTCGGCCGCCGGTCGTCGATCTGGGCGTAGGCGGCCTGCAATGCGTCGATGTCGTGACCGCCGAGGTTCGACACCGCGGCGAGCAACGTCGCGTCGTCGAGATCGCCGATGACCTCGGTGATGGCGTCGGCGTCGGGTCCGGTCCCGGGCAGGCGGGTGCGCACCTCGTCGGCCGAGCACCGCAGGAGGCGTTGGTACTCCGGATTCGGCATGTCGACGATACGGCGGCGCAGCGCGTCGCCGCCGGGGCGTGCGAAGAGGCTCTCGAGGATGCGCCCGAACGAGACGGTGATGACCTGCCACCCGGCCGCGGCGAACATCTGTTCCAGTCGACGAGCGGCGATGTTCGGGACCACCCGATCGAGCGACTGCCGGTTCAGGTCGACGATCCACACGATCTCACCGAGGTCGGCCACGCTCGGGTCGAGGACGGCTTCCCAGATCGCGCCCTCGTCGAGCTCGGCGTCGCCGACGAGCGAGTACTGCCGACCGCTGCCGGTGGTGCCGAAGGTGGTGTCGACGTAGCGACGCGCGACGGCTCCCCAGATCGGCGCGGTCGCCCCGATGCCGACCGACCCGGTGGAGTAGTCGACGGGGTCGGGGTCTTTGGACCGGCTCGGGTAGGACTGCAGCCCGCCGTACTCGCGGAGTGTCGTCAGCCACCTCTCGTCGAGATCGCCGAGCAGGAAGTTGATGGCGTGCAGGACCGGTGAGGCGTGGGGCTTGACCGAGACCCGGTCACCCGCCCGCATCTGTCCGAACCACAGCGACGTCATGATGTGGACCATCGATGCGCTGGAGGCCTGGTGCCCGCCGACCTTCAGGCCGCTCGGATTGGGTCGAACCCGGTTGGCGTGATGGATGATCGCCGTCGACGTCCACAGGACCCGTCGGGCCACCGCCTCGAGCGTGCGGGTGTCCGGTGAGGTCGGGGCGAGCTCGGGTACGTCGATGCTCATTCGGGACTCCTGGTGGTGCGGGCGTCGGCGGTCGCGGCACGGGCGGGGACGAGCTGCGCCCACCCCTGCGCGAGGAAGGCGAGAAGGGCGTCGGCGGACTGATCGGCGGGACGGTCGTCGTGCCAGACGATGTGTCCGTCGCAGCGGACCACGACGGCGCCTCCCCGGGTCAGGCCGTAGAGCTGCGCGGCGGGTTCGGGCGCCACGCAGGCCGTGCGGACGTCCACGGTGGCGGCCTCGAGCGGTCGGATGAGATCGGCGTCGAGTCGGTCCTGCCAGGCCGCGGGGTTTGTCGTCATGACGGTCAGGACGACCGGCGACCGGTCGACCAGTTCGAGGATCGACCGGCGCGAGTCGCCGACGTCGACGGGGACGTGCGGCAGGCGCCCGCCGGCGACGACCGCGGGGAGGTACTCGATCACGTCCTCGGGATCCGTCGATCCCGGTGGGGTGCCGTCGTCGGCGATCAACGGCCCGGAGTAGCGGTAGCCGAACTCCAGTCCGGTGGAGACGAAGTGGGGGGCCTGATCGGGGATGGCCATGGCGGCTCGGTCCCGGACGCGTCGAGCGCGAGCCGTGTCGCGACCGAGCACGGCCGTGCGTGCCAGGCCCGCACGGATCACCTGGTCTGCGGCGCGCGCGGCGAGCGCGTCCGGCATCCACGTCAGGGGAGCCCTCTGCATCAGGGACGTGACGGTCTGCAGTGCGCGGTTGGTGGCGCCGGAGTTCCGGGTGACGGCGTCGAGGTTGAAATGGTTGCGGACGCTGTGCTCGGCGAAGAGCTCGACGACCGGGCGACGTTCGACCTCGTAGGTGTCCAGCAGCGCGTCGTCCGCGCGGTGGTTCACCACTGCATCGAGTTTCCAGGCCAGGTTGTGCGCGTCCTGGACGCCGCTGTTGAGGCCGTGTCCCCCCGTGTGCGGGAAGCGGTGAGCAGCGTCGCCGACGAGCAGGACGGGCCCGCTCCGGAACGACGACGCAGTCTGGGACGTCATCGTCCAGGTGCCGGTGGACTCGATCTCGTAGGTGTTGTCCGCGCCGAGTACTCGGGGCAGGGCGGCGCGCCAATACCGCTCGGGGTCGGACGCGATGGGTTGGCCCGGATGGACGTAGGTGCCCATGAGGATGTAGCGATCGTCGGCGTGGGCGATGAGCACGCCGGCGAAGTCGGGCTGGTAGATCCACGTCAACAACGGGCGTTCGCGAGTGTGCAGGTCGGGGGAGCGGAAGAACGCACTCGCCATCCGTGCCAGGACCGGACCCTGCATGGTGATGCCGAGCAGGTCGCGGACCGCGCTGTTCGCGCCGTCGGCCGCGACGACGAACGGTGCGCTGCATGGGCCCGATCCGGTGCGCACGGTGGCGCCGGACCGGTCCGTCACGACGTCGGTGACAGCGACACCGCGGTGGAAGGTCACGAGTGGTTCGTCGTCGAGAGACTGCCACAGCAGCGGCATCAGCAGGTGTTGGCCGACATGGGAGATGAGGTAGTCACTGTGCGAACGCACCCTGTCGAGCTGCTCGGGTTCGGAGAGGAGGTCGATCTCGCCGAGCGGGGCGGCGCCCATGGTGGAACACCACCGGATCAGGTTGATCTCGGAGATGGGTGGGGACAACGCGGCGATCCGCGCAGCCAGTCCGGGGTCGACCTCTCGCCAGATCTCCAGGGAGCGGGCGTTGATCACGTGCGCGGCGGGGTGGCCCAGCGGGTCGCGTCGGCGGTCGAGGACGGTGGACTCGATGCCGCGGGACGCCAGCAGGAGGGCCAGAGTCGATCCGGCAGCGCCCGCCCCGCAGATCACCACCGGGGTGCGCGGTGGCGTGGTCATCACAGCGTGCGGAAGGTGATGGCGCGCTTGTTGACCCGCGGGCGTGTTCCGGGACGGACGCCGGCGTAGCGGCCGGTGAGGGAGTGCGGCGGTTCTCCCGCGCGCATCCGCTCGAGGAGATAGCTCGGGTCGATCGTCACCCCGATCGGGTTCTCGGCGAACTCGTCGCTGTCGAAGAACGCCGCGGTCTCCTCGGCCGTGGCGAAGTTCTCGACCTGGAACTCGAGGCGGGTGCCGTCCGGGTCCTCGTAGTACAGGGAGGTGGTGGGTCCGTGGTTGATCGACCACACCGGATCGATGCCGAGCGCGGTGAGGCGTTCGTGGTTGAGCAACAATCGCTCGAGGGAGCTGTAGGTGAAGGCGAGGTGATCGACGCCGAGCACCTTGCGGCGGAACCGCGCGAGCGGGAACAGCCGTCGGACCAGTCCGGGGATCTTCACGAGGGCGAGCCGGTGGCTCTCCTCGTCCCAGGTGAGGAACGCGATCTGGGAGTCCTCGTGGACGACGCGCGCGCCGAGAACCGTGCCGTACCACTCGATCATCTCCGCCGCGCGGGGGGTCTTGATCACGTAGTGCGCGAGGATCTCGGGTGCGAGGGCCGTCGTGGCGGGGGCTGGTGTGGTCATGCGGACAGGCCTTCCGGTGCGGTCGCCGCGACGATGGGGGTCCTCTGGGCGCCCAGATCGAGAGTCCCGTCGGGTGTGCGGATCGACGCCGTCACGGTGTCGCCGGGTCGCAGGAACGGGCCGGACATGTTGCGGCGGATGAACAATCGCCACATGACGTGCTCGGGGAGCAGTGCGGTGGCGAGTCGTCGCACCACCGCCGGCGGTGACTTGGCGGCGGTGCCGTGCGGGGTACCCGTGAGGACGACGTCTCCGGGTGACAGGTTCGAGAACGTGCTCAGCTCGGTCAACGACTCCGCCGGTCGGTACACGACGTTCGACGTGTTGTCGGTCTGTCGTAGCTCTCCGTTGACGCGCAACTCCAGATCGAGGTCGTCCAACAGCGGATAGTCCGCGGCCTCCAACAGGATCAGCTCGGGACCGAGCGGGCAGAATCCTCGGTAGCTCTTGCCTTTGAGGTACTGCCCCTGGGGGAGCTGGACGTCGCGCGCCGACAGGTCGTTGCCGATGGTCACCGCGGCGACGTACGTCGGGAGGTCGGAGTCGGTGATGGTCACGGGGCCGTCGACGGGGGCGCCGATCACCAGGGCGAGTTCGATCTCGTGGTCGAGCAGACGCACGTGCGCGGGACGCTCGACCGGGTCGTAGGGGCCCGTGATCGAGGCATCGGTCTTGTCGAAGAAGAGGTTGAAGGCGCGGTTGTCGGGATCCATCCCGGACTCGATGGCGTGCTGCCGATAGTTGGCGCCCTGGCACATCACCCGACACGGGATGGTGATCGGTGACTGCACGGCGACATCGGCGAGGGAGTGGCTCGCGGAGCGTCGGCGTGCGTCGTCGATGTCGCGGCGGCCGCTCTCGAGCAGAGCTCCGGTCGTGGGGTAGTCGTCGCTCAGCGCGGTGACGTCCTCCCCGTTCACGACCCCCCAGTGCGTCGCCCCGTCGTCGGTGTACCGGATTACCCGGATCGCCATGAACGTCCCTCCTCGATCGGATGGCTGTGGATCGCGACGGTACGCAGAAGTTGACTGCAAGTCAACGAATGATGGTCAATCGCCGACGTAGAGTGCGATCGATGGCGAAGGTTCTGTGATGGTGGCCGCCGAGCGCGCGCGGGACGCGACCTCGCGCGCCCGTCGGAAGACGGCGAGCCGCGCACGACTGCTGGCGGCCGCGCGAGAGCTGTTCGCGGAGAGCGGGTTCGAGGAGATCACGGTCGCTGCCATCGCCCGACGAGCGGGAGTGGCGCACGGACTGCTGTTCCACCACTTCGGGGTCCAAGCAGGGTCTGTACAGGGCGGTGCTCGACGAGGTGGTCGCGGAGATGGACGCTGCGTTCCTCGCCGGTGCGGGCGCGGAGCCGGGGGACGTCATCCGCGGCGGACTCCGCGGTCACCTGCACTACGTGGCCGAGAACCCGACACTGGCACTGCAGCTGGTCGCCGGTGGCAGATCGGCCGATCCCGATGTCCGTGAGTCGTCCCAGGCCGGACGGGACCGTGTCCTCGGTGTGCTGGCGGCGCGTCTGGGCGTGGCGATCGACAACCCGACCGCCGTCCTGGTCGCACGCACTTTCGTCGCCGCGGTCGACGAGGCGTCGGTGCAATGGGTGCTCGGCGAGCAGTCGCTCCCCGTGGACAGTCTCGTCGAATGGCTGATCGCGTCCGCGGCAGCTGCCGTGCGTGCCGCGGGGCTCCTGGACCCGCGACTCGACGTCGACGGCGTTCTGACCCTTCTCCGGCCGCCGCCGACCGATTCGTGACGGCCGTCGGTCCCCGCTGAGCTGCGCGCATGGGCAACTCGTTGACACCAAGTCAACGAAATCGTACGGTCGTGTGATGGACGCCACCACCGCTTCGACCACAGCCCGGGCGGCAGGGCCATCGCCGGCGACGACCGACTCGGCCGTGCTCCGCAGGGCGTTCGGCTGTCTGCCCAGCGGCGTCGCCGCCGTGTGTGCGAGCGGGGACGGGACGGCCACGGGCATGCTGGTGAGTTCGCTGACCTCGGTGAGTCTCGACCCGCCGCTGCTGTCCTTCTGTGTGCAGGACGGTTCGCGAACCTGGGCTCGGCTCAGGACATCTCAGCGGGTGGGGGGTCAGCTTCCTCGGCGACGGACACCGAGCCGCCTGCGCCGACTTCGGTCGGCCCGCGGATGAGCGACTCGCGGACATCACCACACGCCGGACCGATGACGGAGCCGTCGTCCTCGAGGGCGCTCCCGCGGTGTTCGTCTGCTCGCTCCACGACGAGATCCGCGCCGGTGATCATTCGATCGTCCTGCTGCGCATCGACGACTTCGACTTCTCGTCCGACGTCGCGCCGCTGGTTTTCCACCGCTCGGGCTACCACCGCCTCGCCCGGTGACCCACCGCGCCCTCGCCACCCCCACAGATGAGGAGACAGTCATGACCACCGTTCACCGTCACGAGATCAGCACGGTCGAGGATGTGCTCGACCGGGTGCGAGCGCTGTTGCCGATGATCGCCCGACACTCCGCGGAGAACGACCGACAGCGTCGCGTCGACCCCGGGGTCATCGACGCCCTCAGGGACGCAGGGGCATTCCGCATCGCGGCGCCCCGACGACTCGGTGGTCTCGAGGCGGGCCTGCGGGCGATGCTGGATCTGTCTGCATTGATCGCCGAGGCCGACGGTGGCACGTCGTGGGTGACGACACTGTCGAACATCCAGTCGTGGTCGACCTGTATGTACCCCGGCCGCACGGTCGACGAGGTCTACGCCGAGCGCGGGCCCGATACGATCTGTTGCGGCGTCGTCACCCCGGGAGGGACCGCGCGCAAGGTCGAGGGTGGCTACCGCGTCACCGCACAGTGGCCGTACGCCTCGGCCAGCAACCACGCCGACTGGTGTGGAGGCGGCGTGTGGTTGCTCGACGAGGACGGTGACGAGGAGGACCAGGCCATGGTCCTGATCCCGCGGGAGGACGTCACGATCAAGGACACGTGGCACGTGGCCGGCATGCGCGCCTCGGGAAGCAACACGATCGTGGCCGACGACGTGTTCGTGCCCGAGCACCGGCTGATCTCGATGCTGCCCATGATCTCGGGCACCTACGTGGACGACTTCCCGGACAACCCCTTCTACCGGTCGGCGTTCGGTCCCATGCTCATCATGGTCCTCGTCGGGCCCCAGCTCGGCCTCGGTCGTGCGGCACTCGACCTGACCGTCCGCAAAGCCGGGTCGAAGTCCCTCGCCTACACCAACATCGAGCGACAAGAGGACTCGGTGGCATTCCAACTCCTCGTGGCCGAAGCCGCGGCGAAGATCGAGACCGCACACCTCCACGCGTTCCGCGCGGCCGAGGACGTGCAGCGATACGCCGATAAGGGCGTCTATCCCGACTTCGCCGCGCGCGCCCGGATCCGTGCCGACTCCGCAGTGGCGCTGCGCAGCATCAACGACGCCATCACCACCCTGCTCGACGCATCGGGCGCCGGCAGCTTCGCCGAGGTCAACGCGATGCAACGCATCTGGCGCGATTCGAACGTCGCATCCCGCCACGCGGTGATGCTGCCGCAGGTGTCGATGGAGACCTACGGCAAGGCGCTCCTCGGCCGACGCGACCACATCACCGCGATCATCTGACGCCTTCGCCACGACACCGCCGCCACACGGCAGAGACGAGCACCGATGCCCGAGATCACCACCAGCAGAACACTTCGAGTCCCCGCGGAGAAGGCGTGGGCGGTCGTCTCCGACCCCTCCCGGTTCGCCGAATGGAACACGCTGCACACGCGGTGGGCGAGTGAGCCACCCACCTCCCTGGAATCGGGGACCGCGGTCACCGAGGTCGTCACCATCAAGGGTGTGGTCGACACGATCGACTTCACCACCACCGCCTACGACCCGCCCCGATTCGTGCAGCTGGAGGGCAACGGCAGCACCGGCTCCTCGGTACAACTCGACTTCACCGTCGACCCCACAGGGCCCGACGCCTGCGTCGCGACACTGCACGTCGTGTTCACCAGCTCGATCATCTTCGGCCCCCTCGGTTCGATCATCCAGAAGGCGTTCCGCAAGCAACTCGACAAGTCCCTGGAGAAGCTCGACAGCCTTCTCGGCTGACCGGTCGGACGAGTCG
>JAQIJH010000015.1:0-72349 GCA_036946345.1 Gordonia paraffinivorans | reverse complement strand
GCATCGTCGGGCTCGTGGCGGAGAAGCCGCTGCGTCAGGTGTTCGCGACGCCGCTGGCGTCGGCGGTGTTCCTCGTCGTCAACGGGTTCGTGCTGCTGGCGGCCGAACTGCTGAAGCGTCGTGCGTCCACCGGTGCGCACGCGGTGGCCGTCGCCCAGGGTGATCCCGACGCCGAGATCGACGGCCTGCGGTACCGCGACGCGTTCGTCATCGGAGCCGCGCAGATCCTGGCGCTGCTGCCGGGGATCTCGCGGTCGGGGTCGACGATCTCGGCGGGTCTGCTGCGCGGCATGGACCACGAGTCGTCGGCGAAGTTCGCGTTCCTGCTGGCCACGCCGGTCATCCTCGCCCGCGGGAGTCCTGAAGATCCCCGAGCTGTTCGGCCCCGAGGGGGCAGGGCATCGGTGGCCAGGTGATCGTCGGGGCGATCTGCGCGTTCGTCGCGGCGCTGGTGGCCGTCGCGTTCCTGGAACGGTTCTTCCGCACCCGCACCATGTACCCCGTTCGTCGTCTACTGCCTCGCGGCGGGCGTGATCAGCGTCGCCGCCTTCGCCTGAGCGGCGGGTCAGCCCTCGAGCAGCCCGCCGTCGAGGACGCCGTCGAGCAGTCGCGCGCATCGTGCGGCCAGGGGTGCCCGGTCCGCCTCGATGCGGGCGGCGAGTTCGTCGACGTCGATCCCGAAGTCGCGCTGCACCTCCTGCTCGGACTCGCGTGTCCACCCCATGCGCCACGCCGCGAACGACGCCGCGGTGATCTCGGGATGGAACTGCGTCCCGACGACCCGTCCGTGCACGAACGCCTGCAGGCCGGCGTCGTTGTGGGCGAGCCGTCGGGCACCCGGCGGCAAGGAGAAGTGGTCGAAATGCCACTGCATCCACGGGCCGTCGTCGATCCAGGACGACGCGGCCTCGTCGGGGACGAGGCCGACGAAGCCGACCTCGGGGCGCGGTGACCGTTCCACGACGCCGCCGAGCACCCGGCTCAGGATCTGCCCGCCGAAGCACACCCCCGAGGGTCGGTGTCCCCGCCTCCACGACACGGTCGAGGTAGGCGCGCTCCGCACCGAGCCACGACAGCGAGTCGTCGTAGGCGGAGTCGACCGACCCCAGCACCACGACGGCCTCGACGGTCGCGGGGTCGGGCAGGTCGTCCGACGGGTGGGCGACGAGGGGCGTGAGACCCCGGGCCCGCAGTGCGCCGGCGAGGGATCCGGCCTCGGTGCGGCCGCGATCGCGGTCGTCCTCGTGAGCGAGCACGAGTGCGGTGGTCGACGTCATCACCGCCGAGGGTAGGTGTGCCGTGGCGCCGCCCCGATGCTGGTGGCACCGCCTGTGATGGAGGACACTGACCGTCATGGCCGACACCCATTCCGTGTTCAACCAGGTCCCGCCGTTCGTCGGGCACAACCCCCGCCGACCACCCGGCGCTCACCGAGGCCCTCGTCCGTGAGGGCGGCGAGTGGGGGCTCGGCGAGGTGCAGGCGCTCGGTGCGATCGCAGGTAGCGAGGAGGCGATCCGGTGGGGCGAGCTCGCCGACCGCAACCGCCCGGTGCTGCACACGCACGACAAGTTCGGGCACCGCATCGACGAGGTCGAGTACGACCCCGCCTACCACCAGCTCATGCGGACCGCGACCGAGCACGGCCTGCACTCGGGACCGTGGACCGTTCACCGCGCCGGCGCGCACGCGGTGCGGTCGGCGAAGGTGGCGGTGTGGAACGTCGAGGCCGGCCACGTGTGTCCGATCTCGATGACCTACGCCGTGGTACCCCGCGCTGCGGCATGCCCCCGAGCTCTCGGCCGTCTACGAGCCCCTGCTCACCGCCCGCGACTACGACCCGGTGCTCGCCGTCCCCACGAGCAAACGCGCGTTGACCGCCGGCATGTCGATGACGGAGAAGCAGGGCGGCTCCGACGTCCGCGCCAACCAGACGTCGGCGACGCCGAACGGTGACGGGACCTACACGATCGTCGGCCACAAGTGGTTCACGTCGGCGCCGATGAGCGACTTCTTCCTCACCCTCGCGCAGGCGCCCGGCGGACTGTCGTGCTTCTTCGTCCCGCGGGTCCTACCCGACGGCACCCGCAACCGGCTCCGGCTGCAGCGGTTGAAGGACAAGCTCGGCAACCACGGCAACGCGTCGTCGGAGATCGAATACGACGACGCCACAGGCTGGTTGGTCGGCGAGGAGGGCCGGGGCGTGCGGACCATCATCGAGATGGTCAGCCTCACCCGACTCGACTGCGCCGTCGCCAGCGCGTCGGTGATGATGACCGGGCTGTCGCGGGCGATGCATCACGCGCAGCACCGCAGCGCGTTCGGGGACTACCTCATCGACCAGCCGTTGATGCGGAACGTGTTGGCCGACCTCGCGATCGAGGCCGAGGCGGCGATCGCGGTGTCGATGCGGATGGCCGGTGCCACCGACGCCGCCGAACGCGGCGACGAGCGCGAAGGCCTGATCCGTCGGATCGGGTTGCCCGCCACCAAGTACTGGACCTGCAAGCGCGCCCCGGCCTTCGCGGCGGAGGCGATGGAATGCCTCGGCGGCAACGGGTACATCGAGGACTTCGGGATGGCGCGGCTGTTCCGCGAGTCGCCGTTGGCCGGGATCTGGGAGGGGAGCGGCAACGTCAGCGCGCTGGACATGCTGCGCGCCATGGCGACCGCGCCGAAGTCGGTGGAGGCGATCACCGACGAGCTCGACTCCGCGCTGGGCCTGGACGAGCGCTACGACGCGCACGTCGCGACCATCAAGGCGCAGCTCGGCGACCTCGAGCACGTCGTGATCGGTGCGCGGCGGCTCGCCGAGTCGCTGTGTGTGGGGCTGCAGGGTGCGTTGCTGCTGCGGCACGGACACCCGGCGGTCGCCGAGGCGTTCGCCGCGACCCGTCTCGCCCGCAACTGGGGCAGCGCCTTCGGCACCCTGCCCCCGGGTCTCGACCTGTCGCCCATCCTCGAGCGCGCACTGGTCAAGTAGTCCGCACCATCCGTTGGGCACCTGGAGCCGTCTGTTGGGCACCTGGGACCGTCTGTTGGGCACCTCGGACCGTCTGTTGGGCACTCGGACCCGTCGAGTGGGTGGAGCGGTGACGACGGATGGCCGACGCTGAGTTCGCTGCCGATGTACTGGGGGCGTCGGCAGCCTGGATCTCGCGGTGGACGCCGCCCGGCGCCGTGGCCGGGGTGGCCGACGGCATCGAGTTCTACGTCCGGTCGGGCACATTGATGCACGTCGAGGGCGCCGGTTCGCGCTCGGCGGCAGAGCTCATCCGTGACCTACGCGAGCTGGCTCGCACACGGCTCTGCCGATCGGTGCAGATCATCGTCGGGCCCGGTCTCCTGGGTGGTGCTTCCGTGGATGCGGTACGTGAACTCGGGGGAGCGGTCGTGGAGACGACGGACGTCGTCGGCCTGCCGGTGACCACGGGTGTGCTGGACTCCATGGTCGTTCCCGGCAGCGTGACCACACATGAGGTGCGGACGCGGGCTGATGTCGCCGCGTACCTCGCCGCATCCCACACAGCATGGGGGATACCCGCGCCCGACCGATGCCGACGTGGATCGATTCTTCGACGACCTCGCCCCGGGCGTCTTCTCGGCGCGCCTGGACGGCGTCGACGCGGGCACCGGCGGCTACTCGTTGGTCGACGGCGCGGCTCGGCTCTGGGGCGCCGCCGTGGTGCCGGGGGTGTCGCCACCGGGGCGTCTATCGCGGACTCGTCGCGGCGCGTGTGGGGCATGCGCTCGAGCGTGGGGCGCGCCTTGTGGTGGTGCATGCCGCGCCGACATCGTCGCCGATCCTGCAGGCACTCGGCTTCAGCGTGTACGGACAGCGCGTCACGATGAGGATCGCCGTGTGACCGGCACGGCCGTGGTTACCGTGGTGACATGAGCAGCGCGCAGGTGACCGTCGTCGGGGCGGGGATGTCGGGGGCGGCCTGTGCCGCGGAGCTGGTCCGCGCCGGGGTCGACGTGCGCGTCGTCGATCGCGGGCGTGCACCAGGCGGGCGGATGGCGTCGCCGACGCTGCACGATCGCCGCGTCGACACCGGTGCCGGCTATTTCACCGTGCGCGACAACGGTTTTCAGGCGGTCGTCGACGGCTGGCGTGAGCGGGGGCTCGCGCGTCCGTGGACCGACACGTTCGGGGTGCTCTCACCCGACGCGGCCCCGTCGACGAAATCCGGGCCGACGCGCTGGGCGACCGACGGTGGTCTGCGATCACTGGTCCGCGACGTCCTCGGGGGGCATCACGGTCGAGACGGCCTCGCTCGAGGAGCTGCCCGACGGGCACGTCGTCGTCGCGATGCCGGACCCACAGGCGACCCCGGCTGGTCGACGTCCCCGATGCCGTCGACTATGAGCCCGTCATCGCGGTGGTGGTCGGTTTCGACAGCCCCCTCGACCTGCCGTTCGAGCACGCGGCCTTCGTCAACGATCACCCCGACATCGCGTTCATCGCCGACGACGGGTCGCGACGTGGTGACGGTGCCCCCGGTGCTCGTCGTGCACACGTCGCCCGACCGCGCCGGTCGCCATCTCGACGATCCCGACGCCGTCATCCCCCGTCGTCGTCGACGCGTTGCGCCCCCTGCTCGGGGTCGGGGAGCCGGCGTGGACGCACGCCCACCGATGGACGTTCGCCAAAACCCGCCGCACAACACGATGCCTCGTGCCACCTCACCGTCGACGGCGACCGCATCGTCGGACTCGCCGGCGACCAGTGGTGTCCCGAGGGCGCCCCGCGCGTCGAGAGTGCGTGGCGATCGGGCGTCGACCTCGCCGCGGCACTGCTCCCACGCCTCTGACCGCTCCGGCCGCCCAACAGGCGGCTCCAACCGCCCAACAGGCGGCTCCAACCGCCCAACAGACGGCTCCAACCGCCCAACAGACGGCTCCAACCGCCCAACAGGCGGCTCCAACCGCCCAACGAACGGCCCCAACCGCCCAACGAACGGCTCCGGCCGCCCAACGAACGGCTCCAACCGCCCAACAAACGGCTCCAACCGCCCAACAAACGGCTCCAACCGCCCAACAGACGGCTCCAACCGCCCAACGGGCGGGTCAGCGGGGGATGACCAACCCCCGGAAGGTCGAGGCGTCGTCGGTGGAGTACCCGATGCGGTCCCAGGGCGCGGTCACCGACAGGACCGCGTAGGCGGAGGTGGGGGAAGTGGCCGATGTCGGCCGACGGGTCCAGCGTGCGCGCGGTCATCGGCATGCCGGGCTCGTGCCCGACGACGAGCACGGTCGACGCATCCGCCGGAACGTGCAGCCGCACGGCCTCGAGGATCTCCTCGGGCATACCGCCGTACACGTCGTCGCCGTACGCGACGCTCGCCGCCTCGACGCCGGTCTGTTCGAGGGTCTGCCGGGTGCGGGTGGCGGTCGAACACACGACGGCATCGGCGACGACCCCGTCGCGACGCATCCAGTCGCCGGCGAGCGCGGCCTCACGCCGTCCCCGGTCGGCGAGGGGCCGATCGTGGTCGCTCACGCCGTCGGGGTAACCGGACTTGCCGTGGCGCATCAGGATCAGGGTGCGGGTCATGCGGAGCGACGCCCGGCGTCCCGCGCGACGCGACGTCCGGCGCGTCGCAGAGCCGTCGCCGTCGCGCGCCACGCCGCGGCCTCCTGCTCGAGGTGGCAGGCGGTCTCCTCGTCGTCGACGTCGCGGGCGTGCTCGGCCTCACGTCGCAACTCGATGTCTTCGTCGAGTGCGTGCGCGACCAGCTCGGCGCGAGCTGCGACGCTGTCGAGGGCGGCGCGGATCTGCGACTGCGACAGCGTCGCGAGCAGTTCCAGCTCGCGGATGAGGGCACCGTCGTCAGGCATGTCGACCACGGTAGGACGACGGTCGGACACGAGGGAAACACCCGACGCGGCGCGGCGCGAAGTCGGACGTCTGAGAGTTGCGTGAGGATTCCCCAGGCCGCCGCTCACCGGCTGTCGAGCGCCGTTCGGGGCCAGTACCGTTGGCCGGATGCACCTGATCCTGCCCGCGGCCCTGGCCGTGGCGTCGGCGCTGCTGGTGGCCACCGGCACGCTGGTCCGGCAGCGATCGTCCACGCCGTCCGGCGGCATCACGAAGCGCTGGTGGCTGGGGGTCGCGATCGCAGCCGTCGGCTTCTTCCTCCAGGCGGCCGCGCTGTCGCTGGGGACGCTCTTGCTGGTCCAGCCGCTCATCGTGCTGTCGGTGCTGTTCGCGCTGCCGATGGAGGCCCACCTCGACCGCCGACGGCTGAGCTTCGCGGAGTGGAAGTGGGGCATCGTCCTCACCCTGTGCATCGCGGCGTTCGTGTTGATCGCCATGCCGACACCCGCGAAGCACACCCTCGACGCCGGGGTGCTGGCCGGCACGATCGTCACCGTCGTGGTGGTCCTGGCCGGGCTGGTGATCGCGGCGCGCCTCGTCTCGCCGCACTACCGCGCGCTGCTGTTCGGCTCGGCGTCCGGCCTGCTCACGGGCGTGCAGTCGTTCCTGGTGAAGTCGGTGACGAACCAGTTCGGCGACGGTCTGGCCCGCCCGTTCACCCACCCCGAGCTCTACTTGATCCTCGTCGTCGCGGGCGCGTCCGTGGTCACGCAGCAACTGGCGTTCGCCGCCCACGACCTGCAGACGTCGTTCCCCGCGATGACAGTGATGGAACCGGCTGTCGCGATGGCACTCGGTGTGCTGTTGCTGGGCGAACGCGCGAACGTCGACCTCGTCGAGGGCATCGTCGTCGGTGCCGTCCTCCTCACCATGGGGTATGCAGTGGTGGTGCTGGCCAAGTTCGCCGCCGAACGCGAGACCGAGTTCGAGACCCATCCCGACCACGACGCGCCGTCGCCAGCGCTGAGCCCTGCCGCACGCGCGCCCGACCGTTAACCTCGGCCCAGTGCACACGTGGATCCCCGCAGTCCTCGCGATCGGCGCCGCCGCGCTGATCGCTCTGGGCACCGTGCTCCGACAACGAGCCTCCTGCACCGGCGGCGCCATCTCCGTCATGTGGACGGTCGGCGCCGCGGTGGCGCTGCTCGGTTTCGGGTTGCAGGCCGGTGCACTCGGTCTCGGGTCGATCCTGCTCGTCCAGCCGATCGTGGTGCTCGCGGTGCTGTTCGCGCTGCCGATGGAGGCCGTCCTGGACCACCGGCGCCCCACCCGCACCGAGTGGGGCTGGGGAGGTGTCCTCGTCGTCTGCGTCGGGGTGTTCCTCCTGTTGGCCGACCCGAAAGAGGTCGACCGCCGCCCCGACCACCTGCTCATCGCGGGCACCGTCGTCGCGGCCATCGCCCTGCTGATCGGACTCGTGGTCGTCGCGGAGAAGGCCGACGACCACTACCGCGCCCTCTGTTACGGCCTCGTCGCGGGCACGCTCTTCGGCATCGGCGCCCTGCTCATCAAGGCCGTGGTCTACCAGGCCATCTACGACCCCCTGCACCTCTGGTCGCGCCCGGAGGCGTACCTGTTCGCGGTCGTCGCCGTCGGCGGCATCGTCGCCCAGCAGCGCAGCTTCGTCGCCGGGGAACTGCAGACGTCGTTCCCCGCGATGACCGTCATGGAACCCGCCGTCTCGATGGCCCTCGGCGTGACGCTGCTCGGTGAATCCGTCCGCGTCGGCTGGTGGCAGAACGGCCTCATGGCCATCGCTCTCGCCGTCATGGTCTGCGCCGTGGTGGTGCTCGCCCGCATCTCCGCCATCCGCGGCACCGGCGACGCAACCGCACCCGAGGCGGTGACAAGCTCCCGCGTCCGTAGCAGTGTGGGAGGGTGACCGATCCGCGAAGCGCCGCACCCGACTCCGACACCTACGACGTGATCGTCCTCGGCGGTGGTGCCGTCGGTGAGGTCGCCGCCCAGTTCGCCGTGGCGAACTCGGACCGGACCGCCGCCATCGTCGAGAACCAGCTGCTCGGCGGCGAGTGCTCGTACTGGGCGTGCATGCCGAGCAAGGCGTTGCTGCGACCGCTGGAGGTCGCGAACACGGCCCGCCACCTCGACGGCGTGACCGTCGCGGGCGGTGTCGACGCCGGCGCACTGATGTCCCGCCGCGACACCTGGGTCAGCCACTACTCCGACAGCTCGCAGCGGAAGTGGGCGGCCGACACCGGGATCGACGTGGTGACCGGCACCGGACGCCTCGCAGGGGAGAAGACCGTCACCGTGGAGACCGGCGACGGTCCGCGCACGCTGCGCGCCCGCCACGCCGTCGTCGTCGCGACAGGCAGCACCGCGTCGATCCCCGACATGTTCGCCGACGTCGCCCCGTGGACGTCGCGGGACGCCACCGGGGTCCGCGAGGTGCCGGAGTCGCTGATCGTCGTCGGCGGCGGTGTGGTCGCCTGCGAGGCCGCGACGTGGATGAACGCGCTGGGCAGCACTGTCACGATGCTGGTCCGCAGCAGCCTGCTGGGCAGCCTCGACGACTTCGCCGGCGAGGCCGTCGGCGAGGCGCTGCGCGACGCCGGTGTCGAGATCCGCCTCGGTGTCGACATCACGGAGGCCCGCCGGGAGTCCGTCGACGACGCCGGCGGTGCCACGGGCGTCCCGCACGGCGGCCCCGTCACCGTCACCGTCGACGGACAGGAGATCACCGCCGCCGAGATCCTGGTCGCGGCCGGGCGTCACCGCACCGTCGACGACATCGGACTCGACACCGTCGGCGTCACCGACCCGTCGAAGGTCTCCGCCCCCGCGGGCTACGACGGCGTCGACTGGCTGTACTCGGTGGGCGACGCGTCGTTCGGCCCGATGCTCACGCACTGGGGGAAGTACCAGTCCCGCATCGTCGGGCAGCGCATCGCGGCGATCGCCGAGGGGCGCACGCCCCCCACCGTCCCGGCCGATCCGCCGGTGCCGCAGGTGGTGTTCACCGACCCCGAGGTCGCCTCGAGTGGATTGTCCGCGACGGAGGCAGGCGAGAAGTACGACAGCGTCACCGTCGTGTCGAAGCCGATCACCGCGGCGGCCGGCGTCGGGTTGCTCCGCGACGACGCGTCGGGGACGGCGCAGATCGTCGTCGACGACGCCACGCGCACGCTCGTCGGCGCGACGTTCGTGGGACCCGACGCGGGACAGCTCATCCACGCCGCCACCGTCGCGATCGTCGGCAAGGTCACCGTCGACGACCTGTGGCACGCCGTGCCCAGCTACCCGACCCCCCGCCGAGATCTACCTACGCCTGCTCGAGGGGTACTTCGGGTACTGAGCCGGCGGCCGCGTCAGTCGGACAGCTCGCCGAGGCGGAAACCGACCTTGAGCGTGACCTGGAAGTGCCCGATCTCGCCGTTCTCGATGTGTCCTCGGGTCTCGACGACCTCGAACCACTCGAGGTTGCGCAGCGTCTGGTTCGCCCGCGAGATGGCGGTGCGGATGGCGTCGTCGATGCTCGTCGTGGACGAACCGACGATCTCGGTGATGCGGTAGACGTTGTCGCCGGCGCTCATGGGTGTCTCCTGACTCGTGGTGAGGCGTGCTCCCGCTGACGCTATGCGGGGGCGGCGCCGACCACCTCGCTTTGCCGCGGCGTGATCGGATCGGAATACGCCGCCGCGTCGGCGACGCAGATGACGTGCCTCAGAACATCGCGCCCCGGGTTGAGGATGCCGTCGGGGTCGAGGGCGGCCTTCACCTTGCGGGAGATGTCCATGACGTCCTCGCCGACCTGATCCGGCAGCCACGCCTTCTTCATGCGACCGGTGCCGTGTTCACCGGTGATGGTGCCGCCCAACGCGATCGCGAGATCCATGATCTCCCCGAAGGCCAGGGTGCCGCGCGCACGCTGATCGGGGTCGTCGGGGTCGACGACGATCAGCGGGTGGGTGTTGCCGTCACCGGCATGGGCGATCACCGAGATCATCACGTCCCGGTTCTCGGCGATCGCGGCGATGCCGTCGACCAGCGCGGGCAGGCTCGGCAGTGGCACGCCGACGTCCTCGAGGAGCAGTGTGCCCTTCTTCTCGACGGCCGGGATGGCCATGCGTCGGGCGACGGTGAACGCCTCGCCCTCCTCGGGGTCGTCGGTGGAGAACACCTCGGAGGCGCGGTGGGTCTCGAACGCCTCGACGATGATCGCGATCTCCTCGGCGGCGGCCGCACCGGGCGCGTCGCTCTGCGCGACGAGCAGCGCGCCGGCCTCGCGGTCGAGGCCCATCTTCAGCTGGTCCTCGACGGCGTTGATCGCCACGGAGTCCATGAACTCGAGCATCGCCGGACGAATCCGGTTGGTGATCGCGAGGACGGCCTCGGTCGCGTCGTGGACGGAGGCGAAGCTGCCGACGACGGTGCTGGCGGGCGGTTGCGGCGGGAGCAGGCGCAGGGTCAGTTCGGTGATGATGCCGAGCGTCCCCTCGCTGCCGACGAACAGCTTCACCAGGGACAGGCCCGCGGAGTCCTTCAAGCGGGGTCCGCCGAGTGTCACGACGCGGCCGTCGGCGAGGACGACCTCCATGCCGAGGACGTAGTCGGTGGTGACGCCGTACTTCACACAGCACAGGCCACCGGCGTTGGTGGCGGCGTTGCCGCCGATCGAGCAGATCTCGAACGACGACGGGTCCGGCGGGTACCAGAGGCCGTGCTCGGCGACGGCCGCCTTCACCTCCGCGTTGAGCAGGCCGGGTTGCACGGTCGCGGTGCGCATCACCGGGTCGACGTGGATGTGCCGCATCTTCTCGGTGGTCAGCACGATCGCGCCGTCGACGGCGCTCGACCCGCCCGACAGTCCCGTGCCGGCGCCACGGGGGACCACCGCGACGTGATTGCGTGCGCACCAGCGGACCGCCGCGGCCACGTCGTCGGTGCTCGTCGCGCGGACGACGGCGAGGGGGGTCCCGGCATCGGGGTCGAGCGCCCGGTCCTGCCGGTAGCCCACGACGATGTCGGGATCGGTGACCACCGCGCCGTCGGACAGCGCGGCGATCAGGTCGTCGAGTGCGATGGTGGCGGTCATCACACCAGGCTAGCGCCGCCGGTCGCCCTGACCTCGTCCTCGCGGAACTCCCGCACGTCCCCCGACTGCTCGGCCGCGCGGAGTTCGACGCGGCGGATCTTGCCGCTGATCGTCTTCGGGAGCTCGCCGAAGGTGATGCGTCGGATGCGCTTGTATCCGGCGAGGTGATCGCGGCTGTGCGCGAAGATCGCGGCGGCGGTGTTCGCATCGGCCGCCCACCCGGCCGCGAGGACGATGTAGGCCTTCGGCACCGACAGGCGCAGCTCGTCGGGTGCGGGCACCACGGCCGCCTCGGCGACCGCGTCGTGCTCCAGCAGCACCGATTCCAGCTCGAACGGGCTGATCCGGTAGTCGCTGGACTTGAAGACGTCGTCGGTGCGGCCGACGTAGGTGATGTAGCCGTCGTCGTCGCGGCTGCCGACGTCGCCGGTGTGGTACCAGCCGTCGGCCATCGCGGTGGCGGTCCGGTCGGGATCGCCGTGGTAGCCGACCATCAGCCCGAGCGGCCGCTGCGCGAGGCTCACGCAGATCTCGCCCTCGGCGACCCCCGACTCGCCGGTGGCGGGGTCGACGAGATCGATGACGTAGCCGGGGCAGGGGCGACCCATCGAGCCGTCCTTGATGGGCTGTCCCGGGGTGTTGGCGATCTGCACGGTGGTCTCGGTCTGCCCGAAGCCGTCGCGGATGGTGACGCCCCACGCGTCGCGGACGCGGTCGATGACCTCGGGGTTGAGTGGCTCACCGGCGCCGACGGCCAGCCGAGGCGGTGTGGTGAGTCGGCTCAGGTCG
This sequence comes from Gordonia paraffinivorans, assembly GCA_036946345.1. Lineage (GTDB taxonomy): Bacteria > Actinomycetota > Actinomycetes > Mycobacteriales > Mycobacteriaceae > Williamsia_A > Williamsia_A paraffinivorans_A. Next base: position 60,625 of record JAQIJH010000015.1, on the reverse strand, counting down.
TTCTGGATGAGCATGCGCCACACCGTCGGCGGCGCACAGAAGGTCGTCACGCCGCACCGCTGCATCTGCGCCATGAGGGCGGCGGCGTCGAAGCGGGTGTAGTTGTACAGGAACACGCACGCGCCGGCGTTCCACGGCGCGAAGACGTTGGACCAGGCGTGTTTCGCCCATCCTGGAGACGACACGTTGAGGTGGACGTCGCCGGGCTGCAGGCCGATCCAGTACATCGTCGACAGGTGCCCGACGGGGTAGGACGCATGCGTGTGTTCGACGAGTTTCGGTCGCGACGTCGTGCCGGAGGTGAAGTAGAGCAGCAGGGTGTCGTCGGCGCGGGTCTCGTGGGCGTGGAACTCGTCCGGGTCGGGCAGGGCGCCGGCATCGGGGTAGGACAGCCATGAGCCATCGGCCGCGCCGACCGCGATCCGGGTGGGGGAGCGGCCGTCGTCGACGCTCGCGATCGCCTCGTCGATGGTCGACGTGAGTTCACCGCGGACGATCACGTGGTCGACCCCGCCCCGGGAGATGCGGTCGGCGGCGTCGGCCCGCGACAGCTGGGTGGTCGCCGGGATGACGACGGCCCCGAGGCGGATCGCGGCGAGCATCACCTCCCACAGCTCCACCTGGTTGGCGAGCATCAGCAGGATGCGATGGCCGGGGGCCACGCCCTGCTCACGCAGCCACGCGGCGACGCGGACCGAGCGGTCGCGCATCTCGGGGAAGGAGAACCGACCCTCGCTCCCGTCCTCCTCGACGAGCCACAGTGCGGGCCGATGATCGTCGGCGGCCTCACGCTCGGCGGCGAGCACGTCGAACCAGTCGGTGGCCCAGTTCCACCGGTCGAGCTCCGGCCAGGCGAATGCCGCGCGCGCCGCGTCGAGGTCCTCGGCGTTCTGGAGCAGCGCGGCCCGCGCCGCCCGGAACCGTTCGGTGGGATCGGTCGCCGTCATCGCACCCTCCATCGCCCCGCCCGTCGTTTACTAGGAGTTCCTAGTGTACTGTGATCCAGGCGACAGCACGGCTGTTCGCCGACATCCACCGCTCGCGAGAAGGGCCTCCCATGGTCGCCGAGATCCCCCACTTCGTCGACGGCGTCCGTCGTGCCGGTGCCTCCGGTCGGACCGCCGACGTGATGAACCCCAGCACCGGTGAGGTGCAGGCACTGGTGCCCCTGGCCTCGGTGGACGAGGTGGGCGCGGCGGTGGCGTCGGCGGTGCAGGCGCAGAAGGTGTGGGGCGCGACGAACCCGCAGGCCCGCGCGCGGGTGATGATGCGCTTCGTCGACCTCGTGCGGCAGAACGCCGACGAGCTCGCCGAGCTCCTGTCGATCGAGCACGGCAAGACCGTCGCCGACGCTCACGGCGACATCCAGCGCGGCGTCGAGGTGATCGAGTTCGCGATCGGCATCCCGCACCTGATCAAGGGTGAGTTCACCGAGGGTGCGGGCACGGGCATCGACGTGCACTCGGTGCGCCAGCCGCTGGGCGTGGTCGCGGGGATCACCCCGTTCAACTTCCCGGCGATGATCCCGCTGTGGAAGGCCGGGCCGGCGTTGGCGTGTGGCAACGCGTTCATCCTCAAGCCCAGTGAGCGGGACCCGTCGGTGCCGGTGCGGCTGGCCGAGTTGTTCCTCGAAGCGGGTCTGCCGGCGGGGGTGTTCCAGGTGGTGCACGGGGACAAGGTCGCGGTGGACGCGATCCTCGAGCACCCGGGCATCCAGGCGGTCGGTTTCGTCGGCAGCTCCGACATCGCGCAGTACATCTACTCGACGGCCGCGGCGCACGGGAAGCGTGCGCAGTGTTTCGGTGGCGCGAAGAACCACATGATCGTGCTGCCCGACGCCGACATCGACCAGGCGGTCGACGCATTGATCGGTGCCGGGTACGGCAGCGCGGGTGAGCGGTGCATGGCGATCAGTGTGGCCGTCCCGGTCGGTGAGGAGACCGCGAACCGGTTGCGGCAGCGGTTGATCGAGCGGGTCTCGGCTCTGCGTGTCGGTCACGCCCACGACCCCAAGGCCGACTACGGGCCGTTGGTCACCGGTGCCGCGCTCGAGCGCGTGCGTGACTACATCGGCCAGGGCGTGGCCGCCGGGGCCGAGCTGGTCGTCGACGGCCGCGAGCGGGCCAGTGACGATCTGACGTTCGGCGACGCGCAGCTCGAGGGCGGGTACTTCATCGGGCCGTCGCTGTTCGACCACGTCACCAAGGACATGACGATCTACACCGACGAGATCTTCGGGCCCGTGCTGTGCATGGTCCGCGCCGCCGACTACGAGGAGGCGCTCGCGTTGGCCTCGGATCACCAGTACGGCAACGGTGTCGCGATCTTCACCCGCGATGGCGACGCCGCACGGGACTTCTGCGCCCGGGTGCAGGTCGGGATGGTCGGGGTGAACGTGCCGATCCCGGTCCCGGTGGCGTACCACACCTTCGGCGGGTGGAAGCGATCCGGATTCGGCGACCTGAACCAGCACGGCCCGGCGTCGATCCAGTTCTACACCAAGGTCAAGACCATCACGACCCGCTGGCCGTCGGGCATCAAGGACGGCGCCGAGTTCGTCATCCCCACCATGAAGTGACCCCGGTGAGCGACGTGATCCGATGAGCACCGTCACCGACGCCGAGGACATCGGCGCCGCGATCGTCGACACCGCGGCATCCTTCGCGGCCAAGCGTCTCGCCCCGTTCGCGCTGGGATGGGATGAGGCGAAGCACTTCCCGGTCGAGGAGTTGCGATCGGCCGCCGAGCTCGGGATGGCGGCGATCTACTGCCGCGAGGAGTTCGGTGGCAGCGGGCTGTCCCGGCTGGACGGGGTCCGTATCTTCACCGAGTTGGCCGCGGCCGATCCCACCACGGCGGCGTTCCTGTCGATCCACAACATGGCGACGTGGATGGTCGACACGTACGGCACCGACGAGCAACGGGCGCAGTGGATCCCACCGATGGCGTCGATGGAGCTCGTCGCCAGCTACTGCCTCACCGAGCCCGCCGCCGGGTCCGACGCCGCCGCGCTGCGCACCCGGGCGGTCCGGGACGGCGACGAGTACGTGCTGACGGGTGTGAAGCAGTTCATCTCCGGCGGCGGGTTCTCCGACGTGTACGTCGTGATGGCCCGTACCGGTGACGACGGGCCGGGGGGCATCTCGACGTTCGTGGTCGAGAACGGCACGCCCGGACTGTCGTTCGGTGCGCAGGAGAAGAAGATGGGCTGGAATGCCCAACCCACGGCCGCGGTGATCTTCGACGACGTGCGTGTGCCGGCGGCGAACCTCCTCGGCGGTGAGGCGGGCGAGGGTACGGGCTTCCGGATCGCGATGAACGGTCTCAACGGCGGCCGGATCAACATCGCGGCCTGTTCGCTCGGTGGCGCCCGGACGGCGCTCGAGCGCGCGCGGGACTACCTCGCCGGGCGTGAGGCGTTCGGCGGCGCGCTCATCGACGAGCCCACCGTCCGGTTCACCCTCGCCGACATGGCCACCGACCTGCAGGCGTCTCGACTGATGCTCGAGAACGCCGCCGCCGCGCTCGACGCCGACGACCCCGACAAGGTCGCCGCGTGTGCGATGGCCAAGCTGTTCGTCACCGACCGCTGCTCCGACATCGCCGACCGCGCACTGCAACTGCACGGCGGGTACGGCTACCTGCACGACTACGGCCTGGAGAAGATCGTCCGCGACCTGCGGGTCCACCGGATCCTCGAGGGCACCAACGAGATCATGCGGATGGTCGTCGGACGGTCCGTCGCGAAGAACACCGGAGGTACACGATGACCACCATCGCCTTCCTGGGCCTGGGCAACATGGGTGGCCCGATGGCCGCCAACCTCGTCGCCGCCGGGCACATCGTGCGCGGCTACGACCCCGTCGCCGAGGCGGTCGCCCGGGCCGCCGACGCCGGTGTCACCACGCTGGGATCGGTGGTCGACGCTGCACGCGGCGCCGACGTCGTCGTCACCATGCTGCCCAGCGGTGCGTTGGTGTCCTCGTGCTACGACGAGATCCTCGACGTCGTCGACCCGGGCACGCTGCTCATCGACAGTTCCACCATCTCCGTCGACGACGCCCGCGCAGTCAACGCCCGGGCCGGCGAGGCCGGCATGCTACAGGTCGACGCGCCGGTCTCCGGGGGCGTCAAGGGTGCGACCGCCGGGACGTTGGCCTTCATGGTCGGTGGCACCGACGACGCGTTCGCCGCCGCGCAGCCCGTGCTCGAACCCATGGCCGGCAAGGTGATCCACTGCGGCGGCACCGGCAGCGGCCAGGCCGCGAAGGTGTGCAACAACATGGTGCTGGCCGCGCAGCAGATCGTGGTGGGGGAGGCGTTCGTGCTGGCCGAGAAGCTCGGGCTGTCGGCGCAATCGTTGTTCGACGTGATCACCGGCGCGACCGGCAACTGCTGGGCCGTGCACACCAACTGCCCTGTGCCGGGGCCGGTCCCGGGATCGCCGTCGACGAACGATTTCCGCCCCGGATTCGCGACCGCGCTCATGAACAAGGACCTCGGCCTCGCGATGGACGCGGTGGCCTCCACGCAGGCGCACGCGCCGATCGGTACGCACGCCGCGGAGCTCTACGCCGCGTTCGCCCGCGACAACGGCCACCGCGACTTCAGCGCCATCATCGAGACCCTGCGCTGACGGCCGACCCCTAGGCGGGGTCCGTGTCGGCGGTCAGGGATCGCACCATCGTGCGGAGCAGGCGGACCGCCTGGTCGCGCTCGGCCTCGCTGAGATCGCCGAGCATGCGGACCTCGACGGATCGCACTGCGGCGCTGGCCTTGTCGAGTCGTCGACGTCCCACCGGGCTGAGGCGCGTCGGCAGCGCCCGGCCTGCGTCGGGCTGCTCGGCGCGGACGACCAGGCCGTCCCGCTCGAGCGCCTGGAGCAGCACGTTCATCGACTGCCGCGTCACGAATGCGCCGCGCGCGAGCTCGGAGTTCGACAGGCCGGGGCGTTGGGCCAGCAGCTCCATGCACGAGTACTGGGTGATGGTCATCCCGAGCGGGCGCAGCACGTCCTCCATCGCCGTACGCAGCGCGGCCGATGCCTCCTTCAGCAGGTACCCCACCGAGACCGACAGATCGATCTGCTCGTCGCGTTGACTCATGTCAGTATCCTGACATACAGTTCGGCATGTCAGAAAACTGACATACAACGAAGGAGTCCGACATGCCGGTCACCGGTCCCGATTTCATCTCCGTCCAGGTGCGCGATCTCGATGCGTCCCAGGCGTTCTACGAGCGACATCTCGGTCTCGTGCGGTCGCCCGTCGGTCCGCCGCACGCGGTCGTCTTCGACACGAAGCCCATCGCGTTCGCCCTGCGGGACATCGCGCCCGGGACGGACCTCGAGGCGGTCGCGCAGCCGGGGGTGGGGATGGCGTTGTGGCTGCACGCGACCGATGTCCAGGACATCCACGACTCCCTGGCCGCCGACGGGGCGACCATCGTGACCGACCCGTTCGACGGACCGTTCGGTCGCACGTTCACCTTCGCCGATCCTGACGGCTATCACGTCACGCTGCACGACCGCGGGTGATGCGGGCGCGGGGTCAGAAGTCGCCGGCGCTCCGGCGCAGCGACTCGATGATCTCGGCGAGTCGGCCGGCGTCGTCCTCGTCGACGCCGATGTCGGCGAACACCTCCCGGTTGAGGACGGTCGTCGCCTCCTCGACGGTGGAGCGGCCGATGTCGGTGATCTCCACCAGCGTCGTGCGGCCGTCGGTGGGATGCGGTGTCCGGCGGACCAGCCCCGCGGACTCGAGCCGGCGGATGGCGTGGGTCACGCTGGTGACGTGGACCTGCAGGCGCACACTGGCTTTCGTGATCGGGAGGGCGCCCGTCCTGCTGAACGCGAGCAGACGCAGCAGCTCGAACCGGGAGAAGCTGAGGTCGAACGGGCGCAGGGATGACTCGACCCGGGCGAGCAGGATCTGATGTGCGCGCATGACCGACGTGACGGCGACCATCCCCGAGACGACGTCTCCCCAGCCGGCCGCGACCCAGTTGTCGCGAGCCTTGGCGATCGGGTCGAACCCGGGGCCGTCGGGTGCCATCGGCCCATTCTGTCCGACCGTCGGGTGGGGGCCGGTCACAACCCCGCGAACTCAACGGCCGTTGCGAGGACGTCCTCGAGCATCGCCGGCGTGAGGCGGCCGGTGAAGGTGTTCTGCTGGCTGACGTGGTAGCAGCCGAAGAGGCGGATGGGCGGGACGTCGTGACCGGGGGCGGCGACGAGGTCGACGAACACGCCGTGGCCGAACTTCGGCCGGGGCACGGGGATCGCGTAGCCGTGGGCGCGCAGGGCGGTGAGTGCGGCCTGCCACCCGAAGCCGCCGAGCGTCAGCACCGCCCGGGTGGTCGGGGCGAGGAGGGTCAGTTCGCGGTCCAGCCATGCGCCGCACGTGTCCCGTTCGGCGATCGTCGGCTTGTTGTCCGGCGGCGCGCAGTGCACGGGCGCGGTGATGCGGACTCCGCGCAGGGACAGGCCGTCGTCGGCGGAGACCGCGGTGGGTCGGCTCGCGACGCCGACGGCGTGCAGCGCCGCAAACAGGACGTCGCCGCTGCGGTCGCCGGTGAACATGCGACCGGTGCGGTTGGCGCCGTGTGCGGCCGGGGCGAGACCGACGATGATGAGCCGGGCGTCGGCCGGCCCCAGGCCGGGAACCGGCCGGCCCCAATAGGTCTGGTCCGCGTAGGCGCGGCGCTTGTCGCGGGCGACGCGTTCGCGCCACTCGACGAGGCGCGGGCACGCGCGGCAGTCCACGAGCGCGGCGTCGAGAGCCGCGAGATCAGCCGCGTCGGCCGGGTCGATGGGCAGGGTCACCGCGACCACCGACCCAGCAGGTCCGCCGCACCCGTCGTGAGTTCGGCGATCATGTCGGCGGCCGGGCGTGCCGCTCCGACCATGGCCACGCCCTGACCGGCGTCCACGGGCCCGGTGCCCGCGTCGGCGGGCGTGATGACCCGCTGGGGCAGATGGTCCGGCCACGGATACCCGGCGGCGCGGTCGAAGCGGGTCGTCACCTCCGTGGTGGTCTCGTCGGCCGCGGCGAGCGTCGCGCGGGTGTGATCGTCGACGAGGGACTCGGCACAGCCGCTGAGCGCGGTGCCGATCCACACGCCGGCGGCGCCGGCCGCGAGAGCAGCGGCGACGCCCCGGGCGGAGGCGATCCCGCCGGCGGCCAGGACCGGGACGTCGACGCGGTCGAGGACGGCGCACAGCAGTGTCAACGCGCCCACGGTCGGTGCGCCGTGGCCGCCGCCCTCGGACCCGCGCGCGACGATCACGTCGACCCCGGCATCCTGCGCGCGATGTGCCCCGTCCACGGTCGCGACCTGCGTCGTCGTCGTGATGCCCTCGGCCCGTGCGGTGGCGACCCAGCCGAGGTCCTCGCCGAAGCTGACGCTGAGCAACGTCGGGTGGGCGTTCAGCGCGGTGGACAGCAGGTCGGTGTCCTGACGCATCCGCCAGTCGACGAGTCCGATGCCCCACGGCCGGTCGGGTGCGGCGAACACCGACAGTTCGGTGCGCAGCCGGTCGGCGGATCCGCTGCTGCCCATGCCGATCATGCCGAGGCCTCCGGCGCGGCTCACCGCGCCGGCGAGCACGCCCCCTGCGGCACCGCCCATCGGTGCGCAGACGATCGGGGCGGTGAGGCCGACCGACCGCGACCACGGGGTGAGCAGCTCGGTCACGAATCCATCCTGCCGAGATGAGGCGCGGGCAGGGCCACCGGGCCGTCCGCGTCGCGCAGTGCCCGGAGCGACTCGTCGGCCCAGGCCCGCAGGCCGTCGACGTCGATGCCCTCGGGTGCGGCGTCGGACCCATCGGTGATGGCGTCCCGGCCGCGTTCGATCAGCCGTCGCGCACCCGACGGGTTCCCTCGCTCGGCGTGGGTGACGCCCACCGCGAGCTGGGCCAGCCCCTTCCACACCGCGCGCTCGTCTCCCGAGGTCTGCTTCCACGTCGCCTCGAGGATCTCGTGTGCGCGGAACGGCCAGCCGGTGTCGAGGAGCTCCTGCGCGAGGGTGAGCGACTCCGCGGCCGACAGCACGACATCGTCACCGGGGCCGGGGGGTTTCACCCCGGCGGCGTCCCGCGGGAGGGGGCGACCGAGGCGGTCGCGGGGGCGCGCGTTGTGCGCGCGTCCCTGCTCGTCGCGGTCACGGTGGTTCGTACGGCGGGCGTTCACCCTCACCTCGCGCTCGTGTCGGGTCCGGGACCCTCAGGGTGTCACGCTCGGGGCGGAACCCGATCAGCGCAGGGCCCGCCGCGCCTCCGGCCAGAAGGCGGTGCCCGCGATGGCGACGCCGCCGGCGCCGATGATCGTGACCGCGACGTCGACGCTCTCCCGCCCCTGGCTCGACCAGTACACGTCCTCCAGGTCGAGCAGGAGGGCGAGTTCGTCGACGATGAGCGCGGTCCCCACCCCGTAGCTGATGGCCGTGACCGGGTGGCGTCGGTGGTGTTCGGCGCCCCGGACGGCGATCGCCCCGACGCCGCCGAGCATGAGGATGCCGATGTTGTAGTGGTGGAAGTGCTTGCCGCCGAGGCTCATTCCCCCACCGGCGGGGCCGTGGCCGGCGCGGATCCAGTGGGTCAGTGCGCGCACCGCCACGAACGTCGTGGTGAACGACGTCCACGACAGCAGCGCCGACTGTTGGCCCGGGTCGAGCGACCGCCGCCAGGCCCGTCGCAGGCGGTGCGCCCTCGCGCGACCGGCTGTCGTGTCGGCATCGCCCGGCGCGCCGTAGGGGCGTGACGACGGTGTGGTGTCGGGCTCGGCGGGCGGGGGCGCATCGGGCATGTCACGACGATGGCAGACGCTCGACGCCCCGCCCACCGGGTTTGTCGCATGCGGTGCGACGCAATGTTCGCGGGTGCGACGAATCGCCTCAGTCGGACTCCACGGGCGGACCGACGTAGGTGGCGCGCGGGCGGATGATGTGGCGGTCGCGGGCCTGTTCGAGGACGTTGGCCGTCCAGCCGACGACGCGGCTGACCGCGAAGGTCGGTGTGAACATCTCGCGGGGGAGCCCGCAGCGGTCCATCACGACGCCCGCGTAGAACTCGACGTTGGCGTAGCGCGGGCGGTCGGGGCGGGCTTCCGCGAGCACGTCGACGACGGCGCGCTCGACCTCGACGGCGACCTCGGCCGTGCGCCCACCCAGACGGACGGCGACCTCGCGCAGCAGTTCGGAGCGGGGATCGCGGGTGCGGTAGACGGCGTGCCCGAAGCCCATGAGCCGGCGGCCCGCGTCCAGTTCGTCCTGGGCCCACCGACGGGCGACCTCGCCGGCGTCCGCGACGTCCATCGTGGGTCCGCCGCGGGCGGTGATCGCGTCGAGTGCATCGAGGGCACGGTCGGGCGCGCCACCGTGCAGCGGGCCCGAGAACGCCCCGATCGCCCCGCAGATCGCCGACGGCAGGTCCGCGCCGGTGGACGCGACGACACGGGCGGTGAAGGTGGACGCGTTGAAGCCGTGCTCGATGGTCGAGATCAGGTACTGCTCGACAGCCCGCGTCTCCTCGGGTCCGGCGACCTCGCCGGTCACCGCGTGCAGCCAGTGGGCGGCGGTGTCCAGATCGTCGCGGGGTCCGACGGGCTCCAGGCCGTGGGCCGCGCGATACACCGCGCCGAGCAGCGTCGGGACCATCGCGCACAGTCGGATCCCGTCGTCGCGCCGCGTGTCCTCGTCGCAGTCCCACAGCGGTCTCATCCCCGTGTACTGGGCGGCCGCGGACAGCACCGTTCGGAGGTCGATCAGCGGCCGGTGGTCGCCGGGAGTCGAGCCGATGGTGCGCGCGAGCCCCAGCAGGTCGTCGGGTACCACCCGTTCGACGCGCACCCGCTCGACGAAGGCGTCGAGTTCGCCGGGTTCGGGCAGGCGCCCGTGGACGAACAAGAACCACACCCGCTCGAACGACGACGACCGCGCGAGGTCCGTCGCCGGGTGACGGCTGTAGTGGTAGAGGCCCTCCTCGCCACGCACGTCGCCGATGGTCGTCTCCGCGACGGAGACGTCGGACAGTCCGGGGGCCGCCTCGATGAGTGTCATGCCGGGTCCCCGGTACGAATCATGTTCACACCGACTACGTTCGGCTGAGACGACGACGTCGTCAATGTTGATCGGATCAACATCGGAGGTGCCGTGCGACGCCACACCCGACGCTGGCCCACCGCGATCCGTCACGACGGTCGGGACTACCTGTCGACCGCGCAGGCGGCCCGGGTGCTCGGCGTACAGCCGGCGACGGTGTACGCCTACGTCAGTCGCGGTCTGCTGACGAGCGTGCGCATCGAGGGGTTGCGCGGCAGCTTGTTCGCCGTGGCCGAGATCGAGGCGTTCGCGCGGCGGACCGAGCGGCGACCACCCGCCGGGGTGGTCGAGCGGATCCGGACCGAGCTCACCCTTCTCGAGGGTGACGACCTGTTCTACCGCGGGCGTCGCGCCGTCGACCTGGCACGGCACCACGACGTCACCGAGGTCGCGTCCCTGCTGTGGGACGAGCCCTGGCCGACGGTGCGGCCCACCCCGGTCAGGGTGCCGGACGGACATCGTGGGGTCGACGTCATCCACGCCGTCGTCGCCGAGCTGGGTGCCCGGGACAGTGACCGTCATGCCCAGCTGACGTCGGCACGCGTCGCTGCCGCCGCCCGGATCGTGGAGACCGCTGTCGCCTCACTGCCGCTGGTCGGCGACGATCTCGGACCCGGATCGACGCTTGCGCACCGGCTGTGGCCTCGCCTGACGGCCATGGCCGCGACACCTCGACGGGTACGGCTCCTCAATGCCGCGCTCGTCCTGCTGGCCGATCACGACCTGTCCGCGAGCGCCGTCGCGGCGCGTGTCGCCGCCAGCGCGCGGGGCAGCGTTTACGCCGTCGTGTCCGCGGGACTCGGAGCGTTCGACGGTCCTCTGCACGGCGGGGCCGCGTCTGCGGCGCAGGAGTTCGTGCGCGAGCTTCTCGACGGATCGGCCGATGTGCGTGCCGATCTCGCTGTCCGGGAACGGCTTCCCGGCTGCGGTCACGTGGTCTACCGCGACCACGATCCGCGGGCGGAGGCGCTCTTCGCCGCCCTCGTCGACGACGGGATGCCGCGGGACCTGCGTGCGGTGGTCGACGCGATCCGCGCCGAGGCCGCGGCGAGGCGTCTTCCTGTCACGTCGGACCTGGCGCTCGGCGCGATGGCGCTGCGCTACCGGATGACCGACGATGCGGCGATGACCGTCTTCGCGCTCGCGCGGATCGTCGGCTGGGTCGCGCACGCACTGGAGGAGTACGCGGAGACACCCCTGCGATTCCGGCCGGAGGGCGTGTACGTCGGCATCCGGCCGTCCTAGACGGGTCACTCTGTGGAGTTGTCAAACGTCTGATGCGGTCCTGACCGGTGGTCAGGTGCGGTTAATGTGCTGTCGCTGGGCGGTTCTCAGGCCGCGATCGAGTCGAGCCGGAGTGTCCGTCGGTTGTGGCGGGTTGGAGTTCGCGGCGCGGGTCGACAGTGGCGGGTGGCCTTATCCAGGGGTGGCGGTCGGGGCCCATGCCGATGTCCCAGCCGTGCTGGTGGACCGCGATGTGGCAGGTCCGGCACAGCAGGCACCCGTTGTCGCAGGTGGTCGGCCCGCCGTCGGAGTGGAAGACGATGTGGTGGACGTCGGTCCACGACGCCGGGTCGCCACACTTGATGCAGCACTCATCCCGGGCGACGATCGCCTTGCGCGTCCGGCCGGTGAACAACCGCGCCGACGGGGAGGTGTCCACCGGGGCGGCGTTTCCGTCCAGCCTGATCCGGGTGACCGCGGCATCGCACGCCAGCAGCGAGACGGCAGAGTCGGACACAGAGCCGAGCCATTGCAGGCTCGGCGGTCGCCACGGCACGACCTCACCGCCGACGGGCACGGTCAGCAAGATCTCCGTACGCGCCGGAGCCATCAACCCACCGTCACCGAGCGCGCGTCGCGACGCCGCCTCGACGACCTGGACGAACGCATCCGCCCGGCGTTGCGCCGCCGACCGCGGATCCGGTGTCCCGTCCGGCAATGGCTTCGGCCGCGACGCGGTGTCGACACATGAGATCAACCGTTCCCCGGTGACCACGTCCAGATCGAACGTCCCGGCCAGCCGGCCGTCGTCGCGCTGCGCCCACGACACCTCGTTCAGCGTGGTGTCCTCTGCGACCGGCGTCGCCGGCTCGTGGTCGTCGATCTCCGGTTCGTGCTCGAGCGCGATCGCCCGCGCCCGATCGGCGATCTCGACCGGCGAACGACCGGCCAGGGCGTGCCCGATCAGGACAGCCTCGGTCTCGACCGCCACCTCCGACCCCAGCGGCGACCGCGTCCGCGTGCAGACGTGCCGCACCCCGCGAGCAACGGCGTCGGCGAACTCCGCCGACAGCGACCCGTCCCGCAGATGCCGCGCCACCGCCGGCAGATGCGCGATCGCCCGCCCCAGTCGGATCGCCCGCGACGCCACCACCGGCACACACCCACTGCGCGACAGCAACTCCCGCACCGACATCCCCAGCCGCGTCGCCGTGCCCCGACATTCGATCTCCCCGGTCAGCCGGGCCAGCAACCCATCCGCAGCGTTACGCGCAGCGATCGCAGCACGCAGCCCCGCCACCAACGCGTCATCATCCGCGGGCGGGTCACACTCGCGGACGGCATCGGCGAGGCGGTCCGCCGCCTCGACAACTGTCTCGAACATGTGTGCGAGGCTATCGGCGCTGTCCGACACCACCAGCCGCGATCAGAATGCGGTCTCGAGATCTGTGCAATCAGCGCGAACTGTGCACAACCGCCTTCCGGCCTCGCAGGAAGTACGCCGCGGTGACGCCGGCGAACCACACGATGCCGACGACGATCGCGGTCCGCCCGGAGTCGCTGAAGAACAACAGCACGACGACCAGGGCGAAGAAGGCGAGGGCCAAGGCCGTCGAATGCGGCGCCCAGGGCAGTCGGTAGTCCGACGCTTCGACCTCGCCGCGTGCGACACGACGTCGATACACCGTGTGGGCGACGAGGATCGAGCTCCACACGAATATGATGCCGATCGTCGAGACCGAGGTGATGTAGGCGAACGCCTTGTCGGGGCTGACGATGTTGACGATCACGCCGATGACCATGACCGCCGCCGACAGCAGAATCCCTGCAATCGGAACATGCCGCCCCGACAGTGCCGTCAACCGCGCGGGTGCCTCGCCACGTTGGGCGAGGCTCCGGACCATGCGGCCGGTCGAGTAGATGCCCGAGTTGCACGACGACAGTGCGGCGGTCAACAGGATGAAGTTGACGATGCCCGCGGCGGCGGGGATGTTGATGTAGGAGAACACCTCCACGAACGGGCTGTTGCCGTCGGAGAAGTTGCGCCACCCGCGCACCGACAGGATGACGAACAGCGCGCCGACGTAGAACAGGCCGATGCGGAACGGCAGGGTGTTGATCGCCTTGCGCAGAGTCACCTTCGGGTTGGCCGCCTCGCCGGCGGTCACACCGACGAGTTCGACACCGACATAGGCGAACAACACGATCTGCAGACTCAGCAGGGCGGAGTCGAACCCGGTGGCGAAGAAGCCGCCGTCGTTCCACAGGTTCGTCACCGAGGGTCCCGTGTCCGGGCCGAGGCCGGTGATGGGCAGCAGCACCAGTGCGCCGACGATGATCATGCCGACGATCGCGGTCACCTTGATCATCGAGAACCAGAACTCGGCCTCACCGAACACGCCGACGGAGATCAGGTTGACGCCGAACAGGATGATCAGCACCGCCAGTGCGGTCACCCACACGGGGATCGACGGCAGCCAGTAGTTGACGTACTTGCCGGCGACGGTGATCTCGGCCATGCAGGTGGTCGTCCACACGGCCCAATACGTCCAGCCGTTCGTGAAACCCAGGAAACGGCCGAGGAACTCGTGCGCGTACTCGGAGATCGATCCGGCGACAGGACGGTAGATCAGCAGCTCGCCGAGCGCGCGCATCACGACGAAGATGGCGAGTCCGGCGACGAGGTAGGCGAAGATCAGGGCCGGTCCGGCCTGCTCGATCGCGCCACCGGCGCCGTAGAAGAGGCCGGTGCCGATCGCGCCACCGAGCGCGATCATCTGGACAGTGCGGGCGGAGAGGCCGCGCTGGTATCCGTCGTCCGGGTCGGACTCGGGGCCAGGCGTGCCGGGAGTGGTATGTGTCACCATTCGTCGGACACTAACGGGGGCGGGGTGCGGGTCCGGCGGCACCCCGTGGCAGTTCGTGTCGCCTGACGTCACGATCTGCCAGGCACCGTCAGAACCGCAGGTCCACCCACACGAGCCGGTGGTCGCTGCTGACCGACGGCGGGATGAGGTCGCGGCCGGACTCTCCCGGCGCGGGCCAGAAGACACCCGCTCCGGCGACCGGCAGGCTGCGCGACGGCAGGACGTAGTCGACGCGCAGGTTGCCCGGATCCGGCTTCGAGAAGTCGGCGGTGCGCAGCTCCGGTGGCGTCCGGTGCCCGTCACCGGCACTGTCGGCGGCCGCACCGCGGGAACCGGGACGGGTGTCGGTCACCTGTGGCAGCCCGAGCACCTGGTTGATCGCGCCCACACCCGGTCCCGGCGCGCCGCCGTCGTTCGGGTCGCTGTTCTGGTCACCGACCATCACGAACGACGCACCCGGTGCCAGCCCGCCGCGGCGCCCGGCGTCGTCGACGATGTACGACGCGCGCGCCCCTCCGGCGATGTAGTCGGCGGACAGCCGTATCTCGTCGTGGTTGCGGCGCCCGTTCCGGTCCTCGGGGCCGTCGAAGCTCGGAGGCGTCGGGTGCGACGCCAGGAGATGGATAGTGCGCCCGCGGACGGAGATCGGGACATCCCAGTGCGACTTGCTGGACAGTCGCAGGATGTCGGCGTTCGCGCCGTAGTACTCACGCGGGATGAGATTGCCGGGCTGGTCCCTCCACAGCAGCTTCTGGAACGTGCGGACCCCAGCGGTGTCGATGGGAAAGCGTGAGTAGACCACCATGCCGTACTGCCCGGGGAACGCACCGAATCCGTAGGCGTCGTCGGGACCGGTGGTCGACCCGTCCTTGTTCAGGTCGCGCCCCGTCGGGACGCCGGTGTTGACCGGGGCCGTGAACGAGTACGGGTAGTCGATCGACGGTTGCCCGCGCTGTCCGACCTTCAGGTAGCGATCGGAGAACGCACGGACCGCGGCGCCGCCGGGTACGTGATCGAACTCGTTGAGCAGCAAGATGTCCGGTCGGTTGCGCTGCACGATCTCGGCGATGACCTTCGCCTGCGTGTTCGTCCCCGACTGCAGATCCGACAGCAACTGTCCCGCCGCCGGTCGGTTCAGGCTGGCGTTGTACGTCGCGACCCGCACCACCGCCGGGTCACCGGACGACCCGAAGCGGGGAGCTCCGTACCCCGGCGCGGCGTTCGCCCCGGACACCGCGGCGGCCGTCATCACCGTCGCGACCAGCAGGACGCGCAGACCTCGCGTGAACATCCCGCGACCGTAGGCGCAGCAGGCGAACGGCGCACTGCCGATCGGTGAACGGTCATCGCCGCAGCGCCGCCGTCACCGCCCGAGAACCTGGGTGAGATAGGGGTTGGCGAAGACGCGATCGGGGTCCAGACGGTCACGCACGGCGAGGAACTCGTCGAAACGGGGGTACACCGTCCGGAGGTACTCCGCCGTGCGGGTGTGCATCTTGCCCCAGTGGGGACGCCCGCCCCGTCGCGTGAGGATCTCCTCGACGGAGGTGAAGTAGTCGTCGGGGGCGTCGCGGTGGTAGCGGTGCACGGCGATGTACCCGCTGTCGCGGCCCGACGCCGTGGACAGCATCAGGTCGTCGGCGGCAGCGGCGCGTACCTCGATGGGGAACGAGATCCGCCAACCCCGACGGTCGATGAGCATGCGGATCTCGTCGACGGCGTCGCGGACCTCGTCGAGCGGGATGGCGTACTCCATCTCGCGGAACCGCACCCGCCGCTGCGACACGAACACCGCACTCGACGTGTCGACGAACCGGCGTCCCGACTGCGCTGCCCCCGCCAGCGTCGCCAGGACCGGTGCGACAGCCGGGAATCGAGCGCCCGCCTCACACATCACCGCGAACACGCCGTTGCTGAGCACCTCGTCGGACAGGAACCGCGCGACACGTCCCGGACCCCCCGCGGGCGTTCCCGCGGGGAGTCGCGTGTTCGTCTTCGTCAGGGCCACGTCGGTGTGGGGGAACCAGTAGAACTCGTGGTGGTCATGGCGGCGTACCGCATCGTCGAAGTCGCCGGCGGCGTCGTCGACCTGCACCGCGCGTTCGACGGCCTCGAGGGAGAAGGCCGGCACGCACTGCAGCGTGATCTCGGTGAGCACGCCGAGAGCGCCGAGCCCCAGGGCGACCGCCTGCAGGGTCGACGGATCGTCGTCGCCGACGGTGAGCACCTGACCCGTCCCCGTCACGAGGGTCGCCCCCGCGATCTGGGTCGCGAGGCCGCCGAATCCCAGACCGGTGCCATGGGTTCCGGTCGACGTCGCACCCGCGAGGGTCTGTGCGTCGACGTCGCCGAGGTTCGGCATGGCCAGCCCGAGCGGTTCGAGGATCGCCGGCATCGCGTGCAGCGGTGTCCCCGCCCGGACGGTGACCCGCCCGCGCTCCGGATCGGCGCGCACGAGGCCTGTCATGGCTGCGAGGTCGAGCGAGATGCCCTCCGGCACAGCGATCGCGCTGAAGCTGTGGCCGGAGCCGGCGGCCTTGACGGTGAGGTCCTCGCGTCGTGCGCGGTGCACGGCAGCGGCGACGTCGTCGGTGTCGTCGACGGCGATCACCTCGGCGGGGACGACGGACTGGGTGCGTCCCCAGTTCCGCCACAGCGAGGGGGCTGTGCCGGGTCGGGTGGGAGTCGATCGGGTGGTGGTCACAGGAAGCACTTCCCCTCGCCGCGGTAGGTGGGCACGGTGTCGACGACGGCCCCGTCCTCGACGATCACGATGTGGTCCGCGTGCTCGGCGATCTCGCCGGACTTCGTGTGGCGGAACCACACCCGCTCGCCGATGGCCAGCGAGTCGGCGGCGTCGCCGATCAGCGGCGTCTGGACCTCGCCGGCGGCCTCGCGCGGTTCGTATCGCAGCCCGGTCGGCCACACAGGGAGCGGGAGCCGGTCCGCCGCGGGTGGGCCCGACGCGATCCATCCACCGCCGTGGCAGGTGACGACGCCCGGCCCGGGTCGACGGACGACCTGGAGCCCGAACCCGACCGCCGGTGCCGGCCGGAAGTGCGCGTAGGTGTCGAAGAGGTGCCCACCGAAGAAGCCGCTGCCCGCCGCGATGTCGGTGACGGACGGGTCCGACGCGGTCACCTCCAGCGAACCGGTGCCCCCTGCGTTGACGAACTCGAGGTCGGCGAGCTCCCGGAGGGCGCTGATCACGGTGCCGCGCCGACGTCGGAGCTCGGCCATCGAGACGCGCTGCATCCCCTGGATCATGGTGTTGCGCACCGACGTCTGCCATCCACCGTCGACGCCGTTCCCCACCCCGGCCACCTGCGCCTCGTAGGACATCACGCCGACCAGGCGCAGCCCCGGCCGCGCCACGATCGCCCGTGCCAACGCCAGGGCGTCGTCCAGCGAGTGCACGGGGGAGCGCCGGACGCCGATGTGGCCCAGCACCGGTGCGTCGAGCGACGCGTCGAGATCGACCGCCACCCGCAGCGGTGGACGGGCCCCCGGAGGCGCGGCCGCGTCGATGAGGTCGAGATGGTCGACGGAGTCGACGAGCATCGTGACCCGCTCGGCGGCGACCTCGTCGGCCGCCAGTGCCGCGATGGAACCCCGCCGGGCGCTGGGGTATCCGACGAGGACGTCGGTGATCCCCGACGCGGTCGCCAGCCACATCGCCTCGTCGAGGTCGTAGGCGAGCACACCGGCGAAGCCGTCGCGGGCGAGGATGTCGTCGATCACCGACCGGACCCGCAGCGACTTCGACGCGACGCGGATCGGCACACCACCGGCGCGACGGCGGAGATCGGCGACGTTGGCCTCGAAGCCGGCGCGGTCGAGCGCGACGACCGGGCCGTCCAGGTGCCCTACCGCACGGCCGATCGCGGCCCAGTCGACGTCGCGCACGACGGGTGAACGCTGCAGAGTGGCGGTCATCGGACGCTCCGCACCCGCAGCACGGACACGCCGCCGGCGACCCCGAGGACCGCGGAGACGGTGAAGAGGGCGGTGAAACCGCCGGTCGCGGCGACGATCCCGGCGCCGAGCAACGGCCCGAGTGCCTGGGGGACGGCCATGGCGATGTTCATGATGCCGAGGTCCTTTCCGGTGTGTTCGGCGTCGGGCAGGACCTGGGTGGCCAGGGCCTGGTCGACACCGAGGAAGCTGCCGAACCCTGCCCCGAGCAGGGCGGCGGCGGCGATGGTGGTGGGCAGTGACGCGACGAGCGCGATGACGAGGGCCGCGAGTCCCTGGAGGACGCCGGCGGCGAGGACGAAGGGCTTGCGGCGGGCGATCCGGTCGGACAGCACGCCCGATGCGAGCGCGGCACCGATGACGAACACCATGTAGACGGCGGTCAGCACCAGCAGGTCGCCGTCCGCATCCGGGACGCGCAGACCGAACTGCAGGAAGTAGAGCAGCAGCGAGGTGCCCAGCGCGTTGCCGAGGTTGACGAGAACGCGGCCCAGCAGCGTCCACCCGAAGTCGGGGTGCTCTCGTGGCGACACCCACAGTTCGGACACCACCGCGCCGATCGTCAGGGCGCCGTGCCCGTGGGCGGCATGCGGTGGGTCGTCGACGGTCAGCACGAACGGCAGCACGCAGACGACGAGAAATACTGCGACCAGCAGGTTCCCGCCCGAACTGCCCAGGCCGAACACGGCGATGAGCGCGACGCCGAGGATCACCCCGATGGCCTGCGGTGCGGACACCCAGCTCGACACCACGCCCCGCTGGGCGACGGGGACACGATCACCGATGAGTGCGGTGAGCGCAGCCGATGCGGCACTGAACCCGGTGAGCGCCAGGCACCACCAGACGGTCAGCCCGACGAGCCCGTGGCGGGTGCCCAGCACCGCCAGGGCCACCGCGAACACGAGGACCCCGCCCGCGATCCACGGGCGGCGACGGCCGTACCGCCCTGTGGTGCGGTCCGAGAGCGAACCGGTCAGGGGGAAGGCGACCAGGGCGCAGATCGCCGAGATCCCGGACACCACGCCGAAGGTCGTCACACTGGTGCGCCACTGCGCGTCGTCGGTGCCGAGCAGGTCGACGATCTGCTGGGGGAGCGTGAGCTGGAAGGGCGTGAGCTGCGCCAGCCAGATCCCCGTCCACGCGAGCGCGAAGAGGGCGATCCACCGGGTGCTCACCCGTGTCGTCGTCGCAGTGCTCACGCGGCCTCCACGTGGGTCAGCAGCATCGCCACGCAGGCGTCGGCGATGCGGTGGACGACGTCGAGGTCACCGGTGTTCAGGTACGCCAACGTCAACCCGTCGGTGGCTGCCACCACCAGAGGGGCGAGGGTGTCCGGACCGGTGCGCCACCGCGCGCCCGACGCCTCGGCCGCGGCAGTGAGGGCAGTGGCCGCCAGCTCGTAGTAGCGGCGGTAGACGTCGGCGGCGAAGCCCTCGAGCCCCGGTGTCCGCCGGGCGTACTGCGACAGCGCGATCAGAGCGTGCTCCCGCGACGGGTCGGCGACGACGCTGTCGATGTAACCCCGCAGGCCGCCCCGCAGCAGCGACTCGATGTCGGCGGCGTCGGCGGGAACATCGGTCAGGACCGCGTGGATGGCCGTGTCCTCGCTCGTGAGGCCCGCGACCACCAGGGCCTCGAGCAGGGCGTCACGAGAGGGGAAGGCGTAGTGGAAGCTCGCCAGCGACATCCCCGCCTCCGCGCAGATGCGACGCGTGGTGGCCGCCTCGACGCCGTCGGCGGCGACGACGCGGAACGCCGCCGCCACGAGGCGTTCGCGTCGCTGCTCGACCGGTATCCGGGGGATGGCCGACTCCCTCCACGAGAAGTGGGTCATTTGACCCACTCGGTGCGGTGACGCTAACCCACCTGTTCCCGATTCGCCAGGTGTCCGGGTGAAGACGCAGGCAGACAGCCGATACCGTGGGGCCATGACCGAGCCCAGCGTGCGCGTCGACAGCTGGATCTGGGCTGTGCGGCTCACGAAGACGCGGTCGCAGGCGGCCGCGGCCTGTCGGGGTGGGCACGTCAAGGTCAACGGCACCCCGGCGAAGCCCGCGCAGCACGTGACCGTCGGGGACGAGGTCCGAGTGCGGGCCGCCGGCCGCGACCGGATCGTCGAGGTGGTGCAGGTGCTGGGCAAGCGGGTCGGGCCGCCGGTCGCTGCGCAGGCGATGATCGATCGCAGTCCGCCGCCCCCGCCGAAGGAACTCCTGGCGTCCATCCCCGTCCGCGAGCGTGGCGCGGGTCGTCCGACCAAGCGCGAACGGCGGGAGACCGACAGGCTGCGCGGGCGGGAGTGAGGGACCGTCTGCACGGTCGACGCGATCGACTGCACGCTGGACTGCGCTTTTCTGCACGCTCGGCGGCATGTTTCGGCCCGCTCGGCGGAGGGCCGTTCTCTACACTCGGGCGCGTGCAGAGCCGAGCCGCCCGTCGCTCCACGTGGGTCCTCGTCGTGGTCACGGTGATGGCGGTGCTGACCGCCTGCTCGGACTCGTCGGACGGGGGCGGGACCACGGGTGCGGCGAGGCAGTCGGCCGCAGCGGGCTCGGGCCCCTTTTTCGGCAAGTGTGGTGGCGTCAGCACCGACGACGTCGCGCGGGTGACGGGGACCTCGGGCCTCGTCACCGCCAGCGACAACAGCGCCGGCTGCGAGTGGGTGACGAGTGCCGACGTCCTCGGGCCACAGTTCTCGTTCAACTGGTACCGCGGCAGCCCGATCGCCCGGGAACGCGCCACCGAGCAGCTCTCCCGTGACACGGTCTCCGATCTGACGATCGACGGACACAGCGGGTTCGTCGCGTCGAGCCCCGGCATCTGCGAGATCGGGATCGCTTTCGGCGCCGACTTCTTCGAGTGGTCGGTCAGCTACGGCACCGCCGATCCCGGCCAGCAGCAGCGGTCCGCCGACGAGGTGTGTCAGGCCACGAAGACCCTCTCCACCATGTCGATCGAGCGGGCGAAGTGACGCGCCGCGCCGCGGCCGCGCTCGTCGCGCTGTTCGCCGTCGTCCTGCTGGTGGCCGGGTGCACGCGGTCGATCGACGGCGAGGCGCAGCCGCTCGGCGGGGGTACCGCGCAGGGAGACGGGTCCGACAACGGGTCGGTCGACACGAACCAGTTCGACAAGCTGCTCCTGGAGTGCACTCTGCTCAGCCCGGAACAGATCGCGACGGCGGTCGGCGGGACCGCCGCGGAGTCGACCTTCAACGGGGCCATCTGCCGGTGGGTGGTGTCCGGCGCGGTGCCGCTCGGCGTCACCTTCACCTGGTTCGAGACCGGGACGATGGCCGCGGAGAAGCAGACCGTGGAGAAACTCGGATACGCCACCGACAACATCCGCGTGTCAGGCACGTCGGCCTTCACCTCCCGCGACCCGCAGCGACCAGGCGTCTGCGGTGTGACCGCGAAGTCGCCCGACCGCGGCGTCTACACCTGGTGGGTCGAGCCCCGCGGCGGTGGCGCGGGCGCCGCAGACCCCTGCGCCGCACCGACCAAGCTGATGGAACTGGTCCTGCGCGGGTCTGCCTGACCGGGAACGGTCAGCGCGACGTGCGGGTGACGCTCACCGTCGCGGCCACCTGCTCGTCGACGATCATCCACAGCAGCAGCTCGTCGCCGACGCGACGGCGACGCAGGGTGATCGACGCCCCCGGCGTGATCGGGCGCAGGTATTCGATGACCGCGCGGTGGGGGGCGTCGACGATGTCGGTGTGGTCGACGAGTTCGTCCTCGACCGCCTCCCAGTAGGCGGCGTTGTTCAGGTGCCGGAACGGGTCGAAATCGGTGCTGCGCAGCACGTGCAGACGATCGGTGCCGTCGTCGTCGGGCAGCGCCGTCGGGTGCATCGTCTTCCACCGCAGCCGGTGCTCGTCGGTCATCGCGGCGAGCATCTCGAACGCCTCGTCGGTGATCCGTGACGGCATGCCCTTGTCGTTGACGTTGATCCAGAACGCCTCGGTCTCGATCAGGCCGGGCGGCCGCATCTCCGGGTTGAACCGGTTCGTCTCGTGCTCGGCCGTGATCCGCACCCGCATGTTGGTCCACCGCGTGGACAACGCCGCGCACCAGCGCTGCAGCGTGACGGTCGCCGGCCAGGTGATCGGCTCGATGACGTCGATGACCGTCCGACGGACGATCCAGAACGGGTCGGTGTCGTGGAAGTCGGTCGCCTCTATGTTGTCGTTGGCGATGTCCTGCAGGTAGCGGGCGGTCCCGTCGAGGCGGACGCGCATCTGTTGGTCGACGTCGCCGGTGCGGACCCGGTAGGAGGCCTCGTAGTACCGGGCGCGCTCCAGGCGGTCCTCGAGCGCCGGGGTGAACGGGTAGGTCGGCGTCACGGCGAGAAGCATCCCACGCACCGGGAGCGACGCACGTCACGGCCGGGGCGGAATGATGAAGTGGTACGGCTCGTGGATAAAGTTGTGACAACGCTTACGATCTAGAACACGTTCCAGTTCTAGGGACGTCCGAGGACGAGTCGAGGTCTGACACCCATGGCGCACGTGATCACCCAGCCGTGTTGCAACGACGCGAGTTGCATCGCTGTCTGCCCGGTCAACTGCATCCATCCGACGCCGGACGAGCCCGAGTTCCTGACCGCGGAGATGCTCTACATCGACCCGGACACGTGCATCGACTGCGGTGCGTGCATCGACGAGTGCCCGGTCGAGGCGATCTTCCCCGACGACCAGCTCGACGAGAAGGGCGAACGCTACCTGCAGATCAACGCCGACTACTACAACGACCACGACGTCGCCGGTGGCCTGGTCCCGCCGCGCAAGCAGCCCCCGCTGCCGCAGGGCAAGGAACTGCACGTCGCGATCGTCGGTGCCGGCCCGGCGGCGTTCTACGCGGCCGAGGAACTGATCCGCCACTCGGCGGTGCGCGTCGACATGTTCGACCGCCTGCCCACCCCGTACGGACTGGTCCGTGCCGGCGTGGCGCCGGACCACCCGTCGACCAAGGGTGTGGAGAAGTCCTTCGCGGCGACCGCGAACAAGCGGACCTTCGAGTACTTCCTCAACGTCGAGGTGGGCACGCACGTCACCCACGACGAGCTGCTGGCCCACTACGGCGCGGTGGTCTACGCCGTCGGCGCCTCCACCGACCGCAAGCTGGCCATCCCCGGCGAGGAGCTGTCGGGATCGATCCCCGCGACGGAGTTCGTGGCCTGGTACAACGGCCATCCCGACTACGCCGACCTCGACGTCGACCTGTCCGGCGAGCGTGCGGTCGTCGTGGGCAACGGCAACGTCGCCCTCGACGTCGCGAGGATCCTGCTGAGCGACCCCGACCACCTGGGCACGACCGACATCGCCGACCACGCGATCGAGAAGCTGCGCGCCTCGAACGTGCGCGAGGTCGTCCTGCTCGGTCGACGCGGCATCGCCCAGGCCGCCTACACCAACGGTGAGTTCCTCGCGATGGGCGACATCCCCGGCGTCGACGTGATCATCGATTCCGCGGAGTTGGTGCTCGACGCCGCGACCGCCGAGGCGGAGTCGAGCGGCACCCTCGACTCGACCATCGCGACGAAGATCCGCATCGCCCGTGAGTTCGCCGAACGGGGTGACACGGGGGCCGACCGTCGCGTGGTGTTCCGCTACCTCGTGTCTCCGGTCGAGCTGACCGGAGACGGGTCGGTGTCGTCGGTGACATGTGTGCGCAACGAGCTCGTGGACGGCGAGCGCGTCGCGGTCGCCCCGACCGACGAGCGGTTCGACATCGAGACCTCGCTGGTGCTGCGCGCGATCGGCTACCGCGGGCTGCCGGTCAAGGACCTGCCCTTCGACGAGGGCCACGGCGTCATCCCCAACGACGGCGGCCGTGTGCTCACCGAACCCGGCGGGGAGCCGATCACCGGTGTATACGTCAGCGGGTGGATCAAGCGTGGAGCGACCGGCGGCATCGGCATGAACAGGCTCGACGGTCAGCAGACCGCGCACGCCGTGCTGGCCGACTTCCGCGAGGGTCGTCTCGGCGAGCCGGACAACTCCCGTGAGGCCGTTGCCGACCTCGTCGCCGGGCGCGGCGCCACCCGCGTCGACGCCTCGGGATGGAAGAGCATCGACGCCGCCGAGAAGCAGGCCGGCAAGGACGCCGGCCGACGGCGCGTGAAGATCGTGCGCATCCCCGAACTCGAATCCGTGGCGACGGGCTGACGGGCGAGCCGCCCACCCCGCAGTCCCTCGGGGCCGACCCCGACCACCCATCGCGACCGACGAGAGAGGTCTCACCGAGTGCGCATCGCCTTGCTGTCCTACCGGAGCAAACCGCACTGCGGAGGGCAGGGCGTCTACGTCCGGCACCTCGCGCGCGAGCTCGCGCTGCTCGGCCACTCCGTCGAGGTGTTCTCCGGTCAGCCGTACCCCGATCTCGACGACGTCGCCTACGAGCACGGCGTCACGTTGACCAAGGTGCCGAGCCTGGACCTGTACGGCGAGCCCAACCCCTTCCGGACACCACGGCCGAGCGAGATCCGCGACTGGATCGACGTGCTCGAGGTGGGGACGATGTACACCGCCGGGTTCCCGGAGCCCCTCACGTTCAGCCTGCGGATGGCGAAGATCCTCCGCGAGCGTCGCGACGAGTTCGACGTGGTCCACGACAACCAGTGCCTGGGGTACGGCCTCCTGCAGATCCAGCGGTCGGGTCTGCCGGTCGTGGCGACGATCCACCACCCGATCACCCGGGACCGCAGCCTCGCGGTGAAGGCGGCGAAGGGTTGGCGGAAGCTCACCGCGATCCGCTGGCACCAGTTCGCCCGCATGCAGGGCAAGGTCGCCCGTCGACTGCCCGACCTCCTGACCGTCTCGCGCAGCAGCGAGGTCGACATCCGCAAGGCCTTCGACATCCCCCTCCGGTCGCATCGAGACCATCCCGCTCGGCGTCGACACCGAGGTGTTCCGGCCCGCCGGGGAGCGTGTCCCGGGCCGGGTCGTCTGCGTCGCGAGCGCCGACGCACCGCTCAAGGGTGTCTCGTACCTGCTCGAGGCGATCGCCAAGCTGGGCGCGGAACGCCCCGTGCACCTCGAACTGGTCTCCAAGCTCGACCCCGAGGGGCCGACGGCGAAGCTCATCCACGAGTTGTCGATCGCCGATCGCGTCACCGTCCGGTCGGGTCTGTCCGACGAGGAGCTCGGGGCGCTCATCGGCTCGGCCGAGGTGGCGTGCGTCCCGTCGCTCTACGAGGGCTTCTCGTTGCCGGTCGTCGAGGCCATGAGCTGCGGCACGCCGATGGTGGTGACCACCGCGGGTGCCATCCCCGAGGTCGCCGGCGCCGACGGCGAGGCCACACTGCATGTGCCACCGATGGACTCGGGTGCACTCGCCTCGGCGATCGGTCGCCTCCTCGACGACCCCGATCTCCGCGCCCGCCTCGGTGAGGGCGGTCGTGCCCGCGTCGAGTCGCGCTTCAGCTGGGCGGCCGTCGCCGCCAAGACCGCAGAACACTACGAACGCGCCATCGCAGCGACGCATGGCGCCGAAGGAGACGTCCGTGCTGACAGTTGATTTCGACCGCCTCGGTGTCCGGGGCGGGACCACGGCCATCGACATCGGCGCCGGCCAGGGTCGACACTCGTACGAGATGTTCCGCCGCGGCGCGGACGTAATCGCCTTCGACCAGTCCGAGTCGGACATGGCCGAGGTGTCGGAGATGTTCGACGCGATGATCGCCGAGGGCCAGGTGCCCGCGTCGGCGAAGGCCCGCACCGAGGTCGGTGACGCACTGCACCTCCCGTACGCGGACAACAGTTTCGACGTCGTCCTCATGTCGGAGATCCTCGAGCACGTGCCTGCCGACACCGAGGCGATCGCCGAGATGGCGCGCATCCTCAAGCCGGGTGGGCACGCGGCGGTGACGGTGCCGCGGTACTGGCCCGAGAAGATCTGCTGGGCGTTCTCCGACGCCTACCACGAGGTCGAGGGCGGTCACGTCCGCATCTACAAGGCGAGCGAGTTGGCCGAGAAGCTCGCCGCGGCCGGCCTGCAGGTGACCGGCACCGACCACCGACACGCGCTGCATGCGCCCTACTGGTGGCTCAAATGTGCTGTGGGCGTGGAGAACAACGACAATCCGCTGGTCCGCGGCTACCACAAGATGCTCGTGTGGGACATGATGAGCGCACCGAAGCTCACCCGCGTCGGCGAGCGTGTCCTCGACCCGCTGCTGGGCAAGTCCGTCGTGCTCTACCTGCATAAGCCGGCCTGATCCGGCCATGACCGCGCTGCCCGAGGTCGCCGGCATCCTGACCGCCGATCAGTGCGCCGCGACCGGCGCCGCGATCGCGGCGATGCAGGAGTCGTCGGGCGCACTGCCCTGGTTCCCGGGCGGACAGACCGATCCGTGGGACCACGTCGAGTCGGCGATGGCGCTGAGCGTCACCGGGTTCCACGCCGAGGCCGAGGCCGCGTACGAGTGGTCGCGACGCACCCAGCGTCCCGACGGCTCGTGGCCGATCCGCCTCGTGGACGGTCGGGTCACGGATCCGAACACCGACGCCAACTTCTGCGCGTATCTCGCGGTGGGGGTGTGGCACCACTTCCTCGTCACCGAGGACGAGGCGTTCCTCCGTCGTCTGTGGCCGACGGTGTGGAAGGGCATCGAGCTGGTGCTGCGCTTCCAGGCCCCCAGCGGCCAGATCCGGTGGGGTGGGGCGCATCCGCTGCCGCACTCGCAGGATCGGGCCGCGCCCGGCTCGTCACACGCGGGGTCGGACGCGGTGGGTGCGGTCCCGCCGGGGATGTTCGACGACGCGATGCTCACCGGCAGCGCGAGCATCCATCAAGCGCTGGGGTGCGCCGCCCTGCTCGCCGAGGCGATCGGTCAGCCCGAGCCGCGCTGGATCGCGGCGCGGGACCGACTCGGTCACGCCCTGCGCGCGCACACCGACCGGTTCCTCCCGCCGTCCGACCACTCGATGGACTGGTACTACCCGGTGCTCGGCGGCGCGGTCCGTGGACAGCAGGGCGAGGAGCTCATCGCGGCGCGGTGGGACGAGTTCGTCGTGACCGGGCTCGGCATCCGCTGCGTCGACCACCGACCGTGGGTGACGGGCGCCGAGACCTGTGAACTCGTCCTCGCCCTCGACTGTCTCGGCGACCGCACGAACGCCGTGCGCCTGTTCGCCGACATGCAACACCTGCGTGACCCCGACGGGTCCTACTGGACCGGGCTCGTCTACGCCGACGGGAAGCGGTGGCCGGTGGAGAAGAGCTGCTGGACGTCGGCCGCGGTGGTCCTGGCCGCCGATGCGCTGAGTCGGACGTCTCCCGCGAACGGCATCTTCCGCGACGCGGACCCCTACTCCGCGCCGGTCTACGACACCGCCGACCTCGACTGCGCCTGCGTCCACGTCTGAGTCCGGCC
Source organism: Gordonia paraffinivorans (assembly GCA_036946345.1). Lineage (GTDB taxonomy): Bacteria > Actinomycetota > Actinomycetes > Mycobacteriales > Mycobacteriaceae > Williamsia_A > Williamsia_A paraffinivorans_A. The sequence goes on along the minus strand of JAQIJH010000015.1, from coordinate 33,086 downwards.
CTGGACCCACGTTGTCCACCTGACTAGACTGGTGTCCAGACACCCGTCGACCGTCGTCGGGTCGTGCCCTCGGAGGTTCGATGGACTACGGCATCGTGCAGTTCACCAGCGATCGTGGTCTACGACCGGCCACGCTCGCAGCGCTGGTGGAGGAGGCGGGCTTCGCCGCCTTTTTCGTGCCCGAGCACAGCCACATCCCCACGCGCCGCGACGCGGCCCATCCGCAGACGGGCGACGCGTCTCTGCCCGACGACCGCTACATGCGCACGCTGGACCCGTGGGTCTCGCTCGGGGCCGCCGCGGCGGTCACGTCGCGGATCCGGTTGGGGACGGCCGTCGCTCTGCCGGTGCAGTCGGACCCGCTCACCCTCGCCAAGCAGATCGCCACCCTGGACCACCTCTCCGACGGTCGGGTCACGCTGGGCGTGGGATTCGGCTGGAACCTCGACGAGCTGGGTGACCATGGTGTCCCGCCGGCCCGTCGGCGGACCATGCTGCGGGAGTACCTCGAGGCGATGCGCGCGCTCTGGTCGCAGGAGGAGGCGGAGTTCGCCGGCGAGTTCGTGCGCTTCGGTCCGAGTTGGGCGTGGCCCAAGACGTCGCAGCAGCCCGGTGTCCCCGTGGTCGTCGGTGCCGGGGCGACGGAGAAGAACTTCACGTGGATCGCGAAGAACGCCGACGGCTGGCTGACGACCCCCGCCGACACCGACATCGAGGACTCGGTGCGACTGCTGCAGAAGATCTGGGCCGACCACGGGCGCACCGGCGCACCCCAGGTGATCGCCCTCGACGGCCGGCCCGATCCCGAGAAGCTCGCGCGCTGGGACGATCTGGGTGTCACCCTCGTCCTCTACGGCGTCCCCGACGACGACGTCGAGAAGGCACGCGGGTACCTCGCCAAGCGGGCGGGTCAGCTCGGGTTGGTCTGATCGCGGTCGCGGTCGGTCGCGGAGGGCGACCGACGTGACCGCTTGTCCGACATCATCGCCCAGTCGGCCTCGCTCAGGAGCCGGTCCAACGAGTCGATCTCGCGTCCGTTCCCGATCGCCGTGCCGATGCTCGCGGAGATGCCTTGGCGTGCCAGCGCACTCCGTACGGCGGCGAGATGGTCGGGCCAGCGGAGCACCGGCTCGCCCGCGCCGATCACGACGAACTCGTCGCCGGCGAGTCGGGCCACGAACAGTCCGGACGAGACCGTCGTCGTCGCGAGACACTCTGCCGCCCTGCGGATCATGTCGTCACCTGCGGCGTGACCGGCCTGGTCGTTCACGCTCTTGAGTCCGTCGATGTCGACGAAACCGACGCCGACCGACCCACCGGTCCGTCGCGCGTCGTCGATGAGTTCTGTCGCGCGTTCGATCAGGCCCCGTCGATTGGGGAGGCCGGTGAGGTCGTCCACGACGGCGAGTTGTCGAACGAGTTCGTTGGCGCCCGCGACGCGAGACCGCGTGCGCTCCCACGTCAGCATGATCATGGCCGCCAGGGCGTCCGCCTTGGCCATCTGCACCAGCAGGGTGGGCAGCCCGGGTCCCGGGGGGATCGCGAGGGCGGTGACGAGCCAGCAGACGTTGACGGCCACGATGATCGCCGCCGCGACGCGCCACGCGGGGAACAGGGCGGCGATCGCGACGATGGTGAGCAGGGCCCCGATGGCCGGGTAGGTGATCCCCGTCGCCAGCATGTAGGCGAAGGGGTTGATGCCGACCAGGGCGGCGACGCCCCCGGACCACAGCGTGGGTCGGCGCAGGAGGAACTGTCCGTGGCGACCCCGGACGAGCACGCACCCGATCGCGAACACGGCCGCGGTGACGAGGGCGACGACGCTCGGGATCCACACCGCGCGCGCAGGATCGGCGGTGAGCTGGACGACCGCGGTGACGGTGAACAGTGCCGACGCCAACGCCAGGGTGATGTCGAGGCGGTCCTGCACCACCGCGCGGTCCGCGACCGACGACATCGCCGCGGTCGAGCGCTGTGGGAGCACGGGCGCAGGATACGCCGCGACACGGTGACAGAGGGCGCTCGGCGTCGGCCGGCGTCAGGCGGGGTCGGCGAACCCGCGCAGCATCGACCGCGTGACGGCGACGACCGTCGCACGGTCGTAGGTCTGCACGAACTCGAAGTGCCTCTCGCCGTCGGGAACCGCGGCGCCGGGATCCACGCGGTCAACGACGCGCGCCGTCAGCGCAGCGCAGACGTGGGGCCCGAGGACGGCCACGTTCCACTCCTCCTGCGAGTCCTGCCGCGTGAGGCGGCCTGCGCTGAGCAACGGGATGCGCACCCCGTAGACCGGGGCGACGTCGTGGGACGGGTCGCTCCAGGTCCGCACGGACAGATGGCTCAGATCGCAGGTGTCCCCGGTCGACCGCACGAGGAGCGACGCGGAACCGCCACCCGTCGCCTGGGCCTGGAGCGACCGGCCCATCTCGACGAGCAGGGACTGGCCACCACGCCGTGGTCGGTGGGTCGCAGCGACGATGTCGAACGGGGTGCGCTCGTCCCGAGTGGACGACGGGCGGCGCCGGGGAAGGGGGAACGTGGCCCGTCGGGCGGTCGGGCGGGTGCCCGCGAAGTGGGCTCCGACGCCGAAGTGTGCACCCAGGCTGACAGCCGACGCCACGTCCCCCGCGCCGCGGATGCCCTCGGCGACGACCACCGTCGTGGAGGTCTCGAGGTGGGCGGCCATCTCCTGGACGAGCCGGGCGACGGCGGGGTCGCCGACGTGCCGGACCACCTCGGCCCTGAGGACGACGACGTCGGGGTCGATCACCGGGAGCACGGCGGGTCCGAGGTCGTCCAGGCCGATCCGGACGCACACCCGTCGTCCGTCGGAGCACGCGGTGCGGACGGCGTCGAGGACCTGTCGGGGCCGCAGCACCAGGTCGTGGACGTCGACCGACATCGACAGGTCGATCGACGGGCCCCGATGTCGCGCGAGGGAGACGGCGTCGACCAGGGTGATGACCGGCAGGCCGTCGGCGAGGCGGACGTCGCGGCGACAGGCGATCGCATAGTCGTCAAGGGCGGCGGTCTGCTGCATGACCGCCGCGACGCGACGCAGGTCGTCCTCGGACTCCAGCCGGCTGCCGACGGGACCCGACAGGCCGATCAGCCGTGCTGCGAGGGCGCCGTCCGAGAGCCGATGGACGCCGTGGACCCGCGCGGTGACGCCGAGAGCGGCGAGTGGGGAATCGTCGGCGGCGTCGCGTCTCGCGCCGTGACCGATCATGCCCACCTCCTCCGACAGCACTGCCCGTGGTGCCGTCGTGGGGAAGAGGCGACCTCAGCCTACGGTGCGTCGCGCGTGCGGGACGCGATGAGGTCCGCGGCGATGTCGCGGACGCGTCGATTGGTGTTCTGGGAGCGGGACCGCAACACCGCGAAGGCCCGGTCGGCGTCGACCCCGTGATCGGCCATGATGATGCCCTTGGCCTGCTCGATCGGTGCCCGGTTGTGCAAGGCCGCACGCAGCGCGTCGGCGACGTCGAGGGCGGAGCGGAACCGTCCGAAGTCCCCGATCGCACGGCTCACGGTGGTCGTGAGCAGGTCGAGCGTGTCGGCGTCGAGATCGTCGAACGCGTCCGCCGCACCGCCGTAGAGATTGAGTGCCCCCAGGGACTCGCCGCCCGCGGACAGCGGCGCGGCGAGGAACGAGTGGATGCCCTCGTCGGCCGCGGCGTCGGCGAAGCGCGGCCATCGCTGCTCGGACGCGGTCACGTCGACACGCACCACCTCACCGGTGTGCGCGGCCTCGAGGCAGGGACCGTCGCCGGCGTCGTACTGCTCGGTGTCCACACGCAGCGTGCGCGTGTCGGTGTGCACGGCGGTGAACGTCCGCCCACCCAGGTCGATCGTGATCCCGGCGCAGTCGGCCCCGACGATCACCTCGTGGGCGACGTCGACGACGCGCTGCAGCAGCACGACGAGGTCGTCCTCGTCGGCGATGCTGCCGCCGAGCGCGACGAGCATCGCGGCGAGCGTCGTCGCGTCGGGTGCCGCGTGGACGGCCGCCCTCGCGACCTGTGCCGCGTCGTCGGTGTCGCCCTCCGGGGTAGCGGCCAGGATGGACTCCGACGTCCGCGGGTCGAACGCGGGATCCTGTCCCGGTTGCACCGGCCCGGTCTGATCGTGCTGGTCGCCCATCGTGACCTCCCGTCGCTGGACGTCCGCGGCAGGGCTCTCCCGTCGCGGCCATCCGTGTAGTCGTGCCCGGGTGCGCCATGGACACGCGACGACGGCGGTGATGTCGGCCACCGCGACCGGTGGGGGTCAGGAACCGGCTGCGGCGCGCAGTGTTGGCTTGTTCACCTTCCCGGCGGGGTTGCGGGGCAGTTCGTCGACGACGAGCACGTCGGCGGGGTGCTTGTAGCGGGCGAGCCGGGTGTCGAGGAAGTGGCGGAGGTCGGCGACGGACGGGGCGTCGGCCCCCGCGTGCACCGCCAGGACGGCGACGGCGACCTCACCCCAGCGGTCGTCGGGGCGCCCGATCACGGCGACCTCCCGGATGGCGGGGTGCGCGGCGAGGGCGTTCTCGACCTCGACGCAGTAGATGTTCTCGCCGCCGGAGATGATCATGTCCTTCGCGCGGTCGACCACGTAGACGAAGCCCTCGTCGTCGAGGCGCACGAGGTCGCCGGAGTGGAACCACCCTCCGGCGAACGCCTCGGCGGTCGCGTCCGGCCGGTTCCAGTAGCCGCTCATGAGGTTCGGGCCGCGGTAGACGATCTCGCCGACCTCCCCGGGCGCGACGTCGTGCATGTCGGGGTCGACGACGCGTGCGGCGATGGTGCGCAGCGGTCGCCCGACCGACCCGATCTTGCGATGGGTGTCCGCGCCGGTGAGCGCGCACGTCACCGGTGACATCTCCGTCTGTCCGAAGACGGCGCAGATCGTGGCGTCGGGGAAGGTCTCCGCCATCGACGCGAGCAGCGTGCCCGACGCGGGTGCTGCACCCCACCACAGGAAACGCAGCGCGAGATCGCGGGGTCGTTCGCGCTGCTCGGCGATGACCAGTTGCCACTGCGCGGGGACCATGAACATGGTCGTGATCCGCTCACGCTCCATCGCGTCCAGCGTCGCCGCGGGGTCGAACTGCCGCAGCGGGAACAGGATCGTGCCGACGCCGTCCAGCAGACACGTCGACAGGACGCCGATGGCGGCGATGTGGAACACGGGCACGGCGATCGCGGAGATCGCCTCGTGGTCGACGACACCCGGCGCGACCATGTTGTGCATCGCCTGCGCCTGCAGGTTGATGTGCGTCAGCACAGCGCCTTTGGGGCGTCCGGTGGTGCCGGAGGTGTACATGATCGCCGCGGGCGTCGTCTCGGGCACGTCGATGGGCCGCAGGTCCAGACCCGGTTCCACTAGGGACTCGTAGTCGACGGCGTCGCCGCGCGCGCCGTCGACGCGGATCCGCAGATCGACGGCGCCGCCGGGCAACTCGACCACCGCGTCGACGAGTGCATCGAACGCCGGCTCGTGGACGATCGCACGGGCTGTCGTGTCGGTGACGAGGTGCACCACCTCCGGCGGTGCCATCCGGAAGTTGACCGGCACGACGATGGCGCCCAGGGCGTTGACGGCGAGCACGGTCTCGAAGAACTCGACCCGTTTGAGCGTGAGCACGAGGACGCGGTCACCGAAGCGGACGCCGCGCGCGTCGAGTGCCGCGGCGAGTCGGCTCATCCGCGACTCGAGATCGCGCCACGTGACGGTGCGGCCCTCGAAACGGATCGCGAACTCCTCGGGTCGCATGATCGCGTGCATCCGCACCTGGTTCACCCAGGTGTGTCGCTGGGAGACCAGCGGTTCGGTGTCCCGGGGGTAGGGCTGGGCGGCGGTGGTCGCGGTGTCGGTGACCGAGGTCATGGTCGGACGGTAGCGCCGACGACCCCCTGTCCGAGCGAGTTCGCCGAGACCTCTCAGGAGGTCGGGCGGACCCGCTCCAGCACCCGCAGCGAACCGTGGACGCCGACCTCGACGAAGTCCCCCGACGCGAGCGCCTTCTCGTAGATCTCGAAGGGAGGACGGCCGCCGTCGGCCGGATCCGGGAAGACGTCGTGGATGAGCAGCGCGCCGCCGACGCGCACCCACGGTGACCATCCCGCGAGATCGTTCTGCGCCGCCTCCGAGCTGTGGCCGCCGTCGATGAACACGAAGTCCGCCGGGCGGCCCCAGACACGGGCCGCCATCGTCGACGACGCGAGGACACCGATGACCGTCGACTCCAACCCGGCGTCGAACATGGTGCGACGGAATCGCGCGGACGTGTCGAGCGTGCCGGTGTGCGGGTCGACGAGGGCGGTGTCGTGGTACTCCCACCCCGGCTGGTGCTCCTCGGAACCGCGGTGGTGGTCGACGGTCACGACGATCGCGCCGAGCGACTGGGCGGCGGCGCCCAGCCACACCGTGGACTTGCCGCAGTACGTGCCGATCTCCACGCCGAACCCGACGGCGTCGGGCGCCGCCAGGTACCGCGTCGCGGCGGCGTGCAGCGCGGCGGCCTCGTCGACCGGCATGAAGCCGGGGGCCTCGTCGAACGCGCGTCGCTGCGCCTCGGACAGGACGGTGGCAGGGGCGTCGGCGCCGGTCGCACTCATCCCGCGATCCTATCGGCCGGGCAGCACACGTCCGCGTAGCGTGACCCGCGTGAAAGCGCAGATCCTCACCGCCGAGACCGGTCCCGACGCCCTCGAGCTCCGGGACGTCGACGACCCGACCCCGGGCGACGAGCAGCTCCTCGTCGACATCCGTTCCTGCGGGGTGTGTTTCCCCGATCTGCTGATGTCGCGAGGCGAGTACCAGATGCGCGTCCCGGTGCCGTTCACACCGGGGACCGAGGTCGCCGGCGTGGTCGCCTCGGCACCGGCGTCGTCCCGGTACTCGGAGGGCGACCGCGTCGTCGTCACGTCGTTGATCGGCGGGTTCGCGGAGCGGGTGGCAGCCGTCGACGGCCAGATCCTGCCGCTACCGGACGAACTGTCGTTCGACGAGGGCGCAGCGCTGGGCATCAACTTCCAGACCGCGCTGTTCGCGTTGGACACGCGTGCCCATCTGCAGCCGGGTGAGACCGTCGGGGTGCTCGGGGCCGCCGGCGGCGTGGGTGTCGCGACGATCGCCGTCGCCAAGGCGCTGGGCGCGCGGGTCATCGCCATCGTGCACCGCGAGGGTGCCGAGGAGATGCTGCGCAAGGTCGGTGCCGACGAGGTGGTGCCCCTGCGCGAGGGGTGGGGTGCGCGCGTCAAGGAGCTGACCGGGTCGGGTCTCGACGTCCTGATCGACCCCGTCGGCGGCGAGGTGTTCGACGAGGCGCTGCGCCAGGTCGCCCCCGACGGTCGGTTCGTCGTCGTCGGGTTCGCCGCGGGTGGCATCCCCACCGTCAAGCTCAACCGCGTCCTGTTCCGCAACATCTCCGTCGTGGGGGCGGCCTGGGGTGAGTACGTCCGCACCCATCCCGACCTGCCCGCCCAGCTGCACGAGCGGCTCACCGCGATGGTCGCCGACAAGGGTCTCCGGCCGCCGGTCAACGTCACGTACCCGCTGTCGGATCTGCCGCAGGCATTGCAGGACCTCGCCGACGGGAAGATCCTGGGCAAGGCAGTGATCCACATCAGCGACTGACACCGGGAGCCACAATGTGCCGCAACATCACCGAGCTGCGCGGGCTGGAGCCGCCCGCGACCGCCGTCGAGATCGAGGCTGCAGCGCGCCAGTACGTCCGCAAGGTCAGCGGGGTGCAGAAGACGTCGGCGGCCAACGCCGAGGCCTTCGAGAAGGCCGTCGCCGCGGTCACCGAGATCACCCGCGAGCTGCTCTCGGTCCTGCCCGAGCGGCGGCAACCACCGAAGACGGTGCCGCCGCTGCGCCGTCCCGAGGTGCAGGCGAGGATCGCCGCCCGCGCCGGGAACGCGTGACCGTCGGTCAGGACCGGTAGGAGACCGGCAGGTCCTTCACCCCGTTGATCCATCCCGACCGCAGCCGGGAGGGTTCGCCGACCTTGGTGATGTCGGGGGCCAGGTCGGCGATCGCGGTGAACATCAGCTCGATCTCCATCCGGGCCAGGTTCGCGCCGATGCAGTAGTGCGCGCCGCTCCCGCCGAAGGACAGGTGCGGGTTGGGATTCCGGGTGATGTCGAACCGATGGGGATCGTCGAACACGTCCTCGTCGAAGTTGGCCGACGAGTAGAACATGCCGACGCGCTGACCGGCGCGCACGGTCACGTCACCGAGTGGGACGTCGCGGACCGCGGTGCGCTGGAAGCAGTGCACCGGGGTGGCCCAGCGGATGATCTCGTCGACGGCGGTCGACGGTCGCTCGCGCGTGAACAGTTCCCATTGGTCGGGGTTGTCGAGGAAGGCGTTCATGCCCGCGCTGATCGCGTTGCGGGTCGTCTCGTTGCCCGCCACCGCGAGCAGGACCACGAAGAAACCGAACTCGATCTCCGTCATGGGCTCCGCGCCGTCGGGGCCGCCCTCGGCGTGGACGAGTGTCGAGACGATGTCGTCCGTCGGGTTGGCCCGTCGGTCCTCGGCCATCGCGTAGGCGTAGCCCATCAGCTGTGCGTTGGCCTCCGCCGGGTCGACCCCGGCGAACTCGGGGTCGTCGGTGTTCATCACCGCGTTGCTCCAGGCGAACAGCTTCTCGCGGTCGGCCTCGGGCACGCCGATGAGGTCGGCGATCGCCGACAGCGGCAGGTCGACGGCGATGTCGTGGACGAAGTCGCCGGTGCCGTCCGCGACCGCCTTCCCGACGATCGCACGGGCGCGCTCGTCGAGGATCTCGTGCAGCGCGTTCACCGCGCGGGGCGTGAACAGGCGCGACACCACCTTGCGCAGGCGTGTGTGCTCCGGCGGATCGTGGTTGATGAGAAGCGCTTTCGTGTACTCGAGCAGTTCGGGCGTGACCCCGTCCGGGAGGCGCATCACCGCGCCCTGGGCGGTGGTCGACCAGTCGACGCTGTTCTTGGAGATCGCCCGGATGTCCGCGTGGCGGGTCACCACCCAGTACCCGTCGTCCTGGAACGGTGTGCTGTCGGGGTCCTGGTCGATCCAGAAGATCTTGCCCGTCGCCCGCATCTGTGCGAGTTCGTCGACGGGGACGCCCGTCACCAGCAGGCCGGGATCGGTCAGATCCCATCCGGCGCCGAACGGGCATCGTGTCGGGAGATCGGTCACTGTGGTGCCTCCTGGTGGGGTGTGGCGCGGGCCCAGCGCGGGACGACGAACACCGCGTCGGCCACGACGCTGGGGCCGTCGGCGTCGGACAAGGTCCCGGTGACGAACTTCTTGGGTCCTTCGTGACGGTCCGTCCGCGCATCGAGATGGACTGCGCCCAGGCGTGTCTCACGACGGAAGCGCAGCGTGATGCTGCCGGTGAACGACGGGGTGCCGTCGGCGCCGGCGGCCTCGCCGAGGATGTGGTCGAGCAGGAGCGCGCAGATCCCCCCGTGCACGAGCCCCGGGGGCCCTTCGTAGGCGGCGCCGAGTTCCACGTCCGCCCAGCGCAGTCCGTCGTCACCGCGCTGCACCCGCATCGGCGGCGCGACCGCGTTGCGGACACCGACAGCCGGGTTGCCCCAGGGCATCCCCGTTCCCGCCCGGGTGTAGCGCACCCCGTAGGGGCCGTCATTCTGCCGACGCCGGAGCCGGTCGGTCACCGCCCGTATCGATGCGGTGACCTCGGGCACCTCGTCCTCGGCGATCTCGGTGCGGATGACCGCGTCGACGAGTTCGCGCACGGCGTCGGTGAGCGGCTCGGCGACGGACCGGCGTCGTTCCATCTCGTCGTCGTCGATGTCCTCGAAGACGAACGTCACGCCCCGGACCTCTTCGCGTGCTGGTCGATGACCTTGCCGAACGTGAAGTTCAGCTTCGTGCCGAGCGGCCACCCGATGTAGTAGCAGAGGAAGAGGGCGATCTCCTGCAGCTGTTCCGGGCTCAGCTCCCCGTTCCCCAGGGCCGCACCGGCCTGGATCTCGGCGACGTCGTCGAGTCCGGACGCTGCCAGCGCACCGATCAGCAGCAGGCGTCGATCGCGGATCGACAGGCCCTCCCGCGACCACACCTCGCCGAACAGGTGATCGCAGGTGTGGGCGAAGTAGTCCCCGGGACCGTCGCTCATCTCCCAGCCGTAGACCTCGGACATCTTCGCGAGTCCACGTGCACGACGATCGTCCGGGGCTGTGTCGCTCACGATGTGGCCTTCTCTCGGTGGGCTGCTGCGATGGGGCCGGGTCCGACGCCGAGACCGTCTCCGAGCCCGTCGAGTGCGAGACGGCCCAGCGGCAGGTCGACGCCGACCTCGTCGGCGAGCGCGAGGGCGAGCGAGACGTCCTTCTCCCCGAGACCCCGCACGTGGGTGAAGATCGAGTACCAGAAGTCGTCCTCGGCGACCTCTGCGGTGCTGTCGCGCAGGATGATCGCCCCGGCGCCACCGGTGATCGCATCGGTGTGCCTGACCACCTTGCCCAGTTTCGTGATGTCGACACCCGCTGCCTCGGCCAGCCGGGACGCCTCGGCGGCCGCGGTGAACGAGATGAAGTGGAGGAGGTTGCGGGCCAACTTCATCCGCGTGCCCGCCCCGATCGGGCCGGCGTGGATCGTCATGTCGGAGACGAGGGCGAACACCGGCTTCACCTTCTCGTAGGCGCTGCGATCACCGCCCACCATGATCGCCAGCCGTCCCTGCTCGGCGCCGGGGGCACCGCCCGAGACGGGAGCGTCGACCAGGTCGACCCCGTTCTCGGCGCAGATGCGGGCGAGGTCCACCGCCGTCTCGGGTGCGATCGTGGAGTGCACCGCGACAACGGTTCCCGGTCGCGCCGTCTCCAGCACCCCTCCGGGCCCGGTCACCACCGATCGCACCTGGGCGTCGTCCAGGACGGTGATCGAGACGACCGACGCGTCCGCCGCGACCTCCGCGGCGGTCCGCACCGAACGGGCCCCGGCCGCGACCGCCTTCTCGGTCGCCTCCGGGCGGGCGTCGCAGACGACGAGTCCACCGGGCCAGGCCGTGAACCGTTGCGCGATCGGGGCGCCCATGCTGCCCAGCCCGATGACGCCGACCGGCTCCGGCGCACCGGTGTCGGGGGCGGTCATGACCGGATGATCTGTCCGCCGTCGACGTTGAGGATCTGCCCGGTGATCCACGCGGCGTCGTCGGAGAGGAGGAACAGCAGCGCGCCCGCCATGTCGTCGGGGGTGCCCATCCGCGACAACGGCAGCTTGGCCACCATGTCCTTCACCATGTCGCCGGGTGTCGTCGACTTGGTGGCCTCGGTGTCGGTGGGGCCCGGCGCGATCGCGTTGACACGGATGCCCTGGCCGCCGAGCTCGGTGGCGAGCTGCTGCGTCAGGCCGTTGATGCCGACCTTGGCCAGACCGTAGAAACCGCTGTAGAGCCACGCGGCGGTGGAGGACTGGTTGACGATGGCCGATCCTCGCGGCATGTGCGGGTAGACGGCGCGGGTCACGTTGAGTGCACCGTCGAGGTTCACGCCCATGAACTTCTTGTAGTAGTCCCAGGGCACCGTGATGAGGAAGTCGAGCTTCATGCCGCCGTAGATCGCGGCGTTGTTGACCAGACCGTCGACACGCCCGTGCTCCTCGACCGCCGCCGCCGCGAGCGCCTGTGCGGAATCGGGATCCGAGACGTCGCAGTGGACGTAGGTGCCGCCGATGTCCGCCGCGACCTTCTCGCCGGGTTCGTCGGCGACATCGGCGACGACGACCCGCGCGCCCTCGCCCGCGAGACGTCGGGCGTAGACCTCACCGATCCCGCCGGCCGCACCGGTCACGATGACGACCTTGTCGTCGAAACGCTGCTGTGTCACTGCGTGATCTCCTCGATCTGTGGGTGGGAAAGCGATACGGGTCAGGACGTGGGGGGTGGCGACGGACTTGATCTCCAGGTACTCCTCGAAGCCCGCGACGCCCATCTCGCGGCCGATGCCCGATGCCTTGTAGCCCCCGAAGGGGACGTCGGCCGAGTACCAGACCCCGCCGTTGACGCCCATCGTCCCGGTGCGGACACCGTCGACGACGTGCTGGATCCGGTCCGGGTCGGTGCCGTACACCATGCCGGACAGGCCATAGGCGGATTCGTTGGCGATGCGGATGGCGTCGTCGTCGCCGTCGTGGGGGATGACGACGAGCACGGGCCCGAAGATCTCCTCCTGCGCGACGCGAGACGTGTTGTCCAGACCGGTGATCAGCGTCGGCTCGATGAAGAACCCCCGGTCCTTGCCGGCCGGTCGACCGCCCCCGACCTCGACGGTGCCGCCCTCCGAGACGGCGAGGTCGATGTAGGACTGGACGCGGTCGCGCTGACGGGCCGAGATGAGAGGACCGCACATGGTCCCCGCGCGACGCGGGTCGTCGGGCACGATGCCGGACATCGTGTCGCGCACCGCCGCGACGGCCTCGTCGTGTCGTTCGCGCGGCACCAGCAACCGCGTCGTGATCGCGCATCCCTGGCCGGCGTGGATCGACACCGAGATCCCCGCCATCGCGCAGGCGCTCGCCAGGTCGGCGTCGTCGAGGACGATGAACGCCGACTTCCCGCCGAGCTCGAGGAACACCTTCTTCAGCGACGCGGCGGCCGAGGCCATCACCTTCCTGCCGGTGTCCGTGGAGCCGGTGAACGAGACGATGTCCACGCGGGGGTCGGTGCTGAGTTGTGCTCCGAGTTCGTGGTCGGTCGAGGTGATCACGTTGAGCACGCCCGGCGGGATGTCGGTCTCGCGCGCGGCGATGGCGCCGACGACCGCCGCGCACCAGGGGGTGTCGGGCGCCGGCTTGAGCACCACCGTGCACCCGGCGGCGAGGGCGGGCCCGATCTTGGCGAAGTTGATCTGGTGGGGGAAGTTCCACGGCGTGATGGCGCCGACGACGCCGGCGGCCTCCCGCTGGGTGTACCGCGAGGTCGGCATGCCCATGGGCGCCGCGTCGCCGAGATCGGTACGCCAGGTGTAGTTCTCGGCCAGGTCGGCGAACCAGCCGAGATCGGCGATGGGGCCCTCGAGCTGCGGTCCGCTCGTGAGCATGGTCGGCGCCCCGACCTCGGCGATCGTGATGTCGCGCAACTCCTCGATGTGACCCTGCAGGGCATCGCGCAGCTGGCGCAGGCACCGGGCCCGGAAGGGGTGGTCGGTCGACCAGGTGGTGGTGTCGAACGCGGTGCGCGCGGCGGCGATCGCCGCGTCCATGTCCGCGGCGGTCGCGTCGGCGGCGTGTCCCACGACCTCCTCGGTGGCGGGGGTCGACGACGGCGAACGTGCCCCCCGAGCCGGAGACGAGCTCGCCGTCCACGAGGAGCCGGGAGACCCCGTCGGGTACCAGGTCGGTGGACCGCTGGGACTGGTCGGTTGCGGAGGACATCGCCTCGACTCCATTCTGGACACGTGTCTGGACTGGTGCTCAAACGTAGTGCTAGCGTGGGCCCCATGTCCAGCCCCTCGTCCCACGAGTCGACCCGTCGTCGCCTGACCGACCAGCAGGCAGAGACCGTCCGCCGCCTCACCGAGGCGGCGCGAGAGGTCCTGCACGAGGACGGTTTCGAGGCGATGACCGTCCGCATGGTCGCCAAGCGCGCCGGCGTCGCACCCGCGACCGCGTACACGTACTTCAGCTCGAAGAACCACCTCGTCGCCGAGTTGTTCTGGCGGATGCTGGTGTCGTCGGTTCCCGAGCCCGACCATGCGCTCGACATCACCGAGCGGGCGGCGGTGGTGCTGCGGGACGTCGCCCTGGTCGTCGCCGGCGAGGAACAGCTCGCGGGTGCGGTGACGGTCGCCCTGCTCGGTTCCGATCCGGATGTCGCGCACCTGCGCATCAGGGTCGGTGGCTTCATCCGGGAGAGGCTGGCGTCGGCACTCGGCCTCCCCGTCGACACCGACGACGAACGCGTGGAACTCCTCGAGATGCTCTATTCCGGAGCGCTCGTCCGCGCCGGTATGGGCTACCAGACCTACTCCGACATCGCCGACCGGTTGGCCGGCGCGGCGAAGCTGCTCCTGGAGGAACACCCGTGACCGCGGACACCGAGACGGGTGGGGTCACCCCGGGGATGGAGGACCGCGTCCCGTTCGACCCGTACGACTACGCATTCCACGACGACCCGTACCCGACCTACGCCCGGCTGCGGGCCGAGGCCCCCGTGTACTACAACAGCGCGCTGGACTTCTGGGCGTTCAGCAAGCACGAGGACGTCCGGACCGCGTTCCGGGACGCCCAGCGGCTGTCGAACAGCTGGGGCGTGTCGATGGACCCGGCGGCGTACAGCCCCGACGCCCACCTCTCGATGTCGTTCCTGGCCATGGACGACCCGAAGCACATGCGTGTCCGCAAGCTCGTGTCCAAGGGGTTCACCCCGGCGCGTGTCGCCCACCTCGCCGACCGGGTCCGCGAGATCACCCACCAGCACTGGGACAAGTGCCTCGAGATGGGTGAGTTCGACTACGTCGCAGAGTTCGCCGGGTTGCTGCCGATGGACGTCGTGTCGGAGCTGATGCTCGTCCCCGTCGCCGACAGGGTCCGCCTGCGTGAGTTGTCCGACGCGCTGATCCATCGCGACGAGGGCGTGTTCGACGTCCCGGAGGCGGCGGTGTCCGCGTATTTCGAACTGGTGACGTACTACTCGGAGTTGATCGCGGAGCGGCGCGGGAACCTCGGTGACGACCTGGTGTCGGCGTTGATCCGCGCGGAGATCGTCGACGACGAGACCGGCGCGCCGACGTCGCTCACCGAGGGCGAGATCATCGGCTTCATGATCCTCATGATCGTCGCGGGCAACGAGACGACCACGAAACTGCTTGCCAACGCGGTCTACTGGGGTTTCCGCAACCCGCAGGAGCTGGCCAAGCCGTTCGCCGATCCCGAGGCCGTCCCGCAGTGGACCGAGGAGACCCTGCGGTACGACAACTCGACCCAGATGGTGCTCCGCCGGGTCATGGAGGACGTCGAGTACGGCGGGTACACCATCCCGGCCGGTCAGCGCGTGCTGCTGTTGGTGGGGTCGGCCAACCGCGACGACGAGGTCTTCGAGGCCCCCGACGAGTACCGGATCGGACGCGACAGCGCACAGACGCTGACCAGTTTCGGTCTGGGGACACACTTCTGCCTCGGCGCACACCTCGCACGGCTCGAGGCGAACGTCGCGCTCGGGGAAGTGGTGAGGTCCCTGCGCTCGTTCGATCTCGACCTCGAGAGGGCCGAGCGCTTCCACTCCATCAACGTGCGCGGGTTCGCGACGTTGCCGATGTCGGTCCAGGTCCGCTGATGCCCCGGTTCGGACCGCACCCGGACCGTCGGCCCGTCCTGATCGCCGGCGGGTCGTCGGGGATCGGGGCGGCGACCGGCGTGATGCTCGGCGCGGCCGGGTATCCCGTCGCCCTGGGCGCGCGTCGCGTCGAGAAGTGCCAGGAGTTCGTCGACCAGATCGTCGACGCGGGTGGCAAGGCGGTGGCGGTGTCGCTCGACGTCACCGATCCGGCGTCGATCGACGACTGCGTGCACAAGGCCGAGGCGGCACTCGGTGAGATCGAGGTCGTCGTCTCCGGCGCGGGGGACATGGCGCCGGGACGGACGTTCGAGGTGACCACCGACGAGTTCGCGTCGCAGGTGGCGATCCATCTGACCGGCGCCCAACGGCTCTACCGACGGATCGTGCCGGAGATGATGACCCGTCGCCGTGGGGATTTCGTGTTCATCTCCTCCGACGTCGCGGCCGACCCGCGACCGCACATGGGGGCCTACGCCGCCGCGAAGGCCGGTCTCGAGGCGTTCGCGCTGACCGCCCAGATGGAGGTCGAGGGGTCCGGCGTGCGTGTCAGCCTGGTCCGTCCGGGCCAGACCCTCACCGGGATGGGCATGAACGTCGACCCCGAGGTCACCACCGCGATGTTGAACGACTGGATGCCGTTCGGGTTCGCCCGCCACGGCAACTTCATGCGTCCCGAACACCTCGCGACCGCGATCACCGCCGTCGTCGGCATGCCCCGCGGTGCCCACATGCGACTGGTGGAGGTCGAGGCCGAGGCCGCCCTCACCCGTGCACCCGAACCGGAGTCAGGAGAGCCCCGATGACACTCACCAAACCCGCTCGCGTCTCCGGGGGCGAGGGCGAACACGGTCACCTCGAGGAACTCGCGACCGATCCGATCGGTCTGTTCTGGCGCGTCCGCGAGGAGTGCGGCGACGTCGGACAGTTCCAACTCGCCGACCGTGAGGTGGTGCTCGTCAGCGGGGCCGCGGCCAACGAGGAGTTCTTCCGCGCGCCCGAGGAGGACCTCGACCAGGCTGCCGCCTATCCGTTCATGACGCCGGTGTTCGGTGAGGGCGTCGTGTTCGACACCAGCCCCGAGGAGCGATCCTCGGCGATCCACAACGCCGCGCTCAAAGCCGACCACATGAAGCGCCACGCCGTCACGATCCCGAACGAGGTCGAGCGCATCATCGCGAACTGGGGCGACGAGGGCGAGATAGACCTGCTCGAGTTCTTCGCCGAACTCACGCTCTACACGTCGTCGTCGTGCCTCATCGGTGGCAAGTTCCGCGAGCAGCTCGACGTCCGGATCGCCCACCTGTTCCACGATCTGGAGAAGGGCACCGACCCGATCGCCTACGTCGACTACCACGCCGACATCGAGAGCTTCCGCAAACGCGACGAGTCCCGCGCTGAGCTCGTCGAGTTCATCGAGGGTGTGATGCACGAGCGCATCGCGAACCCGCCCGCCGACAAGGCCGATCGCGACCTGATGGACGTGCTGGTCTCGGTCGGGTTCGACGCGAACACCATCACCGGCATGTTCATCTCGATGATGTTCGCCGGCCACCACACGACGTCGGGAACGGCGGCGTGGACGCTCATCGAACTGCTGCGGCACCGCGAGTACATGCAGC
Organism: Gordonia paraffinivorans; assembly: GCA_036946345.1. Classification (GTDB taxonomy): domain Bacteria; phylum Actinomycetota; class Actinomycetes; order Mycobacteriales; family Mycobacteriaceae; genus Williamsia_A; species Williamsia_A paraffinivorans_A. The sequence goes on along the minus strand of JAQIJH010000015.1, from coordinate 16,184 downwards.
AGGTCATCGACGAGCTGGACGAGATCTACGGCGACACCCCCGCGGGGGAGCGACCGGAGTACACCTTTGCCCACACGCGTCAGATGCCGAGACTGGAGGCCGCGCTCAAGGAGTCGCTCCGTCTGCACCCGCCCCTCATCGTGCTGATGCGCGTGGTGCAGAACGACATCCACATCGAGGACGTCGAGATCACCGCCGGACAGACCGTCGCGGTGTCGCCCGCGATCAGCAACCGCCTGCCGGAGGACTTCCCCGACCCGGATGCGTTCGACCCCGACCGGTACCAGAAGCCGCGCCAGGAGGACCTCGCGAACCGGTGGACCTGGATCCCCTTCGGCGCCGGCCGTCACCGGTGTGTCGGAGCGCAGTTCGCGATGATGCAGCTCAAGGCCATCTTCTCGGTCCTGTTGCAGAACTACGACTTCGCGATGCTCCAGCCGTCGGAGACCTACCGCAACGACCACTCGAAGATGGTCGTGCAACTGCAACAGCCCTGCCGCGTGAGCTACCGACGGCGGGACCGGTGAGGCGATGAGGATCGAGGTCGATCTCGACCTGTGCCAGGGGCACGGTGTGTGCGAGATGGAGGCGCCGGAGTTCTTCCGGGCCCACAGGGACCAGGTCGAGCTGTTGCGGACCGACGTCGACGAGAGCAGCCGCGAGGACGTCGAACGGGCGGTCACCTACTGCCCGACGCAGGCTCTGCGTCTCGTCGAGGACTGATGTGACGCCCCACAACGACGTGAAAGGTTCGGTTGGTCATGGCTTTCGATCGCGCTGAGATGGACGAGATGGTGGAACGGTGGCTGCAGGCCAACCGCGACGCCGAGAAGGCCGGCGACTGGCGTCCGCTGGCGGAGTTCTACGCGCAGGACGCGACCTACGGGTGGAACTACGGTCCGAACGACGACTTCATGGCCGTGGGCCGCGACGAGATCCGGGACTTCGCGATCGGCTTCGAGATGGACGGCCTCGACGGCTGGACCTATCCCTACCAGTCCTGGGTGATCGACGAGACGACCGGCGACATGATCGGCTTCTGGAAGCAGATGTACGACGGGAAGCGCCCCGACGGCACGCAGTACGGGCTGGAGGGCATCCAGGGCAGCTGGTTCAAGTACGGCGGTAACTTCCAGTTCTCCTGGCAGCGCGACTTCTTCGACTACGGCAACGTCATCGCACTGTTCATGGAGATGATGAAGAACGGCGATCTCTCCGAGGGGATGAAGGGGCGGATGGACCGCGTCGCGAACGCGAAAGAGCCGCTGCCCGGGTGGTACCCGCTCGGCAAGACTCCGGTCCCGTTCTGGTGACCTACAGCGATCTGAGTCGGGAGCACCTCGCGATCCTGCTCCCCGAACTCCTCCTGTCGGGACAGTTGATCGACCGCAGTGGCATGGCCCATGTCATCGGAGCGTTCGGGCGCGAGGAGATGGCGCAGGTCGCGATCGAGGAGTGGATGGCCGCGAGCCCGGTCTACACCGCGCGGATGCGGGCGGCGATGGGCGTCGCCGGGAACACGGTGCCGGACATGTTCAAGTGCCTGCAGCTGGACATCGGTGCACCGCCGCAGTTCATGGACTTCCGCTACGAGGTGATCGACGACCACACCGGACGGTTCGTGCTCGACCACTGCGGCGCACTCCTCGACGTGGAGCCTCTCGGCGACGACTACGTCACATCGATGTGCCACACCATCGAGGACCCGACCTTCGACGCGACCGCGGTCGCGACGAACCGCAAGGCGCGGATCCGTCCCGTGCACCGCCCGCCGCGTCGGCCGGCGGATCGCACCCCGCACTGCGAGTGGACCGTGACGATCGACGAGAGCCGCGAGGATCTGGCGCTGCCCGACTACACCGCGGCGATGTTCGACACCGCCGCAGCAGCTCTCGAGCTGTCGGAGATCGATCACGGCGAGCCGGGGTGGACCGACTATTCCGGCGACCTGCTCGACGACCTGCAGTTCCGCGACTGGGCCAGGAGCACATTGGTGCGCACCGCGGAGGAGGTCGCGCTGCAGCACCAACTGTTGGCGCTTGGGTACATCTGGGCGGTCCGTCGCCGGACCGACGAGTCAGGCGTCGACACGCTGGTCCGCAAGCAGCTGACCGGGATCTGTGGGCTCGCCGCCGACCGCATCCGCGCCGCACTCGACCTGCCTCGGAACGCCAAAGGCCTCGCGCGGGTGTTCGAGCTCCACCCCGTGCTCGGCCCCCATCAGTACGTGGGGATCGACGTCGCACGGTCGGCCGACGAGAAGTCGGTGTCGGTGCGCATCCCGCAGCGCGGTCCTGCCGTGGACGACCGCGGCTGGGTCACGTTCATCGATCCCGACCACCTGGGGCCACTGCAGGCGATCGCGACGGCGGTGGACCCCCACTGGGTGGTCGACGGCGCCCGCGTCGACGACGGTGCCCTCACCGTCGACTTCGGGTGGGGAGACGACGAACTCGCCGAATCCGGAGAGGTCGCCGTGGCGCGATTCAGCGGGGGTGCGACCTTCGCGTTCACCGACCGTGGTACGCCGCGACCGCTGCTCCCGATCACCCCCGTCGGCTGACAAGGAGGCCCGGTGGCCCAGAATCTCGCGGACCTGTTCGAGCACGCCGTCGACGCGGTCCCCGATCGTGTGGCGGTGATCGACGCCGGTCGGCACCACACCTTCGCCGACATCGAGGCGCGGGCCAACCGGCTCGCGCACCTCCTGGCGGAGTCCGGGGTGGGCGAGGGCGACCACGTCGCGGTGCACATGCACAACGACGTCGATGCGCTGGTCGCGTTCCTGGGGTCGTACAAGCTGCGTGCCGCCGCGGTGAACGTCAACCACCGCTACCGCGTCGAGGAGGCGCGGCACGTCTGTTCCGACGCCGCAGTCAGGGCCGTCGTCACCCAGCCGGACCACGCCGACGTCGCACATGCCGCTGCCACCGCGATCGGCGCCACCGTGGTAGTCAGCGGCTCGGAACTCGACACCGCGCTCGAGGCGCAGTCGTCGGAGCGGGATTTCGGTGAGCGTCGCGATGACGACCGCTTCCTCATGTACACGGGCGGGACGACGGGGGCGCCGAAGGGTGTCATCTGGAACCACTCCGACATCTGGCGGGTGCTCGGCGGCGGGATCGACTTCTACTCCGGGGAACTGCTCGCCGACGAGTGGCAGCAGTCGAGATCGGCTGCGGAGTCCGCGGCCGCCGGCGCCACGCAGGGCATGCGGTTCCTGATGCTGCCACCACTCATCCACGTCTCCGGCCTGCTGCCGTCGCTGGGGGCACTGTTCTCCGGCAACACCGTGATGTACGAGCCGCGGTTCGACGCCTCGTCGGTGTGGGATGTCGTCGCCCGTCAGGAGGCGAACATCCTCGTGATCACGGGCGATGCGATGGCGTTGCCCCTCATCGAGGAATTGCGGGCGCGTGCCGCGGCGGGCGCGCCCGTGTCGGTGCCGTCGCTGCTCGCGATCAGTTCGGGTGCAGCACTGTTCTCCCCGGCGCTCAAGGCGCAGATGTTGGAGCTGCTGCCGACCGCTGCGATCAGCGACTCGATCGGGTCGTCGGAGACCGGCTTCGGCGGCATCACCGTCTACTCGTCGGCGGACACCTCGTTCGCACGGTCCGCCTACAGCGGCGGACCACGCGTGCCTGCCGGTCGGGGCGCGACGGTGATCGACGACGACGGCGTTCCGGTCGACGCACCCGGCGAGGGATGGTTCGCCAAGACGGGGTTCCTCCCTGTCGGATACCTGAACGACCCGGTGAAGACGGCGACGATCTTCCGCGAACACGACGGCGTGCGGATGGTCGTCAGCGGCGACCGCGCCCGTCTGGAGTCCGACGGGTCGATCACGTTGCTGGGCCGTGGTTCCCAGGTGGTGAACACCGGTGGCGAGAAGGTGTTCGTGGAGGAGGTGGAAGGCCACCTCAAGGCGCACCCGGGCATCGTCGACGCCACGGTGGTGGGCGTGCGCGACGAGAGGTTCGGGCACCGTGTCGCCGCGGTGGTGAGCGTCGTCGGTCCCGCAGTCGACTTCACCGACGTGGAGGCCCACCTGCGGGACAGGCTCGCGGGGTACAAGATCCCGTGTGCGTACTGGGTGGTCGACCAGGTGCAGCGGACCCCGAGCGGCAAGCCGGACTACCGCTGGGCCAACGACGTCGCTGCGACGACGTTGCCGACGCACGACCGACTCCACCCGGCGACGTGACCGACGACGCGGACTCGTTGGCGGGTCAGGTCTTCGCCGTCGCAGGGTCCAGTCGGGGCATCGGTGCCGCGCTCGTGGTGCGCCTGGCGGAGCTCGGCGCGGCCGTCGTCGTGAACGGGCGAGACCGCTACGTCGTCGAGGAGACGGTGGAGATGATCCGCGGATCCGGCGGCCGGGCGGAGCCGGTCGTCGGCAGTGCATCCGATGCCGCCGTGGCGCACTCGCTGGTCCGGGCCGCGGTCGAGTCGTTCGGCCGCCTCGACGGCGTGGCGAACTGCGCGGGGATCGCGGAGCCGCCGGGATCGTCGGTGCTCACGATGGACTCGGAGGTGTTCGCCGACGTCGTCGCGAGCCACCTCACGAGTGCGTTCGAGGTGACACGGGCGGCGGCCCCCGTCCTGGCCGAGGCGGGCGGCGGATCGATCGTCCTCAGCGGATCAGCGGCGGCACTGGGCATCTTCGGCGGGTCCGCCTACCCCGCAGCCAAAGCCGGTGTCACCGGTCTCGCACTGGCCGCGGCCGCCGACCTCCGACACCTCGGGGTGCGGGGTGAACGTCGTCATGCCGGGCGCACGCACGCGGCTGTCGACGGGGGAGGACTACCACCGGCACATCGACGGGCTCCGGGATCGCGGCATCCTGGACGACGGAACGCACGCCGCCGCGGCGGATCCGGCCCCCGCGGAGTACGTGACGAGTGCCTACGCACATCTCCTGTCCCGGGCGTCCGCGCCGCTCACCGGCGAGGTGGTCAGCGCGGCAGGCAACTTCCTGGGCCGCTACGCCCCGGCCGAGTTGCACCTGCTGGCCTACGCCGACCACGACGACACCCCGCCGATGACCCTCGCGCAGGTCGCCGAGGCGACGGCGGGTCTGCAGGGCGTGCCCGTCGCGGGTCAGGACCTGGGCGGTCGGTGAGGCTCGGGTGGTGGACGCAGATGGCGAGAGGTGTCACCGACGAAGGTGATGTCGCCGTAGTCGCGTGAGGCGAACCGCCACCCGTCGACGCCCTCGACGACGGTGTCGTGATGTCGACCGACCATCACCACGTACGCGCCGCCGGGGCCGACCTGGAGGACGGTGAACTGGGATCCGACCGTCGCGTGCGTGTCGTCGTCCATCTCGATCGTCGGCTGGGCGACGACGTGCCGGGTCTGCGGGGTCCCGTCGGGATGGACGATCACGCTGTCGCGGAGGAACTGCTCGACGAAGGCACTGCCTGAACCGATCACGGTGCCGGACACGAGCACGTCCGCGTCACGGAACAGGTCGGCGACCCCGACGAGGTCGCCGGCGTCCAGCCGGCGCGCGTACCGATGCAGCAACGCGGTGACGGCCACCACGGGTGTGCCCACTAGCCTCCGATCCGGACGGGCAACCGCCGCAGACGCCGGACGAGGAGACTGCGTTCCCAGTCCGGATCGGAGGTGTCCACGGTGAACCCGTCGGGCGTGCGGTCGAGGAGATGGTTGATCGCGACACGTCCCTCCAGGCGCGCCAGGGCAGCGCCGACACAGAGGTGTGTTCCTTTGCCGAACGCCATGTGCGAGCGTCGCGTGCTCGGGTCGAGATCGATCTGCTCGGGGTGATCGAAGGTCTCGGGGTCGCGGTTTGCGGCACCCCACATGAGGTACAGGTGCGAGCCGGCGGGCAGGTCGACGTCGCCGAGTCGGGTGTCGGCCACGACGTGGCGGTAGTGTCCCCGGAACGGCGACTCGAGCCGCAGAGCCTCCTCGATGAAGACGGCGACGAGCGAACGGTCTCCGCGGAGCCGTTCCACCACAGACGGATTCAGGCCGAGGAGATGGACCGCGCTGCCCAGCAGGCTCACCGTTGACTCCGCTCCTGCCGCGACCAGCTGCAGGCTGATCATGACCGCTGTGCCGTGGTCGAGCCCACCGGCATCGACGAGCCGGGCGAGATCGCCCAGGACGTTCTCGCCCGGATCCGCCAGCGCGGCATCGAACGCCTGCGAGAGGTACACGCTGAGCTCGCCGACCGCCTCTGCTGCCGACTCCAACTGTGCAGGCGTCACGACGCCGTCGAGCAGGATCGTCGCGGCGAAGGACCACCGCACCAGGTCGTCGATGTCGTAGGTCGGGAACCCGAGCAACTCGGCCACGACGGCCATCGGCAGGCGCTGCGCGATGCCCCGAACCCAGTCGAGCCGGCCGTCGACGACGCCCTCGGTCCAGAGGCGTTCCAGCGTCCGATCAACGAACGGCTCGAGCGCCCGCACCCGCTTGGCCACCAGCGACGGCATGACGAGTGCGCGGTGCGCCTTGTGCTCGGGGTCGTCGGCGGTCGCGAGGACGTGGACGGGCGAGCCGAGTTCGGCGATCGGGTACTCCTCCACCGTCCCGTCCTCCCTCCACACCATCGTCGCCGTGAGATTCGAGGAGAAGTCGTCGGTGCGGGCGACCGCCTCCGCGATCAGATCCCACCCGGTGACGGCGAAGAACGTCGAGTCGCCGATGCGGGTGACGGGCTCGGTCCGGGTCAGCTCGAGGAGCTCGGGGTAGGGGTCGGCGAGATCATGCACGTCACCAGCGTGAACGTCGTCGGGGTGTCCGCACAACGATGACGCCGATGTCGACACCCGACGGCAGGGCCGGGACGCGCAGGTCGTCTCACCGCGTGGCCTCGACCAGCCCCGACGGGCTGCGACATCCGCGGTGGATGTCTCATGATGAGAAGATGCCGAGAGATTGGTTGGTCGCCGACGACAGGTCCGACCTGGCTCGGGCGCGGCTCGTCGAGGTGGCGACGGCGCTCATACGTCAGCACGGTGTCGACAGGTTCGACATACACGAACTGGCGCGTCGGGCCCACTGCTCGCGCGCGACCGTCTATCGGCACGTCGGTGGCAAGAACGCGATCATCGAAGCGGTGCTGACGGAGTCGTCGGCACACGTGACGACCGTGGTCGCCGAGCGCACCGCGGGCCTGCAGGGGCGCGACCGTGCGGCGGTCGCGATCAGGGAGGCGTTGCGCGAGATCCGGGGCGACCCGGTGACCCGACAACTGCTGACCTCCCGCCGGCTGCAGAGCGCCGTCCCGGCCGCGGTGGCGTCGCCGACGATCGCCGCGACGGCGATCGCGCTCATCGGTCTGGCGCCCGGGGATGTCGCGCAGGCGCACTGGGCCGTTCGCGCGTTCCTCGCACTCGCGGTGTGGCCGATGACCCCCGACGACGAGGCGGTAGCGGTGCGGGCGTTGGTGGAGGGACTCGCCATCGACGGGTGACCAGGCTCTGGATGCGGGACAGGGGTCGGTGCTAGCGTCGAACGCATGGACATGTGTCCAGACTGCTGTTCAGCGAAAGGGGCCACATGGGCACCGTGCCGAGCCGTGCCGCGCGCCTCGCGCACGCGCGTCGCCATGCCGAGCTGTGGAACGCGGGGGAGAAGGACGCGTGGGTCGCGTCCTGGCGCACCATCATCCCGGGCGACGTGCGGATGTTCGATCCGGTCGGCACCGAGGAGAAACGTGGTTTCGAGGTCGCGACCGTCGAGGCGTGGGACATGTTCCAGCACCTCCTCCGCATCGAGATGCTGACGGTGCAGGTGAACGGCGACGAGATGGCGTGGGTGTGCGTGAACCACTTCGGCACCGAGCCGGACCTCATGACGGCGTACAGCATCGAGACGTTCGCGTGGGATCGTTCGGGCGACCTGCTGATCAAGACCTACTACCCCATGCCGGAGTCGCTCGGAGCCGACGAGGACCCCTACGCGCATCTGTTGGCGACTGTCGACGAACCGTCGGATCGCGGCTGATCTCGGTCCGGGGGCGGCAGGCGCCGTGTGTCAGCTCCCGCGGGGGTCGAGGTACGCGACGATGGCGTTGGTGAGCCCGGCGCGGGCAACATCCAGGTCGTTGTAGGAACCGAGCTGGCGCTCGGACACGATGCCTCGCATGGCGCCCGGTATGAACGCGGCCACCTCTTCCAGTCGGCCGGGGTCGACGCCGAGGCCGGCGAAGGCGCGGTTGCACGTGTCGAGCCACGCCTCACGCCACGACGCGAATTCGGCTGCGGTGAGAGGGAACATCCGCTCGAACTCGTCGCGGTCGCGGGGCATCGCCGCGCGGAGCGTCTCGATGGCGCGGGAGTCGGTGCCCGAGAGGCCGTCGTAGAGGTTCTCGACGATCGTCGACACCCGGTCGCGCAGGCCGGCGTCGGGGGCGGCCCCGGCCGGGAGATCCCCGCGACGTTCGGCGGTGCGGCGGAGCACGGCGGCCCACAGGCCGTCGATGTCGCCGAACTGGTACTTGATGGCGCCCCAGGTGACGCCGGCTTCCTTGGCGATGCGATTGCCCGAGACCGACGCCGGGTCGCCGGTGGCCAGAGCGCGGAGGGCGGCGTCGAGCATGGAGTCGCGCGTCGCCCGGCCGCGCCTGTTGACACGACGTTCCGCCACATCGGTCTCGGCCATGCCCGAACAGTACCTGGTGGCAGGGTTTCGAAGACACCTCTGTCATTTTTTCACAGACCCCTCTATGGTCGAGTCCATCGCACCGCGACAGCGAGAGGACAGCGATGGCGAAGACGCCTTTGCCGATGAAGCCGACCGGCTGGTTCCAGGTCGCCTGGTCGGCCGAGATCGCGGTCGGGGCCGTGCATCGGATGCACTACTTCGACACCGAGATGATCGCGTGGCGGTCGGTCGCGGGGCAGGTCACGGTCATGGACGCCTACTGCGAACACCTGGGCGCACATCTCGGTTTCGGCGGCACCGTCGACGGGGAGATCATCCGGTGCCCGTTCCACGGATGGGAGTGGAACGCCGAGGGTCGCAACGTCTGTGTGCCCTACGAGAAGCGGCCGAACAAGGGTCGGAGGATCCGCACCTATCCGGTCGAGGAGCACAGCGAGTCGATCTTCATCTGGTACGACGAGCAGCGCCGGGACCCGTACTTCGGTGTGGCACCGGCACTGACGGGCTTCGACGACGGGAAGGGCGAGGCGGACTACTACCCGGCCTACGGGCACAGCACGCTGTTCGAGCCCGGTGTCGAGATCCATCCGCAGTACGTGATGGAGAACGGCGTCGACTTCGCCCATTTCAAGTATGTGCACGACACCCCGCTGGTCCCCGAGTTCACCCGACACGACTTCGACGCCCCGGTGTCCTACGTCGACTTCACCGTCGCGTTCGACGACGTGCCGGCGGAGGAGATCAACAGCGGTGTGCAGGCGATCAACAGCGGGATCGGTGTGGCCTGCACCAAGAGCTGGGGGATGATCGACAACCGGACGTTGACCGCGGTCACGCCGGTCGACGCGACGACGTCCGACGTGCGGTTCACCACCTGGATCGGCCGCCCGCCCGGCGACGACGGGCCCGAGCCCACGAGCAGGGCGCTGAAGCACGCCGCAGGCGTCATCGAGCAGTTCAGCAACGACGTCCACATCTGGAAGCACCAGCGCTACTCCGACCCGCCGGCTCTGTCGCCGAAGGAGTTCGCCGGCTTCACCGCGATCCGCGCGTGGGCGACGCAGTTCTATCCCGACGACTTCGAGCCGGTCGCGGCCGCCCGCGCCCACGCCACCCGCTGACACGACCCGCCCGACCGAGAGGCTCACCATGACAACCACGAACACACCGATCCGCGTCTTCCAGGTGGCCACGGGCAACGTCGGCTCCGAGATGATCAGAAGGATCGCGACCCACCGCGACCTCGAGCTCGTCGGCGTGCACTGCTACTCGCCGGACAAGGTCGGTCGCGACGCCGGTGTGCTCGCCGGGCTCGAACCCAACGGGGTCATCGCGACCGGGAGCATCGACGAGATCATCGCGGCGACACCGGATGTCGTGACGTTCCACGGTGTCTTCCCCGACGAGGACCTGTATGTCCCGGTCCTCGAGGCGGGCATCGACATCGTGACCACCGCCGACTTCATCACCGGGCACCACCGCAACGCCAACCACAGCCACCCGTCGGGGAGGCCCATCACCGAGGTTCTCGAGGCTGCCTGCCAGAAGGGTGGATCCACCTTCTACGGCACGGGCATGAACCCCGGTCTGTGCCAGATCCTCGGGATCGTCCACACCGCCGACGTGGCCGAGATCGAGAACATCACCGTCACCGAGTCGGTCGACGTGTCCTGCCACCACTCCGTCGAGACGTGGAAGGAGGTCGGCTACGGTCGCCCCGTCGACGATCCGACCATCCCCGACTCGCTGTACAAGTACACCGCGGTGTTCGAGGACAGCGTGCGGCTCATGGCCGACGCCTTCGACCTCCCGCTCGACGAGGTGCGGTTCTCCTACGAACTCGGCGCCTGCACGAAGGACGTCGACCTCGGCTGGTACTTCATGCCGAAGGGCTCCCTCGGCGCGAACTACATCAGGTATCAGGGCATCGTCGACGGCGTCTCACGCGTCGAGACGCACCTCGAATGGCAGATGACGCCCCACACCGACCCGGCGTGGGACATCAAGGGCTGCTACATCACCCACATCAAGGGCGACCCGAACATCTACAGCAAGCACATGATCTTCCCCAAGCCCGGTGTGCGACTCGACGATCCCAGCGATTTCGCCTCGATCGGCATGACGGTGACCGGACTGCCGGCGATCAACTCGATCCGGTCGGTCCACGCCGCCCGCCCGGGGATCATCACCAGCGCAGACCTGCCTCTGCGTGCGTTCGCGGGACGGTTCCAGCGCTGAGTGCGCCCCGCGGAGCGCAGGACCGGGACATGATCCGGGTCGCGCAATGGGCGACCGGGAACGTCGCTCGCGAGGCCGTTCTCGCCAGTCACCGCGGGCTCGCGACCAGCCGACTGTCGCCCCCGTGGACTGTCGAACACGGCTACCGGATCGATGTCGACGGGGACCCCGGCGTCAGCGCCCGCAACGACCTCAGTTCGACCGCGGCCGACATGGCCGACCTGACCCCGGAACGCATGCGAGGCATCGGACTCGGCATCACCGCGGCGCCATTGGTGAACGCGATACCGAATGTCTGCGCGGCGCGTCCCGGGGTGGCGTCGTTCCGCGATCTCCACACGATTGCAGCCGTCGTCGCCCGGTGACGGTCGGTTCCGACATAGCGCCGAGGTGTGGTGTCCGACTCATTCGCACCTCCTCGCGTCCGGACGTCGTCGTTGCTGCTGGTAAGCATCGTGACATGACCCGTGCCGATTCCGCCTCGCAGACGATCGGCGACGATCCCCTCACCGTCTTCGGTGTCGGAGGGGAGCCGCCGACGGCACCGGCGACCCGGATGCGTCAGCGACTCGGCGGGTTGCTCGTCGACCACCGGGGGTCGCATCGACATCGCGTCGTGGGCAGTCCTGGTCGACTCGGCAGCCGGCGCGCCGTTCGTGGCGGAGACGCCGTCCGATCAGGGTGTGGTGCAGGCGAGTCTCGTGTTCGCGGCGACCGGTGTCGATGTCGCGCCGGAAGGTGTGCTCACCGCGGTCGCGACTCTGCGTCACGACGCCGGGGCGTTCGGCTTGACCACCATCGACGTGACCGCCGGCGACGACCTCGTCGCCACCGTCCTCGCCCGCAGCGCCCGCACAGGTCGGGTCTTCGACGCCTCGCTGCTCGACCGCCTCACCGGGGCTTCGGGAGGCGCGCGCGGGTGGCCCGTCCCGTCGTCGTTGCCGGCCGACGCTCCCGCGCCGCCGGCCATCGATCCTGTGCTGACCGGTGAGCAGATCATGGCGGCGATCGTCGACGGCAGGTTGGGTGCGGGTCCGATCGCCGATCTACTCGGTGTGAGCCCGACGTCGGACGGGGCCCTGTTTCGGCCCGCGCCCTGGATGGCGAACGCGCTGGGGTCGATGCACGGGGGAGTCGTCGCCGCGGCTGTGGCGCAGGCGTGTTCGTGGGCCGGCCAGTCCCGAACGGGCGCGGGCCAGGCCTACCGCCTCGCCGACCTGTCGGTGGACTTCTTCCGCTCGCCGCCCGTCGACGTCGAGGAGTTGACCATCGCGACCCGCTTCGTCCGCGTCGGACGCCGCGTCGCCTCCATCGCCGCCGACCTCCGCGATGCCGACGACACCCTGCTCGTCCAGGCGTCCGCCGCAGTCCACCTCATCTAGGCCGACACCGTCCCGTCCGTTGGGCGGCAGGAACCGTCTGTTGGGCAGCAGGAACCATCTGGTGGGCATGTGGGACCGGTGAGCTGCGTTGCCGGCCCGACGAACGGCTTCACCTGCCCAACGAACGGCTCCAAGTGCCCAACAAAACGCTCCAAGTGCCCAACGAACGGCTCCACCTGCCCAACAGACGGGAATAAAACAAGCAAGCGTGCTTGCTTTTTTGATCGGTCGGTGGTCTGCTCGACCCATGACGGTTCTGCGTGAGCTCGTCGACGACATGACCGCCGAGGGCGCCGCACTCGACGACCTCGTCGCCGGACTCGACGACACCCAGTGGCAGACGCCCACCCCGGCGGAGGGATGGACCATCGCCGACCAGATCGGTCACCTCGCGTGGACCGACCACGTCGCGACGGTCTCGGCGACAGATCCCGACCGCTTCGGTGTGGTCTTCGCCGAGGGGGCTGCCGACCCCGCCAACTTCATCGACGACGCCGCCCGCGAGATGGCAGCGCGACCCGACCTCCTCGACCAATGGCGCCGCACCCGCGCCGATCTGGCGCAGGCACTGCTCGCCGTGCCCGACGGCACCAAGCTCGCCTGGTTCGGACCGTCGATGTCGCCCGCGTCGATGGCGACGGCACGGATCATGGAGATGTGGGCGCACGGCCAGGACGTCGCCGACGCCCTCGGTGTCACCGTCGCGCCGACGGAACGACTCAAGGCGGTGGCGCACATCGGCGCACGGACCCGCGACTTCGCCTACATCCTGCGCGGCAAGACCCCACCCGCCACCCCGTTCCGCATCGAACTGACGGGGCCGTCGGGCGAGGAGTGGACCTGGGGGCCCGACGACGCCACCGACCGCGTCAGCGGGAGCGCGCTCGACTTCTGCCTGCTCGTCACCCAGCGCCGGGCGCCGGAGGATCTCGGACTCACCGTCGTCGGGGACGACGCCGCCGAATGGGTGCGCATCGCACAGTGTTTCGCCGGAGCGCCCGGGCCCGGACGTGCACCCCGAGCCGTTCAGGAGGCGACCCGATGACTGCGACGCCGGTCCGCATCGGCAACGCCTCCGGCTTCTACGGCGACCGCTTCGCCGCGGTCCGCGAGATGCTGGAGGGCGGCGAGCTCGACTACCTCACCGGCGACTACCTCGCCGAACTGACCATGCTCATCCTGGGTCGCGACAGGATGAAGTACCCCGACCGGGGCTACGCGTCGACGTTCCTCCGCCAGATGCGCGAGAACCTCGCGCTCGCCCACGAACGGGGCGTCCGGGTGGTGACCAACGCCGGCGGCCTGAACCCGTCGGGGCTCGCCGATCAGATCCGCTCCGTGGCGACGGAGCTCGGACTCGACCTCCGTGTCGCCCACGTCGACGGTGACGACCTCGTCGCGCGCGCCGACGAGCTGGGCCTCGGCTCTCCGCTGACCGCGAACGCATACCTCGGCGGGTTCGGGATCGCCGCTGCACTCGACGCAGGTGCCGACGTCGTCGTCACCGGACGGGTGACCGACGCGTCGCTGGTGGTCGGCCCCGCCGCGCATCACTTCGGCTGGGGCGCAGAGGATCTCGATCAGCTCGCCGGTGCGGTGGCCGCGGGCCACGTCATCGAGTGCGGTACCCAGGCGACCGGCGGCAACTATGCGTTCTTCGGTGAGATCGCCGACCTCACCCACCCGGGTTTCCCGCTGGCCGAGATCGCCGCCGACGGGTCGTCGGTGATCACCAAGCACGCCGGGACAGGTGGGGCCGTGACGGTCGGGACGGTGACGGCGCAGCTGCTGTACGAGATCGGCGGCCCCCGCTACCTCGGCCCGGACGTCACCACCCGCATGGACTCGATCCGCCTCGAGCAGGTCGACGTCGACCGGGTCCGCATGAGCGGCGTGCGCGGCGAGCGCCCACCGGCCACGACGAAAGTGTCCCTGAACTTCCTCGCCGGGTTCCGCAACGAGGTGACGATGATCCTCACCGGCCTCGACGTCGAGGACAAGGCGGCGCTGGCCCGCGAGCAGTTCGAGTCGTCGCTCTCGACCAAGCCGGACTCCGTCACCTGGGAACTCAGCCGCCTCGACCGTCCCGATGCCCCCACCGAGGCGCAGGCCAGCGCGCTGTTGCGGGTCGTCGGCCGCAGCTCCGACCCCGACGCGGTCGGACGAGGGTTCTCCGCGGCCGCCGTCGAACTCGCGCTCGCCAGCTACCCCGGGTTCAGTCTCACGGCACCGCCCACCGCGGGGACACCGTTCGGCGTGTTCGAGCCCGGCCACGTCGACGCCGATCTCGTCGAGCACCGGGTCACCCTCCCCGACGGTGCCGTCGTGACCATCCCCCCGAGCCCGGTCCGGGGTGATCTCGAGCCGCTCGACCCCGAAATCCCCGCGGCGCATCGCGACTGGGGCCCGACCACCCGCGCACCGTTGGGCACCGTCGCCGGCGCCCGGAGCGGGGACAAGGGCGGCAGCGCCAACATCGGAGTGTGGGTTCGCGACGAGGATCAGTTCGCCTGGCTCGACGAGACGCTCACCGTCGATGCGCTGCGCGAACTGCTGCCGGAGACCGCCGACCTCACCGTCACCCGTCACCGTCTGCCGAACCTGCTCGCGCTCAACTTCGTCATCGAGGGCATCCTCGGACGTGGCGTCGCCGACAACGTCCGATTCGACCCCCAGGCCAAGGGACTCGGGGAGTGGCTGCGCTCCCGGGTCGTCGACATCCCCGTCTCGTTCGGGGCCCACACAGGAACCGAGGACATCGCATGACCCTGGCCACCGCCACCTGGGAGACCGACGAGCGCCGCGCACTGCGGTCGACCGTCACCGGTTTCGTCGAGCGGCACATCCTGCCGTACCAGGACTCGTGGGAGGCCGACGGCCTGATCCCCCGCGAGGTCCACAAGGAGGCCGCAGCACTGGGCCTGCTGGGCATCGGTTTCGACGAGGCCGTCGGGGGCAGCGGTGGCGATCTCGTCGACGCGACGGTCGTCGGTGAGGCGCTGCACGAGGCCGGTGCCGCCGGCGGCATCTACGCGTCGCTGTTCACCCACGGGATCGCGCTGCCGCACCTGGCGATGGCCGCCGACCCCGACCAGATCGAGCGGTGGGTCCGCCCCACCCTCGCCGGGGAGACGATCGGCAGCCTGGCCATCACCGAACCCGGCGGTGGCAGCGACGTCGGCCACCTGCGCACCACGGCCGTCCGCGACGGCGACCACTACGTCGTCAACGGGTCGAAGACCTACATCACCTCCGCCGTCCGCGCCGACTTCGTCGTCGCCGCCGTCCGCACCGGCGGACCCGGTGCCGGCGGGGTGTCGCTGCTGGTGATCCCCACCGACACACCAGGCTTCGCGGTGACCCGCAAGCTCGACAAGATGGGGTGGCGGTGCTCGGACACCGCCGAACTGGGGTTCACCGACGTCCGTGTGCCGGTCGAGAACATCGTGGGTGCCGAGAACTCCGGATTCACCCAGATCGCACTCGGGTTCGTCACCGAGCGCGCCGGTCTCGCGACGCAGGCCTACGCGAGCGCGCAACGCTGCCTCGACCTCACGCTGGCGTGGGTGCGCGAGCGGGAGACCTTCGGCAAGCCGCTCATCGCCCGACAGTCCGTGCAGGACACGGTGACCGAGATGGCGCGCAAGGTCGATGTCGCACGCACCTACACCCGCGCGGTCGTCGAGCGTCGTGTCCGGACCGGTGACGACCTCATCGCCGAGGTCTGCTTCGCCAAGAACACCGCCGTCGAGGCCGGCGAGTGGGTCGCCAACGCCGCGGTCCAGCTTTTCGGCGGTCTGGGGTACATGACCGGTACCGAGGTCGAGCGGCAATACCGCGACATGCGGATCCTCGGCATCGGCGGCGGCACCACCGAGATCCTCACCGGGCTCGCCGCCAAGCGGCTGGGGGTACCAGGCG
>JAQIJH010000014.1:0-69940 GCA_036946345.1 Gordonia paraffinivorans | reverse complement strand
ACTCGATCTTCATCGCCTTCGCGATCGCCGCCGGGTCGATGGCCGTGCTGTCGCTGACGATCAGCAGTTCCCGTGACCCCAACCCGCCCCGATTCGACGTGCTCGGGTCGATCACCTCGGCGATCGCGGTGGCGGCCTTCGTGTTCGGCCTGATCGAGGGACCGATCCGCGGGTGGGGCGACCCCCTCGTCCTGCTCGGCCTGATCGGCGGGCTCGCGCTCGCGGGAGCATTCGTGTGGTTGCAGCTGAGGGGTACGCGGACCCTGCTCGACGTGCGGTTGTTCCGTCGGCGCGCGTTCGGCGCCGGCTCGTTCGCGATCGCACTGCAGTTCATCGGGTCGTTCGGCGTCTTCTTCCTGGTGCTGCAGCGGTTCCAGATCATCATGGGTTACTCGCCGCTCAAATCGGCTGTGGCGCTGGCTCCGTTGGTCGTGGTGGTGATGGTCATGTCGCTCGTCGGGACCTGGGCGGCGGTGCGTTTCAGCTTCCGCGCGGTCCTGCCGACGGGGATGTTCGTCTTCGGCGTCGCGATCATCGTTCTCGGTGTCTTCGACACGGACACCTACTGGGTCATCGCCTGCCAACTGTCCGTGCTCGCGTTCGGCATCGGTCTCGCGACCGCGCCGGCGACCACCGGGATCATGGTGTCCACGCCCGCCGACAACCAGGGCGTCGCGTCGGCGGTGAACGACACCTCCCGCGAGCTCGGCGCGGCGATCGGGATGGCACTGGCCGGCAGCATCGTCGCGGCGGGGTTCACGACGCGGATCGCGGGGACCGTCGAGGCGACACGCGACCAACTCCGTGGCGTCGCGGCGCAACTGAGCTCGACGGGACGCGCCGCCGAGGGGCAGGCCGTCCTCGGTCAGATCGACACCATCACCGACCGCATCGGCAAGTCGCTCGCCGAGGCGTCCGCCGTCGCCGACCAGGTGCGACAGAGGATCCCCGGCCCCGTCGCGGACACCATCTCCTCCGGCGCACGCGACGCGTTCCTGCACCCGATGAGCCAGGCGTACATCGTGCTCGGGTCGATCGTCGTCGCGGGATCGCTGATCCTCGCGGTGTGGACGCCGACACGGATGCCCGAGGCGCAGGACGCCGCGCCGATCGACACCGGCGCCCCCCCGGACGCCGAAGGACTAGGACCGCGCGGCGCCGGCCTCGAGGGCGGCGGAGGCGGTGGCCCCGGCCCAGCGGTAGTCGGCCTTGCCGGCGGGGGTGCGTCTCACGGTGTCGACGGCGACCGACGAGTCGCGGCACCTTGTAGCCCGCAAGCGTCTGTCGGCAGTGGGTCTGCAGCTCGTCGAGCGTCGGTGGTCGCGCGCCGTCGGGGGCCGAGATCACCGCCGCGACCTTCTGCCCGAACCGCTCGTCGGGCACACCGACCACCAGCACGTCGTGGACGCGCGGGTGCGCCTGCACGGCCGCCTCGACCTCCTCCGGGAACACCTTCTCGCCACCGGTGTTGATGCAGCCCGAGCCGCGGCCGAGGAACACGATGCTCCCGTCGGCCTCGAGACGCCCCATGTCGCCGAGGATCGCCGCGCGACGCCCGTCGGGCAGCGTCACGAACGTGCGATCGGACTTCTCGGGGTCCTTGTAGTAGCCGAGCGGGACACGTCCGACGCGAGCGATGTACCCGATCTCGTCGAACCCCGGCTCGACCGGATTCAATCCTTCGTCGAGCACGGTCATCCCCGGGCTCGGCGCCGAGCGCAACGTCCCGTGCTCGTCGATGAGCAGCTCACCGTCGTTGCCCGTCTCCGAGGCACCGAAGTTGTCGCGGAACCACAGGTCCGGCTTCACCGCACGCATCCGCTCGCGGACCGACGTCGACCAGATGGCACCGCCGTTCGTGATCGACAGCAGCCCGGCCACGTCGAGTGTCCCGGCCGCCTGGCGTCGTTCCATCTCCTCGACCAGTGGCGCGCCCATGCCGTCGCCGACGATGAGGATGATCTGCACACCGTTGTCCTCGACGGCGTCGAGGACCTTGGACGCGACGAAGTCGCGCTGCAGCACCAGCCGCCCGCCGTTGATGAAGAACATGAACATCGAGTAGATGGCCGCACCGTGCATCAGCGGCGCCGCGAGCAGGAACGACAGCGGCGCGAACGTGCTCGCGTTGTGCGCGATCGCCGCGAGGTCGGTCAGCGACTCGGGGCCATACGGGTTCCCGCCCGACAGCGGCTTGTGGAAGAAGTCGTCGTGGCGCCACATGACGCCCTTCGGGTAGCCGGTGGTGCCACCGGTGTACAGCAGGTAGAGCTGGTCACCGCTGCGGGGCGGGAAATCCCGTGCGGTGCCGTGTCCCTCGAGATCCACCGGCACCACGCTCACGTCGGTGCCCGCCACGGCGAGCTCGTCGACGACGTCACCCACGACGAACACCGTGCGCACCCGACTGCCCGGGAGCACCGACGCCAGTGTGCGTTGGTGCTCGGGCAGCTCGACGAACACCGCTGTCGCGTCGGCGTTGTCGAGGATGTAGGTCAGCTCGGCCGGCGTGTAGCGGTAGTTGACGTTCACCGACGTGGCGCCGATCTTGAGCAGCGCGACCATCGCGTAGACGTGCTCGAGGCTGTTCTTCAGGTACAGCGCGACGTGGTCCCCGGGTCCGATCCCCTGCGCCTGGAGCAGATGGCCCATGGCGTTCGCGCGCTCGTCGAGCTCGCGGTAGCTGACGTCGGTGCCCTCGTATCCGATCGCCGGCCGGTCGGGGACCGCGTCGGCGATGGCCTCGAAGATGTCGCCGAGGTTGAAGTCGGTCTCGACCTCGGCGACGCTCTCGGTGGTGGGCGGCAGGGTGGTGTCGGTCATCGCGTGAGAACCAATCCGCTCGTCGGGACTCCGGTACCGGCCGTGACCACGGCGCGGTGGGCGTCGGGCACCTGGTTGACCGAGGTCCCGCGCAGCTGGCGGACGGCCTCGGCGATGCCGTTCATCCCGTGGATGTAGGCCTCGCCGAGCTGCCCGCCGTGGGTGTTGAGGGGCAGACGTCCCCCCCACCTCGAGGGCGCCGGGTTCGCGGACCAGGTCCTTGGCCTCGCCGCGCGCGCAGAACCCGAGCTCCTCGAGCTGCATCAGGGTGTAGGGCGTGAAGTGGTCGTAGAGGACGGCGACGTCCATGTCGTCCGGCCGCAGCCCCGACTGCTCCCAGAGCTGTCGGCCGACGAGCCCCATCTCCGGCAGGCCCGCGAGATCGTCGCGGTAGTAACTGGTCATGATGTACTGGTCCTGACCGCTGCCGGAGGCGGCGCCGGCGATCGCGACCGGCGTGTGCGGCAGATCGCGAGCCCGCTCCGCCGACGTGATCACCAGCGCCACACCACCGTCGGACTCCTGGCAGCAGTCGAGCAGGTGCAGCGGCTCGGCGATCCACCGCGAGTTCTGGTGATCCTCCAGGGTGATCGGCTTGCCGTGGAAGAAGGCGTTCGGGTTCACCGCGGCGTGCTTGCGGTCGACCACCGCGACCCGCCCGAAATCCTCGCTGGTCGCGCCGTACTCGTGCATGTAGCGCTGGGCGACCATGGCCACGAACGCCGCCGGCGTCGACAACCCGTGCGGGTAGCTGAAGGCGTTGTCGGTGCCCGACGAGTTGTCCTGCGCGGCCAGCCCGGCGTTGACCTGCCCGAACCGCATGCCCGACCGCTCGTTGAACGCACGGTAGGCGACCACCACGTCGGCGACGCCGGTGGCGACGGCCATCGCGGCCTGCTGGACCGTGGAACACGCTGCGCCGCCGCCGTAGTGGATGCGCGAGAAGTAGGTGAGCTCGCCGATGCCGGTGGCGCGCGCGACCGCGATCTCGGTGTTGGTGTCCATCGTGAACGAGACGAGACCGTCGACGTCGGCGGGCGTCAGCCCGGCGTCGGCGACGGCCGCGGACACGGCCTCGGCGGCCAACCGCAACTCGCTGCGCCCGGAGTCCTTCGAGAAGTCGGTGGCGCCGATCCCGACGATCGCGGCGGCCCCCGACAGTCCGCGCTGATGTCGCACAGCGACGGAGCCGGTCACGCGACGCCCTGCTCGGTGTGATCGAGGACGACGGTGACCGTCGACGTGACGTGCTTGCCGAGGGCATTCGTCCCGACGACGTCGACGGTCGCGACACCGCCGTCGAGGGCGGTCACCGTCCCGGTCATCACCATGGTGTCGTAGGCATACCAGGGGACGCCGAGACGCAATGTGATGGAACGGATCTGCGCGCGCTGCCCCGCCCAGTCGGTGACGAACCGCCCGACCAGGCCGGTGTCGGTGAGGATGTTGACGAAGATGTCCTTCGACCCTTTCGCCTGCGCGAGATCGCGATCGTGGTGGACGTCCTGGAAGTCGCGGGTGGCCAGCGCGGTCGACACGATGAACGTCGGTGTCGCCTCGATCGTCAGTGGCGGGAGCGTGTCACCGATGGCGACCGCCGGCGGCGCGGTGGGAGCGGTCATGCCTCGTCTCCGGTCTCGCGGGCACGCCACGCGTACAGGGTCCAGGGCCCGTCGGCGCCGGGTGGCCCGTCGGGATCGGCGGGGAAGTCGAGGAACTCGACCTCGACCGGCAGCCCGATGCGCACCGTCGCCGGGTCGACGCCCCGCAGTTGACCGAGCATGCGGACGCCCTCGTCGAGTTCGACGAGGGCGACGACGAACGGCAGCGTGCGACCGGGTACCCGGGGCGCGTGGTGGACGACGAAGCTGTGGACGGTTCCGCGCCCGGACGCCACGACGTGGTCGATCGGCTCGCCCGGCGCCGCCCACAGCGCGGGCACCGGCGGATGGACGAGCGACCCGTCGGGTCGCCGCTGGATCCGCAGCTCGTGCGCGCGGACCCCGTCCCAGAAGAACGCGGTGTCGCGGGACGCGCTGGGCCGCATCATCGTCGACGCGTCCAGATCAGCGGTGTCGGCGCCGTGCGACGAGACGATGCCCGTGCTGTCGGATGCCGGCGCCGGGGTGGGCGGCCGGAACTTGAGGATGCGGAAGTCCATCTCGGCGACGACCCTCGTCACCGACCCGCCAGACGTTGCGGGTGGTGAAGAACCAGCCCTCGCCGAGCCCGGTCGTCTTGGGGCCGACGACGTCGGTCAGCTCGGCCGAGAGCGTGACCTCCTCACCGGGAGACAGGTACCGGTGGTAGGTCGAGTCGCAGTTCGTCGCGACGACCGAGGTGTATCCGGCCTCGTCGAACAGCGCCGACACCGCACCCAGCGGGTCGTCGTCGGTGCGACGACCGTGCAGGCCGCGCATCGTCCACACCTGCGCCATCGCCGGCGGTGCGACGACACCGTCCCAGCCCGCCGCGCGGGCTGCCGTGTCGTCGGCGTAGATCGGGTTCGCGTCGCCGATCGCCTCGGTCCAGTTGGCGATCATGGGCGTGTTCACCGGGTCGCGTCCGGCGACCGGCGCACTGGCCCCTCGGGCTCGGATCGCGTCGGTGGCCTCGCGGATCCCGTCGGCCTCGACCGCGGCGGGGCGCTCGCTCTGCAGGGTCACCGTCGCGTCACCGCGCCGCTCGGGGGAGACCGAGTCCGGAGGTCGAGATCATGTCGCGCATGACCTCGTTGACGCCGCCGCCGAACGTGATCACCGAGTTCCGCTTCTGCTGCGCGTCGAGCCAGTCGACGAGCGCCGCGGTCTCGGGATCGGTGAAATCGCCGTACCGGCCCACGATCTCGTCGACGATGCGACCGATCCGCTGGATGCGTTCGGTCGCGAACACCTTCGTCGCGGCCGCGTCGGCCATGGAGATCGCCTCGTTCCCGGACGATGCGACCTGCCAGTTCAGCAGCTCGTTGATGCGTGCGTGCCCGGCGATCTCGGCGAGCGCCCGCTTCACGTCGGGGTTCTTGGCCGGCACGGTCCCGTCGGCCCCGGGCCGCTCGGCCCAGGCGGCCACCCTGGCGAGCACGCCCTCCATCCGGCCCGCGGGGCCCAGCATCACGCGCTCGTGGTTGAGCTGGGTGGTCAGCAACTTCCAGCCACGGTTCTCCTCACCGACGAGCATCCCGACCGGGACGCGGACGTCGGAGTAGTAGGTCGCGTTGACGTGATGGGCGCCGTCGGCGGTGATGATCGGGGTGAAGCTGTACCCGGGGTCGCTCGTGTCGACGACGAGGATCGAGATGCCCTTGTGCTTCGGGGCATCCGGGTCCGTCCGGACGGCCAGCCAGACGAAGTCGGCGTCGTGACCGCCGGTGGTCCACAGCTTCTGGCCGTTGACGACGTACTCGTCGCCGTGCCGGACGGCGGAGGTCCGCAGCGACGCGAGGTCGGTGCCGGCGCCGGGCTCGCTGTAGCCGATGGCGAAGTGGACCTCGCCGGCGAGGATCGCGGGCAGGAACCGGTCCTTCTGCTCCTGCGTCCCGTAGACCTGCAGCGTGGGTCCCACGGTCTGCAGCGTGACCGCGGGCAACGGGATGTCCGCACGCGCGGCCTCGTTGACGAAGATCTGCTGCTCGATCTCACCGAACCCCTTGCCGCCGTACTCCGTGGGCCAGCCGACGCCGAGCCAGCCGTCGGCGCCCATCCGGCGGATCACGGCGCGGTACGTCGGACCGTGACGCTCGGTGCGCATCACCGCCTGCTCCTCGGGGGATATCAGCGACGAGAAGTACTCGCGCAGTTCCGCCTTCAGCGCACGCTGCTCGGGGGTGAGGTCGATGAACATCTCAGAACTCCTGCTCGGCGAGCTCGTCGAGCCGGGCCGTGGCCCCTCCGACGAGCCGCGCCAGATCCTTGACGACGGAGAAGTAGCGGTGCAGCGGATAGGTGATGTCGACACCCACGCCGCCGTGCAGATGGGTCATGGTGCGGACCGTGGCGGGCAGCTCGGCGGCGAGCCACCAGGTGGCGAGCGCGAGGTCCCTGTCGGCGTCGAGCCCCTCGGCCAGACGCCAGCCCGCGGCGGTGACCGCGAGATTCATCGACCGACCGATGACGTAGATGTCGGCGATCTGCTGGCTGACGGCCTGGAAGGTGCCGATCGGCTTGCCGAACTGCTCACGCTGGGTGACGTGGTCCGCGGTGATGCGGGTGGCCCCGGCGACGAGACCGTCGGCGTAAGCGGCCAACGCGTACCGGTACAGGTCGCGCACGGCGCGCGCGTCACCGGACAGGGTGGCGCCCGCGACGTCGACGGGCACGCCGTCGAGGGCGACGGTGTACTCCCCCCAACCCGACGACGTGGGGGTCCGACGCAGCGTGACCCCGGGGGCGTCCGTCGGCACGAGCAGTGCGCCGGTGTCGGTGGTGACCACGAGCGCACGCGCGCTCTCGGCGTGCAGCACGCCGGTCTTCGTGCCGGTGACGCAACCGTCGACGACCGATGTCTGGGGGCTGGCGGTGAGTGCGGCGCCGGGCTCCGACACCGCGACGGCCACATGGCCACCGGCCGCGACGATCTCGGCGACGGCCTCCGCGGCCGACGTGTCGCCGGCGGCGACGGCGGCCACGAGCGTGCCGGGGGCGGGGGTGACGGCCGCGTGCTCCCCGAGCGAGCGCAACAGCGGCGCGAGTCCGAGGATCCCCACACCGTCGCCGCCGCGGCTCTCCGGTAGCGGCAGGACGGTCATCCCGGCGTCACCCATCGCCGACCAGAGCCGGTCCTCGAACCCGCCGGCACGATCGAACCGGTCGTCCCACACCGGCTGGTGTCGCCGCAGCACGTCGGTCGCGACGTCGGCGACGGCGACCGCTGTCGGATCCGGCGTGAAATCCATGCTGCGCGCGCTCCCTCTCGCTGAACGGCACGGGAGGCAGTCCTGGTCAGACCGCTGCCCCAGCCGAAATCTAGAACCTGTTCTAGTTATAGCAGCGATCCGCGCGCAAACACAGGGCGCATCGGGGAGGCGGCGCGTCGATCCCTCGCACCGTCTCCCCGACGCCCCGTCAGCTCATGCCCCCGGCGCCACCACCAGTGCTGCCGTGTAGCCACCCATCCCGAGCGACGTCTTCAGCGTCAGTCCGGGCTCGGCGACGGTCGCGCCGTCGAGCAGCGCATCCGTGGTCGGGGTCGACACGTGTGGCGAGGCCGGGACGTGGCCCCGCTCGAACCCGAGCAACGACGCCGTCAGCTCGACCGCGCCCGCCGCGGCCTGGCAGTGACCGACCAGCGGCTTGACGGAGAAGACCGACGCCCCCGGGGTGACCTCGGCGAGGATCGAACCCTCCGCCGCGTCGCACTGTGCGGTGCCCGGCCCGTGCGCGTTGAGGTACCGGACCTCACAGCCGTCGACGCCCGCCGATGCGAGCGCCTCGTCGACACACCGACGGACATGTGTCAGCGACGGATCGATGGACGTGGGGTGGAATCCGTCGTGGGACATCGCTCCACCGAGCACCTCGGCGTATCCGGGGACGTCCGCGCGATTCGTCATCGTGAACGCGACGGCGGCCTCGCCGAAGCTGAACCCCCGGCTGCCGTCCTGGAACGGACGGCACGCCGACAACGGCTCGTCATCGGTGATCGCGACGCCGAGGCGGGTGAACATGCCGACGATCTCCGGCGTCGCGGACAGGTCGGCGGCGACGACGAGGACGTCGTCGACCATGTCCGCGTCCAGCCACGACTGCGCGGTGATCACCGCCGCCGACGACGAGGCGCACATCGAGGAGACGCCCATCACCGGTCCGTGGAACCCGTGCTCGGCCATGAGCAACGACACCGCTGTCGACGGGGTCACCGCCACGTACTGCCGCGCCGAGAACGACCCCGCCGGCGCAGCGAGCATGGGGTACATGGCGGTGTCGTTCATGACCGCCGCGTGGACCACGCCGACCCGCTTCCCGGGCGTCCATCCCCGTGAGGACGCGTCCTCGAGCGCCTCCCGCGCGGCGTAGCGCAGGGCGCGGGTGTAGCGCGTCGCGCCGTCCTCCGGCCGGCCGCCCTCGGGGATCATCGAGACCCAACCGGGCTCGTCGGCCTCCATCCCGAACCCGGCACGCATCGTCGCGGCCGGCTTCCCCGAGACGAGGCCGTCCCAGAGACGTTGCTTACCCCATCCGTAACCGGTGACTGCGCCGACCCCGGAGATCCGTGCGCGGCGTGGTGTGTTTCCCATCGTGAACTCCTTGTCGTCCCCCGCGATAAGCGATCGCATATCGCACATCGGCCCAGGTCAGGGCCTGATATCCACGATGTCCCACAATGGGGGGACAAGCCAGTGCAGGAGATCGCGCACACTCCGGTCGCCGTCGTTTTTCGGCGGTTGTCGCCGCGGGGAGTCGCCGTGCGGGACAATGCGTGGTGCAGGGCCGGGACACGCGCATTCGAGGGGTCGGAGAGGTCGTGGAGGACGATGACGGTCGGGACGTCGTGGCGCCGGCGGCCATGCCCATGACCAGTCCCGCGTCCTCGTCCGTCGCCGAGCGGTACCGGCTGCTGCTGGAGCTCAGCCCGGACTCGATCGCGGTCCATAAGGCGGGCGAGATCGTCTACGTGAACTCGGCGGCCGTGCGGTTCGCCCGCGTCGAGAATCCCGAGTCGCTGATCGGTCGCCCCATCTCGGACTTCGTCCACCCCGACTCGTTGCCACGGATGCTCGAGCGCATCACCGGCATGGGCGACGAGGCGGGGGCGTCGACGGTCCCCGAGGAGATGGTGATGATCGACTTCTCCGGCGCGACCCGCACGATGGAGGTGACGTCGGTCCGGACGGTCTGGAACGGCGCTCCGGCCTACCAGGTGATCATGCGTGACGTCGCGGCGCAGAAAGCCGCCGAGATCGCCCTGCGGCACCAGGCAGCGCTGGTCGACCATGTCAGCGACGCGGTGATCTCCCTCGACCCGGCCCTGCGCATCCGCTCGTGGAACGAGGGTGCTCGCCGCCTCTACGGGGTGACGCCCGCGGCGGCCGTGGGGTTGCCGTTCGCCGTCGTGGTCGACGCCGACGTCGACCCGCAGTCCATCGTCGCGACGGGCGGTTCGGTCGACGCCGTGCACCACCGCGGGGACTCGGGGCGCGCGATCCTGGTGCACCTGTCGGTCAGCGCCCTCGGCGACGGCTACCTGCTCGTCGGGGCCGCGACGCGTCGCCCGCTCATCGAACGGCTCGGGACGATCGTGTCGTCGCTGCACCAGGCAGTCGTCGTCGTCGAGGAGGACGGCCGCATCGCGCTGGCGAACCCCGCCGCGCTCACCATCCTCGGCCTCACCGCCGTCCAGGTGCCCGGCGTGGCCCTGGACTCCGTCGGGTTGGACTTCCCCGACGACACGACGTCACCGATCGTCAGTTGCCTGCGGACGGGGCGGCCGGTCGTCGACCGGCTGGCGTCCCTCACCACCGAGGCGGGGCGCCGGTGGCTGTCGTGCAGCGTGCGCGCCATCGACGACGACGTCGACGTCCCGGCCGCGCTCGTCTCCATCGTCGACATCACCGACCGGCACGAGCGGACCTCCCAGCTCGCGTGGGAGGCCAACCACGACTTCCTCACCGGCCTGCTGAACCGCGGCGGCGTCCTGCGCCGCCTGGCCGTCCAGCTCGATGCCCTGTCCGAACCCGACGACCGTGTGGCCGTGTTCTACCTCGACCTCGACAACTTCAAACTCGTCAACGACTCGCTCGGCCACGCCGCCGGCGACGAGGTGCTGCAGGAGATCGCGCGACGACTCGACGCGATCACGCCCGCGGGCAGCTCGATCGGCCGCATCGGCGGCGACGAGTTCGTGATCGTGTCGCCGCTGTCGTCGGACTACGCCGACACGATCGAACGGCAGAGTCGACGGATCCACGACACGGTCAACGGGCCGATTCCGCTCGGCGCGCGCAGCGAGCGGCTGACCATCAGCATCGGTGTCGTCGTCGCGGCCCTCGGCGACAGCCGGTCGCCGACCGACCTCCTCCGCGACGCCGACATCGCTCTGTACCAGGCGAAGATGGAGTCGAGTTCGCAGACCCCGTACGTGCGTTTCCGTGTCGCGCACCGCGAGGACCTGCAGCGGCGGCAGCGGATCGAGCAGGACCTGCGGTCGGCCATGCTCGCCGACGCCGCGAATCTGCGCCTGGACTACCAGCCGCTCGTCACCACCGCCGACCACCGCCTCGTCGCGGTCGAGGCGCTGCTCCGGTGGGATCATCCCGACCTCGGACGCATCTCCCCCGCCGAGTTCATCCCCATCGCGGAGATGACCGATCTGATCGACCTCGTCGGCGACTTCGTGGTCCGCACGGCCACCCGCGAGTTCACCGAACAGCCATGGGCGGGAGATGTGACGTTGTGCGTCAACGTGTCCCGCCGTGAACTGTCGGACCGCACGCTGCTCTCCCGTCTGAATCGCGCCCTCGTCGAGACAGGTCTGCCCTCGGAGCGCCTGTGCGTCGAGATCACCGAGAGCGCGATCGGGGTCAGCGACAGCCGCGCCGCGGCCACCGTCGCGGCGATCCGTGAGCTCGGCATCCAGGTCGCCATCGACGACTTCGGTACGGGCGCATCGTCGTTGAACCAGCTCTACCGTCTGCCCATCAGCATCCTCAAGACGGCGAAGCCGTTCGTCGACGCTCTCGACGAGAGCGTCGAGGCGCAGGCGATCCTGTCGAGCATCGTGGCCATG
This sequence comes from Gordonia paraffinivorans, assembly GCA_036946345.1. Lineage (GTDB taxonomy): Bacteria > Actinomycetota > Actinomycetes > Mycobacteriales > Mycobacteriaceae > Williamsia_A > Williamsia_A paraffinivorans_A. The sequence continues at coordinate 58,396 of JAQIJH010000014.1, read as the reverse complement.
GCACACGCGACCGGTATGCGGGTCGTGGCCGAGGGCGTGGAGACGTCGAGTCAGGCGGTCAAGGTCGCGGGCGTGGGCTGCGACTTCGGTCAGGGGTACTACTACGCGACACCGCGGTCGCTCGCCGAGATCGGACCATTGGCCCGTGCCGGCACGACCGCGACCGGCCGTGCCGCCGACACCTCCGTGCGCACGCCCGACTTCCGCGACGGCCCGGAGACCCAGACCGCCTGAGCGGGTGTCGGTCTCAGCGCGGCAGGCCGAGGATGCGTTCGGCGGCTGCCGTCGCCAGGATCTGGGTCGTCCCGCCGGCGATCGTCAGACAGCGGTTGCGCAGGTACAGGTCCGCGGCGTCGGACATCGCGAGCCCGTCGTGGCCGAGGACCGAGAGCGCGAACTCCGGCACCTCCTGGCGGTGTCGCGCCCCGATCAGTTTGCGGACGCTCGAGATCGGCCCGGGGTCGGTCCCGGCGAGGCGCCGCACCACGGACCGCGCGTCGAGGACACGTCCGATCTGTGCGTGCACGCACAGCCGACCGAGGCGGTCGGTCGCCACCGGGTCCAGGGCGGTGTCGGACCGGTCGAGCTGGCCGAGCAGCGATTCCATCTCCGTGCCCAGACCGGAGCCGCCCATGGCGACGCGCTCGTTGGCGAGGGTGGTCCGTGCCAGACGCCAGCCGTCGCCGGGCGCACCGACGATGCAGTCGTCGCCGACGAAGACCTCGTCGAGGAACACCTCGTTGAACAGCGCGTCGCCGGTGATCTCCCGCAGCGGTCGCACGTCGACGCCCGCGGCGCGCATGTCGACGAGGAAGTAGCTGATCCCCGTGTGTTTCGGCGCGTCGGGATCGGTCCGGGCGAGACAGATGGCCCAGTCCGCATGGTGCGCCTCCGACGTCCAGATCTTCTGTCCCGTCAGGAGCCACCCGCCGTCGGTGCGGACGGCCTTCGTGCGCAGCGACGCGAGGTCGGACCCCGCCTCGGGTTCACTGAAGAGCTGGCACCACACGATCTCCCCGGCCAGGGTGGGTGCGACGAACCGGTCGCGCTGTGCGTCCGTGCCGTGTTCGAGGATCGTCGGGATCGCCCAGCCCGCGATGACGATGTCCGGGCGGACGACACCGGCCCGGTCGAGCTCGTCGTCGACGAGGAGTTGTTCGGCGGGTCCCGCACCGAGCCCGTAGGGGCGGGGCCAGTGCGGCATGAGGTAGCCGGTCTCGGCCAGGGCACGGCGACGGTCGTCCGCGGCCGCGATCTGCTCGCATGTGGCGCGGACGTCCTCGCGCAGGTGGGCGACCTCGGAGAGGTCGACGTCGACCCGGCGCCGCACCCCCGAGGTGACGGCGTCGGCGACCGCGCGATGCCACCCCGACGTGCCCTCGAGCTGCTGGCGCAGCCCGAGCGCCGCGCGCAGGTACAGGTGCGCCGCGTGGTCGAAGGTGAACCCGATGCCGCCGAGCACCTGGATGCAGTCGGCGGCGTTCTGCACCGGAAGGTCGGCCGCGGCCGCGGCGGCGACGGCGGCCGCCAGAGCGACCTGGTCGGGGTCACCACCGTCCCGGCCGTCGGCGACCGCGTGGGCGACGTCCCACGCCGCGGCCGTCATCTCCTCGCTGCGGCAGAGCATCTCGGCACACAGGTGTTTGACGGCCTGGAACGACCCGATGGGCTTGCCGAACTGCTCGCGGAACCTCGCGTGCTCGGTCGCCGTCTCCAGCGCCCAGCGCGTCAGACCCGACGCGTAGGCCGCGAGTCCGGCGACGAGCATCGCCCGCACCGTCGCGGCGGGGGCATCGAGCACGGCATGCGCCGGGACACCGACGCCTCGCAGCGAGACGACCGCGACCGGATCGGTGCCGTCGACCGCCGTGAGGGACTTGGTCTCCACCCCGGGCCCGTCGGAGTCGACGACGACCCACCGCGTCCGGTCGTCGACGGTCACGGCGAGCAGGATCAGCCCGCCGTCGAGGAGGCCGACGGTGGTGAGGTGGTCGGCGTCGACGATCAGCCCGCCGTCGCCGGCGTCGCGCGCGGTCACCGATTCGCGGGGCTGCAGCGCGAGCATCGCCGGGACGATGCCGACCGGGACCTCACCGGCCATCACCGCCGCCGCCAGGTCTGCTGCGGCGTCGGCTCCCGGCCCGTCCGTCCGCGCCAACAGATCCGCCACGACGGCGGTCGCGGTGAGCGGACCGGGCACGAGGTCGTGGCCACACTGCTCGAGCATGACCGCGAGATCGACGACGGACGCGCCGAGGCCGCCGGCCTCCTCGGGGACGGTGACCGCGAACAGGCCGAGATCGGCCGCGCCGGGCAGCGTCGCGGGCCCCTGTCCGTCGAGGGCGCCGCGGACGGCGGCGGTCGCCTCGGCGCGATCGGCCCAGGTGTGGACGGCCTCGGTGAAGGACGCGTGGTCGGTGGAATCGGCGATCGACATCGTCGAGACCCTCCTCGTCGTGCGTGTCCGGACAACTAGAACGTGTTCTAATCATGCCATGCCGCCCGGAGCCGCGAATCGCCGTTCCCCCGCCGTGGGGAATATCGTGATGCGATCGGACCAAGGTTCGCCGACGGGATCGGGGGGCAGTCGACGTCGGTCGACCGTCTCGTCCCGCGGCGCGCGAGTGAGGAATTGAGATGGCCACCCCGGCGACACCCGGCGCGACCACGTCCGCGCCCACCGCGGCCACCGACGCGGATCTCGGGTCGACCGCGCAGCGCGAACGGCGCCGACGCATCCTCGACGCCACCCTCGCCCTCGCGAGCAAGGGCGGATACGACGCGGTGCAGATGCGGGCGGTCGCGGACAAGGCCGACGTCGCCGTCGGGACCCTGTACCGCTACTTCCCGTCCAAGGTGCACCTGCTGGTCACGGCACTCGCCCGGGAGTTCGCGCGGGTGGAGTCGCGCGCGGACCGCTCGAAGCTGCAGGGCGACACCGCCGTGGAACGACTGCGGCACGTCCTGGACCTCATCACCCTCGCCATGCAGCGCGACCCGCTGCTCACCGAGGCCATGACCCGCGCGTTCATGTTCGCCGACGCATCGGCGGCCACCGAGGTCGACGCGGTGGCCGGCATCATCGACCGCCTCCTCGCCGGGGCCATGGCCGACGACGAACCCACCGAGGAGGACCTGAAGATCGCGCGGGTCATCTCCGACGTGTGGATGTCGAACCTGGTCCAGTGGCTGACGCGCCGGGTGACGGCCACCGACGTCACCAGCCGCCTCGAGCTGACCGTCGAACTGCTCCTCGCCGGGCGCGAGTCGCGGGCCTGACCCCCGGCGGGAGAACGGGTCCGCGCTCGGACCCCACGTGGCAGGGTCGGTGCCCATGACCGACTCGTCCACCCCGCCTGCCGTCGCGGCGATCGCCCTGCCCCGTCTCGCCCACATCGGTCCCGGCGCGCTGCAGCAGCTGGGATCCGTGGTGCAGACCCTCGGGATCCGACGGCCCGTGGTCGTCACCGATCGCTTCATGGTCGACTCCGGCGTCGCGGCCCGAGTCGTCGACCTGCTCACCGAGGCCGGGGTGACACCCACCGTGTTCGACGGGACCGTCCCCGACCCCACGACGGACTCACTGGGGCCCGGTCTCGAGTCCGTCCGTGCCGCCGACGCGGACGCGGTGATCGGGCTCGGAGGCGGCAGCCCGATGGACACCGCCAAGGCGCTCGCGGTGCTGTCGCGGACGGGCGGGGCGATCGCCGACCACCGCGCCCCGGGCGCGTACACCGGGCCCGCGCTGCCGATCATCGCGATCCCGACCACCGCGGGGTCGGGATCGGAGGCGACGCAGTTCACCGTCATCACCGACAGCGCCACCGACGAGAAGATGCTGTGCCCCGGACTGTCGTTCCTGCCGATCGCGACCATCGTCGACGTCGACCTGACGATGTCGATGCCCGCCCGGCTGTCCGCCGACACCGGCGTCGACGCCCTCACCCATGCGATCGAGGCCTACGTGAGCCGCAGGGCGAACCCGTTCAGCGACGGCCTCGCCCTGGCCGCCATGCGGACCGTCGCCGGTGCGCTGCGCCGTGTGTGGGCCGACGGCACCGACCGCGACGCCCGGGCCGCGATGATGGTCGCGGCGACGCAGGCGGGGATGGCGTTCTCGAACGCCTCGGTCGCCCTCGTCCACGGGATGAGTCGCCCGATCGGGGGCCACTTCCATGTCGCACACGGACTCTCGAACGCGATGCTGCTCCCGGCCGTGACGCGGTTCTCGGTCGACGCCGCGGTCGAGCGCTACGCCGACTGCGCCCGGGCGATGCGCGTCGTCACCGACGCCACGGACGACCGGCCGGCGGCCCACGCACTCGTCGACGAGCTGACGCAGCTGTGCGCCGACGTCGAGGTGCCCACCCCCGCGTCGCACGGCATCGACGAGACCCGCTGGGAGCAGCAGCTGCCCGTCATGGCCGAGCAGGCCCTGGCGTCGGGCTCGCCCGCCAACAACCCCCGCGTCCCCGACGCCGAGCAGATCGTCGCGCTCTACCGGGAGATCTACCGCTGACCGTGCGCCGCGAGGACCGCGGTCGCCCGGTCCGCGAGGGACAGCCGTAGGTCGTCGGGTACCTCGACGACGACGTCGGGCATCATGCGCCAGAGCGCGGTCTCCGCGTACCGGCGGTCCCCGAACGTCACCCGGACGCGACGGTCGCCGCCGGCCGTCGGACCCAGTTCCTCGGCAGCGGAACGGATCCCGTCGGCGAGGACATGATCGGCCGCCACGCGGACGACGACGGTGACCGGCTCGAACCGCCCACGGAAGGTCGCCCGTCGCTCGTCCCAGTCCGCGGCGAGGTCGATGTCGTCGGGCCGCTGCGACGGATCGTCGAGGACGACGACGGACTCGATGCGGGTCACCCGGTAGGTGCGGTCCGCACCCTCGTGCAGCGCCAACAGGTACCAGGTCTCCCCCGCCATCACCAGGCCGACCGGGTCGACGACGCGCTCGACGACGGCGACGCCGGGCCGCGCGTACCGCATCCGCAGACGACGTCCGACCAGGACCGCGCGCTGCAGGTCGGCGAGGACGTCACCGACGTCGGCCGGTGCGGCGACGAATCCCTCGGGGCGGATCAGGATGCGCCGGGCCGCACTGTCGACCGCGTCGCGGTGGGACTCGGGGATGGCAGCGGCGACCTTGCGCATCGCCGCCGCCAGCGCCGGCGAGCCGATCCGCCCGGCCCCCGAGGCCATCAGCGCCCGCGACTCGTCGAGGGTCAGCCCGGTGAGGTCGGTGCGGTATCCGGGCAGCAGCGCGAATCCGCCGTTGCGACCGCGCTCGGCGTACACCGGGACGCCGGACACCGACAGCGCCTCGATGTCCCGTAGGACGGTGCGCTCGGACACCTCGAGTTCTGCCGCCAGCTCGGCAGCCGTCATGCGTCCCCGGTGACGGAGGAGCAGGACGACGGACAGCAGACGGTCGGCGCGCATGTCGAGGATGGTGTCAGCAAATCACGACAGAAGGGGTCGTGATTGCGCGATGGACTGGTCCCGTACCGATCGAGGACACCCACGAAGGAGCCACCATGACCGCACCGCTCGCCACCGACCCCCGCCCCGTCTACGCCGACGCCGTCGCATGGGTCGCCGACCTGCTCCACCACGTCGACCCTTCCCGACACGCCGACCCCACCCCCTGCGACGAGTTGGACGTCGCCGCCCTCGGTGGCCATCTCCTCGGCACCGCGAACCGGGCGATCGCGATCGCCGAGGGCCGCGACGTGCTCGCGGTCCCCGCGTTCGGTCTGCCGTTCGATCCCGAGGCCTACGCGGCCGCCACCTCCACGGCGATCGCACGGTGGGCCGACGACGCACTGCTCGACGCGATGGTCGCTGTGCCCTGGGGCACGGTCCCGGGCCGCGGCGCATTGTGGGGCTACGTCAACGAGACCCTCGTCCACGGATGGGACCTGGCCGTCGCCACCGGTCAGCCGTCGGAGGCGCCGGCGGGTCTGGCGGAGGCGACGCTGCCCGTCGCGCGGATGTTCATCGGCGCCGACATCCGCGACGAGGCACCGTTCGCCGCGGTCGTCGAACCGCGGTCGGGCGCCGGGCCCACCGAGCGTCTCGCCAACTGGTCCGGACGCACGTCGACGCCATGGCTCGCCCCGGCGCGGATCTGAGTCGTCCATCTGAGTAGATGTCCCCACGTGGGGCGGTGACGATCCCAGGGTTGGTCACCGCCCCGGCGGCCTACCGTCTACAGGCCATGAGCACGCCGTACCCGTCCCCACCGCCCGCCCCGTGGGCCCCCGCCCCCGCGGTCGCCCGGCGACCGACGCGCACCGCGGACGTCGTCGTGACCAGCCTCCTCATGGCCGCCCACGTCACCGTGTTCGGTGCCGCGGCGTTCTTCAGCCTCTTCTACGCCATGGCGAGCGACCCGTGCGGCAGCGAGACCGCCTGTGACACCGGCAAGATCGGCCAGGCGTACCTGCTGACCGACGCGGTCGGGCTCGTCGTGTTGCTCGGTGCGTCGACGGCGGCAGTGCTGCTGATGCTGCGGCGCCACATCGCGTTCTGGGTGCCGCTGCTGGGCATCGGCGTCCAGGTGGTGCTGGTGGCGATCTCGTTAGGTCTGCTGGGCGGCGTCGCGCCCTAGGCACACCCGAGAGGTGCCCCACGGCGCGGTGCGGCGCATCATGGCGGGAGTAGCCGAGAAATTGGAGAACCATGGCCGAGCCGCTGTCCCGTCGTGACCTCGACTTCCTGCTCTACGAGTGGCTGGACGTGGTCGCGTTGACCGATCGGGAGCGCTTCGCCGAGCACTCCAAGGAGACGTTCGACGACGTCCTCTCCCTCAGCGCCGACATGGCCGTGCAGCTGTTCGCGCCGCACAACAAGAAGGCCGACCAAAACGAGCCGTACGTCGGCGACGACGGCCGCGTGGTGATGATCGACGAGGTGCACGAGGCACTGGCGGAGTTCCGCAAGTCCGGACTGACCGCCGGGTCGTTCGACGAGGAGCTCGGCGGGCTGCAGCTGCCCAACGTCGTCGGCCGGGCATCGCTGGCGTGGTTCCAGGCGGCCAACCCGTCGTCGTCGACCTACCCGTTCCTGACGATCGGCAACGCCAACCTGCTCACCGAGTACGGCACGACCGAGCAGATCGACACCTGGGTGAAGCCCATGGTGGAGGGCCGCTTCTACGGCACCATTGTGTCTGTCCGAGCCGCAGGCCGGGTCGACGCTGGCCGACATCACCACCAAGGCCGTACCCGCCGACGACGGCAGCTGGCGGCTGACCGGCACCAAGATGTGGATCTCGGCCGGCGAGCACGAGCTCAGCGAGAACATCGTCCCACCTGGTCCTGGCGAAGACACCCGGCGCGCCCGCCGGCGTGAAGGGCATCTCGTTGTTCATCGCCCCGAAGTACCTCGCCGACGGCACCCGCAACGACATCGCGCTCGTCGGCCTCAACCACAAGATGGGCAACCGCGGCACCACGAACTGCCTGCTGAACTTCGGCGACGGAACCCATTCGCCCGCACCGGAGAAGGGTGCGGTCGCCTACCTGGTCGGCGAGGAGCACCTCGGCCTCACCTACATGTTCCACATGATGAACGAGGCCCGCATCGGCGTCGGGTTCCTCGCCACCGCGATCGGCTACGCGGGCTACCTGACCTCACTGGAGTACGCGAAGACACGCAACCCAGGGCCGCCCGCTGGACAACAAGGACCCGTCGTCGCCGCCGGTGCCGATCATCGACCACGCCGACGTGCGACGCATGTTGGTGGCGCAGAAGTCGTACGTGGAAGGCGCACTCGCGCTCGGGCTGTACGCCTGCACGCTCGTCGACGAGGAGCAGACCACCGACGGGCAGGCCCACGACGACGCCCACCTGTTGCTCGACGTCCTCACCCCGATCGTCAAGAGCTGGCCGTCGCAGTGGTGCCTGGAGGCCAACAACCTCGCCATCCAGGTGCACGGCGGATACGGCTACACCCGTGACTACGACGTCGAGCAGGCCTACCGCGACAACCGCCTCAACCCGATCCACGAAGGGGCGCACGGCATCCACGGTCTCGACCTGCTGGGCCGCAAGGTCGTGATGAACGGCGGCAAGGGATTGCAGCTGCTGGTGTCGACGATCACCGCGTCCGTCGAGCGCGGCGAGAAGGCCGGTGGGGAGGCCGCCGAATTCGCGGCGGCGCTGCGCGCGGCCGTCGACCGACTCGCCGAGGTGACCGTCGCGGTGTGGTCCGCCGGCGACGTGACGGTCTCGCTGGCGAACGCGACGGTGTATCTCGAGGCCGCCGGGCACGTGGTGGTCAGCTGGATCTGGCTGGAGCAGTTGCTGGCGGTCGGCGACAAGCAGGGCGACTTCTACGACGGCAAGCGCGCCGCCGCCCGCTACTTCTTCCGCTACGAGCTGCCGAAGACCGGGCCGCAGTTCGACCTGCTCGCCTCGCTCGACCGCACGACGGTCGACCTGGACCCCGCCTGGCTCTGACCCCTCACTTGAGGGGGTCGTGGCCCCAGTTCATGAGCGAGTAGCGCCATTTCGTGTCGGAGACGTCGCCGTCGGGCTCCTGCGCCTGATGACGGTGGACGTACCCGACGACCTTGCGCATGTGCTCGGCGTCGTCGTCGGTCAGGTCGCTCTTCTTCGACTGCAGGATCTCGACGATCCTGCGTCCGGAGGCGTGACCGGTGGACTCCCCGCCGTCCTTCGACTGTCCGACCGACTTCGACTCGTCGGTGTCGAGGAACTCGTCGAGTTCCTTCGCGGTCATGTTCACGGCGTCCTGCCAGTCGTCCCACACATCGGCGACGGCGTCGTTCGTCATGGTCTCGCTCCTCGGGATGGCAGAAGGGGCACAGCCGGTGTGCTGCGCCCCTTCTGGGTAACCCGTTCGGTGGGGACTCATTCCCCCGTGGACGTCACTCGACGCCGACGATGTCCTTCGCGATGCCCGCGAGCTGGGTCTGCGCCGCGGAGATGACGCCCTGGCGGTTCTTGTGCGCCTCCTCGTACTCGACGACGAGACGGATGTCGGACGGCTTCTGCAGCTCCTTGATCGCCGCGACAGCCGCGCTCACCGTCAGCGCGTCGTAATCGGCGATCGGCAGATCTTCGGCCGACACGGTCCCGGTGGCGACCCGCGCGGTGTGGATGGTGTCGGCGATGACGGTGGCGCCGGTGTCCCGTGCCGCCTCCTCGGCCGCCTCGAGGGCGGCGTCGCGGCCGGCCGTGAGGGTCACCGCGACGGATTCGGTGGTCTCCTTCGCCGACGACCGCAGCCCGCCGATCCGCTCGGGGATGCGGGCGACATGATCGATGACGTGGTCCGCACCGCGGGCGACGACGGTGCCCGGCAGCGCGACCGCGTTGGCGACGACACCGCTGACCCACTGCACCGGCGTCCGCCGCAACGCTGCGGGACCACCGATGGCCTCCTCGGCGAGTACGGTCGTGAGCCAGTCCACGGTCGCGGTGTGCGCGTCGATGAGGGTCTCGGCCAGGTCGACGACCGAGCTGAGGTCGTTGGCGGTCGCGAGTGCCTTGAGGTACTTGGCCCGACCGAGCAGCTGGTACTCGAGCTGCAGGTCACCGAGCAGTGCTTCGTCGAGCGGCTGCGCCTGCTCCAGGATCGACTTCGCCGCCGCGACGCCACGCCCGATCAGCGGACGGATGACCTCGGGCAGGCCACCGATCTCGCGCAGCGCCTCCTCGGTCGCGACCGCGCGGACACGGCCGTTGTCCGCGTTCTGGCGCAATTCGTCGACGACGGACTCGGTGCGAGCCTGCAGGACGCGGGTCTGTGCGATCTGCACCTCGGTGTGGGTCAGTGTGAGCAGCACGCTGAGCTGCGAGCGAACCGGCGTGGTCGAGACGGGCATGGTCGGACCTCCTGTGTGTCGGTTGTCTGTTCGTCAACAGTGGAGTCGGCTCTTGCCCTCCGATCGGCACGGTTTCGTGGCGCAGGTCACGCCGACCGCGACACATCCGCCTCAGCGGTCACACACGACTCCGCGCGGTCAGTCGAACGTGATCGCGAGCTCGTCGGAGACCGGTGTCGACTGACACGCGAGTCGTGCACCGCGACGAAGGTCGACGTCGTCGAGGGTGTCGTTGACCCGCATGGCCACCTCACCCTCGGTGAGGGTGTACTCGCACCCGCCGCAGTTTCCCTCGCGGCACACGTACGGCGCCTCGATCCCGTTGTCCAGCAGGACGTCCAGCAACACCGCGTCGCGCGGCCACGCCACCTCGTGGGTCTCACCCTCGATGTCGACGATGACGCGGGCCCCGGTGTCCGTCGGCGCTCCGGGGGCGACGGGATCCGCGGCCGTCGTGACCGCGGCCGCCGAGAACGGGTTGGTCGTCAACGAATAGAACAGTTCGCGGTGGATACGCGTCGACGGCAGACCCGTTGCCTCCAGAGCGGTGTGCGCGACGTCCATGAACGGCGTGGGGCCGCACAGGAATCCGACGCGGTCATCGCCGCCGTCGGAGACCAGTGACGCCAACTCGACCGCCGTCGGCAGACCCCGCTCGGACTCGAGCCAATGTCGGACGACGAACCTCGACGGGTACTCCCGCTGGAGCTGCGCGATCGCCGACGCGAAGATCACCGATCGTTCGTCCCGGTTGGCGTAGATCAGGGTCACCGCGTTGCCATGGGCGCGCAACGCGGTCTTGATGATCGACATGGCCGGCGTGATCCCGCTGCCGGCGGCCATCACCACGAAGTCGTCGGTCCAGTCCCGTGGGGTGAAGGCGCCGGTCGGGGGGATGATGTCGACGCTCATGCCCGGTTCGGCGTTGTCGATCAACCAGTTCGAGACCTGTCCACCCGCAACGCGTTTCACGGTGATCGCCGGGTGCGGGTCCTGGCCGGGCGCACTCGAGAGTGAATAGCATCGCGGCGCCAAGCCGTCCGCCAGCTGTACGCCGACGGTGATGAACTGGCCGGGGCGGTAGCTGAACCCGTCCCGTGGGCACCTCGAACACCACCGACGCCGCGTCCTCGGTCTCCGGGATGACCTCGCGGACCTGCAGCTGCAGCCGCCGCGCCGCCCGCTCTTCCGAGACACCCACGCTCAGGCGATCGGCTCGTAGGTCAGTTCCTTCGACCACGTCGGGGTCGAGTTGAGGCGCCGCGTCGGGTAGTACTGGCTGATCTTCACCAACCGGTCGGCCACGAGGTGGTACGGGTGGTTGCGATCGATGACCATTGTCACCGTGCCACTGGATGAACCGGTACATCGGCACCCGGAGGGCGATCGGATTGCGCTGTCCCACCTTCTTGAAGCGCTTCATCGCACTGTAGAGACGCTCCTCGTCCACGCCCATGGTCACGATGTTGTCGCGCATCTTGTTCAACAGCGGGATGTAGCGCAGCGTCCCGATGATCAGCGTGGGGTTCAACCACGCGCCGACGGTGTCGACGAGCAGCCTGCGCATCGTGGAATGGCCGAGAAGCTCGATGACCGCGAAATCGACGGCCAGGTGGCGAGATTCGTCGGCGTTGATGTGCTTGAAGGCCTCCTGGCAGATCGGGTCGTGGATCTCGTCCATGATGAACTTCACCAGCGCACCGTCCAGGGCGACTTCCAGCATCGGGATGACCGTGCCCAACACACTCAGCGTCAGTCCGTCGGAATGCTTGTCGAGCCAGTCGATGATCAGCTTCACGTTGACGTTCGGCTCGGGCATCTCGTCGCCGTCGAGCATCCCCCACCGACGCATGAGAGCGAGCTCGGCGTTCGCGTGCTTCTGTTCCTCGGCGTGGAAGTAGGTGTAGATCTCACGAAGCGTGTCCGTCGGCGCCTTCTTGGCCATCGCCGCGAACCCGCGAGCACCGACGTTCTCGATCCACATGAGATCCGACATGAAGGGCTTGAGGCGGGCGTGCAGCTCAGGGTCGATGAGTTCGGCCCCAGGGGCGTCCCAGTCGATGTCTGCCAACGCCCACTGCTTGTCCTTGATCTTCTGCAGCATCGCGTCGAAATCGAACGTGGTCGGTGCGGTCAATGTGGATCTCCTGTCCGATTCTCGCCACGACGACGTGTGACGGATGCGTTCGCCCTCCGCCGATGGCCTCCGGGCGCTTGCCAATGCCAACAGTCTCATCGGACAGTGTCACGTTTGTCAATGTCGTATGGTCTCGGCCGCGCCGGCGGTGGCCTGACACGACGAAGGGGCGCAACCGTGACGGTTGCGCCCCTTCGTGGTCCAGCGGGTCAGGTCGACCCGGCGGCCCGTGACTACTCGGCGGCCTTGGTGAGCTCCACCGGGGACTCCGGCAGCTCGACGGGCTTCTTCTCACCCTTGAAGGTGAACGTGGCGCCGTCGCCGTCACCCTCGCCGTCCCAGTTGTCGACGTCCACGAGAACGATCTGACCGGGGGTCAGCTCGGTGAAGAGGATCTTCTCCGACATCTGGTCCTCGATCTCACGCTGGATCGTGCGACGCAGCGGACGGGCACCGAGCACGGGATCGAACCCGCGCTTGGCCAGCAGCGACTTGGCCTTGTCGGTGACCTCGAGGGCCATGTCCTTGTTCTTCAGCGCGGTCTCCACGCGGTTCAGCATGAGGTCGACCATGGAGATGATCTCGTCCTGCGTGAGCTGGTGGAACACGACGATGTCGTCGATGCGGTTGAGGAACTCGGGCCGGAAGTGCTTCTTCAGCTCGTCGTTGACCTTCTGCTTCATCCGCTCGTAGTTCGAGCCGGTGCCGTCACCGGAGCTGAAGCCCAGCCCGACCGCCTTCGAGATGTCGGACGTGCCGAGGTTCGAGGTGAAGATCAGCACGGTGTTCTTGAAGTCGACCGTGCGACCCTGACCGTCGGTGAGACGGCCGTCCTCGAGGACCTGCAGCAGGGTGTTGTAGATCTCCGAGTGCGCCTTCTCGATCTCGTCGAAGAGCACCACCGAGAACGGCTTGCGGCGCACCTTCTCGGTGAGCTGGCCGCCCTCTTCGTAGCCGACGTACCCGGGAGGGGCACCGAACAGCCGCGACGCGGTGAAGCGGTCGTGGAACTCGCCCATGTCGATCTGGATGAGCGCGTCGTCCTCGCCGAACAGGAAGTTCGCCAGCGCCTTCGACAGCTCGGTCTTACCGACACCCGACGGGCCGGCGAAGATGAACGAGCCCGACGGACGCTTCGGGTCCTTCAGACCTGCACGGGTGCGACGGATCGCCTTCGACACGGCCTTGACCGCGTCCTCCTGGCCGATGATCCGCTTGTGCAGCTCGTCCTCCATGCGGAGCAGACGGGTGGTCTCCTCCTCGGTGAGCTTGAACACCGGGATACCGGTCCAGTTGCCCAGGACCTCGGCGATCTGCTCGTCGTCGACCTCGGCCACGACGTCCATGTCGCCGGAGCGCCACTGCTTCTCGCGCTCGGCACGCTCGGCGACGAGCTGCTTCTCCTTGTCCCGGAGGTTGGCCGCCTTCTCGAAGTCCTGCGCGTCGATCGCGGACTCCTTCTCCTTGCGCGCGCCGGCGATCTTCTCGTCGAACTCGCGCAGGTCCGGCGGCGCGGTCATCCGGCGGATGCGCATGCGCGCGCCCGCCTCGTCGATGAGGTCGATCGCCTTGTCCGGCAGGAAGCGGTCGTTGATGTAGCGGTCGGCCAGCGAGGCGGCCGCGACGAGCGCACCGTCGGTGATGGAGACGCGGTGGTGGCTCTCGTAGCGGTCGCGCAGACCCTTGAGGATCTCGATGGTGTGCTCGACCGAGGGCTCGCCGACCTGCACCGGCTGGAACCGGCGCTCCAGGGCGGCGTCCTTCTCGATGTACTTGCGGTACTCGTCGAGGGTCGTCGCACCGATGGTCTGCAGCTCACCGCGCGCCAGCTTCGGCTTGAGGATCGACGCGGCGTCGATCGCACCCTCGGCGGCACCCGCGCCGACGAGCGTGTGCAGCTCGTCGATGAACAGGATGATGTCGCCGCGGGTGTTGATCTCCTTGAGGACCTTCTTCAGGCGCTCCTCGAAGTCACCGCGGTAGCGGCTGCCGGCCACCAGCGACCCGAGGTCGAGGGTGTACAGCTGCTTGTCCTTGAGCGTCTCCGGCACGTTGCCGTTGACGATCGCCTGCGCGAGACCCTCGACGACGGCGGTCTTGCCGACGCCGGGCTCGCCGATGAGGACCGGGTTGTTCTTGGTGCGGCGGCTCAGCACCTGCATGACCCGCTCGATCTCCTTCTCGCGCCCGATGACCGGGTCGAGCTTGGCGTCGGCGGCGGCCGCGGTGAGGTTGCGGCCGAACTGGTCGAGCACGAGGGAGGTCGACGGCGTGCCGGACTCGCTGCTGCGACCCCCGGTGCCCGCCTCCTGCGGCTCCTTGCCCTGGTAGCCCGAGAGCAGCTGGATGACCTGCTGACGGACACGGTTGAGGTCGGCGCCGAGCTTCACCAGCACCTGCGCCGCGACACCCTCACCCTCACGGATGAGGCCGAGCAGGATGTGCTCGGTGCCGATGTAGTTGTGGCCCAGCTGCAGCGCCTCGCGCAGCGACAGCTCGAGCACCTTCTTGGCGCGCGGGGTGAAGGGGATGTGGCCCGACGGCGCCTGCTGGCCCTGGCCGATGATCTCCTCGACCTGGCTGCGCACACCCTCCAACGAGATGCCGAGCGACTCGAGCGACTTGGCCGCGACTCCCTCGCCCTCGTGGATCAGACCCAGGAGGATGTGCTCGGTACCGATGTAGTTGTGGTTGAGCATCCGCGCCTCTTCCTGGGCGAGGACGACAACCCGGCGCGCGCGGTCGGTGAACCGTTCGAACATTGTTCTCCCTTACGACGTGAGTGGCTCCCGACGCGGACGTCGGGGAAGCCGTGTGGCGTGCGATCGCCGGGGAGCGTGTGGATACACGTCACCTGCGTCCACGTCCTGCGTCCACTGTAGTGGCCGCTGTTGCGCGGCACCCGGGTTGTGCCGCCGCTCGTCGGAACTCGAACCCGGCATCTCCGTCAACGGCGCAGGTTGGGGCACCCATCCCGAGCCGAGTACGCCGTCAGCGAACGACGCGTCCGGCTCCGTGCGCGCACGCCGACAGCACATTGCCAGGAAGAGGTCGTATCGTCAGAACCCGCGATGGTCCTCCCCGGCTCGCGCGTGACTCCCCCGTCGACGCGCTCCCCCGCCTCGGACGCGCCGGTCGCGGCGCCCGAACCGGACGAAACGGCCGTCACCCCCGCCGCAGCCGGTCCGCACGAGGGACAACCACCTCCACCAGATCGACTTCGTGCGCCTCGTGACCTTCGCCGGCGTCATCCTCGATCACGTCATGATGGGCCCCGCGGCCCCGCAGAACTCGTCGACGGTCGGCGGCGTCGAGGTGTTCCTCCGCTACACCCGTTACGGGTTCTTCGCCCTCACCGGGTTCGTCCTGACCTACCAGTACCGACACCGCGAGCTGCACGTCGCGCCATTCCTGCGACGCCGCTTCAAGCTCATCGGGCTGCCGTTCGTCGTGTGGAGCCTCTTCTACTGGCTCTACGGCCACTACCTCGCCGGCGGACTGGCGAACATCGTCGACACCGTCCGCTCCGCGCACGACGCCGCGCTCGCGGGCAAGAGCCTCGTCTACGACCTGATCACCGGCACCGCGTGGTACCACCTGTACTTCCTGTCGGTGAGCATGCAGATCTACCTGGTGTTCCCCGCCGCCCTCTGGGTGCTGCGACGCACCTGGGGCCGGCACCGGTACCTGCTGGCGGCGAGCTTCGCGGTCCACGCGGTGCTGCTGCTGATGATCGTCCGCCCGCAGCACGGCATCTTCACCCACGGCGTGGTCGGGCTGGTGTGGCGGCACCTCGAGGTGACGATCCTCCCGTACCAGTTCTTCATCCTGTCCGGCGCGATCGCGGCGATGCACTTCGAGGCGTTCCATGCCTTCGCGCGGCGGTGGCGTGCCCAGGTGTTCGCGGTCGGGCTCGTCGTGGTCGGGGCGACCCTGGGCTACTTCCTCTGGCTCGTCCATCACGGCGAGGAGATGTTCCGCGCGACCAACGTCTTCATGCTGCACAACACCTTTGCCTACGCCGCGATCATCGCGATGCTCTACTGCGTCGGCACGCTGTGGCAGGAGCGTCGTACGCCCGGGTCGCTGCCGGCCCGGTTCATGCGCACCGCCGCCGACCGGTCGTTCGGCATCTACCTCGCACACGCGATCGCGCTCGACGTGGTGCAGCGCTACGTCGTCGTCGACCTGCGCACCAACTCGGCCGTCGTGGTCGTCGTCGACTACCTGGCCACGGTGGCCGTGACGATCCTGATCGTCGAGGCGTTGCGCCGGTCGCCGCTCAGCCTCGTCACCACCGGCCGGTCGATGATCGACCCCGCCGCACAGTCGATCTCGCGGTCCGCGCTCGTCGGGCTCGGTGCGGCGATCGTGGGTGTCGCGCTGCGCTACAGCGTCGCCCCGATCGCCGGCACCGCGATCCTGGGCGCGGGCGCGCTGCTGCTCGTCTCGGCGGCCTGGGTCGTGTGGCGACGGCGGGCACAGACACCCGCGGTCACCGTCTGAGACGGCCCGCTCAGCTCGGCGTCGAGGTGGGCAGGAGGCCGGAGTCACGGATCGCGTCGACCGTGAGGGTGGCCATCGCGGCACGTCCGGCAGCGTTCGGGTGATACGGCGCCGGGGGGACGAAGGACGACACCCACGGGGACGACGAACAGACGGTGTGCCCCTGGGCGGCAGCCGCGGCGTCGACGAGGATCGCCCCCGATCGATCGGCCGCGGCACGGGTCGCGGCGGTGAGACGGTCGAAGGTCTGCACGGTCTCGACGGCCTGCGCGCGTGTCAGCGGGACTCCCGCGCACAGCGTCGCCTGCGGGTCCAGGACCGGGATGTAGTCGACGATGACGACGACGGCGCGGGGCGCACGTGCCCGCACCGCGTCGGCGACGGCGATCATCGCGCTCTCCAGCGCGCTGTACTCACCCTCCCCGGACACCGTCGACGGTCGCTCCGGATGACAGTGCCGCGGGTGGTGCGGCTGCCGCGAGGGCTGGTTCGCGCAACTCAGGTCGGTGAGACGTGGGATGTAGTGGACGTCGTTGCCACCGGTGGTGATGGTGACGAGCGCCGTGTCGGATGTGACGGCGTCGATCTGGGGCCGGTCGGCCCGGCCGGGCTGCGCCCGCCGCAGGATGTCGGGGATCGTCGACCCCGAGCAGGTGACGTCGGTGAGGTCCAGGGACTCCGCGGCCGCCACGCGACGCGGGTAGTCGTCACCGCTGCGGAGACACCGACGGTCGACGATGTCGGAGGAGTCCGGCCCCGCCGCATAGGAACTCCCGAGCGCCACGTACTGCAGCGAGTGGCGTCCGACCACGACGCTGTCGGGCGTCATGGCCTCGTCGTCGGAGGCGGGCGTGCCGCGCCACGGCGCCGCGAGTGCGACCACCACCGCCATGACGGCGACGATCACCCCCACGACGGTCAGCCGTCGTCGTCCGCGCCTGATCCTCACCGGGCCCGCGTACCCCCGGCGGCGGCGGGCGCCTGGTGCTCGTCGTGGTCACGACGGGCCTCGACCACCTCGGGGACGGCGGCCTGCACCGTCTCGATCAGACCGACGATCGGCACGGACACCCGTCGGCCCAGATCGGTCAGCGAGTACTCGACGCGGGGCGGGATGCTCTGCAGGACCGTTCGGCTGACGAAACCGTCGCGCTCGAGGGACTGCAGGGTCTGCGACAGCATGCGCTCACTGACCCCGTCGACTCTGCGACGCAATGCGTTGAACCGGAAATCACCCTCGGCGAGGGCGGCGATCGCGAGGACGGCCCAGCGCGTGGTCAAGCCCTGGAGGATGTCGCGCGAGCTGCAGTCGCGCGCGAAGACATCCGCCTCGAGAGAGGGATCGAACTCGTCCGCGTGCACCGGGTGATCATAGCCGACCAGGTAAGCAAGCATGCGTTATGGGTTGCACATGCGTTTTTGTTAGTGCTATTGATTGGTCACCGCAACGCGCGGGACGACCCGGACGAAGGAGACACCCATGACCACCTATGCCGTGACCGGCGCCACAGGACAGCTCGGATCCCACGCGATCGACGCTCTGCTCGCACGGGGTGTCGCACCCTCCGACGTCGTCGCCATCGTGCGTGACGCGGAGAAGGCGGCCGGCCTCCGTGACCGCGGGGTCGACGTCCGCGTCGCCGACTACGCCGACGGCACTGCCGTACGCACCGCGCTCGAGGGCGTCGACCGGCTGCTCCTCGTGTCCGGGTCGGAGGTCGGGTCCCGGGTCGCCCAGCACACGACGGTCATCGAGTCCGCCCGCGACGCCGGCGTGGGCCTGATCGCCTACACGAGCATCCTGCGCGCGACCGACAGCGGACTCGCCCTCGCCCGCGAGCACGTCGCGACCGAGAAGGTCCTCGCCGACTCCGGCGTCGACCACATCCTGTTGCGCAACGGCTGGTACTCCGAGAACTACACCGCGGCGTTGGCGCCGACGATCGCCGGCGGCGTGCTGTACGGCGCCGCAGGCGACGGCCGGGTCGCGCCGGCCGCGCGGGCGGACTACGCGAGTGCCGCCGCGGCCGCGATCGTCGACGGCACTCCCCGCGTGTACGAGCTCGCCGGCGCCGAGAGCCTCTCCTACCCCGACATCGCCGCGATCGTCGCCGAGTTGTCGGGACAACCGGTCCGCTACCAGGACCTGCCGCAGGCCGACTACGCCGCGGCGCTGGCCCAGAACGGCGTGCCCGCCCCGATGAACGAGGTCCTCGCCGACTCCGACGCGGGTGTCGCGCGGGGCGAGCTGGACGGCGACGCAACGGATCTCGCAGGGTTGGTCGGCGACCTCACCTCGTTCCGCGACGTGGTCCGCGCCGCCCTCTGACGTGACCTACCCGGCCGCGAACGAGTCGATGAGACGGTCGAGCACGACCAGCATCTCGGCCCGTGCGCGGTCGGGGTCGTCGGCGGCGGCGACGTAGAGCGCCGCCTCGTCGATCGCAGCGATGGCCACGTGGGCGAGGGGACGCGTCGGCTGATCAGCGATGGCGCCCGTCGCGACCGCGGCCTGGAGCAGGCCGTCCACGAGGGACATGCCGAACTGCTCGCCGCGGTCCCGCCACTCCTTCCACCCCAGCACCGACGGCGCCTCGACGAGAACGATCGTCTGTGCCACTCGATCGACGAAGGCCTCCAGGAACACGCGGGCCCCCAGTCGCATCGCGGCGAGCGGATCGGTCTCCCCGGACTCGGCGACCCGCACGGCGATGCCCTCGGTGATCTCACCCTCGACCTCGTCGAAGACGGCGAGGAAGAGCCCCTTCTTGTCCCCGAAGTGGTGATAGAGCGCGCCGCGCGTGACGCCCGCGGCGTCGACGATCGCCTGGGTGGCCACCTCGGCGAACGGTGCGCTCCCGAACAGGGGGCGCGCGGCGGCCAGCAGCGCACTGCGGGTGGCCGCGTTCCGCTCGGATTGTGTGCGTCGACGCGGCGGATCATTGACTTCCATACCGGCTGTATGTAACTTTCGTACAAGCTGTTTGTATGTTTCTTCCGACGACGAGAGCGTATCCGAGATGGCCGATCACCCCGCCCCCGCACAGTTCGCGTCGGATCTCGGTCCGATCCCCTACCGCGTCGTCGGGCCCGGCGACACCGCGGCCCCGACCGCCGTGTTCGTCCACGGGGTCCTCGCCGACGGCCGACTGTGGTCACCCGTCGTCGAGCGGTTGGCGGACCGCGGGGTGCGCTGCGTCGTCCCGACGCTGCCGCTCGGCGCCCACGCGACGCCCATGCATCCCGGCGCGCCCCTGTCGCCCCGATCTGTCGCCGCCGCCCTCGCCGATCTGCTGGCGCACCTCGACCTGCCCGACGTCACGCTCGTCGGCAACGACACCGGCGGTGCGCTGTGCCAGTTCCTGCTGGCGGAGGACCCGCGTCGCGTCGGGCGGGTGGTGTTCACGAACTGCGACGCGTTCGATGTGTTCCCGCCCTCGCCGTTCCGCGAGGTGTTCGCGCTGCTCCGACGACCCACGGTCCTGCGCGCCATGATCCCGACGATGCGCCTGACACCCCTGCGCCACAGCCCTCTGGGCTACGGGCTGCTGGCACACGGACCCGACCGGGCCCTCACCCGCTCCTGGATCGAGCCCCTCCTCACCGACGCCGCGATCCGGCGAGACCTCGTGACGTTCCTCGCCGCACTCCGCCCCGTCGACCTCGACGCGGTCACGCGCTCGCTGTCGTCGTTCGATCGCCCGGTCGCACTGGCCTGGGGCGCCGACGACCGCTGCTTCACGGCGGACCTCGGTCACAGGCTGGCCGCGGTGTTCCCCGACGCCGAGTTCGTCCCCGTCCCCGGCGCGCGCACCTTCGTCCCCCTCGACGCACCCGATGCCGTCGCCGACGCGGTGATCGCCGTCGGGCGACGCCACGCGGACCTGCACTGACGCCACCGACCATCACGGATCTGATGGCGGGAGCAGCGATCTGTCAGTGCAGCACCGACAGCACGTTGCCCGACGGGTCGGTGAACCAGGCGATGTCGGGGCCCATGCCCGCGGACCGTCCGCGCATGATGCCCTTCTCGTCGCACGGCATGCCCTCGTACCGGAGGAGCTCGACGCCCTTGGCCGCGAGATCGGCGACGGCGGCGTCGATGTCGGGGACGGGCAGGTTGAGGACGGTGAACCCGGCCGGTTCGTGGTCGGGCTTGGGATAGACGATCACCCGTGTGCGACGGTCGAGATGCAGTGTCAGCAGATCCATCTCGTTGCGGTCGGCACGTAGCCCGAGGACGCGTGAGTAGAAGTCGGCCGCCGCGTCGACGTCCCGGACGGCGAACCCGCTGAACGGTGTCATCGACGCCTGCTGGGCCTCCCGCTCCATCGCGTCCGACAGCCGGATGATCTGCACGAGGTTCCCGTCGGGGTCGATCGCCGTCGCGAACCAGTTGCCGTCCCGCTCCTCGGCCGGCGCGTGCCAGCCGACACCCAGCTCGTCGACGCGAGCGGCCGTGGCCGGCACGTCGTCGACCTCCACGTTGAGGATCAGCCGCGTGGGTTCCTGCGCGCGGCCGGAGACCTCGTCGCGGGTGTCGATCATGAGGTAGAAGCCGTCGAGATCGACGACCTGATATCCGTCACCGTTCCCGACCTGGTCGACGGACGCGTCGAACACCGCTGCGTACCAGTCACGCAGGCGCGTGGGGTCGTCGCTGGAGAGCAGGGCGCTGAACACGGTTCCGGTGGCCATGTCGGTACTGACTCGTCCCGGGCCCGGAACTCATCGCGACCGATCAGCCGGGGAACCCCGGTGCGACGGGGACACACGGCACTGGCACGGGATGCGCCGGGTCGAGCGCGTTCCGGACGATCGCGACGGTCCGCGGCGACGCCACCAGCGAGAGGTGGTCGGAGCGGTCGGCGGCGCAGGTGTCCTGCACGACGACATTGCGGGGTGCGCGGCCCGGGGACGAGGCCGTCGGTCCACGGTTCGACGATCCCGTCGTACCGGGTCAGCACGTTGGTGTAGTCCACACCGGGTGAGTACAGGCTGCCGCCGGCGTTGATCGCGCGCATGAACGACGAGCCGTAGTCCTCCTCGTTGCACTCGGGGTAGGGCCAGACGCTCGCCGGGAGGCCGACGCCCCGGATCGCGGCGACGGCGTCGTCGCACGCAGACGAGTCCTGCCCCTTCCAGTACGGCGCGAGGGAGACGTACTTCCCGACGACCGACGCGCCACCGCGGTAGCGCACCCAGTACTGCGGCATGAGGGTGCCCTCGGAGTGTCCGACGATGTCGACCTTCGCCGCGCCGGTGGCGGAGCGGACGTGGTCGACGAACGCGGCGAGCTGTCGGGAACTGTCGACCATGCTGATCAGTCCGCCCAGACCCGAGACGGGATAGGGGGACCCCGGCAGCGCGCCGTAGGTGAGGGCGAAGACGCAGTACCCCGCGTTCGCGAGGGCCGGGCCGAGCGTCGCCCAGTTGGTCTGCCGGTTGCCTCCGGTGCCGTGGACCAGGATCACCGGGTCGGGGTGCTCGGCGGTCGGGCGGCACCCGACGTCGTTGGTCCCCGGGGCGGAGCCACCCGGGTTCGCCAGTTCCTCGCGGGCGCCGGCGAAGAAGTCGTACGGCACCGGCAGCGGGGTCCGCGCAGACGCGGGTGCGACGACCGTCGCCCCGAGTGCCAGGAACGCGCAGACGAGCACGATCAGCCGAAGGGCGGGACGAGCGTTCACGAGCGGTCCTCTTTCGTCGCGGATCGGGCCCGAGTCAGTTTCTCACCGATTCGACCGACGGAAACCGATCGCCGGCGACGACGATGTGGTCGTGAGTGATCGACCCGGTCCCGAGGCGGTGCTGGCGGTGTACGACGAGGCCCTTCCCGCCGTCTACGGCTATGTGGTGCGTCGCTGCGGCGATCGCGCGGTGGCCGAGGACGTCACGTCCGAGACGTTCCTCGCCGCGATGGACACGATGCGTCGCCCCGACCCGCCGACGCCGACGGTTCCGTGGTTGATCGGCGTCGCGCGCCACAAGCTCGCGGACCACTGGCGGCGTCAGGCCCGCACCCCGGAACCGGTCGGTGACACCCCCGATCACGGCCAGGACGACTGGGACGTCGAACTCGACCGCCTCGTCGCCGAGTACACGCTCGCGCGGTGCACCCCGCTGCACCGCGCGGTGCTGACCCTGCGCTACGTCGACGACTGCACCGTCGGGCAGTGTGCCGAGGCACTCGGGCGCAGTCTCGCGGCCACGGAGTCCCTCCTGACCCGGGCCAAACACGAGTTCCGCACGCGCTATCCGCACGACGCACGACCGAGCACCCCGAGAGGAGGTCGGTGATGAGCCCCCGCGACCCGCTGGCCGTCCTGCGTGCCGATGACAAGCCCGTGACCCCCGACGCCACGTTCACCGAGCAGCTGCGCGAGCGGCTGCGGCGTGGCGCCGACCTCCCGGGAGGAGTCGACATGTCCGTCACCCTCGACGCCCCCGCGGCGTCCGTGCCCGCGGTCGAACGTCCCGGCGCACTGCCCTATCTGGCCGTCGTCGACGCATCGGCCGCGATCGACTGGTACGTCGACCACCTCGGTGCCCGACTGCGGGGTACGCCGATCACCATGCCCGACGGTCGGATCGGACACGCGGAGCTCGAGATGGGTGGCGGCGCGGTCTATCTCGCCGAGGCGTTCGGCGAGATCGGCCTCGCGGCGCCGGCGTCGGGCGCTGTGTCGGTGAGCCTCATGCTCGCCGTCGACGACGCCGACGCGGCCGTCGCCGAGGCCGCGGCGGGCGGCGCGACGGTCGAGCGCGAGCCCTACGACGCCCACGGGTCTCGCACGGGTGTCGTGATCGACCCGTTCGGGCACCGGTGGATGCTCTCGGCGCCCCCGCCCACGGGTGCGGGTGTCGCCGATCGCGTCCGGCCCGGCGACGTCGTGTATCTCTCGCTGTGGTGCCCCGACGCCGCCCGGGCGGCCGCGTTCTACTCGTCGGTCCTCGGGTGGGAGGTCGTCGACGGGCAGGTGACGAACCTGTCGCAGCGGCTGGGGATCGCGGAGGCGCCGAACCGTCGGACGATCTTCGCGGTGTACGCCGTCGACGATCTCGACGCAGCCCGTCGCGCGACGATCGACGCGGGTGGTCGGGTTCCGGAGAACACCGCGGCGCGCCACGGCGCCGTCGACCTCGTCGACGCGCGGGGCGTGGAGTTCGCGGTCACCGTCCCCGACCCGTCGGACCGTCGGGGCGAGCAGCATCCGTCAGGGCACGGCGAGTTGACCTACCTGACGGTCTACACGCCCGACAGCGCGACCTACCGCGACTTCTACGGCCGGGTGCTCGGCTGGCAGTTCACGCCCGGCCGGATCGACGACGGGTGGGAGGTCGACGGCAGCCGACCCCAGATCGGGATCGGCGGCGGCGCCGCGAGGTCGGAGGCGGTCGCGATGTGGACCGTCGACGACATCGAGGCGGCGGTGGAGCGAGTCGTCGCGGCGGGCGGTCGGGTCACCGACCCGGTGTCCCGGCAGCCCTACGCGACCACCGCCGAGTGCGTCGACGACCAGGGCATCCACTTCTGGCTCGCCCAGTACTGAGCCACCACCCGGGCTCTCGGTCGGTACGCGCCGAGCGAGGTCAGGTCAGGCGGTGAGGATCCGGATCGCGTCGACGAACTGGCCGGGGAGTTCCTGCGGCGGGTTGTGGCCACACGCCAGTTCCCGCACGGCGCGGAGATCGGTGATGTGGGCGGTGTGGTCGGGGCGACCGTAGAGCGCCGCGACGGTGTCCTCCGTCGGGTCGACGACGACCGTCGGCACGGTGATCGCCGGGGCCGTCGCGAGGGCCCGCTCGGTGTCCTCGTAGGCCGGGTCGCCCTCGACGAGCCCGTAGCGGTGCCGATAGGAGTGCACCGACACGTCGACGAAATCGGGGTTGTCCAGTGCGGCGACGCTCGCCGCGAACTCCGAGTCGCCGAAGCGCCACGTCGGGGACCACTCGGTCCACAGGATCTGCGCGAACTCCTCGCGGTGCTCGGCGAGCCCCGCGCGCCCGCGTTCGGTGTGCAGGTACCACTGGTACCAGTACCGCTTCTCGAGATGCGGCGCGACGGGCGTCGTCGCCGCCGCGGCGATGTCCTGGATCAGATATCCCGACACGCTGACCAGTCCGGACACCAGCTCCGGCCACAGCGCCGCCACCACGCATGCCGCACGACCACCCCAGTCGTAGCCGACGACGACCGGCCGGTCGAGCTCGAGCGCCTCGATCAGCGACCGGAGGTCGTGACCGAGCGCCGCCTGCTGTCCCGATCGGAGGGTGCCGTCGTCGACGAACCGCGTGCCGCCGTATCCGCGCAGGAACGGGACGACGACGTCGTGGCCGGTGTCGACGAGCAACCGGACGACGTCGTCGTATCCGCGTGGGCTGTACGGGAACCCGTGCAGCAGGACGACGCTGCGACCGTCCCGGTCACCGTGGCGTTCCACCGCCACGTCGAGGACACCGGCATGCACCGTCGAGGACTCCATGGCCTCGATGATGCCCGTCCCCTAGCCGTGCAGTGCGATCGCCTGCGTAGGGCACTCGACGATCGCGCGCCGCACCGCATCGACGTTGGCGTCCACGGCGGAGTCGTCCACCTGCACGTCACCGGAGTCGGCGAGTTCGAACACGTCCGGTGCCGCCATCTCGCAGTTGCCCGACGCGCAGCACACGTCGCGATCGACAGTCACGCGCACGGCGTCCTCCTCACAGCATCCGGCGGAGCAGCTTGACGGCGCGGTCGCTGTACGGCGGGTAGATCAGCGACAGGTCCGGCTTCGCCGGCTTGGCCAGCACGGCCTTGCGGTGGCTGAGCGCCTCGAACCCCCACCTGCCGTGGTAGGCACCCATGCCGCTGGCACCGACGCCGCCGAACGGCAGCTGCGGGATGAGGCAGTGCATGGCGATGTGGTTGACCACCGCGCCACCCGACGGGATGGAGTCGATCATGCGCTGCGCCAACGCCTTCGACGATGTGAACACGTAGCTCGCCAACGGCTTGGGCCGCCCGTTGACGAACGCGATCGCGGCGTCGGGCGAGTCGACGGTGATGACCGGCAGGATGGGCCCGAAGATCTCGTTCTCCATCAGGGTGTCCCCCGGATCCGGGTCGACGACGATGGTCGGTTCGATGCGACCGTGGTCGCGGTCGATCCCGCCGCCGAGGACGACACGGCCGGTGGTCTCCTGCAGGTAGGACGCCAACCGCTCGAACTGCCGGTCGTTGACGATCTGCACCGTCGGCTCGGACTTGTCGGCCCGGAACTCCGCGATCGTCTCGCCGATCTTCGTGACCAGGGTGTCGACGACCGACGGGTCCGCGAGGACGTAGTCCGGCGCGATGCACGTCTGCCCCGAGTTGAGAAGCTTCGTCCAGGCGATCCGGCGGGCCGTCACGTCGAGGTCGGCGTCGGCCGCGACGTAGACCGGGCTCTTGCCGCCCAGCTCGAGCGTCACCGGGGTGAGTGTCGGGGCCGCCGCGGCCATGATCTTCTTGCCGACCTCGGTGCCACCGGTGAACACGGCGTGGTCGAACCCGAGCGCCAACAGGTCCTGGGTCACCTGCGCGGCGCCCTCGACGACGCGGAACGCCCGGGGATCGAGATACTGCGGGACGATCCGCGCCAGGAGCGCCGACGACGCCGGCGCAATCTCCGACGGCTTGAGGACCGCGCAGTTGCCGGCCGCGATCGCCGCGACGAGCGGCCCGAGCGTGAGGTAGACGGGGTAGTTCCACGGACCGATGACGAGCACGACGCCCAGCGGCTCGTACTGCACCCAGCCCCGCGCGGGGAGTTGCGCGAGCGGCATCGACTGCTTCTGCCGCTTCATCCACTTCTTGAGGTTCTTGCGGGCGAAGGTCGCCTCACCCTTCGTCGACGCGACGTCGCCGAGCCAGGCGTCGAAGCCCGCCCGGCCGAGGTCGGCGTCGAGCGCGGCGACGATCTCGTCCTCCCGCTCGTCGAGCATCCGCTCGAGGGCACTCAGTTGGCCTGTCCGCCAGCCGATGTCACGGGTGACCCCGGTCGAGTGGTACCGCCGGAGCTCGGCCAGCAGGTCGGGGTCGACGCGGTCGCCGTCGACGGCGGTCGGGTCGGTGGTGGGTGCAGCCATGATGTTCCTCTTCTCTCGCGTCCGGCCGTGTCAGATCTCGGGCGCCGGGACGACCCCGCTCAGGACGCCGCCGGTGAGACCACCGTCGACGACCAGGGCGTTGCCGTTCACCCAGCGCGCCTCGTCCCCGACGCACAGCACGACGGCATCGGCGATGTCCTCGGGCTGCGCGTGACGACCCAGCAGGGCACGGACCCCGTCGAGCACATCCTTGCCCATCGACGCCTCGAAGTCGGGCAGAATCGGTGTCTCCACAGGCCCGGGCATCACGGCGTTGATGCGGATGCCGTGCTCGACGAGCGGCACCGCCATCGACAGCGCGTAGACCGTCGCGACCTCCTTGGAGAAGGTGTAGGCGTTGCCCTCCTGCGGGTTCTCCGCGAACCACCGTGCCCCGTCGGCGAACGACGCGGTCGCGAGCACCGCCCGGATCTGTTCGAGCCGCGCCGGCCACATCGCACCGGCGATCGAGGACACCACCACGACGGACCCGCCGCGCCGGATGCGGCCCACCAGGGCGCCCGTCAGATGGCGCACGGCCAGCGCGTTCACCGCGAACACCTGGTCGCCCGGCGCGGTACCGGGGATCCCGGCCACGTTGATCAGACCGTCGATGTCGCCGACGGGCAGGGCGGCGACGGCCGCGTCGATGCTCGACGGATCGGCCAGATCCACCTCGGTGTGGCTGGTGAGGTCGGCGGTCGGCGGCTTGCGGTCCAGGCCGTGGACCTGCGCGCCGGCGGCGAGCAGTCGTCGTGCCACCGCCTGCCCGATCCCGGACGCGGTGCCGGTGACGACGAAGGTGTGGTCGGTGAGGTCGCTCATGGTGTCTCCTGACGGTTCGGGTCAGCGAAGGCTGTAGGGCATCGCGCGGACGGCGTGGACGAAGTTGCCGACGAGGGGCTCGGGGTCGCCCAGCGTCAGCCCGGGTGCGCGGGTGATCAGCTGCCCGAACAGTTCTCGCAGCTGCGTCTTCGCCAGGAACGCGCCCATGCAGTAGTGGGGGCCACCGCCGCCGAAACCCAGGTGCGGGTTCGGTGAGCGCAGCAGGTCGAACCGGTGCGGATCGTCGAACACGCTCTCGTCGCGGTTGCCCGAGGGGTACAGGAGCAGCACCCATTCCCCCGCCGCGATCGGTTGCCCGGCGAGCTCGGTGTCGACGAGTGCGGTCCGGCGGAACGTCATCACCGGGGTGGCGTACCGCACGAACTCCTCGACCGCCGTGGGCATCACGCCGTCGAGGTCGTCGACGAGGAGCTGACGCTGATCGGGGTTGTCCTGCAACGCCTTCGCGGTGAGACTGATCGTGTTGCGCGTCGTGTCGTTGCCTGCGACGGACAGCAGCACGAAGAACGCGGCGATCTCGTCGTCGGTGAGCTGCTCACCGTCGACCTCCGCCTGCACCAGCGCGGTCATGAGGTCGTCCTCGGGGTGCGATCGTCGCGCATCGGCGAGGTCGAGGGCCAGGCCCAGCAGGGTGACCAGGGATTCCGCGAGGATCTCGCCCGGTTCCCGTCCGGCGGCCACGTCGGGGTCGTTCCAGGAGACGAGGCCGTCGGCGTGGTGTGCTCCGGTCTCGCGGTGCTCCGGGGGCAGGCCCATCATCTCGTAGATCGTCCACATGGGCAGGCGCTTGCTGACCGCGGAGACGAAGTCACCCTCGGGCTGCTCGAGCAGGTCGTCGACGATCGCGACCGCCTGGCGGTGGATCTGCTCGGCGATCGCCGCGACCCGACGCGGTGTGAAGGCCGCGCTGACGAGTCGACGCAGGGAGGTGTGCCGCTTACCGTCCATGGCCAGGAACGACATCGACGCCTCGAGCATGTCCTCGGGCACCTCCTCGAACATCACCCCCTGAGCGGAGGTGAACAGCTCCGGATGCTTGCTCACGTGGGCGATGTCGGCATGCCGCGACACCGCCCACACCCCCGGCTGTTCCGGCACCATCAGCCCGCCCTCGACGGGCGCGTGCCAGCTCACCGGGGCGTCGGCACGCAGACGCGCGAAGATGGCCTCGCGGTCGTCGGCCGACGCGGCCCAGAAGGACAGCGGCGAGATGGAATCGGGGTGGAAGGTCCGGTCGACGGACGGTGCGCTCATCTGCGGTCTCCTCAGGCGACGACGAGGTCGTCGCGGCCGTCGGCGCGCAGGCGCTCGACGTAGACGGGGAACAGTTTCTTCGACAGCGGGGCGAGTCTCAGCAGCGTGCCGATCTCGCCCGAGACGGTGATGCGCTTGCGCGCCATGGCCATCGGCAGGTTCACCTTCCCCTGCCAGTAGGCGTTGCTGACCGCCGACGACATCGCCATGGTCGCGGTCGCCGCGGGGGTGTCGGGGCCGCTGTCGTGCACGGTGCCCGATCCGGTGTCGATGACGAGCCGCGCGTCGGGCTCGGTGCACTCGACGGCGAGCACGATGCCCACCGCCGCGAGCTTCGGTCCCAGTTCGGGGTCGGCGAAGGCGGTCTCGAAGATGCCGCCGATGTACCGGCGCACCTCCTCCGCCGTCGCGAACCCTGCCGTGTCTGTGGTCGCCACCGGTGCCTCCTCGGGGTCACATGCGCCGTCGAACATGATGTGGGTCACAGTAACATAAGTCGGGTTATGGCAACCATGCCGCAGCGGACGCCGCTCTATCGTGGGGACCATGGCGACCGGCGCGAACGAGACCGCACTCGACGACGACGCCCTGCTCGGTGCGCTCAAGGCGTTGGCGAACCCGGTGCGCCTCCAGATCGTCCGCTGGCTCGACGATCCCCACGACGCCTTCGCCGAGTACGAGCCCGTCGCCGACCGTGATGTCGTCGGCGTCTGCGTCACCCACATCCAGGCCAAGGCGGGACTCGCGCAGTCGACGGTGTCGACGTACATGGCGACGCTCGAGAAGGCCGGGCTGGTGGAGTCCACACGCGTGGGGAAGTGGACCCACTACCGACGGAGCGAGGAGCGGTTGCGCTCACTCGAGAAGGCGCTGCACGACCTCTGATCGACATATCGCGAAACATCGATATGATGCTCGCGTGACCTCCCCTCGACGCGCCCTGCTCGTGCACGCCCACCCCGAACCCTCGTCGTTCAGCTCCGCCCAGGCCGACGCCGCCGCCGCCGCTCTCGCCGACCGTGGGCTGATCGTCGACCGCATCGACCTCCACGCCGATCGGTGGCAGCCCGTGCTCGACCGACACGAGTTCCCCGCTGCGACAGACCCGTTCAAGCCGCAGGCCGAACAGATGCGCGCGGTCGCGGCCGGCACGCTCGCGGCCGATGTCCGCCACGACCTCGACCGTCTCCTGGCCGCGGATCTGCTCGTGCTCTCGTTCCCACTGTGGTGGTTCTCCGTCCCCGCCATCCTCAAGGGCTGGATCGACCGCGTGTTCGTGATGGGCGCGACGTTCGGCGGTGACCTCGGACTGTTCGAGGCGGCCGCCTTCGCCGGCCGTCAGGCGGTTCTCTCCGTCACGACAGGGGGCTCGCCCGCGTCGTTCGCGCGAGGAGGGGCCTTCGGAGCCATCGAGGACTTCCTCTACCCGATACACCGCGGCGTGCTCGAGTTCGTGGGATACCGGGTCCTGCCGCCGGTCCTCACCTACGGCCCCGCCCACCTCGACGACGACGACCGTGCCGAGGCGCTGCACGCTGTGTCGGAGGCGTTCGCGGCCATCGGCGACTGCGTGGCCCGAACGGGCGACATGACCGTGACGGCACAGTCCTACCCCTAGGCTGGGAGGATGCCCGCCACGACCACGCGACTCGCGTATCTCGAGACGGGTCTGTCGATCCTGGCGGACCTGGGGTACGGCGGCCTGAAGCTGGCCGAGGTGTGCCGACGGCTCGGCGTGACGTCGGGGAGCTTCTATCACTTCTTCGCGAACTGGGGCACGTACACGACGGAGCTGATCGCGCACTGGGAGAGCGAGAGCAACACCGCACTCATCCGCCGCGTGCGGGCCGAGGAGGACCCGCGCCGGCGGATCGACATCCTCCGCGCGATCGCGCTGTCGCTTCCGTACCACGCAGAGGCCGCGATCCGTACGTGGAGCAGCCTGGACCCCGACGTGCGGGAGGTCCAGCAACGGGTCGACGCGGCGCGCTTGGAGACGCTGGTGGAGGCGGCGGAGGCCATCATGGGCGACCGTCGCGGTGCCGAACTCTTCGCCAAGTGGGCGATGTACCTGCTCGCCGGCTACGAACAGATCACGCTGCCCGACGACCCCGACGCACTCGCCTGGCTCTTCACGCAGGCGGAGGAGTTCCTGATGGGGCGGGCCGGATCGTCCCCGGGCGCGACGCCCTGACGCACGCGGTCAGGCCGGCGCCAGGAACGCCTGCAGCGCAGCGGAATAGCTCGCGACATCGCCGGCGCCCATGATCTCCCGGGCACTGTGCATCGCGAGCTGGGGCGCCCCGACGTCCACCGTCGACAACCCGGTCCGGGTCGCGGTGATCGGGCCGATCGTCGACCCGCACGGCAGGTCTGCACGGTGCACGTATCGCTGCAGCGGGACACCGGCATCGGAACAGGCCATCGCGAAGACCGCCTCGCCCGTCGCGTCGCTGGCGTAGCGCAGGTTCTGGTTCACCTTGAGCACCGGCCCGCCGTTGACAGCGATGGTGTGCGACGGCTCGTGACGATCGGGGTAGTTGGGGTGCGTCGCGTGCGCCATGTCGCCGGAGGCGCACACACTCCCGGCCATGGCGGCGAGGAACGCGTCCCGATCGCCGCCGCGGGCGAGGACGATCCGTTCGAGGACGGTGACCAGGAAGTCCGACGCCGCACCGCGATCCGAGCCGCTGCCGACCTCCTCGTGGTCGAACAGTGCGAGCACCCGGACGGCATCCGACGACGTCGTGCGCTCGCTTGCGTCGAGCAGTGCGCGAAGACCGGCGTAACAGGTGCCCTGGTTGTCCAGCCGGGGGGCACTGACGAGGTCGCGCTCGGCCCCGACGACCGCGCTCGGCGCGAGGTCGTGGGTCATGATCTCCCACCCCAGGACATCGTCGACGACGACGCCCGCGCGGTCGGCGACGAACTCGAGAAAGCCTGAGCCACCCGGGATCCCCCAGAGCGCGTTGACATGTCGCTGCGGGTCGAGCGTCACACCCTTGCGGTCCTCGGAGAGGTGGATCGCAAGCTGCGGCACACGCAGCACCGGGTCGTCGATTCGTAGGAGCACCTGTCGGATGCCGTCGGGACCGCGCACGGCGAGCCGCCCGGACACGCCGAGGTCGCGGTCGAGCCACGAGTTCAGCCATGCGCCGCCGTACGGCTCGAGGCCCACCATCGCCAGCCCGGCGGACACGTACTCGGGATGTTGTTTCACCCGGAGGTTGGGACTGTCGGTGTGGCCGCCCACGATCCGGAAGGTCCTGCCGCCACCACGGGCGTCCCAGGCGATCACCGAGCCGCCGCGGACGACGAAGGACCGTCCGTCGGACCCGATGCCTGCGCTCGCCCACCCGTCGGTCTCGCGCAGCTCGGTCCACCCCGCGGCACGCAGTGTGTCGGCGACGGTCACGCAGACGTGGAACGGCGACGGGGACGCGTCGACGAACTGGCAGAGCCCGGTCGCGCCGGCGGTGCTGGTGATCATGGGGTGGTGCTCAGGCGCTGGCGAGCACGGCGTCGAGAGCCGAGTAGAACAGGCCGAGGCCGTCGTCGCTGGGACCGGTGAGCGGCTCGGTGGCGTGCTCGGGGTGCGGCATCAGGCCGACGATGCGCTTGTCGGCGCTGGCGATGCCGGCGATGGCGTTGAGCGACCCGTTCGGGTTGTCGCCCGCGTAGCGGAACACCACGCGCCCCTCCCCCTCGAGTTCCGCGAGCACCTCGTCGGACGCGACGTAGCGACCCTCACCGGACTTCAGCGGGATGAGGATCTCGGCGCCCTGCTCGAACCGACTGCTCCACGCGGTGTCGGTCGAGGCGACCTCCAGCCACTGGTCGCGGCAGACGAAGTGCAGGCCGACGTTGCGGGTGAGTGCCCCCGGGAGCAGACCGGCCTCGCACAGCACCTGGAATCCGTTGCAGATGCCCAGGATCGGGGTGCCACGCGTCGCCGCCTCGACGACGGCGCCCATCATCGGGGCGAACCGCGCGATGGCGCCTGCGCGCAGGTAGTCGCCGTAGGAGAACCCACCGGGCACGACGACAGCGTCGACGCCCTGCAGGTCGGCGTCGGCGTGCCACAGTTCGACCGGCTCGGCGCCGGCGAGACGGACGGCGCGGCTCGCGTCGATGTCGTCGAGCGTCCCGGGGAAGGTGATGACACCGATGCGGGCGCTCACGAGTCGACCCGGCTCACGACGAAGTCCTCGATGACGGTGTTGGCCAACAGCTCCGAGGCGATCCGCTCGAGCGTGACGTCGTCGACGTCGCCGTCGAGGTCGAGCTCGAACCGCTTGCCCTGCCGCACGTCGGCGATCCCGGAGAACCCGAGACGCCCCAGCGCCCCGACGATCGCCTGCCCCTGCGGGTCGAGGATCTCCGCCTTCGGCATCACGTCGACCACAACACGCGCCATGGACACACTCCCGTTCGTCATCGTCGTCGCTGTCACTCGTCGTCCCAGGGGTCGCCGGACGGCGTCGACGCACGTCGCGGCCTGCCGGGGATCAGCGGTCACTCTACCGGCCGACCGACACCCACCCGCCCCCGGAGAGGGGGTCAGGCGGCGGTGTGACCTGCGCGGCTCGGGGTCAGCTCGCGGTAGGTGGCCGGCGTCAGCTCGTGGTGTCGGGTGAGGTCGACGCAGTCGAGCAGGGTCTGGCGGGCCAGGGGCGTGGCGAGATGCTTTCCGGCGATGGACAGGCGGACGTGGCCGCCACGACGGGCGGTGCGGTTGGTCGCCGCGACGACCATGCGACACCACCACGGATCGACGCGGAATCCGTCGCCGAAGCCCAGGACGCGCGCCCGGGTGCTCGCGCCGGTGACCAGGTCGTCCCAGCCGGTGAAGCCCAGGTTGACCCGGAAGCCGGCGCGCGGCAGCGCGGTCAGGGCACCCGGCGACGCGGTCCAGCGGGGTGCGGCGAACAGTCGGGTGCGCAGGCCACAGGTCTCCAGCACGCGGTCGGCCGCGGCCAGCCGGAGTCCCGCCTCGTGGGCGTCGATCACGGCGAACTCCCCACGACGGCGCTTCGTCGGGGCCTGGTCGTAGCCGTGCAGGACCACGGCGTCGTCGCCGGAACGCCGCTCCCGCAGCCAGTCGACCGTGGTGGCGTCCTCGTGCAGTCGGTACCCGTGCTTGAGACGCGGTGACACGAGAAGCGACACGGGAACGTCGCGGGCGGCGAGCTCGTCGACGAGCACGCGCACGTCGTCGAACGTCTCGGCGCGGATCCCCGAGACGGACACATACAGTCGGCCAGCCATGTCGTCGAGCATGGTCGCCGCAGGTGAGGCGATGGTGGCGACGACGTGTACGCGGGTCGAAATGCCGGTGCCGACCCGCGTCGAGGCGCCCGTCAGCGGGTGAGGACGCCCTCGATCGCCTCGACGACCTCGGGGGCGTCGGGCTCGGTGCGCGGGCGGAACCGGCGCACGACGGTCCCGTCGGCGTCGACGAGGAACTTCTCGAAGTTCCACTGCACGTCGCCGGCCTCGCCGTCGGCGTCGGCGGTCTTGGTCAGCTCGGCGTACAGCGGGTGGCGGTTGTCGCCGTTGACCTCGGTCTTCTCCAGCAGCGGGAAGGTGACGCCGTAGGTCGTCGAGCAGAAGGTCTCGATCTCCTCGGCCGTGCCCGGCTCCTGCCCCATGAACTGGTTGCAGGGGACGCCGACGACGGTGAGCCCGCGGTCGCGGTAGTCCTCGGCGATCTTCTCCAGCCCCGTGTATTGCGGGGTGAGTCCGCACTTGCTGGCGACGTTCACGACGAGGACGGGCCCGTCGAACTGGCCGAGGGTCGCGTCCTCGCCGCGCAGGGTCTTCACGGGGATGTCGCTGATGCTGGTCATGCCGATGAGGGTAGCCACGCCGGGCGGGTGCGGAGAACGGCTGATCGGAGCCCGCCGGAGTGACCCCGGTCTCGTGGGTGCGTCGGGGTGACCGACGGCACAATCGCTTGCAGTGGCGTCGATAGTTGCGTGTGGGTTAGTTTTTTCCGGTGCACGAGACCCGGGGTGAGGTGACGACCGAGGAGACCTTCGACGTCCTCAGCGAGTTCCTCAGCCGGCTGCTCACGACCGCCGAGGTGGACGCGATCGACGGGTTGGCCACCAGCGACATCTCCTTCGCCCATTTCCGCACGCTCATGGTGCTGGCGGGACGGGCACGGGCGCTGTCGTTGAACGAACTGGCCGAGATCCTGCACCTGTCGGTCGCGGCCACCGGCCGCAACGTCGACAAACTGGTCGGGATGGGTCTCGTCGACCGCCGCGAGGACCCGACCGACCGTCGGGTGAAACGGGTGTCGCTCACCGACGAGGGGCACCACAAGGTCACCGAGCATCTCGACCGCAAAGAGGACGAGTTCCGGAATTTCCTGGACCGCCTGCCCGCTGCACTCCGCGACGACCTGCATCAGGTCCTGCACTCGATAGTCACCGGGGACTATCTCGCCGATCCCGATCCGGTGTTCGCGCACCGACGTCAGAAAGCGACTCGATGACCACCACCCAAGCCCCGTCGACGGCTGCCGCCGACGCGGCGCCCGGCCTCGACGCCGCCACCCTCAAGGTGGCGGCCGTCGTCGTGCTCGGCGCCATCATGTCCATCCTCGACACCACCGTCGTGGCCGTCGCCCAGAACACCTTCCAGGAGGTGTTCTCGACCTCGGCCGCGAACGCGGCCTGGACCGCGACCGGCTACACCCTGGCGCTCGCCGCGGTCATCCCGCTGTCGAGCTGGGCGACCGCCCGGTTCGGCACCAAGAACGTCTACCTGACCTCGCTGGTCCTGTTCGTGATCGGTTCGGTGCTCTGTGCGTTCGCGTGGAACATCGGCTCGCTGGTCGCCTTCCGCATGCTGCAGGGCGCGGGCGGCGGCATGCTCATGCCCGTCGGCATGATGATCCTGACCCGCGCCGCCGGGCCGGAGCGTGTCGGCTCGATCATGGCCGTGCTCGGCATCCCCATGTTGCTCGGCCCCATCGCCGGCCCCATCCTCGGCGGCGTGCTCATCGAGTACGTCTCGTGGCACTGGATCTTCCTCATCAACGTGCCGATCGGCATCCTGGCGATCCTGTACTCGGCGTGGATCCTCCCCGGTGACGAGGAGAAGACGAAGCCGTCGTTCGACTTCGTCGGACTGTTGCTGCTGTCGCCGGGTCTCGCGGTGTTCCTGTTCGGTGTGTCGTCGTCGAACGAGGCCGGCACCTTCCTCGCGGCGAAGGTGTTGATCCCCATGGCGATCGGCGCCGTGCTCATCGTCGCGTTCGTCACGCACGCACTGCGCGGGAAGAAGCCGCTCCTCGACCTGCGGCTGTTCACGAACCGCACCCTGAGCATCACGATCATCACGTTCACGTTCTTCCTGATCGCGTTCTTCGGTGCGTCGCTGCTGTTCCCGCAGTATTTCATCGGCGTCCGCGGCGAGTCGACGCTCATGGCCGGTCTGCTGGTCGCCCCGCAGGGCATCGGCGCGATGATCACCATGCCGATCGCGGGCCGCATGACCGACAAGATCGGTCCCGGCAAGTTCGTGCTCACCGGCATCGTGCTCATCGCGATCGGCCTGGGCGCCTTCATGTTCCTCGGCTCGGACACGTCCTACTGGCTGCTCGGTGGCGCACTGTTCGTCCAGGGCCTCGGCATGGGCATGTCGATGATGCCGATGATGTCCGCGGCGCTCGCGACGTTGAAGGCCGAGAGCGTGGCCGACGGTTCGACGCTGGTGAACGTCGTCCAGCAGACCGCCGCCTCGATCGGCACCGCGGTCATCTCGGTGATCCTCGCCAGCAACCTGAAGTCGCTGGTGCCGCCGACCCCGTCGGCCGCTGCCGGCGCCTTCGGCGACACGTTCGTCGTGGCCGTCGTGCTCATCGCGATCTGCCTCGTCCCGGCGTTCTTCCTGCCCCGCAAGAAGATCGCCGTCGCCACCCCGGACGGCGAACCCGCCGCCCCGGTGATGATGCACTGACACACCCGAGTCGACGACGGGCCCCCGGTACTCGCCGGGGGCCCGTCGTCGTCTCCCGCCGTCGAGTGGGCGGTTCCAGACGTCGAGTGGGCACTTGCCAACGAGGTGGAACCGAACCGGCTCCGAAGGCGTCCCATTGAGCATGGGACATGCACCCGACACTCGACCGATCGCGCCCGATCACATCGCGCTGACGCAGGACGCATCGCACCGCATCCGACGGGATTTCCGGCGCCTTCACCGAGGTGTGTACGCCGACCCCGCCATCGTCCTGACGGCCACCGATCGGATCCGTGCCGCGTACCTGAGCGCCGGACCGGGCTCTGTCGTCGCGGGCCTCAGTGCTCAACTCCTCCATGGGGTCCACTACCCGGACGTCGACGGCGACGTGGAGATGATTCGCGATCTTCGCGGTCAGGGACGACGCAGATCAGGGGTGCGCTTCCTGCGCACGGACAGACTCGCCGCGGACGACATCGTCGAGTTCGCAGGTCTGCCCGTCACCAGTGTGGTCCGGACTGCATACGACCTCGGCCGAAGGCGTCCTGATTGGCTCGCTCTGGGTCACCTCGACGATCTCGCGCGGAGCGCCGGCCTGAATGCGTCCGAACTGTGGGCCTACACCCGCGACCACCCTCGTGCCCGCGGGATCTGTCAGCTGCGCGAGCTCGTCGGACTGGTCGATCCGCTCGCCGAGTCACCAGGTGAGAGTTGGACACGGCTCGTCATGCACCGTCACGAGCTCCCACGCCCGGAAAGTCAGATCGAGGTGTTGGACGAGTCCGGGATTGTGATTGCGCGCTTCGATCTGGGATACCGGAGGTACAAGATCGGCGTCGACTACGACGGCGTTGACTATCACTCGTCCGAACAACAGAAGCTCCATGACCAACGCCGCGACGGTGCAGTCATGCGGAGGGGATGGATACCCCTCCGAACGACCGGCGCAGCGCTGTCCGCGGACGAGAACGCCGAGATGGCCAGAATCAGAGGAGCTCTGGAGCGCCGTGGGTGCCGGTGAGGCTTCGGGAACCGCCCAGTCGACGTCCGGAAACGCCCATTCGACGTCTGTAACCGCCCACTCGACGTCTGGAAACGCCCACTCGACGGGAATGAGACCGAGATGAGGCAGGGGGCAGAGCGTCGGAGCGTCGAGGTGCCGGTCAGAGGGCCTTCGTCTGACGGAGGACCCAGGCGTGTTCGAAGGCGATCTCCTCCCACTGCTTGTAGCGACCGCTGACGCCACCGTGACCGGCGGTCATCTCGGTCTTCAGCAGGATCGGCGCGTCGGAGGTGGTGTGCGCCTGCAGGCGCGCAACCCATTTCGCCGCCTCGGTGTACATGACCCGCGTGTCGTTGAGCGACGTGATCGCCAGGATCGACGGGTAGGGCTTGGCCTCGACGTTCTCGTACGGCGAGTAGCTCTTCATGTATGCGTACACCTCGGGGTCCTCCAGCGGGTTGCCCCACTCGTCCCACTCGATGACGGTCAGCGGGAGCGACGGGTCGAGGATGGACGTCAGCGGGTCGACGAACGGCACCACGGCGAGGATCCCGCTGAACAGCTCCGGCGCCAGATTGGCGACGGCACCGATCAGCAATCCGCCCGCGGATCCGCCCTCGCCCACCAGCTGCGACGGCGTCGTCGCACCCGTGTCGACGAGATGCTGTGCGGCGTCGACGAAGTCGGTGAAGGTGTTCTTCTTGGTCAGCGTCTTGCCGTTCTCGTACCAGTGCCGACCCATCTCGCCGCCGCCACGGATGTGCGCGACGACGAACACGACGCCACGGTCCAGCAGCGACAACCGCGCGATGGAGAACGTCGGGTCCATGCTCGCCTCGTAGGAGCCGTACCCGTAGAGCAGCGTCGGTGCGGGGCGCTCGACGCCCCGACGCGAGATCACCGACAGCGGCACCTGCGTCCCGTCGCGCGCGGTCACCCACTCCCGTCGCTGCTCGTAGTCGGCGGGGTCGTACCCGCCCAGAACAGGCTGACGCCGCAACAGGATCCGCGCACCGCTGCGCAGGTCGAGATCGAAGACCTCCGACGGCTCGATGTAGCTGGTGTACCCGATCCGCAGCCGCGGCGCGGTCCACTCCGGGTTCGACGCGAGCCCGGCGGAGGAGATCTCCTGTGCGAACTCGACCTCGTCGAAGGAGATGTCGTCGTCGACACCCACGCCCGCGAGGTCGGCGACGGCGATCCGCGGCGTCGCCGCCCGTCGGTAGCTGAGCACCAGACGATTGGCGAACGCGTCCACGCCCTCGATGCGCCGCTCGGCGTCGTGCGCGACGACCACCCGCGTGGCCGTCGGGTCGTCGACGGGCGCGGAGAGCACCTCGAAGTTCTCGGCGTTCTCGTTGTGGGTGATGAGGAAGCGGTCCTCACCGCCGATCACCGCGTGCTCGACGTCGTACTCGATCCCGTCGCGACGCGGCCAGACGACCCGGAACTCGCCGGTCGGGTCGGACGCCTCGAGGACGTGCACCTCGGACGTGATCTTCGAGCCCAGTGCGATCATCAGGTACCGATCGCTGCGGGTGGTCCCCATGCCTACCCAGAACCGCTCGTCGGGCTCGTGGAAGACGCGGACGTCGTCGGTCCCGGCCCCGATGTCGTGTCGCCACACCGTGTCCGGACGCCAGGCGTCGTCGACGGTCAGATAGAAGACGTGTCGCCCGTCGGCCGACCAGGTCGCCCCCGGGGCGGTGTTCTCGACGGTGTCGGCGAGCATCTCGCCCGACGTCAGGTCCTTGAACCGCAGTGTGTACCGCTCGTCGCCGACGGTGTCCACGCCGTAGGCGAGCAGGGTGCCGTCGTCGCTGACCGAGAACGACCCCAGCGAGTAGAAGTCGGTGCCCTCCGCCTCGACGTTCGAGTCGAGCAGGACCGTCTCGCCGTCCAGCGGGTCGTCCCCGACCGTCGGCGGATCCCAGTCGTCGTCGCCGCGGATCGGGCAGCGGCAACTGATCCCGTACTGCTTGCCCTCGACGGTCCGCGAGTAGTACCAGTACCGGCCTCGGCGCACGGGCACCGACATGTCGGTCTCCTTGGTGCGCGCCTTGATCTCCCCGACGATCGTCGACCGCAGATCCGCCAGTTCGGCGGTGTCGGCCTCGGTCAGCGCGTTCTGCGCCTCGAGGTAGGCGATCACCTCGGGATCGTCCTTCTCGCGCAACCACTCGTACTCGTCGACGACGACGTCTCCGTGGTGCTCACGGGTGGTCGGGACCGTCTTGGCGGTCGGCACCGCGGGACGCTCGGTCACTGCGCACCTCCCGGCCACTGCGAGAACGACCGGCCCGAGATCGTCTCGTAGGCCTCGATGTACCGCGCGCGGGTGCGTGCGACCACGTCACTCGGCAGCGGCGGTGGTGGTGTCGGACCCGTTCTGTCCCAGCCCGACTCGGGACCGGTCAACCAGTTGCGCACGATCTGCTTGTCGAAGCTGGGCTGCACCGCGCCCGGGGTGTGGATCCCGGCGTCCCAGTAGCGCGACGAGTCCGGTGTCAGCACCTCGTCGGCGAGCACCAGCGACCCGTCCGGAGCGAGACCGAACTCGAACTTGGTGTCGGCCAGGATGATCCCCCGGCCAGCCGCGAGTTCTGCACCGCGCATGTAGATGTCGAGGGTCGCGTCCCGCAGCGCACGGGCCGTCGGCTCCCCCACCCGCTCGACGACGCCGGCGAAGTCGATGTTCTCGTCGTGATCGCCGACGGCGGCCTTGCTCGCCGGGGTGAAGATGGGCATCGGCAGTCGGGACGCCTCCTGCAGACCCGGCGGCAGCGCGATCCCGCACACCGAGCCGGTGGCGCGGTAGTCGAGCAGACCCGAGCCGGTGAGGTAGCCGCGCGCGACGCATTCAACCGGCAGCATCGGCAGCTTGCGCACCACCATCGACCGCCCGACCTCGGCCGCCGGGATACGCGGGTCGTCGGGTCCGCCGACGAGGTGGTGGGCGATGCCGAGCGTCTCGAACCAGAAGAACGACATCGCCGTCAGGACACGCCCCTTGTCGGGGATGAGGCTGTCGAGCACGTGGTCGTAGGCGGAGATGCGATCCGTCGACACCATGAGCAGCGTGTCGGCGTCGATCTCGTACAGCTCACGGACCTTGCCCGACGCCACATGGCGATAGGACTCCAGGGTGGGACGCATGGCCCCAAGGCTAGTGGTGCGCGAGGCGCCACCGGCGCGCCTACCCTCGTCACGCATGACGACGCCCGAGGTGTCCCGACCCGCCGTGCGGATCCGCTACTGCACCCTGTGCAACTGGTTGCTGCGGGCGAACTGGATGTCGGCGGAGCTGCTGTCGACGTACGGGACCGACCTCGGGTCGGTCACCCTCGTCCCCGACACCGGCGGCGTCTTCACCGTCGAGGTCGACGGGTCGCCGGTGTGGGACCGCCGCGTCGACGGGGGCTTCCCCGACGCGGCCGAACTGAAGCGCCGCGTGCGGGACGTCGCGTTCCCCGACCGGGACCTCGGGCACGGTGACGCGCGCACACCCTGATCTGCGGGGAATGCGCGACCGCACCGTCCCGCGTTGCACCGGGGGTCCCCTGCCGACCCTCGAGGAGTCCCCGTGACCGACACCGACACCGCCCTGCACGACGTGCTCGTCGACGCCTTCACACGCGCCGACGACGCCGTGGCCTCACTGACCGACGGCAGCGAGAGCGCCGTCCTCACATTCCGCGTCGACGCCGACGCGAACACCATCGCCTGGCTGATCTGGCATTCCGCGCGCATCCTCGACGACCACGTCGCCGGGCTGACCGGCGACGAGCAGCAGTGGCCGCAGTGGCGCGACCGCTTCGGGCTCCCGTTCGACGACTGGGCGACCGGGTACGGGCAGAGCAGCGACGAGGTCGCGGCGGTTCCCGGCGACGGCGACCTGCTCGCCGGCTACTTCCACGCCGCGCACCAGGCGGCGCTCGACTACATCCGCACCCTGACCCCCGACGAGGTCGAGCGCGTGGTCGACGAGAACTGGGACCCGCCGGTGACCGCCGGCGTCCGGCTGGTCAGCGTCCTGAACGACATCACCCTGCACATCGGGCAGGCGCAGTTCGTCGCCGGGATCGCCGAGCGGGCGGGGAACTGACGCACGTCGGCCGGGGCGGTTCGGATCCACGTCGACGAGACTCCGCCGCGAGCGGGCGAATCCGCTCCGAACGCGGCGCGGATTCGTGAGTAGGCCGCGGGTACACATGCCGGGGCACGGCGAGGGGTGGCTTAAGTGTGCGCATCGCCACCGATCACCGATCGTCAGCGGCGGCTGACGCAGGTGACCTACAGGATCGGCGCCGGGGTGTAGCGCGCGGCGTCGGGGTACTGATCGGCCAGCCGGCCCACAGCGGCGACCACGTCGGCCACCTGCTGCTCGGCGGCACCGATGAAGGCGTGCTTGTCGGCCAGCGCGGCGTCGAGGGCCGCACGGTCGAGCGGCAGCCGGTCGTCGGCGGCGAGACGGTCGAGCAGGTCGGGCTCGCGGCCCTCCTCGCGCATCGCCAGCGCGACGGCGACGGCGTTCTCCTTGATGGCCTCGTGCGCCGTCTCCCGACCGACGCCGGCGCGCACCGCGGCGATGAGCACCTTGGTGGTGGCGAGGAACGGCAGGTAGCGGTCGAGTTCGTTCGCGATCACGGCCGGGTAGGCACCGAACTCGGCGAGCACGGTCAGGAACGTCTCCATCAGCCCGTCGACGGCGAAGAACGCGTCGGGCAGGGCGACACGGCGCACCACCGAGCAGAACACGTCGCCCTCGTTCCATTGCGCCCCGGCGAGTTCCGCGGTCATCGACGCGTATCCCCGCAGCACGACGGCCAATCCGTTCACCCGCTCGCAGCTGCGCGTGTTCATCTTGTGCGGCATGGCGGAACTGCCGACCTGCCCGGGCTGGAAACCCTCGGTGACCAGCTCGTGGCCGGCCATCAGGCGGATCGTGTGCGCCATCGACGAGGGCCCGGCCGCCACCTGCACCAGTGCGGAGACGACATCGTGGTCGAGCGAGCGCGGGTACACCTGACCGACCGAGGTGAGCGAGCGTGAGAAGCCCAGATGGGCGGCGACTCTGGACTCGAGCGACGCCAACCTCTCGGTGTCGCCGTCGAACAGGTCGAGCATGTCCTGCGACGTGCCCATCGGACCCTTGATCCCGCGCAGCGGGTAGCGGCCGATCAACTCGCGAAGACGGGTGAGCGCGATGAGCAGTTCGTCGGCCGCCGACGCGAACCGCTTGCCGAGCGTCGTCGCCTGGGCGGCGACGTTGTGGCTACGGCCGGCCATCACGACCGACGAGTACTGGGCGGCGCGGTCGACGAGGCGCGCGGCGACGGCGACACCGTGGGCGTGCACATGCTCGAGCGAGCGCAGGATCTGCAGCTGCTCGACGTTCTCGGTGAGGTCGCGGCTCGTCATCCCCTTGTGGATGTGCTCGTGGCCGGCGAGCGCGTTGAACTCCTCGATGCGCGCCTTCACGTCGTGGCGCGTCACCCGCTCGCGCTCGGCGATCGAGGCGAGGTCGACGTCGTCGACGACACGCTCGTAGTCCTCGATGACGCCGTCGGGGACGTCGACGCCGAGGTCACGCTGGGCGGTGAGCACCGCGATCCACAGACGCCGCTCGAGGACGATCTTGTGCTCGGGCGACCACAGGGTCACCAGCTCGGCCGAGGCGTAGCGCCCGGCCAGGACATCGGTGATGCGCGGCTTGTCAGACACGCGGCTCATTCTGCCCCGCCGCGGGCCGGGCACCCCAATCGCGACGGCGTCAGCGACCGCTGGGTGCGAGTGCGTCGACGACGTGGGTCAACGCCTCGTAGGTCGCGGCGTGCACGTCGTCGACCGAGTCCGACAGGGCGCGGACCACCGCACCCTCCTCGACCGCCATGAGCTGCGCGATGGACGCCGTCGCCACCGTCCGGCCCGACTTCTCGAGCACCTCGTGGTGCAACTCGCCGAGCAGTTTGCCCCTGTTCACGAGCAGCGGACGCAGTCGCGGGAACCGTTGCGCCAGAACGACTGTCTCGCATCGGGTGGTGAGGAGGTCGCGGTCGTCGCCGACGAAGACGTCGGCCAGGGCCTCGGCGGTGGCCTCGCATCCACGCCGGCGACGCGTGAGATGTGAGGTGCGGTCACGGATGGCGTCCATGTCGTCGTGGCAGACATGCGACACCGCCTCGACGACGAGGTCCTCCAGCGACTCGAAGTAGTACGTCGTCGATGCGAGCGGCAATCCCGCGCGATCGGCGACGGCGCGGTGACGGACGGCGTCAAACCCGCCCTCCACCAGCAGATCTCCGGCCGCAGCGATGAGACGGGCACGACGTCGCAGACCCTTGGGAGTCGCTGCTGACGTCATGGGTGACATGCTGCCGCACCGGGGGTCCCCCCGGACGGGTTTTCGCAGGTCTGATGATCGACGGGCGGCGTGTTCGGGGCGGGCGCGCCGGGGTCTCAGCCGCGCGTCAGCACCGGTGCGAGCAGCTCGAGTCCCCGGTCGATGTCGGAGCGATCGCCCGCGAAGCTGAGACGGATGGTGCGCGAGCCACGGACGGTGTCGAAATCGACTCCCGGGGCGATGGCGACGCCGGTGGAGGCCAGCACGTCCCGGCACCAGGTGAGGCTGTCGTCGGTGACATGGCCGACGTCGGCGTAGAGGTAGAACGCACCGTCGGGAGGAGCGATCTCGGTGACGCCGAGACCGGCGAGGCCTGCGATCAGCGCGTCACGGTTCGCGGTGTAGCGGGCCACATGGGCGTCACACTCGGCGAGCGACGCGTCGTCGAACGCGGCGACGGCGGCGATCTGCGAGAGCGTCGGTGGGCAGATGGTGAGGTTCGCGGTGAGTCGTTCGACCGCACGCCGATACCGCTGCGGCACCAGCATCCACCCGAGTCGCCACCCGGTCATGCAGAAGTACTTCG
Source organism: Gordonia paraffinivorans (assembly GCA_036946345.1). Lineage (GTDB taxonomy): Bacteria > Actinomycetota > Actinomycetes > Mycobacteriales > Mycobacteriaceae > Williamsia_A > Williamsia_A paraffinivorans_A. The sequence goes on along the minus strand of JAQIJH010000014.1, from coordinate 13,777 downwards.
ACACCGACCCCATGACGACCGCCTCCCGCGACGTCGTCCACGCGCACGATGTCGCGGGCGCACCCGGGTGCTCGATCCCGTGGTAGATCTCGTCGGAGATGAGCAGGGTGCCGCGCTCCTCACACCAGCGCGCCAACGCGGCGAGGTCGTCGGGCGGGATGATCGTGCCGGTCGGGTTGGCAGGGCTCGCGACGATGAGCCCGGCCGGTGGTTCGCCGAGCGCGTCGAGCATGTCGACGGTCAGTCGGTAGTCCGACTCGGCCCCGCAGTCGAGCTCGACGACATCGCACCCGAGCGCGCTCAGCGCATTGCGGTAGGCGGGGTACCCCGGCCGCAGCACCACGACGCGGTCGCCCGGCGAGAAGGCGGCCAGGAAGATGAGGGTGAACGCCCCCGACGAGCCCGTCGTGACGATGACGTCCGCGGCGTCGACATCGAGCCCATACCGCCGGCGGTGATGGCCGGCGATCGCCCCGCGGATGGCCGCCGTCCCCGACGACTCGGTGTACCCGAGCAGGTCGGCGTCGATCGCCTCGCGCACCGCACGTCGCACCGGTTCCGGCGCCGGCGTCGAGGGTTGCCCGGCCGCCAGCGACACCACCTCGAGGCCCGCGTCCCGTCGTGCCGCACCCGCCGCGAGCACGTCCATGACGTGGAACATCGCGATGCCGGAGCGGGCGGACGGGGCGGGCGCGAGCGGGCCGGGACGCGAGAAGGCCATGCGACGAACTGTAGGCGAGAGCCGGTAGCCTCTGGTCTCGTCACGAGCCGTTCGACGACGTCCCGCGGGACGTCGTCGAGTCCTGCCGGGAGAGGGGTATGCGCGCAGTCGACCGACGCACCGTGCTGGGTGCGGGCGCCGGGATCGGTGCCCTCCTCGCGCTCGGTGCATGCAGCCGCGACGACGACGCCACCCCACGGCGGCAGGCCCAGACGCGCACGCAGGACGAGGTGTCGCCCGAGTCCACGCCGGCCACGACGTCGCAGCCGGGCGATCCCGCGCTGATCACCGGCAGTTTCCGGTCCGCGAAGATGCTGGGCCGCGAGACCCGTTGGATCGTCGCCCGCCCGCCGGGCGTCGTCGGGACACTGCCCGTCGTCGTCGTGCTGCACGCGCTGAACACCGACGAGAAGACCGCGTTCATCTCGAGTCTGCAGATGCACCGCTACCTCGCGCAGTCGGTCGCGGCGGGGACGGCGCCGTTCGCGCTGGCCGCGCCGGACACCGGTCGGAACTACTACCACCCGCGGCTCGACGGCACCGACGCCGCGGCGATGATCATCGACGAGTTCCTGCCGATGCTCGCGGGGAACACCTCGCTCGGGCTCTCCACTGAGCGCATCGGTCTCTACGGGTGGTCGATGGGCGGCTACGGCGCCCTGCGACTCGGGGCGATCCTCGGACCGCGACGCGTCGCGGCGATCGCGGCCAGCTCCCCCGCCCTGTGGGGCGATCCCCGGACGTTCCCGCCCCGCGCCTTCGACAGCCCCGACGACTACCGCGCGAACTCGCTGTTCGGCCAGCAGGGCGCGTTCGCGCAGATCCCGTTGCTCATCGACGTCGGCGCGAGCGACCAGTTCTACCTGTACACGCGGCAGTGGATGGCCGGCCTGCACCCACCGGCGGCGTTCTCCACCTCGCCGGGCGGCCACAACAACCGCTTCTGGCGCAGCGTCCTGCCCGACCAGATGGCCTTCCTCGGCCGCAACCTCGCCACCTGAGGCGTCGCTGCGGGCGGTTGCCGAGGTCGAGTGGGCGTCAGGGGATGCTGATGCGGCCCTCGAGGGCGGCCAGGCCGATGTCGGTGCGGTGGTGGGAGCCCGGGAGACGCACGCCGGCGACCCGGTCGTAGGCCTGCGCGCGGGCCGCGGCGAGGTCGTCGCCCACACCGATCACCGCCAGCACCCGACCACCCGACGACACGACGACGCCGTCGGCGTCGACCTTCGTCCCCGCGTGCAACACCCCGTCGACGTCGGCGCCGGAGATCGCGTCGCCGGTCCGCGGGGTCCCGGGATAGTTCTCCGCGGCCACCACGACGGTGACCGCCGACCCGTCGCGCCAACGCAGCGGGGGGAGATCGGCGAGATGACCTGTCGCCGTGGCGTTCAGCGCCTCACCCAGCGGTGACTCCAACAGCGCCAGCACGGCCTGCGTCTCAGGATCGCCGAAGCGACAGTTGAACTCGACGACCGCGGGGCCGTCGGCACCGATCGCCAGCCCGGCGTACAGCAGTCCACTGAACGCACAACCGCGCGAGGCCATCTCGCGGGCGACCGGTGCGACGACCTCGTCGACGATGCGCTCGACCATCCCGTCGGGCAGCCACGGCAGCGGCGTGTAGGCCCCCATGCCACCGGTGTTCGGCCCCTGGTCGCCGTCGCCGACGCGCTTGTGGTCCTGCGCCGGGAGCAACGGGACGACGTCGGTGCCGTCGACGAGGCAGAACAGCGACACCTCGGGGCCGTCGAGGAAAGACTCCAGGAGCACCGGGTGACCCGCTTCGAGGAGGTCCGCGGCGTGAGCGCGAGCCGCAGCCCGATCGGCCGACACGACGACACCCTTGCCGGCGGCGAGACCATCGTCCTTGACGACCCACGTCGGGCCGAAGCGGTCCAGCGCGGCGTCGAGATGCGCAGGGTTGTCGACGATCTCGCTGTGCGCGGTCCGGACACCCGCCGCGGCCATGACGTCCTTGGCGAACGCCTTCGAGCCCTCGATGCGCGCGGCGGCCGCACTCGGGCCGAACGTCGCGAAACCCGCATCCCGCAGCGCGTCGGCGACACCGAGCACCAGGGGCACCTCGGGGCCGATGACGACGAGGTCGGCAGCGATCTCCCGGGCCAGCGCGACCACGGCGTCCGAGGAGGCGACGTCGACCGGGTGGTTCGTGGCGACCGATCGTGTGCCGGCGTTGCCCGGCGCGACGTGCAGCTCGTCGACCCCCGGGTCGGTCGTCAGGCCCAGGAGCAGGGCGTGTTCGCGTCCACCGGATCCGATCACCAGAACTCGCACGGGGGTGGACTCTACCGTCGCGAGCTCCGGCCTACCCCGACCGCAGGCGCAGGAGCGCCTCGGCGCGGTGTCGGGTTCCGACAGCCTCGTCGACGGCGACGATCCCGACCGGCGCGACGGCGGCGACGACCAGCGCCCACACCACCGACATCCCGGCGGCCGCGGCTGCGATCGCCACTCCCAGGACGACCAGCCCGGCCAGCGTCAGAGCGGCGTTCAGGAGGTCGAACTCGACGAGGTAGGAGTACGTGAGCGTGATCATGAGGAAGTAGACGGCCAGCGGCACCGCCACCGCCGCGACGGCCACCTCGGGACCGATGTCCGCGTGGTGCTCGATGTACAGCGCCGCGACGTGCAGTCCGGCGCCGACGGCCGCGATCGCCATGAACACCAGGATGTGCGAGTACCCCCACACGAAGCACTTCGCGCGCCGCGCCTCGAGGGCGTCGCCGGCGGGCACGACGAAGTAGATCCACCACAGCGAGAACGTGATCGCCACGCCCGCGAGGCCGAGGACGGCCGTCTCCACCGTCCAGCCCTGCTCGGCGATCACCGACTGCAGCGCGACGGCCGTGCCGACGATCCCCTCACCGAGCGTGATGATCGCGAGCAGCCCGTACCGCTCGGCGATGTGGTGCGGGTGCCACGGCGTCGGCGTCCGCCGTTCCGCGACGAACGGTCCCGCCAGCTCGATGCCGACCAGGACCACCGTCGCGACGAGCGTCGGGACCACGGCCATCTCGAGGACGATCACGACCACCCAGCCGACCTGGGCGACGAGGATCGCGACTGCGTACGTCAGGCAGGTGCGTCGGTACTGCTCGCTCTGCGAGGCCGCCCGCAGCCACTGCACGAGCATCGCGACGCGCATGACGACGTACCCGAGCACGAGCACACGGTTGTCGACGTGTTCGCCGGCGTCGAGCGACTCGAACACCGGGGCGATACCCAGCGACAGGATCAGCACCCCGCCCATCTGCACCATCGTGACCACCCGGAACACCCAGTCGTCGGTGTCGAAGGCGGAGGCGAACCACGAGAAGTTGATCCAGGCCCAGATGGTCGCGAACGACGCGAAGAGGAATCCGGCGATCGCCGTTCCGTAGTGCCCCTCGGCGAGGTAGTCCGCGACCTGCACGCCCGCGACGGAGAACGCGACGACGAACGTCAGGTCGAAGAACAGTTCCAGGTCGGAGGCGGTGCGACCGTCCTCGTGGTGGTCGCGGCCGGTCATCCGGCGCAGCCGGTGCGCCACCGAGGGTGCGGTACCTGCGGTCATCAGTCCTCCCGGTCACGGACGTCGTGTCGACGATCGGGGGTGGGGCCCCCGGGTGACCGTATAGCGGACGATTGCGGCGCGCGGACTCAGACCGCGGCGACGGGCGCCTCCGGGTGGCAGGTCGCCGCGGCGGCGCGGAGGGCCGCCGAATCGAGGCGGAACGACCTCCGCCACCGCCACACGCGGGACCATCCGGAACGGGACATGCCGCCCACCCTGGTGCTCCGGGTCGGATCGCACCAGGGTTGGCGTCAGCGTGATCGCAGGTCAGGCGACGACGCGAGCGACGAACGCCGCGATGTTCTCCCGCACGCGGGCGACCTTGCTGTCCGCGTCGAGGTCGTCGCGGTACTGCTTGCCCAGCGACGGCGTCTTCGTCCCCCGCGCGTAGGCCGGGCACGCCAGGTCGGAGCAGATGTAGGCGCCGACCGAGTCGCCCTTGCGGCCCGCCGGGCCGGCCTTGGCGGCGGTCATCAGCGCGACGCCGCCCGACGGGTGGGTGGTCTGACAGATGGTGCACATCTGCGCCCGTCGCGACGAGCCCGACGCGTGCCGGAGCGCCACGCCGGTCACGCCGTCGTCGCCGGGCACCACGACGTAGGCGCGGCCGGCGAAGGTGGCGTCGGACCAGCCGAGGAAGTCGAGGGCCTCCCAGTCCAGCTGGTCGAGGTCCGACGGGACCGACATGCGCTTGGCGTCGCCCTTCGAGCAGTTGACGAACGACGACCGGATCTCGGTCTCGGACAGCGGGAGCATGGTCTTTCCTCACACGACGGGACACCGTCGTCCGACGGCGCGCGGACGACGCTATCGGCGCGGACCTGAGCACGGCAAAGGGATTTCGGTCGCCGCACCGCCGCCTTGCGTTCACCGGACGCCAAACCCTTCTGCGCCGCCGGGCACCGCGACACCGTGGTCGGCGTCAACACACGATTCCTGGGCAGGAGAACACACATGGCATCCACCACCCGATCCGCCGCGGTGATCGGCGCCGGGATCGCCGGGACCACAGCGGCTCTCGGCCTCGTCGACGCCGGTTTCGACGTCACGCTCTACAGCGACCGCGACCGTGCGTCGCTGCGGGACGACGTCCCGCCGACCGGCACCGCTGTCCTCTTCGGCAAGTCGAAGGACTACGACGCCTCCATCATCGAGGACCTCTACTCCGTCGGGAACACCAGCGGCATCAGCGCGCGCCTCTACTCCGGGGACGGCGACGACCGGGCGCAGGTGCTGGAGTTCAACCCCGACTTCCACTACGTGACGCAGGCCGTCGACGTGCGTCTGCGCTCCGACGACCGCATCGGCCGCTTCCTCGATCGCGGCGGTCGCCTCGAGGTGCGGTCCGTCGACGCCGAGGTGCTCGACGAGATCGCCGGCGCGCACGACCTCACGCTGGTCGCGACCGGGAAGGGCGGGCTCGCCGCCCTGTTCGGCGTCGACGAGTCCCGGACCGTGTACGACCGCCCGCAGCGCCAGCTCCTGCAGCTGGTCCTCAAAGGCCTGGACCAGGGCGAGGACGTGTTCGCCTACCGCAACCGCGAGGGCGGCAAGCACGACCTCTACAACCTCGACGCCGGCAACGGTGAGGCGTGGCTCGGCCCCTACCTGCACAAGGACGAGGGCCTCACCTGGGCGTTCCTCGGGTTCGCCAAGCCCGAGGGTCAGTGGGCCGAGCGCTTCGCCGCCGCGACGGACCGTGAGTCGGCCCGGCAGGTCGTGCTCGACCTGTACCGCGACTACTTCCCGCACGACCTCGCCGAGGTGGAGAAGCTGCAGATCGTCGAGTCCGACGAGAAGTCGTGGGCGAAGGGCGCCGTCACGCCGGTCGTCCGGCACTCGACAGCCACCACCGCCGGCGGTCACGTCGTCGCGGCGATCGGGGACACGGCCATCGCCGTCGACCCTGTCGCCGGCCAGGGTGCGCAGAACGCCCTCGTCCAGGTGTCGGAGCTCGTCACAGCTGCTGCCGCACACGACGGTCCGTTCACCCAGGAGTGGCTTTCGGAGCAGTTCGAGAAGTTCTGGGAGCTGCGCGGACACGCGGCCGTCGAGGTCACGCGTCTGTTCCTCGGTCACCCCGACTACGCGGAGCACCTCGAGCTCGCGTTCCCCGCGGCCGCGGTGAACACCGACATCGCGTCGGCGCTGTTCGGCCTGCTGTCGGATCCGAACCCGTTGCTGACCCTGAAGACGCGCGACGACATCCTGGGGTTCATCTCCGCCGTCGCCGGCGAGCCCGCCGAGGACGTGCTCGCGAAGTTCAGCCCCGCAGGCGACTTCACCCGCGCGGAGCCGGTCCCGGCCTGAGCGATCCCCTCACGCACGCCGCCCGCGACGAACACTCGTCGCGGGCGGTGTCGTGTGCACGGTCGACGGGAAGTACTGCACGGTCGACGGGATCTGGTACACGCTCGGGGCGGTCAGGCGGTCAGGCCGGGAGGCCCCAGGCCTTCGCGAGGAGTTCGTACGAGCGGAAGCGGTCGCGCTCGTCGTGGGTGATGCTCGTGACGACGAGTTCGTCGGCACCGAGGCCCCGGGCGAGTGTCTGCAGCCCCTCGACCACCCTGTCGGGGCCACCGACGATCTGGGTGCGGATCCGATCGGAGACGACGGCCCGCTGTTCGTCGGTGAGTGGGGACGCCGACGCGGGGTAGGGCTGTGCACCACGCCCGGTCCGGATGTCGTACACCCAGTTGCCGAACCCGGAGGCGAGTTCCTGTGCGGTCGCGTCGTCGTCGGCGACGACCACATCCGCCGACGCGATCACGTACGGCTCCGACAGATGCTCGCTGGGCCGGAACGCGGCGCGGTAGGCCTCGACCGCGTCGAGCGCCCCGGACGGGACGATGTGGTACGCCGCGACGAACGGCAGGCCCCGCTCCCCCGCCACCCGGGCGCTCTGGCCGCCGCTGCTGCCGAGCACCCACACGGCGACGTCGGCCTCGGCGGCCTGCCAGGACCGAAGGGGCGCCGGTGTGTCCGACGACGGCGGGGTGACCGCGTAGGTGCCGTCGAGGAGGGCCAGCACGGCGTCGACGGCGTCGTCGAAGTCGGGGATCTGCGAGCCGGGGAACACGAGCGCCTCGGTGGACGCGGCGATGGTCGGCGACCCGAGCAGTTCCTTCGGGATCGGGAACGGCGCCGGGATCAGCAGACCGTCGACGACGCGGTCCTCCTTCGGCGGTCCCGACGGCGGCTTCGGCGCCTTCGGCCCCGTGGACTCGGCGCGCCGTTGCACCGACCGCCCCAGCCCGAGGTCGAGACGGCCGGGGTGCAGGGCGTCGATGGTGGCGAAGGCCTCGACGGCGGCCACCGGCGTGGTGAACCCGATCAGCACCGCCGCGGACCCCACGCGGATGGTCGAGGTGTTCGCGGCCACCAGACCGACGAGCGTGGCGGGCGACGCTCCCGCGACGGCGGCGAAGTGGTGCTCGGCCAGCCAGTAGCGTCGGTAGCCCCACTGCTCGGCGGCGACGGCCAGGTCGACGGTCGTCCGCAGGGCCTGGGCCGCGGTCCCACCCTCGGGGATCGGCGAGAGGTCCAGCACGGACAACGGCAGGGGTGGGGCAGAGGTCACCTGATCATGTCTAGCGCGCATCGGTGTCGTCGCGCCCGGGTTGCGGTCACCGTGATCGCATGTCCCGTCCGTGGGATCAGCTGTGCCACCGTCGTGGTTCGCATCGAGGAGTGACGACGAGGAGTCCCGGTGACCGATTCGACTGACCACATCCACCTCGTGGTGGCGCTGGAGGGTGCCGGCTGGCACCCGGCGGCCTGGCGCGAGGAGTCCGCACGCCCGGACGAACTGTTCGGCGCCCGCTACTGGGTGGACCTCGTCGCGACCGCCGAACGCGCTGCGATCGACGCGGTGACCATCGAGGACTCCTTCGGTCTGCGACCGACGAAGCGGCGTGACCTGGAGCCTCGCACCGACCTGGTGTCGGGGCGCCTCGACGCCGTCCTGCTGGCCAATCGCCTCGCGCCGACGACGTCGCACATCGGGTTCCTGCCCACGGCGGTGGTGACGCACACCGAGCCGTTCCACACGTCGAAGGCGATCGCGACGCTCGACCACGTGAGCAGCGGGCGCGCCGGGGTGCGACTGCAGGTGTCGGCCCGGCCGCACGAGGCGGCGCTGTTCGGGCGACGGACGTTCCCCGAGGGCTCGGCGTCGGATCCCACCGACCCCGCGAACGGCGCCCTCGTCGGTGACCTGTTCCGGGAGGCCCACGACTACGCGGAGGTGTTGCGCCGGCTCTGGGACTCGTGGGAGGACGACGCCGAGATCCGCGACGTCGCCACCGGACGGTTCGTCGACCGCGACAAGCTGCACTACATCGACTTCGAGGGCCCGTGGTTCTCCGTGCGCGGGCCGTCCATCACCCCACGGTCCCCGCAGGGCCAGCCGCTGATCGCGGCGCTCGGCCACCAGGCGGTGCCGTTCGAGTTCATCGGCGAATCCGCCGACATCGGGTTCATCACGCCCCGTGACCTCGACGAGGCGGCCGACATCGTCGCGGCCGTCGACGCCGCACACCGTGCGGCCGACCGGAGCGATCCGGTGCGCGTTCTCGTAGACCTGCTCGTCGTGCTCGGCGACACCACCACCGCGGCGCAGGACCGTCTCGCCCGTCTCGACGACCGTTTCGGGTCCCCTGTCCGCTCCGACGCCGAGATCGTCGCCGGCACCGCCGCCGACGTCGCCGACCGCATCGCGGAACTGACCGCGGTCGACGGGATCTCGGGCGTCCGGCTGCGGCCCGCAGCCCTGCCCGACGACCTCACCCGTGTCGCCGACGACCTCGTCCCCGAGCTGCGCCGTCGCGGCCTGTTCCAGGACGGATACGCGGAATCGACCCTGCGGGAACGGTTCGGACTGGACCCCCACCCCGCCAACCGCTACGCCACGACAGGAGGCGCGTCGGCATGACCAAGCAGGTGCACCTGGCGGCCCATTTCCCGGGCGTCAACAACACCACCGTGTGGAGCGACCCGGCCGCGGGCAGCCACATCGACTTCTCGTCGTTCGTGCGCTTCGCGCAGACCGCGGAGCGGGCCAAGATGGACTTCCTGTTCCTCGCCGAGGGTCTGCGGCTCCGGGAGCAGAACGGCAAGATCTACGACCTCGACGTCGTCGGACGGCCGGACACGTTCGCGATCCTGTCGGCGCTCGCGGCGGTTACCACGCATCTGGGACTCGCCGGCACGATCAACTCGACGTTCAACGAACCCCTCGAGGTGGCACGGCAATTCGCCACCCTGGACCACCTCAGCGACGGCCGCGCGGCGTGGAACGTGGTGACGTCGTGGGACGAGTTCACCGGCGAGAACTTCCGCCGCGGCGGCTACCTCCCGCAGAGCGAGCGCTACACGCGTGCCCAACAGTTCCTCCAGGTCGCGACCGAGCTGTGGGACTCGTGGCGCGACGACGACATCGTCACCGACAAGGAGTCCGGACAGTTCCTCGCCCGACCGGAGGTGGGGACTTTCTCCCACACCGACTCCCAGTTCGACATCGCGGGCCAGTTCCCGGTGCCGCGGAGTCCGCAGGGCCGACCGGTGATCTTCCAGGCCGGCGACTCCGACGCCGGGCGTGACTTCGCGGCACAACGCGCGGACGCGATCTTCTCCCGTCATGCCACCTACGACGAGGGCCGTGCGTTCTTCGCCGACGTGAAGGGACGCCTGTCCGGGTTCGGCCGGCGCCCCGAGGACCTGCTCATCCTCCCGGCCGCGACGTTCGTCCTCGGCGACACCGATGCCGAGGCCGCCGACATCGCCCATGAGGTGCGGCTGCAGCAGGTCAGCGGCGCGACGGCGATCGCATTCCTCGAGCAGATGTGGAACCGCGATCTCTCCGACCACGATCCGGACGGCCCGCTGCCGACGGTCGACCCGGTCCCCGGCGAGAACACCGTGGCCCGCGGTCGAGCGAGCGTCCGGCACCACCGCGACCCGGTCGAGGTCGCCCGCGAGTGGCGCGCGATCGCCGAGGGGAAGAACCTGACCACGCGCGAGCTCATCGTCGAGGTGACGAGTCGACAGAACTTCGTCGGGTCGCCGCGGACGGTCGCCGACACCATCAACCGCTTCGTGCAGGACGACGTCTCCGACGGGTTCATCCTCGTCCCGCACATCACCCCCGGCGGGCTCGACCGCTTCGCCGACGACGTCATCCCGCTGCTGCAGGAGAAGGGCGTGTACCGCACCGAGTGGGAGGGCACGACGTTGCGCGACAACCTCGGGCTCACCCACGCACCCGTGACCGGCTGAGCGGGTCCGCGCCGCTATCGTCCTGCGCATGCAGCTGCGCCACGACGTCATCGGTGACGGTCCCACGCTCGTCCTCGTGCACGGGGTGATCCACCGCCGACAGGCATGGGCCGCGGTGGCAGAGCTGCTGGCGCCGTACCGCCGCGTGATCGTCGTGGACCTGCCGGGTCACGGGGAGTCCGACGACTTCGAGCAGCCCGGCAGCGAGCGGATCGCGATGATGCTCGACGAGCTGAGCGCGTTCGTCCAGGAGGTCGGGGACGGCAGCGGACCGGCGCACGTCGCGGGGAACTCGCTCGGCGGGTACCTCGCGTTGTGCCTCGCCGCGCGCGGTGAGGTCGCGACGGCGACAGCGTTGTCGCCGGCCGGTTTCTGGCGCAGCCACGGCGAACAGTCTCGGGCCATCGGTCGTTTCAAGGCCCTCCGCGCGGCCGCGTCGGTGATGGGCGACCGCGCCCCGTCGCTGTTCCGCAGTCGCGTCGTGCGATACCCCTCGCTCGCACCGTTCTTCGCCCACCCCAGCCGCGTCTCCTACGAGAACGCGATCGTCGACGTGAACTCCCTGCGCAGCAACACCGCACTCGATGACGGCATCGACGCCCAGTTCGTGTTCCCACCCGTGACCGACCCGACGGTGCCCGTCACCGTCGCCTGGGGATCGCGGGATCTCATCCTGCCCGCGGGGCAACGGCATCGGGTGCGCGACCACTTCCCGCAGGCCCGCGTCATCTCGGTCCCGGGTGTCGGCCACGTCCCCATGACCGACAACCCGGAACTGATCACCTCGATCCTGCTGGCGGGCAGCACCCTTCCCACATCGGGACCTACTTCGGATCGGTGAGGTCGTACAGCGTCACCGACCCGACCGTTCGAGAGGTGTAGTTCGCCTCGACCCAGGCGCGGATCTCCGACGCGGTCCCGTTCGCGTTCATGCCGCCACCGAAACCACCACCGCCGATGAACCAGTGGATCTTCCCCTCACGCACGTACTGCTGGAACTGCGCGAGCGTCGGCGACGGGTCGCTGCCGTTGAAGCCGCCGATCGGCATGACCGGCTGCTGCGTCGCGAGCTGATATCCGGACGCAGCGTTCGAGCCGACGGCTGCGGCCATCCAGGTGTAGCGATCGGCGTCGCGCTCGAGCAGCGCCGTCAGCTCCGCCGACGGACGAGATCCCTCCAGCAGGCCGCCTCCCGGACCGCCCATCCCGCCGAACCCACCTGCACGGGAGGTGCTCCCGGCCTGTCCGGGCTGCTGCGGTGAGCCGCCGGGACCGAACCCACCGGCCCCGAACCCACCGGGCTGACCACCGAACCCACCCGGCTGACCACCGGGCTGAGCCGACTGACCGCCGGGCTGACCCGGCTGACCGCCGAACCGGCCGCCCGGGCCGAAGCGCGCACCGCCGTGCCCACCGGGCCCGAAGCCGCCGGCGACCCGGGGGCCGGCGCTAATGATCGACCCGCTGACCGACGTCGACACGGTGTCGACGGCGTAGGCCGCCGGACCGGCGAGTCCGAGGATCACCGCGAGCGCCGCACCGATGGCGGCGACCCGTGGGATGCGGGTGAGCAGCAGACCGATCGCGGCGACGACCGCCGCGACGAGGACGACCCACCGCAGCCAGGGGAGGAAGTCCGACGAGCGTCCGAGCAGCACGAACGCCATCACGCCCGTGGCGACCGCCGAGGCTGCGAGGACGGCGCGCACCCATATCCGACGGCGCTGTCGCCAACACGTCCAGCCCGCGGCGCCGACGACGCCCGCGATCGCCGGGGCCAGCGCGACGGTGTAGTACGCGTGGAAGATGCCCGACATGAAACTGAACGTGAGGTAGGTGACGGCGAACCACAGCAGCATCACGACGAGCAGCGCGCGGCGCAGATCGGTCCGCGCGGCGCGCCCGCAGATCACCAGGGCCGCCACACCGAGGATGACCGCGGCCGGGATGAGCCAGGCGATCTGGCCTCCCTGCTCCGGCTGGAACATCCGCCAGAACCCCGTCTCACCCCACATGCCGCCACCGCGGCCGCCCGGCCCGCCGGCCGGGAAGCCTGCCGCTCGTGCGAACTCGGCGAATGCCGCGTTGGTACGGCCGCCACCGGGCATGGTGCTGCCGGTCTCGTTCCCCGTCAGGCGTCCGAACCCGTTGTAGCCGAACGTCAGCTCCAGGATCGAGTTGTGCTGCGAGCCACCGATGTAGGGCCGCGAGTCCTTCGGCCACAGTGTGACGGCCAGGACCCACCAGCCGGCCGCGACGACGAGCGCGCCTGCGGCGGCGAGGAGATGCGCGATCCGCTTGACCCACGTGTGCTGCCCGAAGGCCAGATACGTCAGAGCAAGCGGCGGGATGACGAGGAACACCTGCAACTGCTTGGTGAGGAACCCGAACCCGACGAACACGCCGGTGAGGACCATCCACCGGAGGCGGCCGTCCTCGATGCCCCGCATCGTCGCCCACACCGCGGCCAGCATCAGGAGCACGAGCAACGCGTCGGGGTTGTCGAATCGGAACATCAACGCCGCCACGGGGGTCAGTGCCAGGGCCAGTCCGGCCAGCAGTCCGGCCTGCCAGCTGGTGTACCGGCGCACGATGACGTACAGCAGGGCCACGGAGGCGACGCCCATCAACGCCTGCGGCACCAGGATCGCCCACGGGTTCAACCCGAAGACCCGGACCGCGATGCCCGGGATCCACAGGGACATCGGGGGTTTGTCGACGGTGATGGAGTTCGCCGCGTCCGACGATCCGAAGAACCAGGCCTTCCACGAGACCGATCCGGCCTGGATGGCGGCCGCGTAGAACGAGTTGCCCCAGCCGTTCGCGGACAGATTCCAGAGGTAGAGGATCGCCGTCCCGGTGAGCAGTGCGCCGAGGCCCCAACGGTCCGGTCGGGCGAGGCGGCGCCCCGCAGCCGGGGTCGGCTGCGGGGCGTCGGTGCGGGTGGTGTCGAGGGTGTCGGTCACGGCGTTGCTCCTGCGGGGACGTCGCCGTCGGTCTGCTCGTCCCGGAAGACCCAGCGCAGGGCGACGAACCGGGTGAGGGTCGCGACGAGGTTGGCGATGATGAGGACGGCGAGCTGCACGTGCTTCGACGCACCGGGTGCGGTCGTCTCGAGCACCCACAGCGATCCGGAGGTGAGTGCCCAGCCGAAGACGAACACCAAGAAGCCTTGCATGTGGTGGCGCGCGGCGCCCTCGCGTCCC
>JAQIJH010000013.1:0-65852 GCA_036946345.1 Gordonia paraffinivorans | reverse complement strand
CTCGGCACCGCGACGCGGTGCCACACAGTGGCGCGACCGTGCCGGTCTCGCACCGGCTTCCCGACTGCCCGATCGGATGGCACTCACCCTAGCCTGGAGTGATGTCCCGACCGAGTGACCGCTGCCCCGGTGTGCTCGACCCGCACCCCGCGGCCGACGGACTCGTCGCCCGCATCCGGCTCCCGGGCGGCGCGGTGACACCTGAGCAGATGCAGGCGTTGGCGGTGTTCGCGGCGGAGAACGGCGACGGTCACCTCGAACTGACCGGTCGCGGGAACATGCAGGTCCGCGGGCTCACGGAGGTCGACGAGGACGCGATCGCCGGGCTGCGTGACGCCGGCCTGCTGCCGTCGGGCGCCCACGACCGGGTGCGCAACGCGATGGTCTCCCCGCTCTCCGGGCGTCTCGGGGGTCGCGGCGACGTCCGTGGCATCGCATCCGACCTCGACGGCGCTCTCGTCGACGACCCGGACCTGGCCGCGCTCCCGGGTCGATTCCTGTTCGGGTTCGACGACGGCCACGGGGACGTCCTCGCCCACGCCCCGGACGTCGGCGTTCTCGCCGTCGACGCCGACACCGTCGAGATCCTCCTCGGGGGGCGGCGGACTGGCCGGCTGGTCCCCTCCATCGACGCCGTCGCGATCATCCTCGGCGTCGCCCGGGAGTTCCTGCGCGTTCGCGGCGACCGCTGGCGGGTCGCGGACCTCGAGTCGGACGTGGTCGGCGTGCTCGCCGAGATCGTGGACGAGGCGACGCATCCCGCCACCGGCGAGCCGACCCCACTGGTCCCCCACGACGGCCCGATCGTCGGGTGGTTCGACCAGGACGACGGCGCCGTGCTGCTCGGCGCCGTCGTCGAGCTGGGACGCATCCCCTCCCGCACGGCCGAGTTCCTCGCCGCGATCGACCACCCGATCGTCGTCACCCCCGACCGCGAGATCCTCGTGTGCGACCTGTCGGACGGTGTCGCCGAGACCGTGGTGCGGGTGCTCGCACCGATGGGCGTCATCTACGACGCGTCCTCGCCGTGGGCGCGGGTGAGTGCGTGCGCGGGCTCGCCGGGGTGCGCCCGGTCGCACGCCGACGTACGCGGCGATCTCGTCGAGCACGTCGCGGGCAGCGACCCCGACGACCTCGGAGACCGCGAACACTGGATCGGGTGTGAGCGCGGCTGCGGGAGCCCCCACGGTCCCCACCTGCGCGTGGAGGCCGGACCCGACGGCTACACCCGCCGCCGGACGGGTGAGGACCCCGGCGCGGAGCACCTCTAGGGTGAGGCCCGACATGTACGACTACATCCACGACGGCGCCGAGATCTACCGGCAGTCGTTCGCGACCATCCGCAGCGAGGCCCGGCTCGACGGGCTCGACAAGGAGACCGAGAAGGTCGTCGTCCGCATGATCCACGCGTGCGGCCAGGTCGATCTCGTCGACGACGTCCGTATCACCGACGACGCCGTCACCCGGGCGCGAGCGGCCCTGCAGGCCGGCGCCCCGATCCTGTGTGACGCGACGATGGTCGCGTCCGGCGTGACCCGCCGCCGGCTCCCTGTCGACAACGACGTGATCTGCCTCCTCGGGGACCCCCGCACGCCCGAACTCGCGATCGAGCTCGCCACCACGCGCACCGCCGCCGCGGTGCATCTGTGGGAGCCGATGCTGGACGGGGCGGTCGTCGCCATCGGCAACGCCCCCACCGCGTTGTTCGCGCTGCTGGAGCTCATCGATGCCGGGTTCCCCCGGCCCGCTGTCGTCGTCGGCGCGCCTGTCGGGTTCATCGGTGCCGCGGAATCGGCTGCGGCGCTGGCCGAACGGGACGACCTCGACTACATCACCGTCCTCGGCCGACGCGGCGGGTCGGCGATCACCGCGGCCGCCCTCAACGCCCTCGCGAGCCCGGTCGAATGACGACGCCCGGGACCCTGTGGGGCGTCGGACTCGGACCCGGGGACAGCGAGCTGGTCACCGTGAGAGCGGCAAGGGTGATAGGCGACGCAGACGTCGTCGCCTATCACTGTGCGCAGCACGGCAACTCGATCGCGCTCGGTGTCGCGCAGCCGTATCTGCGTGACGGCCAGACGCGCGAGGAACTCCGCTACCCCGTGACCACCGAGACGACCGATCACCCGGGTGGCTATCGCGGGGCGCTCGACGAGTTCTACACCCAGGCCGCGGAACGGTTGGCCGTCCATCTGCGTGCCGGCCGGTCGGTGGCGCTGCTCGCCGAGGGTGATCCGCTCTTCTACTCGAGCTTCATGCACATGCACAAGCGCCTCGTCGGGGAGTTCCCGGTCGAGATCATTCCCGGAGTGACGTCGCCGAGCGCGGCGGTCGCAGCCGTCGGACTGCCCTGGGTCGAGGCCGACGAGACGACGACGATCCTGCCGGGCACCCTTCCCCGCGATGAACTGGTCCGCCGACTCCGCGACGCCGATGCGGTCGCGATCATGAAGTTGGGCCGCACCTTCGCCACGGTGCGGGAGGCGTTGGAGATCGCCGGCGTCGCCGACCGCGCCTGGTACGTGGAGCGGGCGTCGACCGATCGCCAACGGGTGGTCCCCGTCCGCGATGTCGACGCGACGTCGGTGCCGTACTTCTCGATGGTCGTCGTCCCGGGTCGGCTCAACGCGGTCACCACGGGCGCCACGGCACCACAGGAGGTCTCCGTCGGCGAGGTGGTCGTCGTCGGACTCGGGCCCGGGGCCGACCGGTGGACGACGCCCGAGGTGCGTGACGAGCTCGCCCGCGCCACCGACCTCGTCGGCTACGCCACCTACCTACGGCGCGTCACGCCGCTGCCCGGCCAGCGTGTGCACGCCAGCGACAACAAGGTCGAGTCCGAACGTGCCTGCATGGCACTGGATCTCGCGGCCCGCGGTGGCCAGGTGGTCGTGGTGTCGTCGGGAGACCCCGGCGTGTTCGCCATGGCCACGGCCGTGGTCGAGATGGCCGCCGACGACGAGTGGTCGCATGTACCGGTGCGGGTGGTACCCGGTGTGACCGCGGCCAGCGCGGTCGCCGCGGCGGTCGGGGCGCCGCTCGGACACGACTTCGCGGTCATATCGCTGTCGGACCGGCTGAAGTCGTGGGACACCGTGGAACGCCGCATCCGCGCCGCGCTCGACGCGGACCTCGTCATCGCGATCTACAACCCGGCCTCGCGAGAGCGGACACGACAGGTGTCGGTGCTGCGGGACATCGTCGTCGAGACCGTCGGACCCGACCGGGTGGTGGTTCTCGGCCGCGACGTCGGGGGCCCGACGGAGTCGGTCAGCGTCACCACCGCGGGTGCGATGGACCCGGGCGTGGTCGACATGCGCACCCTGCTGATCGTGGGGTCGTCGACCACCGCGGTCGTCGAGCGCGCGGCCGGTCGCGCGGTGTTCACCTCGCGTCGGTACGACGACTCGACAGGATCCGCCCCAGCACGTCCATGACGGCGTCGGGGGTCGTCACCTCGTGGTCGGCCCCGGGCGCCGGGGGTCGTCGCACCATGACCACCTCAAGCCCGCGCTCGGCGGCGGCGGCCAGCTTGGCCCGGGTCAGCTCTCCACCGGAGTTCTTGGTGACCACGAGGTCTATCCGGTTGTCACGCAGCAGTTCCCGCTCCGACAGGAGGTCGTAGGGTCCCCGACTGCGGAGGATCTCGTGGTGCGGGGGCAGGTCGGCGGTGGGCGGGTCGACGACCCGGATGAGGAACCACGCGGTGTCCACGGCGGCGAACGCCCCGACGTCCTGGCGTCCGGTGGTGAGCAGGACCCGTCCACCCCGGTCGGCGACCACGGCTGCCGCCGCGGCGATGTCGTCGACCACGGTCCACCGGTCCGCGGGTGCAGGTTCCCAGGCGGGGCGTCGGAGGGCGATCAGTGGTACCCCGGCGAGGGTGGCCGCCCGCTGTGCGTTGTGGGAGATGGTCTGCGCGAACGGGTGCGTGGCGTCGACGAGCGCCGGGGACCGGTGCTGCACGAGCCAGTCGCGCAGCCCGTCGACGCCGCCGAGACCACCGATCCGAATCTCACCGACCGGCAGCCGCGGCTGCGACACCCGACCCGCGAGTGACGACACGACAGGGATCCCGGCGTCCACGAGAAGCGCTGCGAGAGAACGTGCCTCGCCGGTCCCGCCCAGGAGGAGGACGGGGCCGGTCACGACGGATCCGACAACTTCGTCATCCGCGCGGCGGAGTAGAGGTAGCTGTCGGGGAATCCCGACGCACCGAGCACGCGTCCGACCAGGATCACCGCGGTCTTGACGACGCCGGCCTGTCGGGTGCGTTCCGCGAGCTCGGCGAGGGTGCAGCGCACGATCGTCTCGTTCTCGCGGCTGGCGAATGCGACGACCGCGCAGGGGCAGTCGGGGCCATAGGTGTCCATCAGGTCCGCCTGGACCGCGTCGACCTGCCGGGCCGCCAGGTGCAGGGCGAGGGTGACGCCGGTACGGGCGAGTTCGGCCAGGGTCTCCCCCGGCGGCATGTCGGTCGAGAGCGTCGACACGCGGGTGATGAGCACCGACTGCCCGACACCGGGCACGGTGAGCTCGCGACCGAGCGCGGCCGCGACCGCGGAGAACGCCGGCACCCCGGGGACGACGACGTGATCGATGCCCGCGGCGTCGAGCGCCCGAATCTGTTCGGCCATCGCGGAGTACAGCGATGTGTCGCCCGAATGCAGGCGGGCGACGTCGTGTCCGGCGTCGTGGGCGGTCCGGATGTGCCCGACGATCTCGTCGAGGGGCATCCGCGCGGTGTCGACGAGGACGGCGTCGTCGGGGCAGTGGGTCAGGACCTCGGTCGGGACGAGCGACCCCGCGTAGAGGCATGTGCGACAGCGCTTCAGCGTCTCGACGGCCCGGAGGGTCAGCAGGTCCGGTGCGCCGGGTCCGGCGCCGATGAAGAAGACGGTCACGGCTCGCCCGGCTTCCGTGCGATCCACTGGGTGACGGGCAGGACCGGCCGCCAGGCGGTCATGGTGCCCAGTGGTGCAGCGGACTCGAGGTGGATGCGTCGCAGTTCGCCGCCATGCGAACGCTGGTGCTCGACGACGAGGTGCTCGGACTCGACGGTGACCGCGTTCGCCACGATGCGACCGCCCGGGCGCAGCGCGGCCCAGCAGGCGTCGACCATGCCGGGTCGGGTCAGCCCCCCGCCGACGAAGACGGCGTCCGGAACCGGGGCGGCCGGAAAACTCTCGGGCGCCGCGCCGGCGACCGTGATCGAGCGGGTGACCCCGTGGCGCGCGGCGTTGCCGGCGATTCGGGCGCGGCGTGTGGCGTCGGACTCGAACGTCCACGCGCTGCACCGACGGTCGCTGCGACACCATTCGACGGCGATCGACCCGGCGCCGCCGCCGACGTCCCACAGGGTCTCCCCTGCACCGGGGGCGAGCGCGGCGACGGTCAGTGCCCGGACGCCGGCCTTGGTGAGCTGGCCGTCGTTGTCGTAGGCGTCGTCGTCGAGTCCTGCCGAACGGACGAGGCGCGGCCCGACGCACTCGACGGCGATCACGGTGAGGGGTTCGGTGGCAGGGTGCCCCCAGTCCTCGGCCGTGTCGGTGGTCGTCGACTCCCCCGGACCGTCGAGTTCGGCGAGCACCGTCATCGTCGATCGCCCGAAGCCGTTCGCGGCGAGCACGCCGGCCAGTTCCGCGGGGGTGTCGGCGTCGCGCCCGAGGACGAGCAGGCGGAGTCCGTCACCGGCCTCGGCGAGCACGGAGTCGACGGGGTCGGTGACGACGGAGAGCACGGTGGTGCGGGCGAGGTCCCATCCCATCCGCGCCGCGGCGAGTGACGCGCTGGACACCGCGGGGAGCACCCGGACGCGGTCGGCGCCGATCCTGCGGACGAGCGTCGCGCCGACTCCGTGGAACATCGGGTCGCCGCTGGCGAGGACGTGGACGGTCCCGGTGGTGGCGTCGAGCAGGGCCTCGAGATCGTCGAGCATCGGTGTGGCCCAGATGTGCCGGCGTGCCGGGACGTCCTCGGGGAGCAGGTCGAGTTGCCGTCGCGACCCGGCGATCGTCGTCGCGCCGAGCAGGGCATCGCGCGACCGCGGGGACAGGCCCGGCCAGCCGTCGGCGCCGATCCCGACGACCACCACCGCCGGGGCGGTCATCGCGGCATCCGCCGCCAGACCCATTGCGGCAGCACGCGCATGACGGCGAACACGGGCCGCAGCGTCCCGGGGATCCACACCGTGCGACGTCCCCGGCGGAGGGCGCGCACCACGGCCTCGCCGACCTCGTCGGCGGTGCTCGACATCGGTGCGGGATCGACGCCTGAGGCCATGAGGTCGCGGGTCATCGCCCCGATGACGAAACCCGGCCGGGCGAGGAGCAGGTGGACACCGGTGCCGTGCAACGCATCCGACAGCCCCGAGGCGAAGCCGTCGAGGCCGGCCTTCGTCGAGCCGTAGACATAGTTCGCTCGACGCACCCGGACGCCCGCGACCGACGAGAAGACGATGATCGCGCCGGAAGCCTGACGGCGCATGGCCTGCGCCAACGGGGTGAGCACGCTGATCTGCGCGAGGTAGTCGGTGTGGGCGATCTGCAGGGCGTGGGCATGGTCGGTCTCGGCGCGCGCCGCGTCCCCGAGGATGCCGAACGCCACCACGGCGACGCCGATCCGGCCGTGCTCGGCGACGATCGCGTCGATCATCGCCGGATGCGAGTCGGTGTCGTCGGCATCGAACGCGATCGCGCGGACAGCGGAGGCACCGGCCTCGGTCAGCAGGCGCTTCTGTTCGGCGAGGTCGTCGGGGCGGCGGGCCGCGAGCACCACGACGGCTCCGTCGGCGAGCCGTCGGGCCACCTCGATGCCGATCTCACTGCGGCCCCCGAACACGACCACGACACCATCGGTCACGGGCGGTCTGGACAGCACGTCGAGCATTCTCCCATCGCGACGTCGACCGTTCCCGCGCCGGTGTCACGGAGTCGCCCATGGCTACGCTGGCCCGCGTGCCCCGCGACGCCTCCGACCTCACCGACACCGCGCTCGAGTTTCTCACCGATCGACACCTGGCGAGCCTGGTGACGCTGCGCGCCGACGGGACGCCGCATTCCGTGGCGGTGGGTGTCACCTACGAGCCCGAGCGTCGGCTGGCCCGCGTCATCACGGTCGAGGGCAGTCAGAAGGTCCGCAACGCCGAGCGGTCGGGGTACGCCGCGGCCACCCATGTCGACGGGCCGCGGTGGCTCACCCTGGAAGGACCCGCGCGGGTGAACCGTGATCCCGAGGGCATCGCCGAGGCCGAGCGGCGCTATGCCGCCCGGTACCGGCAGCCGAAGCCGAACCCGCGTCGCGTCGTCATCGAGTTCGAGGTCACCCGCGTGCTCGGCTCCCGCAGTCTCCTGGGCGAGACGGACTGATCAGCCGGGGATGTCTGCACGCTCGGCGTGCAGTTTCCGGACGCTCGGCGGCATCGAGTGCACGCTCGGCGGGTGACTCCGGGGGTCAGACCGCGGTGAGGCCGTGGGGACGGGCGTTGACGGCCTCGCATCCGTCCGCGGTGACCACGACGATGTCCTCGATCCGCGCACCCCACTCGCCGGAGAAGTAGATGCCGGGCTCGATCGAGAACGCCATCCCCTCGGCGAGAACAGTGCTGTTGCCCGCCACGATGTAGGGCTCCTCGTGCACCGACAGCCCGATCCCGTGGCCCGTGCGGTGGATGAACGCGTCGGCGAGGCCGGCCTCGGCGAGCACCGACCGTGCCGCCGCGTCGACGGCCTGCGCCTCGATTCCCGGCCGCACCACGTCGACCGCGGCCTGCTGGGCGCGCTCGAGGATCGCGCAGCGCTCGGCGATCTCGTCGGTCGGCGTCCCGACGCTGTAGGTCCGCGTCGAGTCGGAGAAGTACCCCGGCGCGACGGGGCCGCCGATGTCGACGACGACGACGTCCCCGGCCTCGATGACGCGGTCGGAGACCTCGTGGTGCGGGTCGGCGCCGTTCGGGCCCGACCCGACGATGACGAACTCCGCGTGCGAGTGGCCCTCGGCGACGATCGCCGCGGTGATGTCGGCGGCGACCTCCCGCTCGGTGCGCCCGGCGGCGAGGAAGCCCGGCACCTGCGCGTGCACCCGGTCGATCGCGGCGCCCGCCCGCCGCAGCGCGTCGACCTCCGCGTCGTCCTTCGTCATCCGCAGCTGCCGCAGCACGTCGGTCGCCAGCACGGGAACCGTCCCGTTCCGGTCGGCGAGGGGCAGCAGGTGCAGCGCCGGGACGGCGTCGGAGACCGCCAGCGCCGACCGTGACGAGACACCCTGCAGCGCGAGACCGTACGGGTCGTCGCCGTCGACCCAGTCGCGGGTGGCGATGCCCAGATCGCCGACGGCCGACGTCCGGAGCGCGGCCAGTTCGAGGCGCGGTACGACGACCCACGGGTCACCCGACGACGGCACCACCAGCGCGAGGAGGCGCTCGAAGGTGCTGGCGCGCGACCCCGTCAGATAGTCGAGGTCGGGGCCGGGACCGATGACGAGCGCGTCGAGGCCGGCGTCACGGGCGTGCGCGGCGGCGCGGGAGAGGCGGTCGGCGTACACCGGAGAGGGGAATCGGGACTCGCTCATGGCGTCCAGCCTGTCACGACCCCGGGTCTGGCACAGTGATCCACCATGGCCGCTCCCCTGATGCTGCTCGACGGCGCCAGCCTGTGGTTCCGCGCCTTCCACGGGATCCCCGAGAAGATCACCTCCCCCGACGGCCGCCCGGTGAACGCGCTTCGCGGGTTCCTCGACATGATCGCCGTGCTCGTCGAGCGGGAACATCCCCGACGCCTTGTCACGTGCCTCGACGTCGACTGGCGTCCGGATTTCCGGGTGGCGCTCATCCCGTCGTACAAGGCGCACCGAGTCGCCGAGGTGGTGCCCACCGGCGACGGCGAGGAGTTCGTCGAAGAGGTCCCCGACACGCTGACGCCGCAGGTCACGATGATCGCCGACGTCCTCGCCGCCGCCGGGATCGCCAGCGCCGGAGCTCCCGACTGCGAGGCCGACGACGTGATCGGCACCCTCGCCGACGCCGAGACCGACGACCCGGTCGTCGTGGTCAGCGGTGACCGCGACCTGCTGCAGGTCGTCCGCGACGACCCGGTGGCCGTGCGGGTGCTCTACGTCGGACGCGGGGTGACGCGCGCGGAGATGTTCGGACCCGAGGAGGTCGCCGAGAAATACGGTGTGCCGCAGCACCATCCGGGCAGTGCCTACGCGGAGCTGGCGATCCTGCGCGGCGATCCGTCCGACGGGCTGCCCGGCGTCGCCGGGGTCGGTGAGAAGACCGCCGCCAAGCTCCTGCGCGAGTTCGGCGACCTCGACGGTGTGCAGGAGGCCGCGCGACACCGGGACAAGCGCATCTCGGCGCGGATCGCGGCGTCGATCACCGACGCCCACGACTACCTCGACGCCGCACGGACGGTGGTGTTCGTCCGCACCGACGCCGACGTGGCCTGGGAATCCGGCGCGGCGTCGGCTCTCGTCCCCGAGGGCCCGGCCGATCCGGACGCGCTCGCGGCGCTCGTGGCGGAGCTGGGTGTGGCCTCGTCGGTGAATCGCGTCGCGACGGCGTTCGGGTGGGACGAGCGCTTCTGATCCGACCCGGGTCCGCCGCGGCCTAGTTGGGAGCCGGTCGTCCGACCTGGTAGGTGCCGTTGTCGTCGAGGAACGTCACGGTCACCTGCTGTTGCGCCCCGGCGATCGTGGCGCTGCAGCGGAAGCTCGACCCCTTGGCGACCTTCTGACCGTCGGGGCACCGGACGTTCGAGACGTCGGTGGCCTGGTAGTCACGGACGAGCACCGACCGCACAC
This sequence comes from Gordonia paraffinivorans, assembly GCA_036946345.1. Classification (GTDB taxonomy): domain Bacteria; phylum Actinomycetota; class Actinomycetes; order Mycobacteriales; family Mycobacteriaceae; genus Williamsia_A; species Williamsia_A paraffinivorans_A. The sequence goes on along the minus strand of JAQIJH010000013.1, from coordinate 56,051 downwards.
CGTTCTCGGCCGCCGAGCGCGACAGCTCGGTGGTCACCGCGAACCCCGGTGCCCAGAACGCCGTGATCGCCAGGATGACGACGACGAGCGCCACCACCCCGCCGATCACGCCGAACAGCGCCGGCCGACGACCCTTCGACGGCGCCATCGACGCGAAGGCGTCCTGCCCGGACGGCGGTGCCGTCTGCTGCCCGTACGGCTGGCCGTAGGGCTGTTGGCCGTACTGCGGAGGCTGCCCATAGGGCTGTTGGCCGTACTGCGGAGGCTGCCCATAGGGCTGCTGGCCGTACTGCGGTGACTGCTGTCCGTACGCGGGTTGGCCCCAGGTCGACTGCCCGGTCGGTGGCCCGTACTGCTGCGGCTGCTGGTGACCCTGGGCGGGTCCGTACTGTCCCTGGTCGGACGCCCGCGCGGGGTCCTGCCACGCCTGCGTCTGGTCGTCGGGTCCGAGCCCGCCCCCGTCGGCGGGGCCCGGCGTCCGGGGGTCGGTCATCGAGCCCTCCCGCACTGTCGTCACGCTGCGACCGCACCCGTGCGCGGACGCCCTGGTCCGCGACCGAAGATACCGCACCGCCCCCGGCCTCCCCGGGAGCTGCGACACGCGCGGCGCGAGCCCGACCGGCCGTGTCAGCCGATCTCGACGGCGACCACACCGCGTGTGACGGCACGGGCCGCGGCCCGGGCGGTCGTCGCGACCGGGGTGCCCGCCGCGGCGATGCGGATCTGTTCCAAGAGGTCGATCACCTGCCGCGACCATCGCACGAAATCACCTGCGGGCAGCGGTCGTCCGCGGTCGCCGGCCACGGCGAGCACCTCGGCGAGCGGCCGCCCGGACGCCCAGAGGTGCGTGGCGAGGGCGAACCCTGCGTCGGGTTCGCGGGTCACGGACACGTGGTGACGCTCCTCGACCACCGACAGGGCGCGCCACGCACGGTGGGTGGCGGTGAGGGCGTCGCGCACGGCGTCGTCGCCCGTGACGAGGTCGGCACCGGCGTAGGCATCGCGACGGGACTCGTACACCGTCGACGACACGACCGCGGCCAGCTGCGGCGCGGTGAGTCCCTCCCAGATCCCACCGCGCAGGCACTCGCAGATGAGCAGGTCGCTCTCGCTGTACACCCGCGCCAGGGCGGATCCGGACGCGGTGACGGTCAGCGAATCCCCGTCGCGCACCAGGTATCCGAGGTGTTCGAGGACCGCGACCACGCGGTCGAACGTGACCGACAGCGTCGAGGTCCGTGTGCGGACCGCGTCGACCAGCCCGTCGAGCTCCCGTTGCACCCGCGCGCGTCGCTCCGCCAACCGGAACAGCTCGTCGGATCCGGAGATCTCGTGTGCGGGGTGTGTACGCAGCCGGGCCCGCAGGTCGGCCAACCGGCCGTCGTCGGCGGCGGGGGCCCGCTTGGCGGGACGCCCGCGCGGCATCTCGATGCCGGTGGCGCGCAACGACGACGCGAGGTCACGACGCCCCTTGCCGGTGCGCCGGTCGACCTGCTTGCCCAGGCGCATGTCGCCGAGCACCTCGGGTGGGTTCACGAAGTCCCGGGCGCCCACCCGGCCGCACCACGCGTCCTCACACAGCACCAGGGGGCGCGGGTCACGGCGGTCGGAGGCCTGTTCGACCACGACTGCGAGTCCGCGGTGCCGACCGCCCCGCAGGGCGATCACATGGCCGCGCTTGAGTCCGAACAGGTCGTCGACGACGGAGTCCTGGCGGTCCATCCGTGTCCGGAACTTCAGATCGCGCTCCCGGGCCCGGATGGTCTGCCGGAGACGCATGTAGCCGAAGAACCCCGTGTAACCGTCGGGCCCGGAGTCCGACTCGGGCTCGAGTTCGCCGGCGTCGATGCCGAGCGAGCTCGCGCGGCCGGTGAGCTCGGCGTCGACCGTGCGCAGCGTCGCCCGGGTCGCGTCGATCCGACGGTGCTGCCCGACGACGGACCGGTCGGCCTGGAACTGGGCGAAGGACCGCTCGAGAAGATTCTTGGCGCCGTCGAACCCGACGCGGTCGATGAGGTTGATCGCCATGTTGTACTCCGGCGCGAAGGAGCTGCGGAGCGGGAACGTGCGCGCCCCGGCGAGGCCGGCGACGCGACCGGGGTCGAGCTCGGGCGACCAGACCACCACCGCATGGCCCTCGACGTCGATGCCACGGCGACCGGCGCGCCCGGTCAGCTGCGTGAACTCGCCCGGCGTCAGGTCGACGTGAGCCTCGCCGTTGAACTTGACCAGCCGCTCCAGCACCACCGAGCGGGCCGGCATGTTGATGCCGAGAGCCAGTGTCTCGGTGGCGAACACGGCGCGCACCAGACCGCGGACGAACAACTCCTCGACCGCGTGGCGGAACGCGGGGAGCATCCCGGCGTGATGTGCGGCGAACCCCCGGGACAGCGCCGACGCCCACCGGTCGACCCGCAGCACCTCGCGGTCGGCATCGGACAGTTCACCCACGTGCTTCTCCACGACCGCCTCGACCTCACCGGCCTCGGCCGGACCGAGGAGGCTCAGTCCCGATCGCAGGCACTGGTCGAGGGCGGCGTCGCAGCCGGCGCGTGAGAAGACGAACGTGATCGCCGGGAGCAGCCCCTCGCGGTCGAGCCGGGCGATGAGGTCGGGACGCGAGACCACGGCGCCGGTACGGACACCGCCGCGACCGCTCTGGCGTCCACGGCCGGAGCGGTGTCCGCGGCCGTGCGCCCGGTCGTGGTCGTCGACCATCTCGCGCTGCTTGATGTACCGCGTCAGGTCGGGGTTGACCTCCGGCTTGTGGCCGGGCCGCGAGCGACGGTCGAACAGGTCGAGGATGCGGTTGCCGACCATCATGTGTTGCCACAGCGGGACGGGTCGGTGTTCGTCGACGACCACGGTGGTGTCGCCGCGGACGGTCTTGATCCAGTCGCCGAACTCCTCGGCGTTGCTGACGGTCGCCGACAGGCTGACCACCTTCACGCCGGGGTCGAGGTGGAGGATCACCTCCTCCCACACGGCGCCGCGGAAGCGGTCGGCGAGGAAGTGCACCTCGTCCATGACCACGTGCGACAAGCCCTGCAGCGCCGGCGAGTTCGCGTAGATCATGTTGCGCACGACCTCGGTCGTCATCACGACGACGGGCGCGTGTGGGTTGATCGACGAGTCGCCGGTGAGCAGACCCACGGCGTCGTGACCGTGGACGGCGACCAGGTCGGAGTACTTCTGGTTGCTCAGCGCCTTGATCGGGGTCGTGTAGAAGCACTTCGACCCCGACGCGAGCGCCAGGTGCACGGCGAACTCGCCGACGATCGTCTTGCCGGCGCCGGTCGGTGCGCACACCAGGACACCGTGGCCGTCCTCGAGTGCCGAGCACGCGGCGAGCTGGAACGGGTCGAGCGCGAAGTCGAGCCGGTCGGTGAACTCGAGCAGCCGGGGCCGGGAGGCGACGAGGGCAGTGGATCCGGTGTCCAGGTCGTCGATGTCCGGGTCAGAGGACGTCATCGAGGTCCGACGCGCTGACAGGACGGCGCGACGTGGTGAGCGGGCTGGCCGACACGGGTCCACTCGCGGCCACCGACGAGCTCGCACCGACCATCTCGGGACGGTGGTCCAGCGGCGACGCCTCTTCGTCGGACAGGTCGTCCCAGTTCTCCCCGTCCCGACGCGCCTTGCGTCGGTCGTGGATGCGGGTGAACTGCACCGCGAACTCGAACAGCACGGTGAGGGCCAGCGCGAGCGCGAGCATCGTGAAGGGATCGGACCCGGGTGTGACGACTGCGGCGAACACGAACAGCCCGAACGTCAGTCCACGGCGCCAGGCCTTGAGACGCGCGTAGGTGAGGACGCCGATGAGGTTGAGGGCGATGATCAGCAACGGCACCTCGAAGCTGACGCCGAAGATGATCAGCAGGTGCAGCATGAAGGTGAAGTACTGGTCACCGGCCAGCGCGGTCACCTGCACGTCGTTGCCGACGGTGAGCAGGAAGTGGAAAGCCTTGGCCACCACCAGGTAGGCGAGGATCGTGCCCGTCACGAACAGCACGGCCGCCGCCGACACGAACGACAACCCGTAGCGGCGCTCGTTCTTGTGCAGGCCCGGAGTGATGAACTGCCACAATTGGTAGAACCAGATCGGGCAGGCCAGCACGACCCCGGCGGTCGCGCCCACCTTCAGGCGTAGCAGGAACTGGTCGAACGGCCCGGTGGCGAGCAGACGACACTCGTCACCCGGCGTCAGGGTCGCGCGGGAACTCGCCGGCAGCGAACAGTAGGGCCCGCGCAGGAGTTCACCGAGCGACTCGATCCGGAACGCGCCGTGGGAGTACCAGATGAAGCCGATGATCGTCGTCAGCGCGATGGCGAGCACGGAGATGAGAAGGCGCCGTCGCAGCTCGTAGAGGTGCTCGACGAGCGACATGGTGCCGTCGGGGTTGACGTGCCGACGACGACGGCGCGGATCCAGGGGCATGCGGACCACGGGTCAGGAAACCACCAGTCGGAAGGGCACCGCGTTCATGACGCACACCCGGCCCCGGAGGCCGGGCGCGTCACGACGCGGAGCGGCGGGGTCAGGCGCTGCGACGTTCCCCGTCGGCCTGCGACGAGGTGGTGTGGCCGGTCGTGTCGGTCGGGGTCGGCGCAGGGATCTGGCGCGGCGCGAGGTCGTCAAACTCGGTGTGCTCGTCCTTCTTGCCGTCGTTCTGCATCTCCTTCACCTCGGACTTGAAGATGCGCATCGACCGACCGAGACCGCGGGCGGCGTCGGGGAGCTTCTTCGACCCGAAGAGGATGAGGAACACGATCACCACGATGATGATGTGCCATGGCTGGATGGCGCCCATTGGCCTTCCTTTCGCGCGTCGACTGCTGCCGATGCTACCGGACGGGAGGTGTCCCGGCGGGAGCCGTCGGTCCGGTCCGAGATGAACTCCTCGGGTGGGTGCTCAGGGGGTGACGTCGGGATACGCGCTCAGCGCGGCCCGGGCGCGGCGGTCGATCTCCGCGCCGACCCCGGGGGTGTCGACCGGTCGGATGCGTCCCCCGAACCCCAGCAGGAACCGGGTCAACCACTCGTCGGACCCGTAGGTCATCCGGCCCCGCAACGGTCCACCGTCGACGCCGGGGTCGGCGACGTCGATGAGGTGGTAGTCGACGACCCAGGCGACGTCCGGCTCGATGAGCAGGTCGACGGTGGGCAGGGAGTCGGCGTCGTCACCGAACAGCGACAGCGACGACGAGCCGCGGTCGTCGGAGGCGTGGTCGCCGGCGGGTTCCTCGAGCAACCGTGCCTCGTCGATGCGGTCGAAGCGGAAGAGTCGCACGCCCTCGCTCTCGCGGCACCAGCCCTCGAGGTAGCTCTGTCCGTCGACGGCCTGGATGCGGATCGGGTCGACCGTCCGCTCGGACACCGCGTCCCGGGACGCCGAGTAGTAGCGCAGCCACACCGCGCGGCGTGTGCGCAGGGCGTCGCGGACCACGCCGTCCCATCCGTCCGAGGCGGCCGCGACCTCGGACGGCGTCGCCGACGACGCCGTTCCGAGTGCTGCGTCGCCGACCGCCCGTTCGATCTTGGCGACCGCCCGCTGCGCCGCGTCGGCGTCGACCACGCCGCCCATGTCGAGCAGTGCGCGCAGCGCCATGAGGAGGACCGAGGCCTCGGCGGGGGTCAGTCGCAGCGGCCGGTCCATCCCGGCCGAGAAGGTGACGTCCACGGTGTCGCGGTCGACGAAGTCCAGGTCGATGAGGTCGCCGGGCGAGTACCCGGGCAGCCCACACATCCACAGCTGGTACAGGTCCTTCTGCAGCTGGTCGGGTGTGACGCCGAGATCGGAGGCGGCCTGCGTCTTGGCGACGCCGGGATGGGCCAGGAAGTACGGCACCATCGCCAGCAGTCGGGACAGCCGGTCGTCGGCCCCGCTCACGCGTCGGCCCCCGCGAGCGCGCCACGGAGACCGCCCACGACCCGGGAGACCAGTGCCGGCGGCTCCAGGGCGACCGCATCCTCGCCGAGTCCCACGACCTGACGGGCCAGTCCGTCCACCGACCACTCGCGCAGCGACACGATCGCCCCCGGTCGGCCGGCACGCTCGGCCGGTTCGATGTCGGTGGCGGCGCGGCGGACGCCTCCCCCTCGACCCTCGGCGACCCACACCCGGGCGACGCCCTGGTCACCGGAGTCGGCGAATCCCGCTGCCGCGGCGACCAGGGCGCGCACGTCGACGTCGTCCGGGCGGGTGAAGGTCGCGGTACCGGTCTCGACCGGCTCGAGGATGCGCGACAGCCGGAACGTACGGGTCTCGCCGCGATCGAGGTCGTGCCCGACCACGTACCAGCGTCCGCGGTGGGTGACGACCCCCCATGGCTCGAGGCGTCGGGTGGTCGGCTCGGCGGTGGGTGACGGCCGGTGCGCGAAGGTGACCGGGAGCTGGTTCTCCACGGCGCGCAACAGCACCGCGACGACTGCTTCCGACCCCATCGCCCGGGGTGTCGCGGCCCGCACGCCGACGGTCAGGTCGGTGTCGGCGACCAACTCGACGCCGCCCGCACGCAGCTTCAGCAGTGCGGTCCGGGCGACCGAGGCCATCGACGGGTCGTCCCACAGGGCGGCGGCCATCGTCACGGCGGCGGACTCGTCACGGTCGAGGTCGATCGCGGGCAGCTCGTAGGCGCTGCGGTTGATGCGGTAGCCGTCGACGTCGGCCTGGCCCGAATCGCGACCGGTCTCCAGCGGGATGCCCAGGTCGCGCAGTTCGTTCTTGTCCCGCTCGAACATCCGGTTGAACGCCTCGAGACTCGCCGAGTCGCCGTAGCCCGCGACCAGGGTCCGGATCTTCTCCGCGGTGAGGTAGTGCTCCGTCGACAACAGGCAGATGACCAGGTTCATCAACCGTTCGATCTTGGTGGTCGCCACCCGTCGCAGCCTAGGGCACCGGTGCGGCCGCCGAAGCGGACACGACGGGCCGTGTCGAACAGATGATCACATGGACGCGATGAGGCGGTCGACGCGCTCGTCGACGTTGCGGAACGGGTCCTTGCAGAGCACTGTCCGCTGGGCCTGGTCGTTGAGCTTGAGGTGCACCCAATCGACGGTGAAGTCGCGACCGGCCTTCTGCGCGGCGGCGATGAAGTCGCCGCGGAGCTTCGCGCGGGTGGTCTGCGGGGGCTCCACGACAGCGGCCTTGATGTCCTCGTCGGTGGTGACCCGACGCACGAGACCCTTGCGCGACATGACGTCGAAGACGCCACGGCCCCGCTTGATGTCGTGGAAGGCCAGGTCGAGCTGGGCGATCTTCGGATCGGCCAGGTCCATGTCGTACCGGTCCTGATAGCGCTGGAAGAGCTTGCGCTTGATGACCCAGTCGATCTCGGTGTCGACCGACGAGAAGTCCTGCGACTCCACCGCGTCCAGTGTGCGGCCCCAGAGGTCGACGACGAGGTCCATCTCCGGATCCGGGCGGCGATTGCGCAGGTGCTCGACGGCGCGGGCGTGGTACTCGCGCTGGATGTCGAGCGCACTGGCCTGGCGCCCGCCGGCGAGACGGACGGGTCGACGTCCGGTGGTGTCGTGGCTGACCTCGCGGATGGCGCGGATCGGGTTGTCCAGCGCGAAGTCACGGAAGGACACGCCGGCCTCGATCATCTCCAGCACCAGCGCGGCGGAACCGACCTTGAGCATGGTGGTCGTCTCGGCCATGTTGGAGTCGCCGACGATCACGTGCAGGCGCCGGTACTTCTCGGCGTCGGCGTGCGGCTCGTCGCGGGTGTTGATGATCGGCCGCGACCGGGTGGTCGCGCTCGAGACGCCCTCCCAGATGTGCTCGGCACGCTGCGACAGGCAGTACGTCGCGGCCTTCGGGGTCTGCAGGACCTTGCCCGCACCGCAGATGAGCTGCCGGGTCACGAGGAACGGCAGCAGCACGTCGGAGATCCGGGAGAACTCCCCCGCCCGCACGACGAGGTAGTTCTCGTGGCAGCCGTAGGAGTTGCCCGCGGAGTCGGTGTTGTTCTTGAAGAGGTAGATGTCCCCGCCGATGCCCTCGTCGGCGAGACGCCGCTCGGCGTCGACGAGGAGCTCCTCGAGCACCAGCTCACCGGCGCGGTCGTGGTTGATGAGCTGCACCAGCCCGTCGCACTCGGCGGTCGCGTACTCCGGGTGCGACCCCACGTCGAGGTACAGGCGGGCACCGTTCTGCAGGAACACGTTCGACGACCGGCCCCACGACACGACCCGTCGGAACAGGTAGCGGGCGACCTCGTCGGGGCTGAGGCGACGGTGACCGTGAAAGGTACAGGTCACGCCGAATTCGGTCTCGATGCCCATGATGCGACGATCCACCCGTTCGACCCTACCGGTGCGGCCCGCGGGGGGCCGGTATGCGCTGTCGCGGCGGCCGCGTCAGGACGTCGCGTCCCCCGACGGGTCGGCGGTGCCGGAGTCGTCGCCGTCGGCGGTCGGCTCCGCCTGCGCTGCCGGGAGGATCGCCGCGACGGCGTCGGTGGTCAGGCGTCGGAACGCCCGACGCGGACGCGACCGGTCGAGAACGGCCACCTCGAGGTCGCCGGCGGTCAGCACCCGCGGTTCGGGTGCCGGCTGCGACGACGAGCCGTTGGTGGCGGCCGGGGGCGCACCGAGCGCGGTGACCGCCCCGGTGAGCGCTGTCGCCAGGTCGGCGTCGGCGGCGTAGGTGTCCTTCATCGCGGTCGAGATCGACTCGGTGGACCCGCCCATCACCAGGAACCGTGTCTCGTCGGCGATCGAGCCGTCGTAGGTGATCCGGTACAGCTGCGACGGCGTCGTCTTGCCCGGCTGCGCCACCTCGGCGACGCACAGCTCCACCTCGAACGGCTTCGGCTGCTCGGTGAACACCGACCCCAGCGTGTTGGCGTAGGCGTTCGCCAGCGACAGCCCGTTGACGTCGGCGCGGTCGTAGCTGTAGCCGCGCACGTCGGCGAGCTGGATACCCGCCTTGCGCAGGGTCTCGAACTCGTTGTACTTGCCGACGGCGGCGAAGCCGATGCGGTCGTAGATCTCGCTGACCTTGCGCAGCGCGTTCGACGGGTTCTCCGCGACGAACAGCACGCCGTCGGCGTAGGTGAGCACGATGACGCTGCGACCGCGGGCGATGCCCTTGCGGGCGAGCTCCGAGCGGTCGCGCATGATCTGCTCGGCGCTGGCGTAGTAGGGGAACGTCATGACGCGTCACCCCCGAACGCGGCGTCGTGGGCGGCGGTGCGGTCGGCGATGACCGCCCGGGCCGCCTCCTCGATCTCGGCGGACGGCACCTCGCGGGCGCCGTCGACGTCGATGGCGACGGCGGTCGGGACGATGCGCCGCACCAGGTCCGGCCCGCCCGTCGCGGAGTCGTCGTCGGCGGCGTCGTAGAGGGCCTCGACGGCGACCCGCAGCGCGGACGCGGCGTCGAGATCGGCGCGGAACAGCTTCTTCAGCGACGACTTGGCGAACACCGAACCGGAACCGATGGCCTGGTAGCCGCCGAACTCCTCGTGCCGGTCGCCGGCGACGTCGAAGGAGAAGATGCGGCCGGGCCGGGTGGGATCGGTGCCCTCGGGGTCGATCCCGACGAGCATCGGGATCGCGACGAGACCCTGGAGGGCGGCGCCGAGGTTCGAGCGCACCATGGTGGCCAGGCGCGTGACCTTGCCGTCGAGGGTGAGCGGGCGGCCCTCGATCTTCTCGTAGTGCTCGAGCTCGACGGCGAACAACCGGACCATCTCGACGGCGATGCCCGCCGTTCCCGCGATGCCGGCGGCGGAGTACTCGTCGGTGACGAAGGTCTTGCGGATGTCGCGGCTGGCGATCATGTTGCCCATCGTGGCCCGACGGTCACCCGCGATCAGCACACCACCCGGGTACGCGACGGCCACGATGGTGGTGCCGTGCGGGATGGAGTCGGTGGGTGTCACGACGTGGGAGGTGTCGGGCAGGAGCTCCGGTGCGGTGCGCCGCAGGTGGTCGGTGAAGGACGAGATGTCCCGACCGATTCCGTCGAGCTGTCCGCTCACTGGCCGCCTTTCTGCACGTACGCGCGCACGAAGTCCTCGGCGTTCTCCTCGAGCACGTCGTCGATCTCGTCCAGCAGGTCGTCGGTGTCGTCGGCCAGCTTCTCGCGTCGTTCCTGACCGGCGGCGGTGTCCGGGCCGTCGGCGGAGTCGTCGTCCCCGCCACCGCTGCGCCGCGTCTGCTCCTGCGCCATTGCTGCCTCCTCGATCCTGAGATCCCCGGGGCCGCGCGGGCCCGGGGAGTCCGTGTGACCACCCTACCGGCAGGGGTTGTGCCGCCGCGGGATGCGCGGGGACCCGCCGCGCGCGGCGTCAGGTGGTGAGCTGGTCGACCAGTTCGGCGGCGGAGTCGACCGAGTCGAGCAGGGCGCCGACGTGGGCGCGGCTGCCGCGCAACGGTTCCAGCGTGGGGATGCGGACCAGCGAGTCGCCACCGAGGTCGAAGATGACCGAGTCCCAGCTGGCCGCGGCGATGTCGGCGCCGAAGCGTCGCAGGCACTCGCCGCGGAAGTAGGCGCGGGTGTTCTCCGGCGGGGTCGAGATGGCGTCGGTGACCTGCTGTTCGGTGACCAGTCGCTTCATCGACCCGCGCGCGACGAGCCGGTTGTACAGGCCCTTGTCGAGCCGGACGTCGGAGTACTGCAGGTCGACCAGTTGCAGGCGGGGGGCGCTCCACCCGAGGCCCTCGCGGGTCCGGAACCCCTCGAGCAGGCGCAACTTGGCCGGCCAGTCGAGGATGTCGGCGCACTCCATGGGGTCCCGCTCCAGGCGGTCGAGGACGTCGATCCAGGTGTCGAGAACGTGCTGGGCCCGGGGGTCGTCGATCCCGCGCTCACGGGCGAACTCGGCGCACCGCTCGTGGTAGATCCGCTGCACCGACAGAGCTGTCACCTCGCGGCCGTCTGCGAGGGCGACCGTGCCGGTGAGCGTCGGGTCGTGGCTGATGCGGTGCACCGCGGTGACCGGACGGGCCAGCTCGAGGTCGGACAGGTCGACGCCGGCCTCGACGAGGTCGAGGACGAGCGAGGTGGTGCCCACCTTGAGGTAGGTGGCGGTCTCGGCGAGGTTCGCGTCGCCGATGATGACGTGCAGTCGCCGATAGCGGTCGGGGTCGGCGTGCGGCTCGTCGCGCGTGTTGATGATGCCGCGCTTCAGGGTCGTCTCCAGCCCGACCTCGACCTCGATGTAGTCGGCGCGCTGGGAGAGCTGGAAGCCGGCCTCGTCCCCCGACTGTCCGATGCCGACGCGTCCCGAGCCGGTGAACACCTGGCGCGTCGCGAAGAACGGCGTGAGACCGCCGATCACCGCGGTGAACGGGGTGTCGCGCGCCATCAGGTAGTTCTCGTGCGTGCCGTACGACGCGCCCTTGCCGTCGATGTTGTTCTTGTACAGCTGCAGTCGAGGGGCGCCGGGCACGCTCGCGACGTGGCGTGCGGCGGCCTCCATCACCCGCTCCCCCGCCTTGTCCCAGATCACCGCGTCCATCGGGTCGGTGACCTCGGGGGCGGAGTACTCGGGGTGGGCGTGGTCGACGTAGAGTCGCGCACCGTTGGTGAGGATCATGTTCGCCGCGCCGACCTCGTCGGCGTCGATGATCGGGGCCGGACCCGACGACCGACCCAGGTCGAAGCCGCGCGCATCGCGCAGCGGCGACTCCACCTCGTAGTCCCACCGCGTGCGCTTGGCGCGCGGGACACCCGCGGCGGCGGCGTAGGCGAGCACCGCCTGCGTGGAGGTCATGATGGGGTTGGCGCCCGGGTCGTTGGGGGCCGAGATGCCGTACTCGACCTCGGTTCCGATGATGCGCTGCACGTGCTCGAGCGTAGGCGTCACGCCCGTCGACGGCCGACGCCGACCCGTCCGTGATCGGTGGACGGGTCGGCGTCGGGGTCGAGGACGGGGTCGGTCAGAGGTACTGGCCGGTGTTCGTCTCCGTGTCGATCGCGCGGCTCGCGCCGGCGCTCTTGCCGGTGACCAGGGTGCGGATGTAGACGATCCGCTCCCCCTTCTTGCCCGAGATGCGGGCCCAGTCGTCGGGATTCGTGGTGTTGGGCAGGTCCTCGTTCTCGGCGAACTCGTCGAGGATCGAGTCGAACAGGTGCTGCACCCGCAGCCCCGGCGCACCGGTGTCCAGCTGCGACTTGATCGCGTACTTCTTCGCCCGGTCGACGACGTTCTGGATCATCGCGCCGGAGTTGAAGTCCTTGAAGTACATGATCTCCTTGTCGCCGTTGGCGTAGGTGACCTCCAGGAACCGGTTGTCCTCGTTCTCGGCGTACATCCGCTCGACGACCCGCTCGATCATCGCCGCGATGCAGGCGCCGCGGTCGCCGCCGAACTCCTGGATGTCGTCGGCGTGGATCGGGAGGTCCTCCACGAGGTACTTCGAGAAGATGTCGATCGCCGACTCGGCGTCGGGACGCTCGATCTTGATCTTCACGTCGAGGCGACCCGGACGCAGGATCGCGGGGTCGATCATGTCCTCGCGGTTGGAGGCGCCGATCACGATGACGTTCTCCAGGCCCTCGACGCCGTCGATCTCGCTGAGCAGCTGCGGGACGACGGTGGTCTCGACGTCGGAGGAGACGCCCGAACCGCGGGTGCGGAAGATCGAGTCCATCTCGTCGAAGAACACGATCACCGGGGTGCCCTCGGACGCCTTCTCACGTGCCCGCTGGAAGATCAGGCGGATGTGCCGCTCGGTCTCGCCGACGAACTTGTTGAGCAGCTCCGGGCCCTTGATGTTGAGGAAGTACGACTTGGCCTCGCGGGCGTCGTCGCCGCGGGCAAGGGCGATCTTCTTCGCCAGCGAGTTGGCCACGGCCTTGGCGATGAGCGTCTTGCCGCACCCGGGAGGGCCGTACAGCAGGACGCCCTTCGGCGGACGCAGCGAGTAGTCGCGGAACAGGTCCTTGTGCAGGAACGGCAGCTCGACGGCGTCGCGGATCTGCTCGATCTGACGACCGAGGCCACCGATGTCCTCGTAGCCGACGTCCGGCACCTCTTCCAGCACGAGGTCCTCGACCTCGGCCTTGGGGACGCGCTCGAACGCGAATCCGGCCTTGGTGTCGATGAGCAGCGAGTCGCCGGGGCGCAGTGCGCGCTTGCCGTCCTCACCGTCCACCTCACCCATCAGCGGCTCGGCGAGCCACACGACGCGCTCCTCGTCGGCGTGGCCGACGACGAGGGCGCGGTCACCGGTGCCCAGCACCTCGCGCAGGGTGCTGATCTCGCCGACGGTGTCGAAGTCGCAGGCCTCGACGATGGTGAGGGCCTCGTTCAGACGCACCGTCTGACCGCGGCGCAGCACCTCGACGTCGATGTTGGGCGAGACGGTCAGTCGCATCTTGCGACCGGAGGTGAAGACGTCGACGGTCGAGTCCTCGTAGGTGGCGAGGAGCACGCCGTAGCCGCTCGGCGGCTGTCCGAGACGGTCGACCTCCTCGCGCAGCGCGAGCAACTGCTGGCGCGCGTCCTTGAGGGTGTCGAGCAGTTTGGCGTTGCGGGCCGTCAGCGTGTCGACGCGCTCCTGGAGATCACCGCTCACGGGGCGGTCGAGGCCACCGGTGTCGGGGATGGGGACACGGCCGTGTCCGGTGCGACCCGCGCGGTCCGCGGCGTTCTCGGGACGGGCGTTGTCACGACGGTCGGATTCGGTCATTGCTGACTCCTCTCGCCGGTGAGGCGCAATCGGGCTCACCGTCCTTCCACGCTACCGGCGTGCGTCGATGTGCGCGGGGCAGGCAGGCGCGGACCCGCCGGACCGTCCCGCATGCTGGACAGTCCGGGAACGGCGACGCCTGGCGGGCGGGACGGGTCAGCCGCGGCTGGGCCGCCGCGCCGGGCGCAGCGTGACCGTGCCCGGTGCGAGACGCCGGGCCGTGACCAGGAACGCGGTGTGGCCCTGCATCTTGTGGGAGGGGCGGACGGCCAGACCCACGACGTTCCAGTCGCGCACCAGGGACTCCCACGCGCGCGGTTCGGTCCAACACTCCTGCTCACGCAGGCCCTCGACCACCCGTGACAGCTGTGTGACGGTTGCCACATAGACGATGAGGACGCCGCCGGGCCGGATGGTCTCGGCGACCACGTCCAGCGTCTCCCAGGGCGCGAGCATGTCGAGCACGACGCGGTCGACCTTCTCCGGACGCTCGGCGGCGGGGTGCTCCCGGATGTCGGCGACGGTCAGCTCCCAGTTCGGGGGGCGGCCACCGAAGAACGTCTCGACGTTGCGGACGGCGTGTTCCGCGTGGTCGTCACGGACCTCGTAGGACAGGACGCGCCCCTCGGGCCCGACCGCACGCAGCAGCGAACAGGTGAGCGCACCGGACCCCGCGCCCGCCTCGAGGACGGTGCAGCCCGGGTGGATGTCGCCCTCGGTGATGATCTGCGCGGCGTCCTTGGGGTAGATGACCTGCGCACCGCGGGGCATCGACAGCACGTAGTCGACGAGCAGGGGCCGCAGCGCGAGGTACTGGGCGCCGCCGGTGGAGGAGACGATGCTGCCCTCGTCGGCGCCGATCAGGTCGTCGTGCGCGATCCCCCCGTGGTGGGTGAAGAACGACTTCCCCGGCTCGAGGTGGACGGTGAACTTGCGGCCCTTGGTGTCGGTGAGCTGGACGCGGTCACCGACGGCGAAGGCGGGATCGTGCGTCATCGCGCCTCCCCGCCTCTGTCGTACACCGGGCTTACCCTGCCAGGTGTGAGCGACGTGATCTGCGGCGACCCTGCACCGACGGTGACCCGTCCCGACGACGCCGTGCCGTTCGTCCCGGCCGGCCGGGAGATCCCCTCCTGCCCCACCGCCATCGGTGACCCACCGCCCGTGCCCCGTCGACCGGCCCTGTCGCCGTCGCGTGCGGCCGATTTCAAGCAGTGCCCGCTGCTCTACCGCTACCGCGCCATCGACCGCCTCGCCGAACCGTCGACGACGGCCCAGGTCCGCGGCACGGTGGTGCACTCGGCCCTCGAGCACCTCTTCGACCTCCCGGCGCGGCTGCGGACGCGGGAGACCGCCGACGATCTCGTCGACGCGGCGTGGGATGCGCTGTGCGAGAAAGAGCCCGAGATGCGGGACCTCGTCCCCGCCGAGGGCGTCGCCGGGTTCCTAGCCGACGCCCACCGGCTGATCGAGACCTACTACCGCATGGAGGACCCCACCGCGTTCGACGCGCAGAGCTGTGAGCTCCGGGTCGAGGTCGACCTCGCCGACGACGTGGCGCTCCGCGGCTTCGTCGACCGTGTGGACGTCGCGCCGACCGGTGAGATCCGTGTCGTGGACTACAAGACCGGCCGGGCCCCGGGCGAGTCGTTCGAGGCGCGGG
The DNA here is from genome assembly GCA_036946345.1 of Gordonia paraffinivorans. GTDB lineage: Bacteria > Actinomycetota > Actinomycetes > Mycobacteriales > Mycobacteriaceae > Williamsia_A > Williamsia_A paraffinivorans_A. The sequence continues at coordinate 40,737 of JAQIJH010000013.1, read as the reverse complement.
CCCTCTTCCAGATGAAGTTCTACGCACTGGCGATCCTGCGGCTGCGGGGCGTGGTCCCCCACCGTCTGCAGCTGATGTACCTCGCCGACGGACAGCAACTGCGCTACACGCCCGACCGCGAGGAACTCGAACGGTTCGCGGGCACCCTCACCGCGATCTGGCGTGCGATCCTCGACGCCGGTGCCACCGGGGACTTCCGTCCGAAGCGCTCGTCCATGTGCCGGTTCTGCGACCACAAGGCGTTCTGTCCCGAGTTCGGCGGCTCCGTCCCGGACTACCCGGGCTGGCCGGCGGCGCCGCGCGAGGACACCGCAGCCGACCGCGTCACCCCGTGACCGAGCCCGCCGGGCCGTCGTTCTACACACCGCTCGGTGAGGACGACGGGTGGACGCACGTCCAGCCCACCGAGCACACGGTGAGCGTGTGGGCGGACACGCTGCAGCACGGTGGTCCGCCGTCGGCGCTGCTGGTGTGGGCGATCGAGCGGATCGGTGTTCCCGCCGGCGCGGCCGTCTCACGCATCACGATCGACATCCTCGGTGCCGTCGGGCTCGAGGAGAACCGGGTGCGGGCGCGCATCGTCCGGCCGGGCCGTCGGATCTCCCTCGTCGAGGCCGTGCTGGACGTGCGTGCACCGGATGGCGGTTTCCGTACCGCCGCGCGTGCGTCGGCGTGGGTGCTGGCGACCGGAGACACCGCCGGCATCGCCACCCCGTCGACGACGGCGACCGATGCACCGTCCGGTGCGGGTGACGACCGCCCGGCCGAGTGGATCGACCAGGGCTGGGGCCACACCGGTTTCATCGCCGCGGTCGACGTCGTCGGTGTCCACGACCCCGGCCCGACGTGGCTGCGCCCGCGGTACCCGCTGATCGCGGGCGAGGACGTAGGCCCGTACGCGCGGTTCTGCTGTGTGGTCGACGTCGCGAACGGCCTCGGCAGTCGGCTGTCGGCCAGGGAGTGGCAGTGGATGAACACCGACACCACCATCCACCTGGTCCGCTGCCCCGTCGGTGACTGGGTCGGCATCGACGCGCAGCTCGTCGCCGGCCCCGACGGGTACGGCTACACCGGCGCGGACCTGTTCGACGGGTCCGGGCGCGTCGGACGGTCGTCGCAGACGGTGTTGATCGCCCGACAGCCCTGACCGGTCAGAAGCGGCAGGAGCGGATGTCGGTGACGAGGATCGCCTTGGCGCCGAGCGCGGAGAGCTCGTCCATCACGGCCTGGTGCCCCGACCGCGGGACCATGGCGCGCACTGCGACCCAGTTCTCGTCGGCCATCGGCGCGATGGTCGGCGACTCGAGGCCCGGGGTGATGGCGACGGCGTCGTCGAGGAGGTCCTTGCGGCAGTCGTAGTCCATCATCACGTACTGCTGGGCCACGACGACGCCCTGTACACGCGCGATGAGCCCGGCGGCCGCAGCGGACGGTTCCTTGTCGGCGCCGTGGATGAGGATCGCCTCCGACTCGCACATCACGTCACCGAACGCCACGAGACCGTGCTGCCGCAGGGTGCGGCCGGACCCGACCACGTCGGCGACCGCGTCCGCGACACCGAGCGCGATGGAGATCTCGACCGCACCGTCGAGACGGATGATCTCGGCGCCGATCCCCCGCTTGGCGAGGTCGGCGGCGACGATGTTCCCGAACGACGTCGCGATGCGCTTGCCCGCGAGATCGTCGACCGTCAAGGGGGTCTCGGCAGGTCCGGCGTAGCGGAACGTCGATGCCCCGAACCCGAGCGCGAGGCGTTCCACCACGGGCGCCTGCGACTCCCATGCCAGGTCGCGACCGGTGATGCCGAGGTCGAGTTCGCCGGAACCGACGTAGATCGCGATGTCCTTCGGACGCAGGAAGAAGAACTCGACGTCGTTGGCCGAGTCGAGGACCGTCAGGTCCTTGGCGTCGGTGCGCCGTCGGTACCCGGCCTCGGCCAGGATGGCGGCGGCCGCCTCCGACAACGCGCCCTTGTTCGGGACGGCTACGCGCAGCATCGTTCTCTCGTTCGTTCGTGATCGGGGTGTCGGCTGGGGCCGGGGTCGGACAGACCCCTACAGGTGTCGGTACACGTCGGCCGGTGTCAGGCCGCGACTGATCATCACGACCTGCAGCCAGTACAGCAACTGACTTATCTCCCCCGACAGCGACTCGTCGGACTCGTACTCCGCGGCCAGCCACACCTCGCCGGCCTCCTCGACGATCTTCTTGCCGAGGTGGTGCACGCCCTTGTCGAGCGCGGCGACGGTCCCGCTGCCCTCCGGTCGGGTCGCGGCGCGGTCGGAGAGCTCGGCGAACAGCTCGTCGAAGGTCTTCACGGTGGCTCAGTCTCCCACGGGTGCGGTGTCGGCCACGCCGCCGGCGTCGGGGTCGGCCACGCCGCCGGCGAGCCCGAAGACCTCGGCGAGGGTCTCGGCGTCGAGTCCGACGAGGCTGTCGCGCAGCACACGACCCTCGGCGGCGGCCACGGGCGCGTCGGAGGGGACGACCAGCGTGGGGCACCCGGCCGCGGCCGCGGCGGCGGAGCCGGTCGGCGAGTCCTCGACGACGAGACACGCCGACGGGGCGACGCCCAGGTACGCGGACGCGGCGAGGTAGAGGTCGGGGGCCGGCTTCCCGCTGGGCACCTCGTCGCCGCAGAACGTGGCCGCGAACCGTTCGGCGCCGACGGTGGGCAGCGCTTTCTCGGTGATGACCCGCTCGGTGTTCGTGACCAGCGCCATCGGGATCCCGAGCCCGGCCACCGTGTCGAGCGCGTCGCGGGCGCCCGGTCGCCACGGGATCCCGTCGGCGAACAGCTCGGTCACCCGGTCGCGCAGCCACTGGGCCTCGCGGTCGTGGTCACGGTCGGCATCGGGGACACCGGCGGCGTCGAACAGTCGGTTCAGCGCGTCGACCATCGAGTTCCCGAGGGTCGACTGTCGCAGCTCAGGGGTCATCGTCGTGCCGAGCCGCGTCGCCAGGTCGGCCATCGCCACGTCCCAGAGCTTCTCCGAGTCGAGAAGGGTTCCGTCCATGTCCCACAGGACGGCGCGCGGCAGGGTGCTCATGATGTCCCATCCTTGCCTACCGACGTGCCGTCGCCGTCCCCGCCCGCCGGGACGGTAGAAGTGATCCATGCCCGACGGCCGCCCCGACCTCGTCTACTACGTCGCCGTCTCGCTCGACGGCCGCATCGCCGCGGCGGACGGTGACTTCTCGATGTTCCCGGTCGAGGGTGACCACATGGCGTCGATCACCGGACGGTTCCGCGACGCGCTGCCCGCGCCGGCACTGGCCGCGATGGGGCTGACCCCCGCGCTCGACGTGTTCGACACCGTCGTGATGGGGCGCGCCACCCACGGTGTCGGCGTACCCCACGGTCTGCTCAGCCCGTACCCGCACCTGCGGCAGATCGTGGTGTCCCGCTCCGCGCCGCCGGTGGGTCCCGACGTCGAGGTGACCGCCGATCCTGTGGCGGCCGTCCGTGACGCGAAGCGGCGGCCGTCGGACGCCGACATCTGGTTGTGCGGGGGTGGTGTGCTCGCGTCGGCGCTGCGGGACGAGATCGATCGGATGGTCCTGAAGGTGAACCCGGTCGTGATCGGCGACGGAGGTCGGCCGCTGTTCGCCGGTCCCGGCCCCGGACCGTGGACGGTCGAGGGCGAGGAGTCGTTCTCCTCCGGCGTCCGGATCGTCGACTACCGCCGGGCCCGCTGACCGCGGGCGGGCTCGGGTGGCGCCAGGCGGTCACCCACGACACGGGCGTCGGCGAACTTGATGCGACGGCCGACGGGCACGACCTCGTAGCCGACGATGCCGTCGAGGTCGGCGAGCGTGGTCGTGATCGTGTCGTACACGTCGCCGAACCCGCGGGTGGCGAGCGACGCGGTGAGGTTGTGACGGCCGGTGACGGCGGCCGCGAACGGAACGTGCGGGTGCCGGGCGAGAGCTGCGCCGACATTTGCGAGTGACCCCGGGGTCACCGTCAGCCACAGTGCGACGACGGTGCGGATCCCGGACGCGGCAGTGGCGACGTCCACGTCGAAGTAGGTGATGCCCGCGGACAGCAGTGCCTCCACACGGCGCCGGACCCGACCCGGGGTGCTGTCGGTCAACCGGGCGAGTGCGGCATACGGGGTCCGTCCGTCCCGTGCGAGCGCGTCCAGCAGCGGGCGGTCGTCCGCGTGGACGGTCGTCGCGGCGTCGGTGGACGAGGCGCGCGGTGGGACCTCCGCGGCCAGAGCCTCCTGTTGCGCCGTGGACAGCGGCGACGACCACGCCGCCCAGTCGGTGGCACTGCCACCGACATAGGTGTGCAGCAGAGCCGCCACCTCGACGTCGAGCACGGACTGTGACTTCGGCAGCTGACGGGTGATGAGGCGCTGCGCCTCGTCCCCGGCGGTCGACCGGACCGAGCACGTCACCTCCCACCCACTCGCGTCGACGGCCACCCACGACACGTCGTCACGCCGGCTGAGGGCCTCGGCGACCACCTCCGCGCCCTCGGGGCGGCAGCGGATCCGGGCGTGCCAGACGGTGAGGCCGAGCGCCGCGGGGTCGACGGCGAGGGTCACCCGCACCAGTCCGCTGCGTCGCAGCCGGCGGTACCGCCGGGCCGCGGTGGTCTCCCCGATCCCGAGAACCTCCCCGAGCCGGGCGAACCCCACGCGCGGTGCGATCTGGAGCGCGTGCACGATCTGTTCGTCGACGGGGTCCATGAAGACGGATCCGGACGCCGACTCTGCGCTCATCGAGGCGATCGTACGCGGAAAGCCCCGGGAAGCGACTGCGAGGCGGGTCGCGGTCGATGCTCTGCGCGTTCGCGTCCCCGATCGAGAGGTTCGACGATGTCCCGCACGTGGTGGCCCCTGGCCGTGGTGTGTACCGCCACCTTCATGTTCCTGTTGGACGTGACCATCGTCGTGGTCGCGCTCCCCGACATCCAGCGGTCCCTCGGGGCCGGCTTCGACCAGCTCCAATGGGTGACCGACGCGTATGCGCTCGCCCTCGCCTCCCTTCTCCTGACCGCCGGGTCGATAGCCGACCGTGTGGGACGGCGTCGGGTGTTCGCCGTCGGCCTGGCGGTGTTCACCGCGGCGTCGGTGCTGTGCGGGCTGGCGGGCGATCCAGTCCTGCTCATCGCCGCCCGTGCGATCCAGGGGGTCGGCGGCGCGATGCTGTTCGCGACCTCCCTGGCCCTGCTGTCTGTGCTCTACCAGGGCCGCGCCCGCGGCGTCGCGTTCGGCGCGTGGGGTGCGGTCACGGGCGTGGCGACCGCGCTCGGCCCGATCCTGGGCGGCGTGTTGACCACGGGTCTGTCGTGGCGGTGGATCTTCCTCGTCAACCTGCCCGTGGGCCTGCTCGCGCTGTGGGGAACGCGCGTCATCACGGAGTCCCGCGCCGAACATCCCCGGCGCGTCGACATCCTGGGCGTCGCCACGCTGACGGTGGGTCTGCTCGCCGTCGTGTTCGGGTTCATCGAGACGGGCAGCCGGTCATGGGGTGATCCGGTCGTGGTGTGGTCGTTCGTGATCGGCGCGCTGATGCTCGTCGCGTTCGTGGCGGTCGAGAAGACCGTGCGCGAACCGATGTTCGACCTGTCCCTGCTCCGCACACCGACGTTCGTCGGCGGATCCCTCGCCGCGTTCGCGATGAACGGCTCGCTGTTCGCGATGCTGCTCTACGTCGTGCTCTACCTGCAGGACGGGCTCGGGTACTCCTCGCTGGAGGCGGGACTGCGGCTGGTGCTGATCTCCGGGGCGACGATGGTGGTCGCGACGCTGTCCGGTCGCCTCGCGCACACGCTGCCTGCGCGCTGGCTGATCGGGCCGGGCCTGCTGCTCGTCGGCGTCGGGTTGGCCCTCTGTGCCGGCCTCGACGGGGGCTCGTCCTGGACCCACCTCGCGCTGGGGTTCGTCGTCGCCGGAGTCGGCAGCGGACTGGTGAACCCGCCGCTCGCCTCGACCGCGGTCGGTGTGGTCGACCACCACCGCTCCGGGATGGCGTCCGGCGTCAACAACACCTGCCGCCAGGTGGGCATCGCCGTCGGCATCGCGGTCTACGGTTCGCTGTTCGCGGCCCGGGTGCGGTCGTCGCTGGAGTCGACCCTGGCGGGATCGAGCGACGTGCGTTCGCGCGCAGGTGAACTCGCCGACGCCGTGCACGACGGTGCGGCGGGTCGTCTGATCGGCGCCCTTCCCGCCGACCAGCGGGCCGTCGTCGCCGATGCGGTGAGGGCCGCGTTCGCCGACGGCATGGACACCCTGTTCGTGGTCAGCGCCGCGGTCGCCGTCGTGGGGGGCGTGTGTGCGTTGCTGCTGGTGCGCGGTCGCGACTTCGTCGTCGCTCAGGCGCCGGACGGCCGCACCGAGGCGTCGGACGACCCGGTCGCGGCGGGCTGACGACGCACCACCCGACGGAGCGCGACCACCACCCCGGCCGCGGCGAACGCCATCATCGACGCGTAGACGGTGAGAGCGGTGTCGCCGCGGCCGGACGTGTACCCCGCCGACCCGGCACCGCCGCCCCGCCCCGGTTCCGCACCGCCGGTCCCGGGTCGGAGCCCGCCGGGTCGGAACCCGTCCCGCGGTCCTCCCCCGCCGCCGGCCCGGGGACCACCGCCGCCGTCGAATCCCCCACCGCCGGCACGCATCCCGCCCTGGTCCCCGGTCAGTGACGAGTGATAGACACCGATCGCGGACGCCTGCACCAGCAGCGGGACCACCGCATAGCGCAGCGGGAGGAAGAATGCCGCGACGACGCTCAGGATCTCCGCGGCGTAGAAGTACCGGTCGTGCATCGCGGGCAGCAGGAACGGCACCACGATCGCCGACGCCGTCGCGACCACGAGGATCGACACGTCCGTCACCGGTGGGCGTCGGACCGCCGACCAGACCAGGAACCCGGCGACGAGGACGACCGCGGCGGCGATGCCTGTGTACGCCACCCAGGTCACGTCACCGGACAGCGGGATCAGCTGGTACAGGTTCGCCGCGCCCAGAGTCAGTTGCCGGTAGGAGTCCGTCTGGTCCAGATAGACCGAGAAGACCTCCCGCCAGGGGGCACCGGCGATCAGTACGGGCACATCGAGCGCGACGTAGACCACCGGGATCATCAGCAGCGCGTACCAGGGCACCCGTCGTCGGAGGACCAGCCACGCGAGGACCGGGAAGACGAACACGGCCTGCAGCTTGAACGACAGCGCGAGGCCGACGAGCGCACACGCGATCACCGCGTTGCGGCGACGGTGGCCCCGCCCGGCCCGCAGCAGGAACAGCACCCCGCCGAGCGCACAGGCGGTGTAGATGCCGTCGGCCTGCCCCCACCACGCGCTGTTCGCGATCACCGACGGCAGGAACAGCACCAGTGCGAACGCGCCCAGAGGTACCCAGCGATTCGTCGAGCGGAGCGCCACGATCCGCGCCGCGACGGTGGCGAGGACGATGTCGGCCGCGATCGACAGCGCCTTGATCCCGACGAGCGACGGCACGTGCAGCCAGGTCAGCCCGTAGAGCAGGTAGAGGTAGGGATAGTTGTAGTCGGCGAAGCGGGAACGGAAGGCCTCGAAACCCTGCTGGTCGAGCACGTCGTACCAGCGGCTGAGGAACGCCCGGTAGTCCATGGTCTCGACGTGGACGAACTGCCACCGCACCGCGAGGGCGACGACGAGGACCGCGGCGACCACAGCCCACCGCAGCACTCGCGGCGGATGGGTGATCACCGACCACCGGTCGACGCGGGTGTCGGTCGCGGGGGCCGGGTCGGCGAGCACAGCGGTCATACCCCACACACTGACCGGTCAGGCTGGGAGGTCCGTGTCAGCGGCCTCCCAGCCCGCCGTGAACCGGCTCAGACGTTGAAGTACTTTGCCTCGGGGTGGTGCAGGACGAAGGCGTCCGTCGACTGCTCGGGATGCAGCTGCAGCTCCTCCGAGAGTTCCACGCCGATGCGACCGGGCTCGAGCAACTCGATCATCTTCGCGCGGTCCTCGAGGTCCGGGCAGGCGCCGTACCCGAAGGAGTACCGCGCACCGCGGTACTCGAGGTCGAAGAAGCCCTGCGGCGAGTCCGGGTCGTCCGAGGCCACCGACCCGCCGTCGAACGTCAGCTCCGACCGCACCCGCTGGTGCCAGTACTCCGCGAGCGCCTCGGTGAGCTGCACGCCGATGCCGTGCACCTCGAGGTAGTCGCGGTAGGCGTCCTTCGCGAACAGGTCGTTGGCGAAGTCGGCGATCGGCTGACCCATCGTGACCAGCTGGAACGGCAGCACATCGACCCGACCCAGCTCGCGGGCGCGGTCCCGCGACGCGATGAAGTCGGCGATGCACAGGAACCGCGACCGCTGCTGACGTGGGAAGTCGAAGCTGAAGCGGATCTCGGCGTCGGGGTCCGGTGCGGTGAGCACGTGGACGGTGTCGCCCTCGCTCACCGCCGGGAAGTACCCGTAGACGACGGCCGCGTGCTGGAGGATGTTCGCCGTCGACAGGCGGTCGATCCACTCGCGGAAGCGGGGCCGACCCTCCGTCTCGACGAGCTCCTCGTAGCTGGGGCCGTCGCCGCCCCGGGCACCGCGCAGGCCCCACTGGCCGAGGAACAGCGCGCGCTCGTCGAGCAGACCGCGGTAATCGGCGACCGGGATGCCCTTGACGATGCGTGTCCCCCAGAACGGAGGCACCGGGATCTCGTTGTCGGCGGCGACATCCGAGCGCGACGGGACCTCGACCGGCGTCTGCTCCGCCTTGCGCTTGGCCGCGATGCGCGCCGACCGCTCGTGGCGCGCCTTGCGCTCGGCCGCCTTCGCGTCGGCGGCCGCCTTCGCCTCCGGGTCGACGGTGGTGGACCCGCCGCGCTTGGTCGTCATGATCTCGTCCATGAGACGCAGACCCTCGAACGCGTCGCGTGCGTAGTGGACGTCGCCCTCGTAGGTCTCGGTGAGGTCGTTCTCGACGTAGGAGCGCGTCAGCGCGGCCCCGCCGAGCAGCACGGGGTAGTTCTCGGCGAGCCCGCGGGCGTTGATCTCCTGCAGGTTCTCCTTCATCACCACCGTGGACTTCACCAGCAGCCCGGACATGCCGATCACGTCGGCACGCTTGTCCTCGGCCACCTCGAGGATCGTCGCGATCGGTTGTTTGATGCCGATGTTGACGACCTCGTAGCCGTTGTTGCTCAGGATGATGTCGACGAGGTTCTTGCCGATGTCGTGGACGTCGCCCTTGACCGTGGCCAGCACGATGCGACCCTTGCCGTCCTCGTCGGAGGCCTCCATGTGCGGCTCGAGGTGCGCCACCGAGGTCTTCATGACCTCGGCCGACTGCAGCACGAACGGGAGCTGCATCTGACCGGAGCCGAACAGCTCGCCGACGGTCTTCATGCCCGACAGCAGCGTCTCGTTGATGATCCTCAGCGGCGGGACCTGGGTCATCGCCTCGTCGAGGTCGGCCTCGAGGCCGTTGCGCTCCCCGTCGACGATGCGCTGCTCGAGGCGCTCGAACAGCGGCAGCTTGGCGAGTTCCTCCGCGCGCGTCTCACGCGCCGAGGCCGCCGAGACGCCCTCGAACAGGCCCATGAGGGTCTGCAGCGGGTCGTAGTTCTCGTCGCCCTCGCTGCGGACGCCCTCGGTACCGCGACGGTTGTAGACGAGGTCGAGCGCGACCTCGCGCTGCTCGTCGGGGATCCGCGCCATCGGCAGGATCTTCGACGCGTGCACGATCGCGGTGTCCAACCCGACCTGAACGCACTCGTGCAGGAACACCGAGTTCAGCACCTGCCGTGCCGCGGGGTTCAGGCCGAACGAGATGTTCGAGATGCCCAGCGTGAAGTGGATGTGCGGGTGGGACTTCTTGATCCGCCGGATCGCCTCGATCGTCTCGATGCCGTCGCGGCGGGTCTCCTCCTGACCGGTCGAGATGGGGAAGGTGAGGGCATCGATGATGATGTCCTCGTCGGTCAGGCCCCAGTTGGTGGTGATGTCCTCGATGAGGCGTTCGGCCACGCGGACCTTCCAGTCCGCGGTGCGCGCCTGGCCCTCCTCGTCGATGGTCAGCGCGACCACCGCGGCGCCGTGTTCGACGACGAGCTCCATGATCTTCTGGAACCGCGAGTCGGGTCCGTCGCCGTCCTCGTAGTTGACCGAGTTCACCGCGCAGCGTCCACCGAGCGCCTCGAGACCGGCACGCAGGACGTCGGGCTCGGTCGAGTCGAGCATGATCGGCAGCGTCGAGGAGGTGGCGAGCTTCGACGCGAGGGCCGTCATGTCCTCGGCGCCGTTGCGGCCGACGTAGTCGACGTTGAGGTCGAGCATGTGCGCGCCGTCGCGGGTCTGGTCCTTCGCGATGTCCAGGCACTTCTGGTGGTCGCCGGCCAGCATGGCCTCGCGGAACGCCTTCGACCCGTTCGAGTTGGTGCGCTCCCCCACCATGAGGAAGCTGTTCTCCTGCTCGAACGGGACAGCCGCGTAGAGCGACGCGATCTCGGGCTCGTGGTCCGGGGTGCGGGTGCCGCGGGGCGCGGTCTTGACCGCGTCGGCGACGGCCCGGATGTGGTCCGGGGTGGTGCCGCAGCAGCCGCCCACGAAGGACAGCCCGTAGTCCCCGACGAAACCGGTCAGTGCGTCGGCGAGTTCGTCGGCGCCCAGGGGGTACTCGGCGCCGTTCGGGCCGAGCTGCGGGAGGCCGGCGTTCGGCATGACCGACACCGGGATGCGGGCGTGTTGCGACAGGTACCGCAGGTGCTCGCTCATCTCGGCCGGGCCGGTGGCGCAGTTGAGGCCGATCAGGTCGATGCCGAGCGGTTCGATCGACGCGAGCGCGGCGCCGATCTCGGAGCCGAGCAGCATGGTGCCGGTGGTCTCGACGGTGACGTGCGAGATCACCGGGACGCGCCGGCCGAGCTTCTCCATCGCGCGACGGGCGGCCACCACGGCCGCCTTCACCTGCAGGAGGTCCTGGGAGGTCTCGACGAGGATCGCGTCCGCGCCGGCCTCGATCATCCCGAGCGCGCACTCCATGTAGGCGTCGCGGATCACCGAGTAGGTCGTGTGACCGAGGCTCGGGAGCTTGGTCCCCGGACCGACGGAGCCGAGCACGAAGCGCGGGATGCCGTCGTCGGACGGACCCATCTCGTCGGCGACGCCGCGGGCGATGGCCACACCCTCGCGGGCGAGCTCGCGGATGCGGTCGGCGATGTCGTAGTCGCCGAGGTTGGAGAGGTTGCACCCGAAGGTGTTGGTCTCCACCGCGTCGGCACCGGCCTCGAAGTAGGCGCGGTGGATGTCCGCGAGCACCTCCGGACGGGTGACGTTGAGGATCTCGTTGCAGCCCTCGAGGCCCCGGAAGTCGTCCAGGGTCAGGTCGGCGGCCTGCAGCATCGTCCCCATGGCCCCGTCGCCGATGAGGACGCGCTTGCCCAGGGCGTCGAGAAACGCCGAGTCGTACGAGTCGGTTCCGGTGGAGACAGACATGGTGCTCAGGGTAGTTCGCTCCGTTTCGGTGATCGGTCGTAGGCTGGGTCGGTGAGTGCTGACCAGTCGTCCCCACTGCCCACACTCCGGGCGCCGATCCTGGTCGCGGCCTTCGAGGGCTGGAACGACGCCGGCGACGCCGCCAGCGGCGCGGTCGAACATCTGGCGCTGATCTGGGATGCCCTCCCCCTCGTCGAGATCGATTCCGACGACTACTACGACTTCCAGGTCAACCGGCCCATCGTAAAGCAGGTGGACGGGGTGACGCGACGCATCGAGTGGCCGGCGACCTCGATCTCGTGGTGCAGCCCGCCCGGATCCGATCACGACGTGGTGTTGCTGCGGGGTATCGAGCCCAACATGCGCTGGCGACAGTTCTGCGCGGAGATCATCGACGTCGCGCGTCGCCTCGACGTGCAGACGATGGTCATCCTGGGTGCGCTGCTGGCCGACGCCCCCCACACGCGGCCGGTGCCGGTGACGGGCACCACGTACAGCAAGGACTCCGCCCTGAGCTACAACCTGCAGGAGAGCCGGTACGAGGGTCCGACGGGCATCACCGGGGTGCTGCAGCACCTGTGCGTCGCCGAGGGCATCCCCGCTGTGTCGTTCTGGGCCGCGGTCCCGCACTACGTGTCGACCCCGCCGAACCCCAAGGCCACCGTCGCGCTGCTCTCCCGGGTGGAGGAGGTCCTCGACCTCGAGGTGCCCCTGGGCGACCTGCCGGCGCAGGCCGAGGAGTGGGAGCAGGCGGTCACCGAGATGACCGAGGACGACGAGGAGATCGCCGAGTACGTCCGCGGGCTCGAGGAGCGCGGCGACGCCGAGGTCAGTGTCGAGGACGCGATGAGCAAGATCGACGGCGATGCGTTGGCCGCCGAGTTCGAGCGCTACCTCCGACGACGCGGTCCGGGGTCCTTCGGGGGCTGAGCCCGCCACACATCACCCCGCCGGGCGGCGGTGCGTGAGTTGCCGACAACCCAGCCGTTACGGCGTGGCAAAGGCCGGTTGACCTCGTGCCAGCAGGGTGGGCGCATGTCCACACCTCACTTCCTGCAGGGCGTGTTCTCCTTCGCGGGCACGGGCCTGGCCACGCCGGCCCCGCTGCACCCGTCGTTGCGGTACGTCGTGCCATCGGGTCTCACCGCCCAGCCGCTCTACTTCCGCGGCGGCAACTCGTCGGATGAACTGGTGCACGTCGCGCTGACGTGCGACGGCCGCACGATGCGCCTGTTCCCGATGGGCGCGCGGGGCGCGGTCAACATCCCGCTGCGGGTCGTCGAGGACGTCGACCCCGACTCGACGCTGGAGCTGGTCTTCGCCGCGCCGGCCGGGTGCTCCGGCGAGATGGTCGTGGACTTCGGGATGGTGGTCTTCTGACCGGCGGACGCCGTCGGCTCGTCGTCGTCGGCAACGGGATGGCCGGGGCGCGGACCGTCGAGGAGATCCTCACCCGCGGCGGCGGCGAGATGTTCGACATCACGATGGTCGGCGACGAGCCCTACGGGAACTACAACCGCATCATGCTGTCGCACGTCCTCGCCGGTGAGCAGTCGCTCGACGACGACGACCTCATGCTCAACCCGATGGCCTGGTACGCCGAGAACGGCATCACCCTGCACGCCGGGGACCGGGTGGTGGCCCTCGACCGGTTCGCGAAGACGGTGACCTGTGAGAGCGACCGTGTCATCGGCTACGACGTCCTCGTCGTCGCGACGGGGAGTCTCACGCACTTCCCGAACATGGACGGTCTGCGCGAGCCCGACGGGCGTCTCGCCCGCGGGGTGTTCGGCTTCCGGACCATCGCCGACACCAACGGCATGCTGCAGATGGCCGGCGCCCGCGACGGGACGCGGGCCGTCGTCGTCGGCGGCGGTCTGCTGGGCCTGGAGGCCGCCCACGGACTGCGGACCCAGGGCGTCGCGGTCGAGGTGGTGCACTCCCCCGGTCACCTGATGAACCAACAGCTCGACGAGCGCGGCGGTCGCGTGCTGCGCCGCAAGATCGAGTCGCTCGGTGTCGGGGTGCACACGTCGCGACGCACGTCGGCCGTCCTGCGGGACGACGACGGGGACGTCAGAGGTGTCGCCTTCACAGACGGAGGGAAGCTCGACGCCGACATGGTGGTGATCACCGCCGGCATCCGGCCCAACGTCGACCTCGCGCGACGCGCCGGACTCGTCATCGAACGCGGGATCGTCGTCGACGACCAGATGCGCTGCGAGGACGAGAGTTCGGTGTTCGCGGTCGGCGAGTGCGCGCAGCACCGCGGCGAGGTCTACGGGCTCGTGGCGCCGCTCTGGGAACAGGCCGTCGTGCTCGCCGACGTCCTCACGGGCGCCAACCCGCGGGCGACCTACCACGGGTCGCGGATGGCGACGAAGCTGAAGGTCGCCGGCGTCGACGTAGCGGCCATGGGCGTCCAGGGTCCCGAGCGCGACGACGACGAGTTCGTGCAGTTCTACGAACCCCGCAGCGGCACATACAAATCCGTCGTGGTCCGGGACGACAAGCTGATCGGGGCGATGCTGCTCGGTGACATCAGCAAGGCGAACTTCCTGACGCAGGCGTTCGACGAGAAGGTCCCGCTGCCCGCAGAACGCATCAGCATGCTGTTCGACATGGGCACCCCGAGTGCGGACACCGGGGCCGCGGAACTCGCCGACGACGCGCAGGTCTGCAACTGCAACGGCGTCACGAAGGGGAAGATCGTCGCCTGCGTGCGCGCCGGGGCGACCACCGTCGGCGAGGTGACCGCCGCGACCCGCGCCGGCAAGGGCTGCGGGTCGTGCACGGGCCTCGTCGGCGACATCGTCGCCCACGTGACCGGTGGGGCCTCGACCGCCGCGCCCGAGATCGACCGGTACGTCGCGTGCATCCCCATGTCCAAGCCCGAACTGATCGGCGCGATCCGCGCCTCGAACCTGCGGTCGGTGTCGGAGGTGTTCGCGGCGCTGGCGCCCGACGGCGAGGACGCGACGGCGAAGATGCCGTTGGCCTCGCTCCTGCGGGTGGTGTGGGGCCCCGACTGGACCGACGAACGCGGCGCGCTGTTCATCAACGACCGCGTGCACGCCAACATCCAGCGCGACGGCACGTTCTCGGTGGTCCCGCAGATCGCCGGCGGCGTCACCACACCGGCGCAGCTGCGGCGCATCGCCGACGTGGCCGAGAAGTACTCCGTCCCGATGGTGAAGATCACCGGTGGGCAGCGCATCGATCTGCTCGGGGTGCGCAAGGAGGACCTCCCGAAGGTGTGGGACGACCTCGACATGCCGTCGGGGTACGCCTACGGCAAGAGCATGCGGACGGTGAAGACCTGTGTCGGCACCGACTACTGCCGGTTCGGCCTCGGTGACTCGACCGCACTCGGCGTCGCCGTCGAGAAGCGGTTCATGGGACTCGAGACGCCGGCGAAGCTCAAGCTCGCCGTCACCGGATGCCCCCGCAACTGCGCCGAGGCCCTGTGCAAGGACATCGGGGCCGTCGCGATCGGGGACGGCGGAGCCGCCTCCGACCGGTGGGAGATCTACGTCGGAGGCGCGGCGGGGGCCCACGTGCGCAAGGGCGATCTGCTCGCCACGGTCGACTCCGGTGACGAGGTGATCCGACTGATCGGCCTGTTCATCCAGTACTACCGTGAGCAGGCGCGGTGGCTGGAACGCACGTACGCGTGGGTGCCGCGCGTCGGAGTCGAGGAACTGCGTGCGGTGCTCGTCGACGACCGCGACGGGATCGTCGACGGCCTGCAGGAGCGCATCGAGACCGCTGTCGCCGGCTACCGCGACCCGTGGCGGGAGCGGGAGGCCCCACGGTCACCGGCCCAGTTCGCGTCGGCCCTGCCGCTGTTGCCCCTCCCGACGGTGCCGGCCCGATGACCGCCGACATCGACACCGCGCCCGGCTGGGTCGTCGTCGGGTCGACCGGCGACCTGACTCCGGGTGAGGGACGCACCTACGTGGTCGACGGCCGGCAGGTGGCGGTGTTCCTCCTCACCGATGGCACGGTGCGCGCCACCGGGGCCGTGTGTCCGCACCGGGGCGGGCCGGTCGCCGACGGTCAGATCGACACCGAGACGGTGGTGTGCCCGTTGCACCAGTACCGGTTCCGCTTCACCGACGGTTCGTGCACCGACGAGGGCATCGGGTCGTTGGAGGTGTTCGCGGCCCGGGTCGACGGCGACCGGGTCGCGGTGCGGGTGACCGCGGAACTCAGCTGATCCGCTCGATCGACACGACGGGCGTGGTGATGCGCCACGTGCGCACGTCGGGGTCCTCGACGGCGCGGACCCAGAACTGGGCGGACTCACCGATCCGGCAGGACTTCACCCCGAGCAGCGGGATGTCCTCGGAGTCGCGCCGCAGCTGGCTCACCGCCCAGGGATCGTCGCCGTCGGCGCCGGGGGGCGGACCACCCACACCGGGCGCGCGCAGCAGGGTCATCTCCTCGAAATCGAGGAGGTAGGTCGAGGTGCGGGTGACCACCGTCCACACGCCCTCGGAGGTGTCGGGGTCCAGTTCGGTGAGATGGGCCACGACGAGAACTTAACGCAGCTCGACCCCGAGCAACGCGTCGACCGCGTCGGCGACGCGCGCGCCGGCGTCGGACACGGACCCGATCCCCTGCTCGACGTCGGTCACCCACCCGTCGATCGCCGCGAGCGCCCTCGGGGTGTCGAGGTCGTCGGCGAGGTGCGTGCGCAGGCGCAGGACGACGTCGTCCGGATCGGGTCCGGTGCCCCGCGCCACGGCGTCGCGCCACCGCGACAGGCGGGCGACGCCCGCGTCGAGGACGGCGTCGGTCCACATGCGGTCGGAGCGGTAGTGGTCGGCGAAGACGGCCAGCCGGATCGCCCCGGGGTCGACGCCCGCGGCGGTCAACTTCGACACGAACACCAGGTTGCCCAGGCTCTTCGACATCTTCTCGCCGTCGAGACCGATCATCCCGGTGTGGACGTAGTGCCCGGCAAAACGACGCTCACCGGTGACCGCCTCGGCGTGGGCGGCGGAGAACTCGTGATGCGGGAAGATCAGGTCGCTGCCGCCGCCCTGCACGTCGATCGGCGCACCGAGGCGGTTCAGTGCGATCGCCGCGCACTCGATGTGCCAGCCGGGACGTCCCGGGCCGTGCGGTGAGTCCCAGGAGGGTTCGCCGTCCCGGGCGGCACGCCAGATGAGCGCGTCGAGCGGGTCGCGCTTGCCCGGGCGGTCGGGGTCGCCGCCACGTTCGGCGAAGAAGGCCTCCATCGTGGCGCGGTCGTAGTTCGACTCGTAGCCGAACTGCGGTGTGGCGTCGGTGCGGAAGTAGATGTCGGGATGTTCGGCGTCGTCGACGACGTAGGCCGCGCCGGAGGCGACGAGCTTGCCCACGAGCTCGACGACCTCGTCGACCGACTCGACGGCACCGGTGTAGTGGTGCGGCGGGAGCACCCGCAGCGCGGCCATGTCGTCGCGGAAGAGGCGGGTCTCCCGCTCGCCGAGGTCGCGCCAGTCGATGCCGTCGCGCTCGGCCCGCTCGAACAGCGGGTCGTCGACGTCGGTGACGTTCTGGACGTAGCGGACGTCGTGGCCGGCGTCGAGCCAGACGCGGTGGATGAGGTCGAACGTCAGGTAGGTCGCCGCGTGGCCGAGGTGTGTGGCGTCGTACGGGGTGATGCCGCACACGTACATCGTGGCGGTCTGCCCGGGTGTCACGGGGCGGACCTGCGCATCCGAGGTGTCGTGGAGACGGAGCTGGGGACCTGTGCCCGGTACCGACCGGACCTCGACACGCGACCACGACTGCATGGCACCACCATATGGTCGCCGGCTGCCGGCGTGATCAGCGGCCGTGCGCAGCCCCGGTCACCTGCTGCGACGGTCTAGAAGGCCGGCCAGGGAATCGGACGCGACCGGGCGGGCGTGGGCATCTCGGGGACCTCGACGAGGAACTCGGCGCGCTCGCGCAGCGCGGCGACCTCGGCGGGCGTGATGAGCTGCGACAGCTCGACCGACAGCTCGGTGGTGTCGTCGGCCAGTGCGTCGCAGAGCCCCACGACGTCGGCGACGAGGTGCGCGGGCACCACCTCCCCGGCCCACCCCCACAGCACGGTCCGCAGCTTGTCCTCGACGTGCAGGCAGATCCCGTGGTCGACGCCGTAGACGTTGCCGTCCAGGCCCTCGAGCACGTGTCCGCCCTTGCGGTCGGCGTTGTTGATGACGACGTCCAGCACGGCCATGCGCAGCAGGCGGGGGTCGTCGGCGTGCACGAGGGTCACCTCGTCGCCGCGGGCGTCGTAGGCCTCGAGGATCCGCCGGTAGTCGTCGGGCACGAGGTCGGCCGGGCAGAGGTCGACGAGGTCGAGACGGTCGGGCACGACGTCCCGCGGCTCGGGTGTGTCGATCCACCGCTGGACCATCCCGGGTCCGAACTTCCCGTCCCGCAGGACGGTCTCGGGGATGACCGACCAGCCCAGTGCGGCGCTGATCCGGTACGAGGCGACCTCGCGGCCGGCGAGCGTCCCGTCGGGGAAGTCCCACAGCGGCTGCTCGCCACGGACCGGCTTGTAGACGCACCGCAGGCGCTCGTCGCCGAGGACGGCATCGCACACCAGGGTGGCGTTGCTGGCGGAGCGGACCTGCCCGATGAGTTCGAGCTCACCGGTGCTCAGCAGCGTGATGACGTCCGTGGGCGTCGCGGTGTCCTCTCCCGAGTCGGGGTCGGGACGGTCGGACGCCGACGTCATGGACGTGCGGGCCCCGGGTCGTCGGGATCGTCGTCCGCGTCGTCGCTGTCGGGATCCTCCTCGAGCGCTTCCCTCAGGTCCGGGTCGTCGAAGACGTCCGGGTCGACGAAGTCGAGGGACTTGTCGAACGTGACATCGCGCTTGAAACCGTTGGTGCGCACGCACATGTGACCGGTCGCGTCGAGGGGCTGACCGCAGAGCGGGCACGGCTCGCGACCGGCCGAGATCACCCGCGTCGAGCGGGCCGCGAACTCCCGTGCAGCGGTGGTGGACAGGAACACCCGCACGGCGTCCGGTCCCTCCTCGGTGTCGTCGAGCACGACGCTCTCGTCGAAGTCGCCCTCGGTGATCGCGAGCAGCTCGACGACGACGGCCTCCGACTCGGCATCCCAGCCCAGGCCCATGGTCCCGACCCGGAACTCCGCGTCGACGGGCATCGTCAGCGGACGCAGGTCCTCGACGTGGTCGTCCTCGGGCGGGAGCGGCGTGCCGAAACGGCGGTGGATCTCCTCGAGCAGAGCCCCGATGCGCTCGGCGAGGATCTGCACCTGCTGCTTCTCCAACAGCACCGAGACGACCCGCGCCTCGTGGGTGGCCTGCAGGTAGAACGTGCGGTCACCGGGCGTTCCGACGGTCCCGGCGACGAAACGGTCCGGGCTCCGGAAGACGTGGATGGCCCTGGGCATCACACCTCCTCGCTGCTCGTGGTCCTTGGCTGGCCCGCATCGAGCTCTGTGTCGATTATTGCCTCTTCGAGCCGGTCGATCATGGCCGTACCGCCTGCGTCGCCGTCCCGGTCGATCCACCGATCACCGCGTCGTCACCGGTCGGGGCCGCCTCACCCTCCGCGGGCTTCGGCGGCGGGACCGGCACCGGCGGGCGGCCCGTCGTCGAGTTCACCCCGTGCACGTAGGGCCGTGCGGAGCTGTAGCGGATGACGCTCATCGACGACGGCTCGACGACGATCCGCTGGAACGAGTCGAGGTGTACCCCCATCGCGTCCGCGACGATGGCCTTGATGACGTCGCCGTGGGTGCAGGCGACCCACACGCCCGAGCGGTCGGCACCGGCGAGGCGGGCGTCGAGGTCGCGGATCGCCCGCACCGCGCGGGCCTGCACGTCGGCGAGGCCCTCGCCGTCGGGGAACACCGCGGCCGAGGGCTGCTGCTGCACCGTCTTCCACAGGTCCTCACCGACGAGGTCGGTGATCTTGCGCCCGGTCCATGAGCCGTAGTCCACCTCGACCAGCCGATCGTCGACGACCGGCTCGATGCCGCGTGCACGGGCCAGCGGCTCGACGGTCTGCTCACACCGTTGCAGCGGGGAGCGCACGATGCCGACGAGTTCGACGACGTCGGCGAGACGCTCGACCACGGCATCGGCCTGGGAGCGGCCCGTGTCGTCGAGGTCGACCCCTCCCCCACGCCCGGCCAGCACCCCCGAGGTGTTGGCGGTCGAGCGCCCGTGGCGCAGGAGGATGACGGTCACGCACTCACAGTAGGCATAGCGCGGTGACGCCGCCGTCGGGCACCCGTGGGGCGCGCGTCGGCACGGCTCAGGTGGCGCTGACGACGCCCGCCGACAGCAGGATCAGCACGATCACGCCGACCACGACGCGGTACCCGACGAACCAGTTCAGCGAGTGGCGCTCGACGAACTTGAGCAGCCAGGCGATCGAGGCGAACCCGATGACGAACGCGATCACCGTCGCCACCAACAACTGCGGTCCGGAGGCCTGCAGACCCTCACCACTCGGTTGGAAGGCGTCGGGAAGGCTGAACAGACCCGAGGCGGTCACCGCGGGGATCGCCAGCAGGAACGAGAACCGGACCGCCGCTGCGCGTTCGAGACCGAGGAAGAGGCCGGCGCTGGCCGTCGCTCCCGAGCGCGACACCCCGGGGATCAGGGCGAGACACTGCGCCAGACCCATCGTCAGGCCGTCGCGCAGGGTGAGTTCCTCGATCGGACGACGACGGCTGCCGTAGCGCTCGGCCAGCACGATGACCCCGGAGAACACGATCAGCATCGTGGCGATGAGCCAGAGATTCCGTGCGCCCGTACGGATCTCGTCCTTGAAGACGAACCCGAGGATGCCGATCGGGATGGTGGCGAAGATCACGTACCAGCCGATGCGGTAGTCCAGGCCGCGCTCGCCGGGCGAAAAGAGGCCGCGCGCCCAGGCGATCACGATGCGCACGATGTCGCGGAGGAAGTAGAGGAGCACGGCCGCCTCGGTGCCCAGCTGGGTCACGGCGGTGAACGACGCACCGGCGTCGTCGCCGAAGAACACGCCGGACACGATCCGTAGGTGCCCCGAAGAACTGACCGGGAGGAACTCGGTGAGGCCCTGCACGGCCCCGAGGACGATGGCCTGGGTCCACGTCATCGCGTCGGTCACGGCGAGGATCGTACGACACGGACATTCCGACGCCGCCGGTCAGCGGCCCCCGAGGGGTGCAGCACTATGGACGCCATGGCAGTTCACCCCCGGCGTGCGGCCGTGGCCGTCGCGGTCGTCGTGGCGACGACTCTGCTCGCCGCCTGTGGTTCCGGCGGCGGGTCGTCGCGTCCCGACGTCGCGACCACCGTGCCGCAGACCCCGCTCGCGGCCCCTCCGCTGGGCACGCAGGCGCCGTCGGGGACCGTCGTCCCCGCGCCGGCGTCGTCGTCGATCGTCCTGGACGCCGGCGGCCGGCGGGTCGCGGTCCTCGGTGCGGACCGGACGTCGGTGTCGGTCTACTCGGTCGCCGACGCCCGCAGACCTGTTGCGCAGCGCACGATCTCGCTGCCGACCGCGGTCGACGTCCTCGGTGCAGACCGTGACGGCGTACTCGTCGGGGCCGCCGCAGACCGTCTCGTCGTCATCGACCTCGCGTCGGGCGCGGTGACCGCGCGATCGGTACCGGTGTCCCGGCCGTCGTCGCTGGCGCGTCTGTCCGACGGCCGCGTCCTCGTCGGCAGCGCCACGGGTGAGGTCACCGTCGTCGACCTCGCGAACGCCGCGGCTCCGGTGACCCGCATCGGCGGGCTCGTCCGTGTGGACGCGATGGCGGTGCACCCGCGCCCAGGCCGGGACGACCAGGTGCTCGCACTCGACCGCGCGCAGTCGTCGGTGACCACCGTCGACGTCCCCGACGCCTCACTCGGGGTGGCGCTGCGCGCAGGCGACGGCGCGACCAACCTGGCCGTCGACCACTACGGGCGGTTCCTCGTCACCGACACCCGCTCCGGCGACGTCGTCGCCTTCTACGGCGACCCCATCGTCATGCGGGTCCGGTATCCGGTGCCCGGCGGGCCGTACGCCGTAGGATACGACGACGCACGCAACCTGACCTGGGTCGCGACGACCGGTGACAACGGTCTCGTCGGCTTCGACCTGGCGTCCGGAATCCCGGTGGAGCGGCAGCGGTTGACCACCGTGCGTCAGGCCGACGCGATGGCCGTCGACAGCGCCTCCGGCGTCGTCTACCTGGTGTCGGCCCTCGGGGACGGCCTGCAGGCGGCGTACTGATCGGGCGAGCAGCAGGAGGCGAGATGCGCAGACCAGCGGCGACCGGCGGTCGGGCGCCGGGGTTCCCCCGCGAGTGGTCGGTGAACACGCGCGGCGACTACGAGTACGTACCGCTGCGGCTCCCACCCGACGTCACGCGGGTGACCGCGTCGGTCCGACTGGCCATCGAGGCCGAGTTCGGCGGCTGGGAGATCTCCCGTGTACGCCTGTACTCCGACGGGACCCGCAAGGTCCTGCTCAAGCGTCGACGTCCGCGCACGGGGCCCGGGTCGTCGACCGCCGAGGCCTCCCGGGACGACTCGTGATCGACGCGCTCTACCGCCTGCTCTATCCCCTCGCGCTGCGGGTGATGTTCCTCGTCGACCCCGAGCGCATCCACACCGTCGCCTCGGCGGTGCTGTCGGGGTTCCTGGCCCGACCCCGCGTCGCGCGGCAGACCGCCACGGTGTTCGCCCGCCGCGACCCCATCCTCGCGACCACGGTGTTCGGCGTCGACTTCCCCGCGCCGCTGGGCCTGGCGGCCGGGTTCGACAAGGACGCCCGCGCCGTCGACGCCTGGGGCTCGTTGGGCTTCGGGTTCGCCGAGGTCGGCACCGTCACCGGAGCGGCGCAGCCCGGCAACCCCCGGCCGCGGCTGTTCCGGCTCCCCACCGACCGCGCGCTGATCAACCGGATGGGCTTCAACAACCACGGCGCGGCCGCGGCGGCGCACCGACTGTCCCGACGGCTCGGCGGGCCGCAGTCGGTGCCGATCGGGGCCAACATCGGCAAGACGAAGGTGGTCGAGGCCGACGAGGCGATCGAGGACTACCTGCACAGCGCGCGACTGCTCGGTCCCGTCGCCGATTTCATCGTCGTCAACGTCAGCTCCCCCAACACCCCCGGACTGCGCGATCTCCAGGCGGTCGCGTCGCTGCGCCCGCTGCTGGCCGCGGTGCAGGAGGCGGTGGACGTCCCCGTCCTGGTCAAGATCGCCCCCGACCTGTCCGACGAGGACATCGACGCCATCGCCGACCTCGCCGTCGAGCTGGGGCTCGACGGCATCGTCTGCACGAACACGACCATCGGTCGGGACGGGTTGCGCACCGACGCCGCGGCCGTGACGGGCATGGGCGCCGGCGGGTTGTCGGGGGCACCGCTGGCCGACCGGTCGCTGGAGGTGCTGCGTCGGCTCTACGGCCGCGTCGGCGGGAGCCTTCCGCTCGTGTCGGTCGGCGGGATCGAGACGGCGGATCAGGCGTGGGAACGGATCCGCGCCGGGGCATCGTTGCTGCAGGGCTACACCGGCTTCATCTACGGCGGGCCGATGTGGGTCCGCGACATCCACGACGGTCTCGCGCAACGTCTGCGCGACAACGGCTTCCGTTCTCTCGCCGAGGCCGTCGGGAGCGAGAACGCCCCCCACGCCCGGCGGGCGTGAGGGGCGCGATCTCCGCTGCGATCAGCTGTCCGCGGGCACCTCGAAGGTGGCGTGGATGATGCCGCGCGCGATGGCGTGACTGAACAGGTTGAAGCCGAGGAACGCGGGCGTGGCGCCGTCCGGCAGGTCGAGCGACTCGACGTCGACCGCGTGCACGGCCAGGAAGTAGCGGTGCGGGCCGTGCCCGGGCGGCGGCGCGGCGCCGACGAAGCGCTTCATTCCGCCGTCGTTGGCGAGGGTCACCGCACCCTGCGGGAGGGCGCTGCCGGTGTCGTCACCGGCGCCCTCGGGCAGCGATGTCGTCGACACCGGGATGTCGGCGACGGCCCAGTGCCAGAAGCCGGAGGCGGTCGGTGCGTCGGGGTCGTAGACGGTGACCGCGAAGCTCTTGGTCTCGGCCGGGAAGCCCGACCAGCTGACCTGCGGTGACGCGTCGTCGCCACCGGGGCCCATCATGCCGCTGGCCTGGCGGGAGCCCCAGGCGTCACCGTCGCCGAAGCTCTCCGACGTCACGGTGAACGTCGGCAGGTCCGGGAGCGCGTCGTACGGGTTGTAGCTCGACATGTCTGTAAGGCACATCCTCTCGTCTCGACGGCGCGCGGCCACGCGCCTGCACCGACCAACCACGCCCCCGCCCTGGTCCTTCCCGGGGCGGGAGCGTGGGTCGGTCAGCGCAGTGTGAACGTCGCGGTGCCCGCGATGTGGGGCAACTGCTTCTCCCCTGCTTCGTCGTACTGCGAGTATGTGTCGACGCGCCCCGCGACTCGCCCGGCACCAGGTGCGTAGCCGAATCCGGTGAGCACTCCGTCGGGTGCGGACTCGATCGATCCGTCCGGGTTCACCGTCTCGATCTGCCCGCCCGTCCCTCCGATCGTGAGATTGCGCCACGAGACACTCACCAAGAACTTCCCGCAGCCGACTCCGATCGGGATGACCTTCATTCGCACCCGGTATGCCCCGGACCGCGTCTGCGGCAGCTTTGTGGTCTGAATGAGCGCCGCGCACCCCAGAGGCCCCGGACGCACGGTGAGAGTGGGTGAGTACGGGACGCTTTCGTCACCGGTAGCGGCATTCGCACCGGCGACGGGGATGACGGCGACGGCGGCGATCGCTGCTGCGGTCGCGGCGATGCGGCGGACGGTGGAGGACTGGACGGACAACATGGGGAGCTCGCTTTCGTCGGGAGTCGTACATTCGTGCGTCGCTCGGCTCGATAGTGAGCGTTACTAGGAAGCGTGATGTTCGCGCGATCGACTGACGTCGAGTGGGCGCTTGAAGTCGTCGACACGGCGGCCAGGAGTCATTCGTTGTCCGGTTGAAACCGTCTGTTGGGCGACTGGGACACGTCTGCCTGTGTGCGCGAATCAAACTGTGCACAAGGGCCTTTGACGTGAAAGCCCTGTCGGACCCCTCGTGTACACATGTACTCATGAACTCGACCGGCGCCATCGACGCCCGCGCGACGCTGCGCGAGATGATGACTGCGCTGGCCGATCTACCGATCGCGGCCGACGAAGCCGAGACCGTCGACCGGATCTCGCTGATGGAGTCGATCAAGGCCGTCTGTGCGGCGGGGCAGGCCGCGGACAGTCTGCGCCTGCAAGAGCTCCGGTCGGCCGCCGAGTCTGAGCGGGGTGTGCCGGTCGAGCGACGCTGCCGCGGGTTGTCGGCGGAAGTGGCACTCGCGCGCCGGGTGTCCGGCAACGCCGGAGGTCGGCATCTGGGTTTCGCGCGGGCGATGGGCGAGATGCCCAACACCTTCGCGCGTCTGAGGGAGGGTTCGCTGTCGGAGTGGCGGGCGACGATCCTGGTCCGAGAGACCGCCCACCTGCAGGTCGCAGACCGCAGGGTGATCGACCAGGCGCTGTGCGCCGATTCAGCGACGCTGAACGGTGTTGGCGACCGGGCTCTGGAGACGGTGGCGAGAAAGATCGCCTACGAGCGGGATCCGCAAGCGGTGGTCGACCGAAACGCCTCGGCGCCGAAGGATCGCCGCGTGAGCATGAGACCGAAACCCGATGCGATGGTGCAACTCTCCGCGCTGCTGCCGATGAAGGCCGGTATCGCCGCGTACGCCGCGCTGAAGCAGCACGCCGACGGGCTCGTCGGGGACGGCGACCGAACCCACGCGCAAGTCATGGCCGACACACTCCTGGAGCGACTGACCGGCAAGGCCGCGGCGGAAGACGTGGCGGTGGCGGTCGACGTCGTCGTCAGCGCCGAAGTCCTGACTGGCGGGGCGAACGGCGCCGCGGACGTGCCCGGCTACGGACCCATCCCGGCCGACACCGCGAGATCGCTCATCGCGGACGCGCTCGATGCCGAGGCCGTGATGACGCTGCGGCGGCTCTTCGCCGCGCCGGATTCCGGTGCGCTGGTCGCGATGGAATCGCGGGCCCGGATCTTCCCGTCCGGTCTGCGCCGGTTCATCACCCGCCGCGACGTGTCGTGCCGGATGGCGTACTGCGACGCGCCGATCGCCGAGATCGACCACGCCCTGCCCCACGTCGACGGCGGATCGACCGACAGCGTCAACGGAAACGGCCTGTGCCGGAACCACAACCGGCAGAAAGAGAACGCCGGGTGGGCCGTCACCACATCGATCGACGACGACGGGACCCACGAAGCGCTCATCCGCACACCCACTGGCCACGAACACCGATCCCGCGCACCCGCGTGGCGTACCGACGCGGCGTGAACCGACCGTCAGCTGTGCAGCAGGAAATGCTCCAGCACCTGCACACCGAACAGGAGGCCGTCGACGGGGACGCGCTCGTCGACTCCGTGGAACAGGGCCGCGAAGTCCAGGTCGGGCGGGAGCTGCAGCGGCGCGAAGCCGAAGCAGCGGATGCCGAGTTTCGCGAATGCCTTGGCATCTGTTCCGCCCGAGAGCATGTACGGCACGGTGCGGCCGTCGGGGTCGAACGCGAGGATCGCGTCGTTCATCGCGTCGACGAGGTCGCCGTCGAAGGTGGTCTCGTACGAGTCGAGCTTGGTCACCCACTCGCGGGTGACGTCGGGGCCGATGATCGCGTCGACCTCGGCCTCGAACTCGGCCTGCCGCCCCGGCAGCACCCGACAGTCGACGACGGCCGTCGCCGTCTGCGGGATGACGTTGGCCTTGTACCCGGCGTCCAGCATCGTCGGGTTGGCGGTGTCCCGAAGCGTCGCGCCGACGATCCGTGCGATCGACCCGAGCTTGAACAGGGTGGTCTCCAGGTCCGGCGACGACGCGTCGAGATCCAGCGTCGACTCCTGTGACACCGCGGCGAGGAACTCCCCCACCGAATCCGTCATCACCAGCGGGAACGTGTGGCGGCCGAGCTTGGCGACGGCCTCGGAGAGGATCGTGACGGCGTTGTTCTCGTGCAGGAACGAGCCGTGGCCGGCGGTGGCGGTCGCGGTGAGCTTCATCCATGCGATGCCCTTCTCCGCCGTCTCGACGAGGTAGAGCCGCTTGGTGTCCCCGTCGGGGGTGTCGACGGTCAGCGAGTACCCCCCGACCTCACCGACCGCCTCGGAGACGCCCTCGAACAGGTCGGGCCGGTTCTCGACGAGCCAGTGCGATCCCCACTTGCCGCCTGCCTCCTCGTCGGCGAGGAACGCGAAGAGGATGTCGCGCGGAGGGACGGTGCCCTCGCGGGCGAACTGGCGGGCCAGCGCCAGCGCCATCCCGACCATGTCCTTCATGTCGATGGCGCCACGTCCCCACACGTAGCCGTCCTTCACCGAACCCGAGAACGGGTGCACGCTCCAGTCCTCGGGACGTGCCGGGACCACGTCGAGGTGGGTGTGCAGCAGCAGGGTGCCGCGGTCCGGGTCCGACCCCCGCAGGCGGGCGAACACGTTGCCGCGCCCGGGTTGTCCGGACTCGACGTACTCGGTCTCGTAGCCGACCTCCGCGAGCTGGTCGGCGACCCAGCGGGCGCACTCCTCCTCGCCGGCCGTCGTCGCGAGCTCGCCGGTGTTGGAGGTGTCGAAGCGGATCAACCTGCTGACCAGGTCGACCACCTCGTCGGTGGCGCGGGGCGTGGAGTCGTCGGTCACCCGGCCATCCTGTCACCGACGCGCCCGTCGGGACCCGGGAGAATCGGTGTGCGCGGGAGATTTGGGGACCGCGCGCGCCCTCCGCTAGTGTGGTCGACGCGCTGCTCACCGCGGCGCACATGTCCGGGTGGCGGAATGGCAGACGCGCTAGCTTGAGGTGCTAGTGCCCTATTAACGGGCGTGGGGGTTCAAGTCCCCCTCCGGACACACACTCACCGTTCGTCGACGGCGCGCACCGCCGCGGCGACCGTCTTCTCGATCTCCTCCGTGGCGTCGATCGTCACCGCGTTCTCGTCGGGCTGCAGAGGCTCGAACGTCTCCAGCTGCGACGCCAGCATCGCGACCTTCATGTAGTGACCCGACCTTGATTCGAGGCGCCGACGGAGTTCGTCCTCCGGCACCGCCAGCTCGACGAACCGCACGCCACCGGAGGCCTGCGCGAGATGGTCGCGGTAGCTGCGCTTCAACGCCGAGCAGGCGAAGACCGTCGACGCGCCCGCGGCAGCCTGCTCGTCGCACCAGGCGACCACGGCGTCGAGCCACGGACGCCGGTCGTCGTCGGTGAGCGGGGTCCCCGCGGCCATCTTGTCGATGTTGCTCTGCGGGTGCAGGTCGTCGGCGTCGCAGAAGCTGCGGTCCAGGCGGTCCGCGAGACGGGTGGCGATCGTGGTCTTGCCGGACCCGCTCACCCCCATGACGCAGATGTGGCGGTCGGTCGGCGCGGCGTCGTCCACACCCTCTTGTAGCACGACCGGGCGAGGCGTGATCTGCGTCCCGCGAGAGGCTTTCCTACACTGATCGCTCGTGACGGGGCAGACGACGCGCGATCCGGGCCTCGGGGCCGCCGACCTCGAGCAGCTCCGCCGCATCCTCGACCGCGCCGCCGACCTCGATCCGACGCATCCGGACGCCGTCGCGGTGCAGCACGCGGTGGGTGCGATGTTCAAAGAGGTGAAGCGGACGCGCAAGCGGCGCGCTCGTCGTGCCCGCATCGACGCCGACCGCGCCGTCGTCGACGCGACGGCCACCGGCTCCCCCGATCGCATCGACGACGAGACCGCCGGGCTGCCACTGACCCCGTCGGCCTCGGGGATCGCCGGCCACCTCGTCCGACCGCAGGACTGCTACATCTGCAAGCGGGCCTACACACAGGTCGACGCGTTCCACCACCAGCTGTGTCCCGACTGCGTGCGCGACAACGGGGCCCGTCGCGACCAACGGGTCGACCTGACCGGCCGTCGGGCCCTGCTGACCGGCGGGCGGGCGAAGATCGGGATGCACGTCGCCCTGATGCTCCTCCGCGACGGCGCCGACCTGACGATCACGACCCGCTTCCCCCGCGACGCCGCCCGTCGCTTCGCCGCGCGACCTGACGCCGACGACTGGCTGCACCGCCTGCACATCGTCGGCATCGACCTCCGCGACCCCGCCCAGGTGGTGGCGCTGGCCGACGAGGTCGCCGCGGGCGGGCCGCTCGACATCCTGATCAACAACGCGGCGCAGACCGTGCGCCGGTCCCCCGGTGCCTACCGGTCGCTCGTCGACGCCGAGCAGGCCCCGCTGACGGGCGCCGCGGCGCGGGTCCCCGTGCTCACCGTCGGTGAGACGGCCGAACACCCGGCGGCGCTCCTGTCGGCGACCGACACAGCCGGCCACCCCGCCGGTCCGATGTCGGCGGCGGGTGCGCGGGCTCTCGCCGTGGCCGCGATGACCGGCGGGTCCGCGTCCCCGGCGCGACTGGCCGACGGCACCGCCGTCGACGCTGGTGGCCTCCTCCCCGACGTCGTCTCCACGAACAGCTGGGTCGCCACCGTCGACGACGTCGACCCGCTGGAACTCCTCGAGGTGCAGCTGTGCAACAGCGTCGCGCCGTTCATCCTGCTGTCGCGGCTCACCCCCGCGCTGCGCGCGTCGGACGCGCGCCGCCGCTACGTCGTGAACGTCTCGGCGATGGAGGGTGTCTTCTCGCGCCGCTACAAGGGCGCGGGCCATCCGCACACCAACATGGCCAAGGCGGCGCTGAACATGTTGACCCGCACGAGCGCCGGCGATCTCGCCCGCGAGGGGATCCTCGTGACCGCCGTCGACACCGGCTGGATCACCGACGAACGTCCCCACACCACGAAGACCCGGCTCGCCGACGAGGGGTTCCGCGCTCCGCTCGACCTCGTGGACGGCGCGGCGCGCATCTATCACCCGATCGTGGACGGGGAGAACGGGATCGACCTGTCCGGCTGCTTCCTCAAGGACTTCCGGGTGCACCCGTGGTGACGCCGCTGCACGACGCCGCGGTCGCGCTGCTGCAGGAGAACCTCACGGCGATCGCCGATCTCGTGGCGGGTCTCGGTGACGACCTGGCGGCCCGTCGACCGGATCTCCCCGGCGCGAACGCGCCCTACGGGATCGCCAACCACTGCGTGGGTCTCGTCGAGTTCTGGCTCGGCAGCGTCGTCGGCGGGGAACGCATACCGCGCGACCGCGACGGCGAGTTCACGGCCACGGGACGGGTCGCCGACGTGGCGGAGCGTCTGGCGGACCTGTCCGACCGTGTCCCGGGGTGGGTGCGCATCGCGCTCGAGGAGGGTCCCCGGGACCGCACCGCGGTCGGGTCGACGCGCACCACGGCGGTGAAGGAGTCGACGCCGGAGTGGATGCTGCTGCACGTCGTGCGCGAGCTGTCCCAACACCTCGGCCAGCTCGAGATCACCCGCGACCTGCTGACCACGTCCGCCGGCGGCCCTGCGTAGGGTCGGCGACCGTGGCCACGCCCGTCCCCCTGATCCTCGACTGCGACACCGGGATCGACGACTCGCTCGCGATCCTCTACCTGCTGTCGCACCCTTCCGCCGACCTCCTCGCCGTCGTCTCGACCGCGGGCAACGTCCCCGCCGACGTCGTGCTCGCGAACAACCTCGCGTGGATGGAGGTGTGCGGTCGCGACGACATCCCGGTCGCGCTCGGTGCCACGGACCCGCTGGTGGCCCCGCTGCGCACCACCGAGGACACCCATGGACCGCTCGGCGTCGGCTACGCGGAACTGCCGACCGCGGCCCGGCCCGCGTCGTCCCGATCGGGGGTCGACTGGTGGATCGACGTCACGACGCGTCACCCCGGTGAGGTCGTCGGGCTGGTCACCGGGCCGTTGACCACGCTGGCGCAGGCGATCGCCGCCGACCCCGGGTTACCGGCCCGTCTGCGGCGACTCGTCGTGATGGGCGGGGCGTTCCACCATCCCGGCAACACGACGCCGACGTCGGAGTGGAACGTCGCCGTCGACCCGGAGGCCGCCAAGGCCGTGTTCGCGGCGTTCGGCCGTGACGGCGCGCCCGAGCCGATCGTGTGCCCGCTGGACCTGACCGAGTCCATCGTGTTCACCCCGGACCACCTGGGCCGGTTGGCGGCCGCGGCCGAGAGCGATCCGGTCGAACAACCCGGCCCCGACGACGAGTACGGGACCCGATCGGTCGCGGCCAACACCATCGTCCGCCACGTCACGGACGCGGTCCGCTTCTACTTCGAGTTCCACGCCGACCACGACGAGGGCTACATCTGCCACATGCACGACCCGTTCGCCGCGGCGGTCGCCGTCGACCCCGGCATCGTGACGACGCGTCCGGCCGTCGTCGACGTGGAGGTGGACGGCGCACTCACCCGCGGCACCACCGTCGCCGACACCCGCGGCATGTGGGGCCGACCGGTGAACGCCCGCATCGCGACGGCCACCGACGCGGACGCCGTCCTCGACGACATCGTCGACCGCGTGGCCGATCTCGCCCGCCGGACGCCGGGCGGCGATCAGGGCATCGGGTTCCGCTCGTAGAACTCCAGGTGTGCCTGCGCGGCCGCGTCCCAGGTCAGTGATTCGGCGAGCGCACGACCGGGCCGGGGATCCGGCGCCTCGTCCAGCGACGCGGTCAGCGCGTCGGCCAGGGCGTCGACGTCCTGCGCGTAGGACACGCTGTCGCCGAACACCTCTCGGAGAACGGGCAGGTCGCGGGTGACGACGGGCCGTCCGGCGGCGAGTGCTTCCATCGCGGCCAGGCCGAAGCCCTCCTTCACCGACGGGAAGGCGAACACCTCACAGGCGGCCACCAGCGACGGCAGTGCGTCCTCGGCGACCGGCCCGAGGACCGTCGGGTGCGCGCCGAGCTCGTCGGCGCGCCGCTCGTACGCGGCTCGGTAGTCGCGGTAGTCGAACAAGGTCTCCCCGCCCGCGACGACGAGGTCGACGTCGGGGTGACGACGTTGCAGCCGAGCCCATGCCTCGAGGAGATCGATGCTGCCCTTGCGAGGCTCGATGCCACCGACGGCGACCACGAACCGGCCCAACCGATCCCGCCACGCCTGGCGAGCGGCGACGGCCATCGTGTCGTCGCCCGCGGCCGACGCGAAGCGGGCGGCGTCGACGCCGTTCGGGATGACCGTGGGTGTGATCCCCCACCCGGCCTCGACCTCCGACGCCACCGCCGCGGAGACGCAGATGTGGGCGTAGGGCTCGACGATCGCCTTCTCGTGGCACCGCACCAGGACCGGCGTGGTGAACGTGTCGAGGTGGTGGACGGTGCGGACGCAGGTCCCGATCGCGTTGGCGCTGATGCAGTCCTGGGCGTGCACGATGTCGTGGCCGCTGCGGTCCACCCCGTCGGCGAGCGCAGCGATCGACCGCACGATGCGGTCGGCGACGGACTCGTCGTCGCGGGCGGTGAACGGGACGAGGCGGACGTCGACCGCCGGGTCGACGGGGCGGAAGAACCCGGGGTCGCCGTCGCGGGCGAGCGAGAAGACGGTGACCTCCGCGCCCGCCCGTGCCAGGGCCTCGGCCAGGTTGAGCGTGTGCACGACTCCCCCGCGCGGACGTGTCGAGTAGGTGACGAGGGCGACCCTCACGTCAGCACTCCTCCTGTCGGGTCGGGCGATCCGGTGGTGGGCAGATCCGCATCCGAGCGGTAGGTGTCGACCCGGCGCTCGGACAGGTGGTCCAGAACCCGTCGCGCACGCGCGATCTCGGCGTCGACGTCCATGCTCACCACGGCCATGCCGCCCTTCGACCGGGTGGTCGCGAGCGTCTCCCCGCCCGGGCCGACGACCTTGGCCTGCCCGAGGAAACGCAGCGACCCCATCACGCCGGTCTGGTTGGCCGATGCCACCACCACCTGGTTCTCCGCGGCCCGCGCGGCGTCGTACAGGTCGAACAGGCGGGACTGCCGGTCGGCGGGCAGTCGGGACGCGCGGTCGGTGACGCTGGCAGGCCACGCCGAGAGCATCGCCAGGACGTGGGCACCGTCGAGCGCGAGGGTGCGCGCGGACTCCGGGAACGTCTTGTCGTAGTCGATGAGCATGCCGACCCGGCCGACCGGCGTGTCGCAGGCCGCGAAACGGTCGCCCGGCGCGAAAGCCCGTGCCTCTCCCGCGGGCTGATGCACCTTGCGGTGGACGCCCAGGATCCCGTCCCCGGTGAGGCACACCGCGGTGTTGTGCCGCCGGGCGGCACCGGCGTCCTCGGTGAGACCGAGGCACACCGTCATCGCCCCGGCGGCGGCGCGCACGGCGGTCACTTCGGGGCCGTCGAGATGGATCGGCGGCGGCAGCTCGGTGAGGTCCGGGTCGCGCAGGTCCCCGATGTACCCGCCGAGACTGGCGTGCGGGAGCACCAGCAGGTCCACGCCGTCGCGTGCGGCCGCCTCGACGATGCCCAGGACCTTCTCCAGTGATCGATCGAGGTCGCGGCCGAAGTGCGCCGCGACCGCGCCGATCGTGATGGGACCCATGCTCCTGCGCCCGGTCAGTCCGCGACCTGTCGCGGCCGTCTGCTCACGTGGCACCGAGTCCGGTCACCGACGACCCGACTGCGTCGGTCTCGACCCCGTCGGGCCAGCGCAGGCGTACCCCGCGGTGCGTGGTGAGCCGACCGACCGGTGCGGTCACGACGCCGACGGGCACGGTCGGCGCCGCGGCGTCGGGCGCGTCGGCCGTGAGCATCCCGTACCCCGGGAAACACGTGAGCCAGGAGGCCATGTCGGCACCGGCCGGGCGCGGGACCGCGGCGACGTCGACGACGACCCCGGTGCCACTCGCCTCGGCGAGCATCCCGGTGGTCCCGACGATCCCGGCCATCGAGACGTCCTTCGCGGCATGCGGCGACGACCGACGCACCATGCCGTTCATCGCGCGGAGGTCCTCGGCGCCGCGCCGCGACGTCGAATCCCACTGCGCCCCGGTGTACCCGGGACGCCACCCGCCGGTGACGTCGACGGTCAGACGCAGTGCGTCGCCGACGCGCCCGCCGCCCGCCGGGACAGGGCGCGATGCGCTGCCCAGCGCGGTCACCGACAGCGACGCCGGGACGCCGACCTGCGTGTGGCCCCCGAGCACCGGCACGTCCCAGGCCGCGGCGGCCGCGGCGAGCCCGCGGACGACGCGTGTGAGCTGCGACGTGGTCCGAGCGCCGACCGCGTCCAGGAGTCCGATCGGCGTCGCAGCCATCGCGGCGAGGTCGTTGAGGTTGACCAGCACCGAGCACCACCCGGCCCACCACGGATCACGGTCGACCATCGACGGCAGGATCGCGTCGCACGCGGCGATCGTGTCGCCGCCCGGGACCGGCACCCCGTCGTCGCCGACGAACCCTGCGGGCCCGAGCCCGCCGGCCTGGGTGCGCAGCGGCGCGAGGACGTCGGCGAGGAAGGACTTGGTGTCGTGGGCGGTACGGGCGATGCGGTCCATCGGTCGACGCATGTGCACGTGCGGGACGTCGCCGATCGTGGTGTCGCCGTGGCTCGTCCACCCCAACCGCGTGAACAGCCCCCGGTGGGTGGCGTTGACGCACGCGTCGAAGCGCAGCACCCCCCGCCCCTCGGCGTGGGCGACCGCAGCCCGGATGAGCGCCGATGCGATGGTGCTCCCGCGGTGATCGGGGGCGACGACCAGGCGACTGCCGGTCCACCACCCGATGTCCTTCTCGCCGACCGGTGCCAGACGGACCCCGCCGACGACGTCGCCGTCGCCGGTGACCGCGACGAGGACGACCGTGCGGTCGTCGAGGTCGGTCTCGTCGATGTCGGAGTGCTCGAAGACGCCCTGCGCGTCGACGAAGACCACACGGCGCAGCGCGCGGTAGCGCTGGTGGTGATCGGGGGTGTCGGCGGGGCGGACGAGGAAACCCGCGGGGCCCGTCGTGTCGCGGGGCAGCCCCTCGAGGATCGACATCGGACCCGACATGTCGACCGGGGTCGGAGTCCGTCCGTCGATCATCCGCCCACCGCCGGGAGCACGGAGCACGCGCCACAGGACGCGCAGCCGGCCCGCTGGTCGGAGCCGGTCATCCCGGCCACCCGTAGTCGGTCCGCGACGCCCCGGGCCACCTTCTCGTACACCGCGGCGTCGGGCGGACCCACACCGTCGACCTCGACCGCGAGCGAGCCGGGGTGAGGGCGATACGGCACGACGAAGGGGTAGACCCCCATGTCGATCAGGTCACCCGCGGCGGAGACCATCTCCTCGGCGTCCTCGCCGAGGCCCACGATGAGATAGGTCGACACCTGGTTGCGGCCGAACACGCGCACGGCCTCGGCCCAGGCGGCGCGGTACTCCGAGAGCGGTACCGACGCCTTGCCGGGCATCCACCGCCGCCGGACGTCGTCGTCGAGGGACTCGACGTGGATGCCGATCGCGTCGGCACCGGCGGCCCGCAGCTCGGAGATCGTGGCGAGGTCCGCGGGCGGTTCGCACTGCACCTGGATCGGCAGCTCCGGTACGGCGGCCCGGACCGCACGGACACAGCGGGCGAGGTGGGTGGCGCCGCGGTCACGACCGTTGGACGTCCCCGTGGTCATCACCATCTGCCGGACCCCGTCGAGATCGACGGCGGCCCGGGCGACCTCGGCGAGATCGGACGGCTTCTTCACCGCGACCGTCGCACCCGACCGCAGCGACTCCTCGATGGTGCAGAAGCGGCAGCGTTGGTCGGGTGCGTAGCGGACACAGGTCTGCACGACGGTGGTGGCCAGCACGTCACGACCGTGCAGGCGGGCGATCTTGTCGTACCCGACGCCGTCCGCGGTCTGCCCGTCGTAGAACCGTGGTCGTGCGACCGCCTCGACCGACAGCCCGGTGTCCGAGCCGTCGAGCAGGATGCGGTCCCCGTCGAACACATACGGGCTCAGCGGGTTCCGCGGGATCGCGGCACCGAGGCCGTCGACGACGACGTGTCCGTCGGCGCTGGGCCCGGCGCCCGCACCCCTCGACACCGGCGGATCGCCGCGGATGCCGAGGAGCGCGAGGTCGACACGGGTGGAGACCGAGCGCGTGCTGACCACGGTCACCTCACACCATGTACGTCGAGTTGATGATGGCGCCCTTGCGTGCGTAGTGGATGATCGCGTCCTGCACGTCGAGCGGATGCGCGGGGATCACGCCGGCGATGAGGTCCTCCTCGCGCCCGCCGTGCAAGGCGAGCCCGAATCGACAGCAGTAGACCGTGCCGCCCTCCCCGATGAACGTCTCGAGCGAGTTGTTGATGTTCTGCTCGCCCGGGAAGCCGCTGTCGCCGGTGGTCGGGAAACCGCGGGTCGCGAGGCAGTTGATCGCACCGGGGCCGTAGAAGTAGAGCGCCGACTCGAACCCCTTGCGCAGCGCGCGCGTCGCCTGCAGGACGGCGACGAAGCTCACCGACGACTCGTGCGCGATACCGTGCACCAGCGTGAAGTAGGTCTCCCCGTCCTCCGCCTGGTAGTCGGGGAACAACTTGGTGCCGCCGTAGATGTTCGAGCCCTTGGGCAGCGACGGGTGCGGGATCTCGGCGAGCGAGGTGGCGATGTTGGCGGCGATGGTGTCGTCGATCTCGGACATGGGATCCTCCGGGAGGAGAGTGTCGGACCGAGAACCGGGGATCCGGCTCTGGTGAGGACAAGTCAACGGCGGTCGCGTTGCGCGGTGGTTCGGTCCGGAACAACGCTGTGTTACAGGCACATCCGTGTGTTGCGTTCGGGTTTCGGCCGACGCACGCCCCCGCCGGTCACGACGGTCGGCGCGCTTTGCCCGCCGAGTCGCGGATCGGACTGCGGCGCAGTCGGATCCGTCCGGGGCGACACCAGCCGCCGAGGACCGATCGTGCGTAGTCGGTGACCGCTGCCTCGTCGACGTCGTCGGGGATCACGACGTCGGCGCGCAGGCGCTCCCCCTCGGGCAGGTCGACGAGGCACTCCATGATGTCGGGGTGGCGCAGCAGGCGGTCCTCGACGTCGGCGAGGTCGACGACGGTGTCGCCGCAGGGACGACGATCGGTGGTCCGCCCTACCAGGTACAGGTAGCCGGCGTCGTCCAGACGACCGAGATCCCCTGCGGTGTCCCATCCGTCGTGGGTCCGGGCCGACTCTCCGCCGACGTACCGGTAGCGGGCGGCACCGTCGCGACGCATCCATACGGCGCCGACCTCGCCGATGGGCAGGTCGCGCCCGGCGTCGTCGCGGATCGCGATCTGTGTGCCCCCGGCACCCCCGTCCGACGCTGCCGGGCCGGTCGAGCCATTCCGTGCCGGTGATCGTCGTCAGGCCGAACGACTCGCTGCTCGCGTAGACCTCGACCACCCGCTCGGGCCCCAGCCAGTCGATCAGTGCGCGCTTGTCCTGGGCGGGGCACGGCGCCCCGAGGTGCACCACGGATCGCAGTGTCGGGACGTCGCCGCGACGCTCGACCGGCAGTCGGACGACACGACGCAGCAGCGACGGCGCCAACAGCGCCCACGAGACGCCGTGATCCCGGATGGTCTCCGGCACGTCTGCGGCGGGGACGTGCGGTGCCAGCACCAGCCGGTGGTCGGTCATGAGGCCGCGGAACGCGTAGGTGAACGCCGCCGAGTGCCACAGGTCGGCGGTCACCAGTTGGACCGCGCCGCGGGGCAGGAACGGGGCGATCGGACGGTCGGGGTCGAACCGGGCCGGCGTTGTCGACCACACGAGCTTGCGTCGCCCGGTGCTGCCCGACGAGGTGGTCGCCTTCCACGCCGACGCCCACAGACCGTCCGGGAGGTCGGCGGCGCCGTGGACGCCGTCGACGGGCACGGCGTCGATCGTCGGTGTCACCGACGTGGGCGCAGCCCTGCCGACGACGGCCGCGGGGCGGGCGAGGTCGTCGATGTGGGAGCGCTCGTCGGCCGACAGATCCGGGGAGACCGGAACCGGGACCCCTCCGGCCTTCCAGACCGCGACGGTCGCCACCACCATCGCGGGAGACGTGGGCAGTGCGACGACGACCGTGTCGTCCCGCGCCACACCGACATCCCGCAGTCGTCGGGCGAGGTCCGCGGCCGCGGCGTCGAGCGTGGCCGCGGTCAGTTCGTCGCCGGTGGCGGCATCGACGACGAGGACCGCGTCGGGTTCTCGTCGCGCCCGACGCGCGACGAGGTCACCGATCGGCGTGTCCACCCCGGTGGCCTAGCCCGAGGCGGCCAGCCGGAGCCCGCCGGCGATCCCGACCCGACGTGTGATCACGTCGGCGACGTGGCGTGCGTCGGTGTCGATCCCGAGGAAACGACCCGACCCCCAGGTGTGCATCCACGGGAGCCCGATGAAGCTGAGGCCGGCGACCTCGCTGATCCCGCGGGTCTGCATCGGCCGACCGGCTCCGTCGAAGGCGCTGGCCTCGATCCACGACCAGTCGGGGCGGTACCCGATCGCCCACACCACGGAGGTGATGCCCGCCGATGCGAGATCGACCGCGGTGGGCTCGCTCCCGGGCTCCCAGACGGGCTCGTAGCGCGTCGGGGGCGGGGCGTCGAGGCCCTCCCGTTCGATGTGACGGTCGATGTCGGCGCAGATCGAGTTGTAGACCGCGTCGGCGGCGTCGAGGGCCGCGCTGAGCGTCGGGGCGAATCGCAGTGCGGCGCCGTCGCAGTCGACGAGCTGGCCGTGCAACGCCATGCCGTCACGCGCGAAGGCGCGCAGGTCGATGTCGCGTCCTCCGTCGCGGCCGGTGACGTAGTGGTTGGTCTTCTCGCGCGCGGGCGCGCCGCCCGGGTACTTCGCGACGGGGGTGTCGTAGAGGCCCATGTCGGCGAGCCACGTCATCACGTCGCGTCCCCGGTAGGACCGGGCCACGCGGGGGGCACCGCCGACGGCCAGATGGACGGTGCGCCCGGCGAGGTGCAGGTCCTCGGCGATCTGTGCGCCGGACTGGCCGGTCCCGACGACCAGCACCGCGCCGTCGGGCAGTTGGTCGGGTCGGCGGTACTGCGCCGAGTGGATCTGCTCGATCCCGGCGGGGATGCGTGCGGCGAACGACGGGACGATCGGGATCTGGTACCCGCCCGTGGCCACGACGACCTCGT
Source organism: Gordonia paraffinivorans (assembly GCA_036946345.1). Taxonomy (GTDB): domain Bacteria; phylum Actinomycetota; class Actinomycetes; order Mycobacteriales; family Mycobacteriaceae; genus Williamsia_A; species Williamsia_A paraffinivorans_A. Next base: position 2,273 of record JAQIJH010000013.1, on the reverse strand, counting down.
CGCAGGTGAGCACCTCGGCGTCACCGCCTGCCGAGGGTTCGACGGTGAGTTCCCAGCCCCCGTCCGGGCCGTGCTTCAGACGTGTGGCACGGGTGTGGGTGCGCAGCGGCGGATGGAAGTCCTCGAGCCACCGGTCGAGCCAGGCCACGACCTCGTCGCGGGTCATGAAGCCGTCCGGGTCGTCCCCGTCGTAGGGGTGCCCGGGCAGGCGACAGTGCCAGTTCGGGGTGACGAGGGTGAACGCGTCCCAGCGGGTGTCCGACCAGTGATGCATCGGGGTGTGCGCCTCGAGGACGACGTGGTCGACGCCGGACTCGGCGAGGTACCAGCTGACGGCGAGACCGGCCTGTCCGCCGCCGACGACGGCGACGGTGACGTGGGCGCTCATCGGGTGCCCCCGGATGCCGTCGCGGGCAGCGGAGGCTCCATCGCCAGGACGGTGACGGTCTCGTCGGCGGCGAAACCCTCGGCACGGGAGCGGATGTGGTCGGCGGAGGCCATGGCGGACGTGCAGGCGAACCCGTACCGCGCGCGGACGCGCTCGGCCGCCTCACCCAGCGCCACCGTCGCACGGTCGGTGAAGTCGGCCACGGTGTAGTCGGCACCGGCCTGCAGATGGTCGTGCATGACGAGGCTCGGCGAGTAGCAGTGGTCGCGGGTGCCGTCGGGCCAGCGGACGGTCACGGTCATCTCAGGCATGGGCCAGGTCCCCACGTGCCTGTGCGCTCTCGGTGAGGGCGCCGTAGACGTCGGGGCGACGGTCCCGCAGGTGGAACATCCCGCCACGCATCGCGGCGAAGGTGCCCTCGATGTCCACGTCGGCGACGGCCATCCCGGAGTCGAGAAGCGTTGTGGCCAGGACGTTCCCACCCGGATCGACGACCTTGGCGTTGCCCACGTAGCGCAGCGAGCCGAAGGTCCCGGACTGGTTCGAGGCCACCCAGAACACCTGGTTGTCCAGGGCGCGGGCGGAGTCGAACAGGTTGAAGCGGTAGGTCCACCGGTCCTGCTGGAGGTCCTCGGCGGTGGCGGTGCGGGCCGCGGGCCACGCCGACAGGCTGGCGATGATCTGGGCGCCGTCGAGCGCCATCACCCGTGCCGCCTCCGGGAAGGCCTTGTCGTAGCAGATCTGCAGGCCCACGCGGCCGACCGGTGTGTCGAAGACGCCGTAGCCGTCGCCGGAGGCGTAGGACATGTTCTCCCCCAGCGGTTGGTGCACCTTGCGGTAGTTGCCGTAGATGCCGCTGCCGTCGAGCACGGCGGCCGCGTTGAAGCGCGTGGGTGTGCCGTCGGGGCCCTCGGCGAGCTCGCAGAATCCGATCGCGACGAGCATGTCGCCGGCGATGGCGCCGACGCGGGCGAGCTCGGGACCGTCGAGGGAGATCGCCGGGGGCAGTGACACGGCCGAGTCCCGGCGTGTGTCACCGTGATTGCCCAGCGACGAGAGATAACCACCGATGGCGGCCTCGGGGAGGACGAGGAAATCGACCCCCCGGTCGCGGGCCTGATCGACGAGTTCGGTGATGAGGGCGTAGTTCTGGTCGAGGTCGCGGGTGAAGTTCGCGGACACGGCGGCGATGGTCGTCATCGCACTCTCCTGCTGCTGGGGGACGGGAGCACACACGACGATGTGTGCTGCTACCCAGTAAGCGGTCCGGGTGTTGCGTAGTGGTTACCGACAGAACAAACCGCCGCTGCCGTGTGCTCACGCCCGTCATCCGGCTGACACGGGGCGCCGCGGATCAGCGCGCGTCGAACGCCTCGACGATCCGCTGCGCGCCCAGGGCGGGGGTCAGGTCACCCGAGCGCACGGCGTCCTCGGCGATTCGACGTGCCTCGCGCACACCGGGATCGGTGTCGAGGCGGTCGGTGAGGATGTCGGTGACCATCGACCACATCCATCGGACCTGTTGGCGGCGACGGCGTTCGGCGAACTCCCCCGCGTCGGCGAGGACCTGCTTGTGCTGCATGACGGTGTCCCAGAACTCGGTGACCCCGACGTCCTCGAGTGCGCTCATGGTGAGCACGGGCGGGTGCCACAGCGCGTCGTGCGGGTAGAGCAGGTGCAGGGCGCCACGCAGTTCCCGGGCCGCCGACCGGGCGTCGCGTTCGTGCTTGCCGTCGGCCTTGTTCACGACGACGATGTCGGCGAGTTCCAGGACGCCCTTCTTGATGCCCTGCAGCGAGTCGCCGGTCCGGGCGAGGGTGAGGAAGCAGAAGCTGTCGACCATGTTGGCCACCGTGACCTCGGACTGCCCCACGCCGACCGTCTC
>JAQIJH010000012.1:0-72720 GCA_036946345.1 Gordonia paraffinivorans | reverse complement strand
TCGGCGATCTCGGGGCGACAGATGACGAAGTCGCGCACGTACGGCCGAGTGTGGTTGTAGCGCAGCGGCGTCCCGTCGAAGGTGCTGCAGTGCAACCCGGCTGCGGTGGCCACGCCGACAGGTGCACAGTTGTCCCACTCGTACTGGCCCCCGCCGTGGACGTACGCGTCCGCGTCGCCGCGGACCACGGCCATCGCTTTCGCGCCGCGGAGCCGAGGGCATAGGGCCGCAACGCCAGTCGATCCGCCACCCCAGCTCGTCTCGTAGGTGAGTCCGTGCCGCGACACCACCATCCGCCCCGACGCCTCGTCAGGGGTCGACACGTCGTCGGTCGAGAAGAGTTCGCCCACCGCCGGCAACGAGACGGCGCAGTCGGCGGGGACGCCGTCGACGGTCAACGCGACGTGGACAGCCCAGTCGTCCCGTCCCGCCGCGTATTCGCGGGTGCCGTCCAGCGGGTCGATGATCCAGACGCGCTGTGCCCCCAGCCGATCGCCGGTGTCGCGGGCCTCCTCCGACAGCACCGCGTCGGCCGGGCGGTGACGACGCAGGACCGCGGCGATCCACGCCTGCGCGAGGGCATCACCCATGTCGCCCAGCAGGCGCCCCTCCAGCAGACCGTCGTGCCGCGCGGCGACAGCAGTTCGCCGGCGCCCTGCGCGATCGACGCGGCCAGCGCGGCGTCGTCGAGCGCCCCCCGGACGCCCATCCCCCCGAAGTCCGCCCCCGGAGTCCTTCCCCATCAGTGCAGACTAGATGCCATGCGGAGTTGCCCGAGGTGCAGGCCATCGCCGACTACGTCGACGGCCGAGCGGCCGGACTGCCCATCCGACGTCGACGTCGCCTCCCTCGCCGTGTTGAAGACGGCCGACCCGCCGTACTCGGCGCTGGCCGGTCGCGTCGTCGCGCGGGTCGGTCGGATCGGCAAGTACCTGGTCATCACCACCGATCCCGCCGAGCCGAGGCCCGAGCCCGAACCGATCCATCTCGTCATCCACCTGTCCCGGGCCGGATGGCTGCGGTGGTCGAGCGCGCTGTCGCAGACACCTCCCCGGCCGGGCGGGAAGGGACCGATCGCGCTGCGTGTGCACTGCGGTCTGCCGGGTGAGGGGTTCGACGTCACCGAGGCCGGCACCCAGAAGCGTCTGGCCGTCTGGATCGTGCGGGCCGTCGCCGACGTGGACCGCATCGCCTCGCTCGGGCCCGACGCGCTCGCCCTCACCCGTGAGGAGTTCGCGGCCCTGCTCGCGGGCACCGGCTCGCGGATCAAGACCCTCCTGACCGACCAGCGCATCATCAGCGGGATCGGCAACGCCTACAGCGACGAGATCCTCCACACCGCCCGGCTGTCGCCGTTCGCGAGCGCGAAGTCCCTGGACACCGAGGCCGTCGAGCGTCTGTGGGTCGCCATGCACGCGGTGCTCTCGGACGCGATCGTCCGCCTCGAGGGGCAGGAGGTGGCGACGATGAAGTCGGAGAAGCGATCCGGCCTGCGTGTGCACGCCCGTACCGGTATGCCCTGCCCGGTGTGTGGTGACACGGTGCGCGAGGTGTCCTTCGCCGACCGGTCGTTCCAGTACTGCCCGACCTGTCAGACCGGGGGCAAGGTGCTCGCCGACCGACGGATGTCCCGGCTGCTCAAGTAGATTCCCTCCGGTGACCCGACAGTCGATCCTCATCACCGGTGCGAGTTCCGGTCTCGGCGAGGGCATGGCCCGCGCCTTCGCGCAGCGTGGCCGGTCGCTCGCGCTGGCGGCCCGCCGCGTCGACCGCCTCGAGGCGCTCGCCGCCGAGGTCTCCGGCTCGGCGCAGTCCGTCGAGATCGCCGAACTCGACGTCACCGACACCGACCGCGTGCCCGTCGTGTTCGACGACCTCGCGCAGCGACTGGGCGGGCTCGACCGCATCGTCGTGAACGCCGGTCTCGGCAAGGGCGCCCCGCTCGGCACCGGTCGCGCCGACGCCAACATCGAGACCGTGCAGACCAACCTGATCGGCGCGCTCGCGCAGGTCGAGGCGGCCATGTCCATCTTCCGGGCGCAGAACAGCGGACACCTCGTCCTCATCAGCTCGATGAGCGCGGTCCGCGGCCTGCCGAAGGCGCAGACCGCCTACTCCGCGTCGAAGGCGGGCCTGACGGCCATCGGCGAGGGACTGCAGGCCGAGCTGCGGTCCTCTCCGATCCGGGTGAGCATCCTGCTGCCGGGCTACATCTCCACCGACATCAACGCCGGTGTGAAGAGCCCGATGATGGTCGACCGGGACAAGGGTGTCGCCGCGCTGGTCGCCGCGATCGAGCGCGAGCCGCTGCGTGAGGCGGTACCGCGCTGGCCGTGGGCGGCGATCGACCTCGCGCTCGGGCACCTTCCGGGAGCCATCACCCGCCGCATGGTGTGAGCTAGCATCAGCGCACGCCGCAGCCTGTGCGGCGTCACAACGCACGGCGGGTGTGATGTCACGCCCGGGTCGTCGGGGGGCACGCACATGGAGGGGGAGTCGTGATCCGGCTGCCCGTCGCGCTGGAACAGCTCGGATGGGTCCTCGGCCACTGGTGGCGCCGGGGAGACCAGTTCGGGTTCCTCAGCGAGTACCTCGCCGACCGCCAGCTCCTCGACCCGGCCCGACTGCTAGTGTCGGTCACCACCGGCCTGCTCTGCCTGGTCCCGGTCGTGTACGTGAGCGACGGCGACACCGCCGGGGTGTGGACGGGCATCGGCATCGCCAGCGCCGTCCTCGGCCTGTGCGCCGCGGCGATGTGGGTCGTCCTCCCGTGGCCGTCGGCGACACAGTCGCGGCTGTGGGTGATCGCCTGCGACGTCGCGACGGTCGCCGGGGTCGTCGCGCAGTCGGAGTCACTGGGCGGGATCTACGGATGCCTGGTGCTCGTCGTCATCGCCGGCTACATCGCGGTGTTCCACGGCGCCCGGATGCTGATCGGGCACCTCGTGCTGTCCGTCGCGACGACGGTGGTCATCGCGTGGCGGACGGTGGAGACAGGACAGTCCGGCATCACCCTGGCCACCGTCGCCGTCGCGCAGGTCCTCACCGCGCTGGTCGTCGTCCCTGTCGCGACGCAGTTCCTGCTGGAGACGCTGTCGTCGGAGGCGGCGGCGTCGGAGGTCGACACCTTGACCGGTGTCCTCAACCGTCGCGGCCTCGACCGCGCGCTCGAGCGGATGACCGCGATGAACGACCGCGGGATCGCGATCCTCGTCGCCGACCTCGACAACTTCAAGGAGATCAACGACCGCTGGGGGCACCGGCACGGCGACGTCGTGCTGGCCGAGATCGCCGCGCGGCTGCGGCAGGCCGTCGGGACCAGCGGTGTGGTCGCGCGGACCGGCGGCGACGAGTTCGTCATCGCCGACAGCCTGCGCTGGACCGACCCCCACCGCCTGGCCAACCACGTCCTGTACACCATCGCGACGGTCACCGACCCCGTGGTCACGGCCAGCGTCGGGGTGGTGCACATGACCGGCGACATCACCGGTGCCGGGCGGCTGATGAGGACGTCGCTGTACACCGAGCTCGCCGACGCCGCGATGTACGAGGCGAAGCGGTCGGGTGGCAACACGGTGCGCACCCGCGTCCACCACCACCACGGTGGTCAGTCCTGGTGAGGCCTCAGGACGTCGGTGCGGCCGAGGCCGCCGGGGCCCCTGGTGCCGACCACACGACCGGGGTCGCCTTGTAGTCGTCGGCCGGGTCGGTCGTCGTCTGCGCCCAGTAGATGACCCGGTTGAGGTCGACGTCCTTGTCGGCGACGGCGATGAAACACGTCGCCCAGGACTGTCCGCGGGTCGGGTTCTTCGGCGGGTCCGTCTGCACGCACTGGCGCAGCCCGTCCGGCGGGTCGACGGACCGCGTCGCGGTCTTCCCGTCCGGGCTGCCCGCGAGTCCGACGATCGACGGCACGTCGACGATGCGATCGACGAGCGAGGTGTACGTGACGTGCACGTAGAACGGGACGCCGCCGTCGGTCACGGACCCGGGGAGGTCCCCGGCCACGCCGGGTTCGATCCCGGTGACGGTCACCATCACGAGCTGTCCCGCCGGGCGGAACGCGTTCGCCGGGAGGTAGGCGCTCTGACCGAACGACAGCGCCGCGCCGGGCGCGGTGCGGTCGACGGGACCCGCGGGAGCGGTGACGTCGGCCGACACCGGGATCGACACGCTCGGCCGCGTGGGGGTCCCGGACTCGCCGCCCGTCGTGCCGGAGGTGCACCCCGCGACCAGCGCCGCGGCGCCCGCCGTCGCGGCCGCGATGCCCACCCACCGGGTACGTGGTCGGCGGGACGAACGGGGTGCGGCGGCCGTCGACGTGGCTGTCATGGACAGATCGTAGAGGCCGACCGGTGTCGGACCGTTCGCGCGACCGCAGCGACGCGCCGCGTCAGCCCTCGGTGGCCGCTGCGAGGGCGGTCGGGACGGGGCGGGCGATGCCGTGGTCGTCGAAGGCGAGCAGGACCGCCTCGCGAATGCGTCGGGCCACCGCCCACTGCGCGCTGGGGGAGGTCGTCACCGTCATCCGCAGCGTCACCATCGTCGCGGTGATGTCCTGCACGCCCAGCATCTGCGGTGTACCGAGGACCTCGGCGGCGATCTGCGGCTCGGCGACCGCGTCCCGCGCCGCCGTGAGCGCCACGACCTGTGCGCGGGCGATGTCGGCGTCGTGGCCGACCGGGATCTCGATACGGGCGACGGCGTGGTCCTGACTCATGTTGCCCACCCGCACGATCTCGCCGTTGCGGACGTACCAGAGCGTTCCGTCGATGTCGCGGACGGTGGTGACCCGCAGACCGACCGTCTCGACCTCGCCGGTCGCCTCACCGAGGTCGACGACGTCGCCGACGCCGTACTGGTCCTCCAACAGCATGAACATCCCGGACACGAAGTCCTTCACCAGATTCTGCGCACCGAAACCGATGGCCAGCCCGATGATCCCGGCCGAGGCCAGGAACGGGGCGATGTTCACGCCGACCACCGAGAGCAGCGAGAGCACCACCCAGATCAACAGGATGACCGACACCGTCGACTTGAGGACGGAGCCGATCGTCCCCGCGCGCTGCTGTCGACGCTCGACCACGGTCGCGTCACGCAGTCCTGACGGCGCGCGGTCGCGCAGGTGGCGTACCAGCGCCGGTGTCGATCTCGGGCCGGGTCCGCGGGGTCGGGTGGCCCGGTCGATCATCCGGTGCACGGCCCAGCGGGCGACGAGCGCCGCCAGCACGTATGCGGCGATCCGGATGGGGTTCTCGACGAGCCAGAGTCGGTTCGTGTCGGTCCATGTGAAGGCGAGGATGTCCGTCGTCATCGGGGGCGACCATACGGACCGCGACGGAGGAACGAAACCACCTCACCACGGTCGGTGGTGTAACCCCCACGCACTCAACGTGTCCGCGATCACGTCGTCGTCGCCGACACCGGTCAGGTCGAAGGCGATGGTGACCCGCGCCGACGACCGTGCCATCCACGCCCCCACACCGACTTTCGCCGCCGACCGGTTCGTCGTCACCGCCCGCACCGCGAGACCGTCCGACGGGTGGCCGCCCACCCCGAGGAACGCGTCGGGCAGGACGCCGAGGCTCGACGCCAGGCCGTCGTCCATCCCGGGGTCTCCGGTGACGCGTGCAGCGATCCGGTCGCCGACGACCTGCATCAGCTCGTCGGGCATGCCGCCGGGTGACCCGATGACGGCGGCGAGCGGGTCCGCCGGGCGGGCGTCGGAGGCCACGGCGTGCTCGCGCGCCCGCGCCGCGACGCGACGGATGCGCCCGGACAGGTCGGACAACTCGTCGTCGGCGGCGACCGTCACCACGGAACTGCCCACCGAGCCGTCGGGCATCGCGACGGGGACGGCCACCCGGACGGTGTCGCGGGCGTGGACCGACCGTGCGCACGCGGCGACCAGCGCGACGAACACGGCGGTGGGGGAGGTGTTCTCGCGCGCCACGACCGCCGCGAAGTCGTCGGCGTCGACGTCGACGATCGTGGTGCGGTGCGAGGCCCGCGCCGGGGTGGGTGTGTCGGAGGCGGTGGTGCGGGCCGCGCCGAGCAGCTCGGCGCGTACGGTGCGGTCCACGCAGGCCCGGGCAAGCGAGATCATCACGGCGACGACGACGTGGAACCACAGGGTGATCGCGTCGCGCAGGTCGTCGCGGAGCGTCGGCGGGTCCGGGGGCGGTGGCGGATCGGTCACCGCGGCGCCGGTCGCCAACGAGGCCTCGGCGATCGCGACCATCCCGACCCCACCGGTGACCAGGTGTGAACAGCTCAGCGTGACAACCGAACCGCCGCCCTCGACGTGGCCGAGCGCGAGCTCCCACACAGGGCCGTCGTCGACGTCGAGCGGGGTGCAGGCGCGCAGGTCGGCCCAGGCGACGACGCCGTCGGCGGGAATCGGGATCTCGTCGACGACGAGCGGTGTCACCCGTGCACCACCGACGAGGCACCGCCGCGCGAACGGCACCCGGGACGAGTACACCCGGCGGGTCAGCGCCCCGGCGGACAACGCCGCGTGCATCGCGGCGAGGGCGCTCGGCTCGACGCGTTCGGTGAAGCGCCACACGCCCTGCATCACCGACGACGGACCCCGGCCGTGGTGACCGCGGTAGAACATGTCGTCCACCACGGAGAAGCGCGTGGCCGCCGGCTGCGTCACGAGGAGGTCAGACGCTCCGTCCCCGGTGCTCGCGATACCAGCGGATGAGGGAGTCGGTCGACGAGTCGTCCTGCGGCGCCGGGGCATCCGTCTGCTCGAGCACCGCCAGCAGCTCCTTGGCCTGGGTCTTGCCCAGCTCCACACCCCACTGGTCGAACGAGTTGATGCCCCAGATCGCACCCTCGACGAACACCTGGTGCTCGTAGAGCGCGATGAGCTGGCCCAGCACCGACGGCGTCAGCTCCGGCGCGATGATCGACGTCGACGGACGGTTCCCCGGCATCACCTTGTGCGCAACCACGTGTGGGTCGACGCCCTCGGCAGCGATCTCGTCGGCGGTCTTGCCGAACGCCAGCACCTTGGTCTGCGCGAAGTAGTTGCTCATCAGCAGGTCATGCATCGACCCCGGCTCGCCGCCGTCCGACGACGCGACCGGCAGATCGTCGGTGGGGGAGGCGAACCCGATGAAGTCGGCCGGCACGAGGCGCGTGCCCTGATGGAGCAACTGGTAGAAGGCGTGCTGTCCGTTGGTCCCAGGCTCGCCCCAGAAGATCTCGCCGGTGTCGGTCGTGACGTGGTGACCGTGGGAGTCGACCGACTTGCCGTTCGACTCCATCGTCAGCTGCTGGAGGTACGCCGCGAACCGGGCCATGTCGTTGGAATAGGGCAGCACGACACGTGACTGCGCGCCCCAGAAGTTGTTGTACCAGAGCCCGATCAGGCCGAGGATGACCGGCGCGTTCTGGTGCAGGGGTGCGGACCGGAAATGGCGGTCCACCACGTTGAAGCCGTGCAGGAAGTCGGCGAACGCCTCCTTGCCGATCGCTGCCATCACCGACAGGCCGATGGCGGAGTCGACCGAGTAACGGCCGCCGACCCAGTCCCAGAACCCGAACATCTGGTCGGTGTCGATGCCGAAGTCCGCGACCTTCTCCGCAGCCGTGCTGACGGCGACGAAATGCTTGGCGACCGCGGCGTTCTTGGTGTCGGACTCGTCGATCCCGAGGCCCCGCAGCAACCACGCGCGTGCGGCGGCCGCGTTGGTCAGGGTCTCCAGCGTGCTGAACGTCTTCGACGCGATGACGAACAGCGTGGTCGCGGGGTCGAGGTCGGCGAGCGTGCCGACCAGGTCGGCGGGGTCGACGTTGGAGACGAACCGGCACGAGATCCCGGCGTCGGCGTAGTGCCGCAGGGCCTGGTAGACCATCGCCGGCCCGAGATCGGACCCACCGATGCCGATGTTGACGACGGTGGTGATGCGCTCGCCGGTGTGCCCGGTCCACTCCCCGGTGCGCAGTCGGTCGGTGAAGGCGCCCATCCGGTCGAGGACCTCGTGGACGTCGGCCACCACGTCCTGCCCGTCGACCTTGAGCGTCGCCTCCTTCGGCAGCCGCAGGGCGGTGTGCAACACCGCGCGGTCCTCGGAGGTGTTGATGTGTTCGCCCCAGAACATGGCGTCGCGCTTGTCCTCGAGGTGCGTCTCGCGGGCGAGCGAGAACAGCAGGTCGAGTGTCTCGCGCAGCACGCGGTGCTTCGAGTAGTCGATGTGGAGGTCGCCGACGTCGATGGTGAGGTCACGCCCGCGGTGGGGATCCACGGCGAACACCTCCCGCAGGTGCATCGCGTAGACGTGCGGCTGATGCGCCGACAACTCCCGCCAGGCGGTGCTGCCGGTCACGTCATGGTCGTGACCAGACTGGTGATCCTCGGGCCTCTGCTCGGCCTGATTCCTGCTCGTGCGCTCGCTCGCCATGCAACCGACCCTTCGACTCGCGGTCCCGCGACGCGGGGTCCCCCCGGTGCTGCCCAGCCTAGTGGCGCGGGGTTCGGATCACCGTGGGCGGTGTGGGTACATCCGGTGCGCGCCCCGGGGGACCGCCTTCTAGGCTGAGGCGGTGAGCGGACCCGGTCGTCCCGAGATCGATCGTGCCTATCTGGTGTGCGCGAGTCAGCGCAGCGGCAGCACGCTGCTCGTCGAGTCGCTGCGCGTCACCGGCGTCGCCGGGCGTCCGGCGGAGTTCTTCGAGTACCTGCCCGACACGTCGCTCCCGCCGCAGTCACCGGACTGGTTCGTCGGCGTCCACGACCCCGCGATCGACGCGCTCCTGGCACCTGTGCGGCCCGGGCGGCCCGACACCCGCGACGCGCAGCAGTGGCGCGACGACGTCCGCGGACAGGGCGTGGGCGAGAACGGCGTGTGGGGCGGCAAGTTGATGTGGAACCAGACGTCGGTGCTGTGTCACCGGGTCCGGGACCTGCTCGGCGGTCGGGAACCACTGCTGCGGGTGGCCGTCGGGGCGGTCGTGGGCGTCGAGCCGGTCTGGGTGTACGTGCACCGCGCGGACGTCGCCGGTCAGGCCGTGTCGATGTGGCGGGCCGTGCAGACCCAGGAGTGGACGGCCGGGGCCTCGGAGCGGGACGCGCACGCGGAGTACCACCTCGGGGCCATCGCCCATCTCGCCGAGTACTTCGTCGCGCAGCAGCGGGCGTGGGAGGGCTGGTTCAGCCGCGAGGGCATCGATCCACTGCGGATCGAGTTCGACGAGCTCGTCGCCGACCCGACCGCGACCACTGCGCGCGTCCTGGACGTCCTCGGTCTCGACCCGCGTCTCGCTCCGCCGCCGCCGTTGAAGCGTCAGGGCGACTCCCGGTCGCGCGAGTGGGTCGCCCGCTATCGCGACGAGGCCGCCGAACACGGCTACCCGGTCTCCACCGCACATCCGGACACCGTCCCCGCCGCGGAGTCGTGAGCGCGCGGCACGCCGTCCTGCAGCGGCCCGTGCCGGGCGGTCGGTTCGCCATGGGTGACGCTCACGGCGAGGGCCTGCCGCCCGACGGCGAGACGCCGGTGCACCCCGTCGAGGTGGGGGTGTTCGCGATCGACGAGACCACCGTGCGCAACCGGGACTTCGCCGCGTTCGTCGCCGCGACGGGTCATCGCACCACCGCGGAGGTGGCTGGTTCGTCGACGGTGTTCCACGCCCTCGTCGCGCACGACGACCCGGCGATCCTGGGGGCGTCGGTGGACGCACCGTGGTGGCTGGCCGTGCAGGGGGCGGACTGGCGGCACCCTGCCGGCCCGCGGTCGGACCTCGACGGCCTGGACGACCACCCGGTGGTGCACGTGTCGTTCGACGACGCGATGGCCTACTGCGCGTGGGCTGGTCGCGCGCTACCCACCGAGGCGCAGTGGGAGATGGCGGCCCGCGGCGGCCTCCCCGGTGCCCGCTTCGCCTGGGGGGACGAGCGGGAACCCCAGGGCCACACCATGTGTCGCATCTACACGCCGTCGTTCTGGGGTGCACAATTCCCGGCCGAACCCGCCTCCCGCGTGGGTGTGGCGCCCACGCTCCCGGCGTCGGCGTTGCCGCCGAACGGGTTCGGGCTCCGGCAGGTCATCGGGAACGTGTGGGAATGGTGCGCCGACCGTTTCGACCCGCGGTACTACCGACGGTCACCCGACGTCGACCCCGGCGGCGCCGATCGGGGAGGGGCGCGCGTTTTGCGGGGCGGGTCCTACCTCTGCGACGACTCCTGGTGCCGTCGCTACCGCGTCGCCGCCCGCTCCCACAGCACCCCGACCTCGACCGCCGGCAACGTCGGCTTCCGCACCGTCGGCCGCTGAGACGGCGCTCCACCTCCGGGGTCCCGCTCCGGTTCCAGGGTTCGCGCTCCGGTTCCGGGGTTCCCGCTCCGGTTCCAGGGTTGCGTCTACGCCGGGTACCCACGCTCAGATGCTGTCGAAGGCCTCGTCCAGAAGCGTTCGCGCACGGTCCATCTCGGGATCGGTCCCGTCCAGGAGGTCGTCGAGACCCTGCTGGAAGATGCCGTCGAGGGTGAGGTAGACGAGCTCGCGTGACAGTGCTGCCGGGGCGCCCCGCAACTCGCAGTAGCGGCTCACCACGTTCCAGATCATGTCGGTCCGCCGGGCCTCGATCTCGCTCACCTCATCGCGCAGCGACGCCTCGTATCGGGTCTGGTTGCGCAGGTCGTACCAGAGGCGGTGCAGCGACGAATCCGTCTGCAGTGTCGCGACGAACATGCTCGAGAACTCGCGGCGGAGCTCGTCGGCGGTGGTGGCTGTCGCGACGGCTTCGTCGTACCGGGTGACGCACATGGCCTCGTAGATGCGCACCGCCTCCGCGATGAGGTCGAGCTTGTCGCGGAAGTAGTAGTGCAGGACACCGTGCGAGAAGGCCGAGTTCTGCGCGATCTCCCGCAGGCTGGTGCGGGCGTATCCCAGCTCGGCGAGCGTGACGAGGGTGGCCCTCGCCAGTTCCTCGCGGCGGGCGGCGAACTTGTCCGGGCCGCGCGCACCCGACCTCACGTCGGGTCGCGTGGCAGTGGTCATCGGCCGAGTGTACGGCGCGAACGGGGTCTGACGTGCATCTCGGACGCCCGAACCGGGCATCTCTTGACGACTGTCCTGAAAAATCTTGACAGCTGTCAATGAATTCCTTGACAGCTGTCAAAGGCCGTTCCTACTGTGATCTCGATCGCACTCAACCGTGATCGTGTCCGGCCTCTCGCGTCCCGGAACGGTCCGTCCAGGGAAGGGCACATCCATGACGAGTTACGACCTCACCGGCCGCACGGCGCTGGTCACCGGCGGCGCGCAGGGCCTCGGCGCCGGGATGGCATCGGCACTCGCGGAGGCGGGCGCGGCTGTCGCCGTCGCCGACATCGACGATGACCGGGGGCACGAGACGGTCGAGAGTCTGCGCGCATCGGGGGCCAAGGCCGAGTTCGTGCACCTCGACGTCCGCGAGGACGCGCACTGGGAATCGGCGACGTCGACGGTGGTGTCCGCGCTCGGCGGCCTCGACATCGTCGTCAACAACGCCGGCGTCGAGGTCACCGACCTGCTCGTCGACTTCGACGCCGACGCGGCATCGACGCTCCTGTCGGTCAACGTCCTCGGCACCGCGCTGGGGATGAAGCACGCCTTCCGGGCGATGCGCCCCGGTGGGGCGGCCGGCGCCGGCGGGTCGGTGGTCAACATCGCGTCTGTCGCCGCGACCATCGCGTTCCCCGGCATCGCCCTGTACTCGGCCTCGAAGTCGGCGATCGACCGCCTCACCCGGGTCGCCGCGGCCGAGTCCGGCAAGCTCGGGTACGGCGTCCGCGTCAACTCGATCTATCCCGGACTCACCCCCACGGCCATGGGCAACAAGCTCGCCGTCGAGACCGCGGCGCTGGGCCTGTTCGACTCGCCCGAGGCCGCTGCGGGTGCGGTCGCGGAGCTGACCCCGCTGGGCCGCCTGGGGCAGGTCGACGACATGGCGGACGCAGTCGTGTTCCTGTCGTCCGACGCCGCGAAGTTCATCACCGGCGCCGGACTCCCCGTCGACGGCGGGATGGGGATGTGAGATCCCCCCGGTCGACTCGTCACGGGTGGGATCGCCAGTGACACTGGCGTTCTACCTCGACAAGGGTGCGTCCCTGGACCCCGACGCACCCTGCCTGACACTGCACGGCGCGTCGCTGACCTACGGTGACGTCGTCGATCTGTCGCACGCGGTGGCGAAGGCCTTGCGACGATCGGGCGTGCGGCCGGGGGACAAGGTGGGCATCCTCTCGGCCAACCACCCGCGGTCGTTCGCGTGCATCTTCGGCATCGCTCGCGCCGGCGCGGTGTGGTGTCCGATCAATCCACGCAACGCCGCGCAGGAGAACGCCGACCTGCTGGACCTCTACGACTGCACGACACTGCTCTACCAGCCGGCCTTCGACGACCTCGTCGCCGAGATCGCGCCGGGTCTGCCGCGACTCACCACCCTGGTGCGTCTCGGTGAGGCCGGCCCGGGGGCAACCGGATTCGACGAGTGGGTGGGTTCCGCATCCGACGACGACCCGGTCGACGAGGTGCCCGTCGACGACGTCGTCGCGATCGTGGGCACGGGCGGGACGACGGGCCGGCCGAAAGGCGTGATGCTCACCGACCGCAACCTGCAGACGATGTCGTCGATCGTGCTGATGCGCTATCCGTTCGAGGGACGCCCGCGCTATCTGGCGCTCGCACCGCTCACGCATGCGGCGGGGGTGCTGTGTTTCCCGATCATGGCGCTCGGCGGTGAGATCGTCGTGATGGACCACCCGGACGTCGGTGAGTTCATCACGCTCGTCGAACGCCACCGCATCACCCACACGTTCCTGCCACCGACGCTCATCTACATGGTGCTGGCGCACGAGTCGCTCGACGCCGCCGATCTGACATCGCTGCAGTGCTTCTGGTACGGCGCGGCACCGATCTCGACCGCCCGTCTGGCCGAGGCGCTCGAGCGGATCGGTCCGATGGCGCAGCTGTTCGGTCAGTCCGAGGCGCCGATGATGATCTCGACCCTCGCGCCGACCGACCATCGCCGGCCCGACGGCAGCATCGACGAGGCACGGCTCGCGTCGGCGGGCTTCCCGTCGCCGCTGGTGACCGTCGCGATCCTCGACGAGGACGGGCGGCCCCTACCGGCAGGGACGCGCGGCGAGGTCTGTGTCCGTGGACCGTTGGTGATGGCCGGGTACTACCGCAACCCCGCGGCGACGGCCGAGGCGTCGGCGCACGGGTGGCACCACACCGGCGACATCGGGTACCTCGACGCCGACGGACTGCTGTTCATCGTCGACCGCGCCAAGGACATGATCATCACCGGCGGCTTCAACGTGTACTCCGCCGAGGTGGAGCAGGCGCTGATGGCACACGCCTCCGTCCGTGACTGCGCCGTCGTCGGGCTGCCCGACGACAAGTGGGGCGAGAAGGTCACGGCCGTGGTCCTCCTGCACGACGGGGCGCCGGCCACCGCCGGTGAGCTGATCGCCTTCGTCAAGTCCCGCATCGGTTCGGTCAAGGCTCCCAAACAGATCGAGATCTGGCCCGACCTTCCCCGCTCGGCCGTCGGGAAGGTCCTGAAGACCGACATCCGGTCGGTACTCGTCGCCGACTGACATCCATCCATCGATCCCCACACCTCACGAGGAGGACCCCATGCTCGAACTCGCCCTGTACCTGCCCAACTTCCGCGAGAAGATCACCGTCGCCGAACTCGAGGACCTCACCCGCCTCGCCGAGGAGCTCGAGTACGAGTCCGTGTGGACGCTCGACCGCATCATCGTGCCGGAGGCATCGGATCGCGCCGAGATGGAGTACGCGTTCGGCATGATGCACGAGCTGCCCAAGCAGCTGCCTGTCTCCTCGAGAGGTCAGTTCCTGCAGGGCTTCCCGCTGATCCCTTGGCTCGCCGCGAAGACGTCGACGGTCCGCATCGGCATGAGCATCATCGACACCCCGTATCGGGCCCCCGGTGTCCTCGCCGCCGAGCTGGCGACCATCGACCACCTCAGCGATGGCCGCCTGAACGTGGCCCTCGGATCCGGGTGGATGCCCGAGGAGTTCGCCGCGGCGAGCGCGGGCCACATCTTCCCGCGTCGCCACCAGCACCTTCGCGAGACGATCGAGATCCTGCAGGGCATCTGGGCCAACGACGTCTTCGAGTACCACGGCGAGTTCGCCGATTTCGGCCCCAGCGGATTCGGGATGAAGCCCCTGCAGTCGCCGCGTCCGCCGATGTACTTCAGCGGTCTCAAGGACGCGAAGCGCGCGGCCAGGCGTGTCGCCAAGTACGGCCTCGACGGGTGGATCGGCATCCAGGACTCGCCGCAGGAGATCGCGGACTGGCGCGCCGGGATCGCGACCGAACTCGACGAGCTGGACACGCCCCGAACCGTCGACGACCTCGACATCGCCAGCATGATCTGGACCGTCATCACCGACGTCGACATGGACGACACCCCCGCGGGCAAGGCGACGAACCTGCTCGTCGGGTCGGAGCGTCAGGTGACCGACATGCTCAAGCGGTACCGCGAGGCGGGACTGACGAAGCTCCTGATGTGGCCGCCTTTCGCGGATGTCCCGACCGCGAAGTCGATGGACGACATGAAGCGCCTCAAGAACGACATCCTGCCGAAGATCGAGGCGATGTAGCGGCGCAGACCGGCCGACAGCGGCGCCTGCGTCGCGCAGGCGCCGCCGTCCAGACGTCGAGCTCCAGCGGCCGAGCTCTAGCGGTCGCGGTCGTCCCTGGCGGGGCTGCCCGACTTGGCGAGCCCGCGCGCGACCATGTACCCGATGGTCAGCCAGGTGATGTACTTCAGCGCCTCGGAGGCGCCGAACGGGTCGGCGCTGCCGTCGTCGCCGCCGACGACGAGCGCGGTGATCACCACGGCCACCACCGCGACGACGTAGGCGATCAACTCGGTGGTCTTCGTGGCGATCTTGGTCTCGATCTGGTGCCGCAGGTCGCGGGGTCCCGGCCTCGGGTCGTGTCCCGGTCCCGCGGCGGGCGGGAAGGGTGCGGCGGGCTCGCCGTGGTGAACCGGGTTGGGCCGCAGGCCCGGATCGTGGCTGCTCGTCATCGTTCTCTCCTGTGTGATCGACACCCTCGTCATCGAGGGAGCACCGGTCGGTGCCGACCACGTATTCCCCGTGCCGACGACCCGAAACCGCCTCCGAGACAAAGCATGCGAGAGACGATCTCCGTACGGCCGTCAGTTCATGAACCGAGACAACGACTTCCGTCGATGTCGTGAGGCGACCTCACGACGAGTGCGTTGCGGTGATACCACCGTCCACCTGCAGGACGGTGCCGTGCACGTAGGACGACGCGTCCGAGGCGAGCCAGGCGACAGCCGCCGCGACGTCGTCGGGGGTCCCGGACCGGCGGGCGGGGATGACGGCGGTCAGAGCGTCGATCGCGTCGGACGAGCCGTCGTTGATGGGGGTGCGGGTCGCTCCGGGTGCGACGCAGTTCACCCGGACGCCCCGGGGACCGAACTCCGCCGCCCAGCACCGCGCGAGTTCCTGTTCGGCGGCCTTGCTCGCGGCGTACAGGCCGACGAACGGGTGACCGACCTCGGCCATCCACGAACCGATGACGATGATCGCGCCGTGTCCGCGCTCCGCCATGGCCGGCGCAAGAGCAGCGGTGAGGACATGCGGCGCACGGACGTTGACCGCCAGCGTCGTCTCGAGGTCGTCGTCGTCGAGTCCGGGTGTGTTCGTCACGACGCACACGGCGGCGTTGTGGACCAGCAGGTCGATCTGTCCACCCGCGGCCTCGGTTGCGTCGCGGGCGAAGGCCCGCAGCTCGTCGGGGTCCGCGGTCAGGTCGCTCGCGACGAAGACCGCGGAGCCGCCGCCGTCCACGATCTGATCGACGACGGCGCGCCCGCGATCCTGGTCCCGGCCGGTGACCACGACGTGGGTGCCATCCGCGGCCAGTGCCCGAGCGGTCGCGGCCCCGATGCCGCTGGTGGAACCGGTGACGAGGGCGGTGGGGCGGTGATCCGCCGAATTCTGTGTCATGGCGACGACACAACACCGTGCCGACGCCGTCGACCACGCCCGGCGCTGCCGGGGCACGACATGACCACCCTCGCCGCGGGCGCGGTGCCTATCGTCGAACACGTGGACGGTGACGGTGCTCTGGGACGATTCCTACGCGCGCGCCGGGATCGGCTGACGCCGGCGGAGGCCGGCATCACCGCGTTCCCCGGTCCGCGGCGAGTTCCCGGACTGCGCAAGGAGGAACTGGCGTACCTGGCGGGTCTGTCCGTCGACCACTACAGCCGGATCGAGCAGGGTCGGCAGCGGCACGTGGGTCCGCAGGTCCGCGCCGCTCTGGCGCGGGCTCTGCGTCTCGACGCGACGGAGATCGCCCACCTCGACGCCCTCGCCGCAGCCGGCGCGCCGGGTCGGCCGCGGTCCCGCCCGGCCGAGCACCAGCGGCCCGCGCCGGGGTTGCTCCGGGTGATGACGGCGCTCGACGGGCTCCCGGCCCTTGTCCTCGGCCATCGGGGCGACGTGCTGGCACGCACCGCGATGCTGGAGGCGGTCCTCGAGACCGGCATGCCGCCGGGTGCGTCGTTCCCGCACTGGCTGCTCACCGATCCGCACGCCCGCGAGGTGATCGTCAACTGGGACGACTTCGCCGAGGCCGCTGTGGGGTCCCTCCGACTGGAATCCGGGCGACGCCCGCACGACGCGCAGTTGGCACGGCTGATCGCCGAACTGCGGGCCGCCGATCCCGACGTGGCCCGGTGGTGGGACGACAACTCCGTCAGCGACCGCACGTCGCTGACCAAACATCTCCGCCACAGCGTGGCGGGATCGCTGAGCTTCGCGATCGAGACCGTGGTGGACCCGCACGACCTCGACCAACGGCTCGTCGTCTACACCGTCGAACCCGACTCCGACACCGCCCGCGCACTGCCGCTGCTGGCGTCGTGGCGGGCAGCGGGTGTGCGCGGGTGATGCGTCGTCGGGTCAGTCGCGTTCGGTGCGCTTGAGCTGACGCTGGTCGCCGAGCGGTCGACGTGACGGGAGGCTGCGGGTCCTCTCGCGCGCGGGCTCGGT
This sequence comes from Gordonia paraffinivorans, assembly GCA_036946345.1. Lineage (GTDB taxonomy): Bacteria > Actinomycetota > Actinomycetes > Mycobacteriales > Mycobacteriaceae > Williamsia_A > Williamsia_A paraffinivorans_A. The sequence continues at coordinate 55,654 of JAQIJH010000012.1, read as the reverse complement.
GTCGAGCTGGGCGTGGTGGCGGCGCATGAACTCCGCGGCGATCGCGGTGCCGGTCGCCTCGTCCAGCAGTTCGTCGCCGGTCTCGGTGCGCCAGGCCCGCAGACGGGCGGCCAGGTCGTCGCGGAGCGCGGCGTGAGCGGGATCCTCGGCCAGGTTGACCCGCTCCTGGGGATCGACGCGCAGATCGTAGAGCTCGCGTTCGGGACGCGGCAGGTCCTGCGACCCGTCGAGCGCGAGCGCCGAGGGGCTGTCCAGGATGTCGAGCGGCAGGCTCAGTGCGGGACGGCGCGCGTAGTTCTCGATGTAGCGGTGCGTGGGGGTGCGGACGGCGCGAATGGGGTCGAAGCTGTCGTGGAACGTCTTCTCCGTGAACAGCTCCGACCGCACGGCGGATTCGCTTGGCCCGCCGAACATCTCGTCGGCGTGGGAGAAGCCCTCCATGTCGTCGGGGACGTCGAGTCCGAGGGCGTCGAGGATGGTGGGGGACAGGTCGACGCCGCTGAACAGATCGTCGTACCGGTGCGCGGTCACCGCGCGTGACGTCGGGGGTCGGATGATGCAGGCGACACCCGTACCCGCCTCGTACAGCGTCGATTTCGCGCGGGGGAACGCCACCCCGTGGTCGGTGATGAAGACGATCCAGGTGGTGTCGTCGAGACCGAGGTCGGCGACCGTCGCGAGCAGACGTCCCACGGAGGCATCGGCTTTCATGATCGACGCCTGCAGCCCCGCGATGTCCTCGCGCACGGGCCGCGCGTCGGGGAGGAACGGGGGCACGGTGACCCCGGCCGGGTCCTCGGGTGGGTACTCGTCGGCGGGGTAGGGGCGATGGGTCTCGAAGAAGCCCGCGGTCAACAGGAACGGACCGTCGTCGCTGTGTGCCCGCAACCATTCCTGGCTGCGGGCGACGACGTGGTCACACCGGGAGTCCGAGACGTCCCAGTCGTCGAACCCGATCCGAGCGGGGTCCGAACTCTCGTGCTGCATCCCGAACAACTGGGTGGTCCACCCTGCCCGCGACAGGATCGCCGGGAGCGTCTGCACGTCGTCGTGGTACTCGAAGCCGTGGTGTGCGAGCCCGATCAGACCCGTCGAGTGCGGGTAGCGACCGGTGAACAGCGCCCCGCGGGCAGGCGAGCACAGCGGCGCCGCCGAGTGCGCGTCGGTGAGGAGGACACCGTCGGCGGCGAGGGCGTCGAGGTGGGGACTGACGACGCCGTCGGCGCCGTAACACGCGAGATGACGGCCGAGGTCGTGCCAGTGGATGAAGAGGACGTTCTCGCGCGCGGATGTCACCGGCCCAGGGGTCCCCGACCGAGGCGGAGCAGCAGCATCGCCAGCGTGTGGCCCTCGCTGCCGAGTGAGGAGAAGCGTTCGAGCACCTGCACCTCGCGGCTGTAGACCAGCCGCGGGCCGCCGGCCGCCATGCGGGTACGGCCCACCTGCTTGGAGACGTTGGTGCGCCGGGTGATGGCCGCCAGGATGATCGCGTCGAGCCGGTCTATCTCCTCGCGCAACCGGTCGATGTCGTCGCCGATGTGCTCGACGTCGGGACCGAGGTCGTAGGCGGACAGGTCGATCCCGCTGCCACCGTCTGACGTGTCGGGGGTGTCCATTCCGCTGATCTTGCCACGGCTGGTACACACGGTCCGTGGCCCTCTCGACGCCGACGGCGGTGCGCGCGACCCGCACCCCCGCACGGCCGCGACGGCCGCGCGCTCGCACACTGCTCCTCGTCGCGGGAGCAGCGCTGGTCGCCCAGCTCGCGCTGCGGTGCTGGACTCTCGCCCGCGGCGACTTCTACTGGGACGACGTCATCCTGATCGCGCGGGCGGGTTCGTCGGACGGGCTCGGCTATCTGTTCGACAACCACGACGGACACGTCATGCCCGCTGCGTTCGCGGTCGTCGGCCTTCTCACGGCCGTCGCGCCACTGAGTTGGCCGGTCGCAGCGGCGTCGCTGGTGGTCGGTCAGGCCGTGGTGTCGCTGGTGGTCGCGCGCCTGCTGGTCCTGGTGGGAGGACTGCGGCCGGCGACGGTCGCGGTGTTCGTTCTCGTCCTGGTCAGCCCGATGACCGTTCCCGCGTCGGTCTGGTGGGCCGCCGGCCTGAACAGCCTGCCGTTCCTCGCGGCCGCGGCGTGGGTTGCCGGCGACGCCGTCCTCGCCTGCCGGACGATGCCGCCGGTCGCGCTGCGGACGCTGGCGGTGCGGTCGGGGATCGTCGCTGCCGTCGGGATGGCGTTCTTCGAGAAGGCCGCGCTGATCGGGCCGATCGCGCTGGTCGTCGCGGTCCTGTGCGTCCGCCGTGACGCGCTGGCCGGAGGGACGCTGTCGGTGCGTGCGGCACTGTCGCGGTCGCGGGCACTGTGGGGCGCGCTCGCCGGTGTCACCGCGGTGTGGGCGGTCGCGTTCGTCGCCCTGGCGCATCCCGCGGCGGGCGACCACTCGCTGTCGCAGACGTGGGCACTGGTGTGGCGCGGCGTGACGCGCGGCGTCGTCCCCGCCCTCCTGGGTGGGCCGTGGTCGTGGGGGCGGTGGAACCCCAGTCCGCCGTTCGGTACGGCGTCGACCGGTGTCGTGGTCGCGTCGGCCGTGGTCCTCATCGGTCTCGTCGTCGCCGCGGTCGCGATGCGGCGTGGGGCGGCTGTCGTGGTCGTCGCGGCCGCGGGCTACGTCGTCCTCGCGCAGGCCCTGGTGTCGTGGAACCGCAGCAGCACCGGTACGGCGCTCGAACTGGCGCAGACGTTGCGGTACCTGCCGGACTCCGCGCTGGTGACCGCGGTCGCGGCGGTGCTGATCTTGTCGTCACCCCCGCGACGCGAGCTGTCGGGGCCGACGCGTCGTCGCGCCGGGGTCGTCGGCGTCCTCGCGACGGCCGCGGTCGCCGTGTCGTCGGTTGTCTCCACCGTCGCGTTCACCGACAGCTGGGCGGACAACCCGACAAGCGCGTACCTCCGCACCGCATCGTCGTCGCTTTCCGACATGCGGGACACCCCGATGTTCGACCAGGCGCTGCCGCTCGAGGTGCTGTTGCCCGTCGCCTACCCCGACAACCAGATCTCCCGGGTGTTCGCCGGACTCCACGACCGGCCGCGCTTCGGCGACTGGACCGACCGGCTGCGGGTCCTCGATCCGAGGGGTCACGCGACCGACGGTGCGGTGACCCGGGCGCGGGCGTTCGTCGCGGGTGCCGGTACGTGCGCTCGTCCCGAGGTGACCGGTCCGGCCGCGATCCCGCTCGACGGCCCGCTCATCCGGTGGAAGTGGACCGTCGCCGTCGGCTACTGCGCCACCGGCGACGGACGGATCGAGGTGCGGATCGGGGACAGCGCCCCGGTGACCGTCCCGGTGCGGTCGGGACTGCACCCGCTCTACGTGCAGGCTCGCGGATCCGGCGACACCGTGTCGGTCCGTCCGCTCACCCCGGGGCTCGGTGTGCACTTCTCGGCGGGCCAGGTCGGCGAGGTGTACGACCCCGCGCTTCTGGGTTAGAACACCTGTGCGCATGGCGCGCACATCCTGTCCGACCACGCGGGTACTCTCGATCCCTGATGAAATCCGCACCACAGCCGTCGCTTCCCGGACTCACCAGGGGCGATCCGTCGGTCTCCGGGGTGGCCGACGACGCCCTCACCGACCGCGCCCGGGAACTGCTCGACGGGCTGAACCCGCAGCAGCAGGCCGCGGTGCGCCACTCGGGGTCGCCGCTGCTGATCGTGGCCGGTGCCGGGTCGGGCAAGACGGCGGTCCTGACCCGCCGGATCGCCTACCTGCTGGCCCAGCGGGACGTGTCGCCCGGCGAGGTCCTGGCCATCACGTTCACCAACAAGGCGGCGGCCGAGATGCGCGAACGCGTGGTATCGCTGGTCGGCCCGCGGGCCAACCGGATGTGGGTGTCGACGTTCCACTCGACCTGCGTGCGCATCCTCCGCGCACAGGCCGCGCTCATAGCGAGCCGGAACTCGAACTTCTCCATCTACGACGCCGACGACTCCAAGCGACTGCTCGCGATGATCGTCCGCGATCTCGACCTGGACCCGAAGAAGTTCTCCCCGCGGGGTGCGGGCATCCACATCTCGAACCTCAAGAACGAACTCGTCGACCCGGCGGCGGCCACGGAGGCGGCGGCCGAGGCCGACGACGACACGTTGGTGACGCTGGCCGACATCTACACGCAGTACCAGCGGCGGCTGGCGGCGGCGAACGCGTTCGACTTCGACGACCTGATCGGCGAGACGGTCACACTGCTGCAGACCCACCCCGAGGTCGCGGAGTACTACCGACGTCGGTTCCGCCACGTCCTCGTCGACGAGTACCAGGACACCAACCACGCGCAGTACGTGCTGGTCCGCGAGCTCGTCGGGACCGGTGCGGGTGCGGTGACGCCGTCGGAGCTGTGCGTCGTCGGTGACGCCGACCAGTCGATCTACGCGTTCCGCGGGGCGACGATCCGCAACATCGAGGAGTTCGAACGGGACTTCCCCGACACCGAGACGATCCTGCTCGAACAGAACTACCGGTCGACGCAGACCATCCTGTCGGCGGCGAACGCGGTCATCGCGCGGAACCCGAACCGTCGCGAGAAGAAGCTGTGGACCGACTCCGGCGACGGCGAGCTCATCGTCGGGTATGTCGCCGACACCGAGCGCGACGAGGCGTCGTTCATCGCCGGCGAGATCGACCGTCTCACCGACACAGGGGAGTTCGCCTACTCCGACGTCGCCGTGTTCTATCGCACCAACAGCGGGTCACGTGCGCTCGAGGAGGTGTTCATCCGCCTCGGCATCGCGTACAAGGTGGTCGGGGGTGTGCGCTTCTACGAGCGCCGAGAGGTCCGCGACATCGTCGCCTACCTACGCGTCGTCGCCAATCCGGAGGACACCGTCAGCCTCCGACGGATCGTCAACGTGCCCAAGCGCGCCATCGGAGACCGCGCACAGGCCTGCGTCGCGGTGCACTCGGAGAACGCCGGGATCAGCTACTACCAGGCGCTCATCGACGCCGCCGCGGGCAACGTGCCGATGCTCAACTCGCGTGCGGTGAAACAGATCTCGGGATTCGTCGACCTCATCGAGGGTCTGCGCAACGACTTCCTGGCCGTGTTCGCGTCCGGCGACGCCGAGGACGCGGACACCGTCTCGATCGACGCCGGCCGCGACAACGCCGACATCGGCGACCTCGTCGAGGCGATCGTGGCGCGGTCGGGATACCGCGACGAGCTGGAGGGGTCGTCGGACCCGCAGGACGGTGCGCGCCTGGACAACCTCGAGGAACTCGTCTCGGTCGCACGGGAGTTCAGCATCGACGCGGCGTCGTTGGCGCCGGAGGACCGTCCCGATCCCGCCGACGGTGAGCCCGAGCCGGGGTCGCTCGCGGCGTTCCTCGAGCGGGTGTCGCTCGTCGCCGACGCCGACCAGGTGCCCGACAGCGAGTCGGGACTCGTCACGCTGATGACGCTGCACACCGCGAAGGGCCTGGAGTTCCCGGTCGTGTTCGTCACCGGGTGGGAGGACGGGCAGTTCCCACACATGCGCGCCCTCGGCGATCCGGCCGAGCTCAGCGAGGAACGACGGCTCGCCTACGTCGGGATCACGCGTGCCCGCAAGCGGCTGTACGTCACGCGGGCGATGGTGCGGTCGGCGTGGGGGCAGCCCGTGTCGAACCCGGAATCACGCTTCCTGCAGGAGATCCCGCAGCACCTCATCGACTGGCAGCGCACAGAGCCGAAGCGTCGGGAGCGGTCCTTCGGCAGCTCGGGCGGTTTCTTCGGTGCCGGGTCCTATCGGTCGGGATCGGGGGAGTCGGGCTCGTCGGGGATGCGGGGCCGCTCGTCGTACTCCTCGGACCCGACGCGCGGTCGGAACGCGCAGGTGTCGGTGTCGGTCGGTGACCGCGTCACCCACGCGAAGTACGGGATGGGCAAGGTCGTCGCGAAGGAGGGGTCCGGCGCGACGGAACGCGTCACCTTCGACTTCGGCAGCGGCGGCCGCATCACGCTCATGTCGCTCGGCGGACTGCCGGTCGAGAAGCTCTAGACTCCACCGCCGTCTGTTGGGCGGCAGGAACCGTCTGTTGGGCGGTTGGGACAACTGATTGGGCAGTCGGAACATCCCGAACCGGGTTGGATCGCAGTGGCTGCCCACTGGACTGTTCCTGGTGCCCAACCGATGGCTCCGAGTGCCCAACAGACGGTCCCTGGTGCCCAACAGATGGCTCCAAGTGCCCAACAGACGGCGGTAACCCGCGGGCGCGCGGTGATGGCGCCCTGAGAGGGCGGTTGCTCAGCCGGTGTAGGCGGGCTGGCGGATGCCGTGTTCGGCGAGCCACGGCGTCGGGTCGATCTTCATGCCGTGCTGCCACACCTCGAAGTGGCAGTGCGGGCCGGTGGAGAACCCGTTGCTGCCGACCGCGCCGATGACGTCGCCCGCCTCGACGTGCTGGCCCTTGCGCACGCCGACACCCGTGTCGTACATGTGGCCGTACATGGTGATGGTGCCGTCGGGCGCCTCGATCTGGATCCAGTTGCCGAAGCCCTCCGCCGGACCCGCCTCGCGCACGATGCCGTCGGTGGCGGCGTGGATGGGGGTGCCCAGCGGGGCGGCGAAGTCGACGCCCCCGTGGAACGCGCCCCAGCGGAAGGCGAAGCCCGAGGTGAACTGGTAAGCCCCGAACGCGACCGGCGAGGCGAACAGGGGCCGACGAGACGCGGCGTCCGCGGCGGCGGCGTCCTTCGCGTACTTGTCGCCCTGCGCGAGCTGGTCGGTGAAATTCTTCATGTCCGCCGGCGCGGTGCCCGGTGTGACACCGGAGTCGCCCTGCAGCGTCGGGTCGACGGGTGCGACGGCAGCAGCCGGGTTGACCCCGGTGGTCGGCGCGTCGGTGGTGTCGGTCTGAGCCGGCTGCCCGGTGTCGATGTGTCCGGTCGCGGCGACGACGGCAGCGCCCGCGGCGACGGCCAACAGTGCGGCACGGCCCTTCAGTGCCGACGGCGGCGCGGCGAGGCGGTGGCGCCCACCCGACCGTGTCGGGCGGGGCTGCGGGACCGGTCGTGCCTCGGCGGTGCGGTAGCCGGTCTCGTCGAGGGTGAAGCGGTGGGCGTCAGCTGTCGCCTCGAACTCCACCTCGGCGATGAGGATGTCCTGCGTGACGTCGGCAGGGAGGGGGCGATGCGGGGTGCGCGGGCGGGGCGCGTCCCACGAGGGGGCGTCGGTGGAATCCCAGTCGATCGGAATGATCGAGGTGATCTCCTCGGGACGGAGGTCGCCCTCCAGGGTCGTGCTGTCGACGTCGACGCCCGTGTTCCCTCGTACTGCCAAGACTGCACCTTCCGAATTCGACACACGCCCACCCACGCCTGATGCGCGGAGCGTCCGCGTGTGCTGTGCCTTCCGGCTCGTCCCCCACGATTCGGCGCTGTGCTCCTCGACCTCAGATCGCGGTCTCGTCGCGGCGCCCTGGCGACGGTAACGAAATGATTGCAGCGTGTGCAACCGCGGGCGAACGGTTCTTCAGTGATGTGAGCTGCCTCACATTTGCGACTGGGCTGCGATCGGCCGGAATTTTCCGTCTCTGTGCCCGAAATGGTCGAACAACGCCCCGAACGAGCGCTCGGACGGAGGTAAGTGGGCCCCGAAGAGTGACCTGGACCACGTCGATCGGATGCGCGTCCGAGGGCCGTTCACCCCGGCGATAACCTTCCCCATGGTGCTCGCGGCCATAGACGAAGCGCGGGCGAATCTGGAGATGGTGAGCTGAATGGATCTCTTCGAATACCAGGCGAAGGAACTCTTCGCCAAGCACGAGGTTCCGACATCCGCCGGCCGCGTGACCGACACCGTCGAGGGAGCTCGGCAGATCGCCGAGGAAATCGGCAAGCCGGTCATGGTCAAGGCCCAGGTGAAGGTCGGCGGCCGTGGCAAGGCGGGTGGCGTCAAGTACTCCGCCGACGCCGACGAGGCACAGGCCAACGCCGAGGCGATCCTCGGCCTCGACATCAAGGGCCACGTCGTCAAGAAGCTCCTCGTGGCCGAGGCGAGTGACATCGCGGAGGAGTACTACATCTCCTTCCTGCTCGACCGTACGAACCGCACCTACCTCGCGATGTGCTCCGTCGAGGGTGGCGTCGAGATCGAGGTGACGGCCGAGGAGAACCCCGACGCGCTCGCCCGCGTCCCCGTCGACGCGGTGAAGGGTGTCGACCTCGCCTTCGCCCGTCAGATCGCCGAGAAGGGCAAGCTCCCCGCCGAGGTGCTCGACGCCGCGGCCAACACCATCCAGAAGCTGTGGGAGGTGTTCATCGGTGAGGACGCCACGCTGGTCGAGGTCAACCCGCTGGTGCGCACGCCCGACGACCAGATCCTCGCCCTCGACGGCAAGATCACGCTCGACGCGAACGCGGACTTCCGCCAGCCCGACCACGCGGAGTTCGAGGACAAGGACGCCACCGATCCCCTCGAGCTGAAGGCCAAGGAGAACGACCTCAACTACGTCAAGCTCGACGGCCAGGTCGGCATCATCGGCAACGGCGCGGGTCTGGTCATGTCGACCCTCGACGTCGTCGCCTACGCCGGTGAGAAGCACGGCGGCGTGAAGCCCGCCAACTTCCTCGACATCGGCGGCGGCGCGTCAGCCGAGGTCATGGCGGCCGGCCTCGACGTCATCCTCGGCGACGATCAGGTGAAGAGCGTCTTCGTCAACGTCTTCGGCGGCATCACCGCGTGCGACGCGGTCGCCAACGGCATCGTCTCCGCGCTGAAGATCCTCGGCGACGATGCGAACAAGCCCCTCGTGGTCCGCCTCGACGGCAACAACGTCGAGGAGGGCCGCCGGATCCTCGACGAGGCGAATCACCCGCTCGTCACCCTGGCCGACACCATGGACTCCGGCGCTGACAAAGCGGCCGAGCTGGCAAGCAAGTAAGGACGAGAAGACATGTCGATTTTCCTCACCAAGGACAGCAAGGTCATCGTCCAGGGCATCACCGGCGGCGAGGGCACCAAGCACACGAAGCTGATGCTCAAGGCCGGCACCCAGGTCGTGGGCGGCGTCAACGCCCGCAAGGCCGGCACCACCGTCAGCCATCAGGCCAAGGACGGCTCCGACGTCGAGCTGCCCGTGTTCGGCTCGGTCTCCGAGGCCATCGAGACGACCGGTGCCGACGTCTCCATCGCGTTCGTCCCACCGAAGTTCGCCAAGGACGCCATCATCGAGGCGATCGACGCGGAGATCCCGCTGCTCGTCGTCATCACCGAGGGCATCCCCGTGCAGGACTCCGCCTACGCGTGGGCCTACAACAAGAGCAAGGGTGAGAAGACCCGCATCATCGGGCCGAACTGCCCCGGCATCATCACGCCCGAGGAGTCGCTCGTCGGCATCACGCCCGCGAACATCGCGGGCAAGGGCGGCATCGGCCTCGTGTCGAAGTCGGGCACCCTGACCTACCAGATGATGTACGAGCTGCGGGACATCGGTTTCTCGACGGCCATCGGCATCGGTGGTGACCCGGTCATCGGCACCACGCACATCGACGCCATCGAGGCGTTCGAGGCCGACCCCGAGACCAAGGTCATCGTGATGATCGGCGAGATCGGCGGCGACGCCGAGGAGCGTGCCGCCGACTACATCAAGGCCAACGTGAGCAAGCCCGTCGTGGGCTACGTCGCCGGGTTCACCGCGCCCGAGGGCAAGACGATGGGCCACGCCGGCGCCATCGTGTCCGGCAGCTCCGGCACCGCGCAGGCCAAGAAGGACGCGCTGGAGGCCGCAGGCGTCAAGGTCGGCAAGACCCCGACCGAGACCGCCGAGCTCGCCCGCGAGCTGTACAAGGCTCTCTGACAGCAGTTCTCGCGACGGCCCCGCCCGATCACGGGCGGGGCTGTCGTCGTCTCTCCGGTGACGCGCCTACCGTCGAGGCATGACCACCTCGATCCCGTCGACCACCACCTCGATCGCCGCCACCGCGCCCGGACCCGTCGACGCCGACACCTCGTTCGTCGTCGTCGAATCCCAGACGCCGACGCCCACCGGCCACGACATCCTCGTCGAGGTCCGCGCGGTGTCGGTGAACCCCGTCGACGTGAAGGTGCGCAGCGGGTTCGACGCCGACGCGGCGCCGAAGGTCCTCGGGTTCGACGCGGCCGGCGTCGTCGTGGCCGTCGGGCCCGAGGTGACCACGCGCGCGGTCGGCGACGAGGTCTACTACGCCGGTTCGATCGCGCGGCCCGGCACCAACACCAGTCACCATCTCGTCGACGAGCGGGTCGTCGGGCGCAAGCCGTCGTCGATCGACTTCGGCGAGGCCGCGGCGTTGCCGCTCACCACGATCACCGCGTGGGAGTCGCTGTTCGACGTGCACGAGGTCCCCGAGGGCGCGTCGGGCACGCTGCTCGTCAGCGGCGGGGCGGGCGGCACCGGATCGATGGTCACGCAGCTGGCCCGCACGCTCACCGACCTCACGGTCGTCGCGACCGCGTCCCGTCCGGAGTCGAGGGAGTGGGCGCAGCGCATGGGCGCCCACCACGTCGTCGACCGTCATGATCTCGTGTCGTCGGTGCGGGAGGTCGCCCCCGACGGCGTCGACCACATCTTCTCCGCCTTCTCGGACGGCAATGTCGAGGCGTACGCCGAGCTGCTCCGGGTGCGCGGCGCGGTCGTCGCGATCGACGACCCCGAGGGCCTCGACACCATGCCGCTGAAGGACAAGAGCCAGAGCTGGCGCTGGGAGTTCATGTTCACCCTGCCGCTGCAGGAGCCCGGGAACGATGCTCAGGCGCGGCTCCTCGACCGCGTCGCGGACCTCGTCGACGAGGGTCGGATCGTGTCGACGGCCAACCAGACGCTATCCGGTCTCGGCGTCGACACCCTCCGCGAGGCGCACCGCATCCTCGAGTCGTCGGGCACCGTCGGCAAGGTCGTCATCACCGCGAGCTGACAGCCGCCGAGCGTGCCGAAACCGCTCGCCGAGCGTGCATCCACTGCACGGTCGACGGGATCTTCTGCCCGCTCGGCGGTGGGTTTCGGCACGCTCGGCGGTGGGTTTCGGCACGCTCGCCGAAGTCGGGGTCGGGGTCGGGTCAGGTCCGCGCGGCGAGGATCTGTTCGCGGAGGATGTCGGCGTGGCCGCAGTGGTGGGCCAGCTCGCGTAGGACGTGCAGGTGCGAATCCCAGAGCGGGTGCGGCCGACGGCCGGTGACGATCGTGTCGAGGGCGAGCGACGCGATGGCGAGCCGTGATTCCGCGCAGACGGTGAGGAACCGGGCGACGACGGAGTCGATGGTGTCGTCCGCCGTCAGCGCCCAGGACTCCTCGACGTCGTCGGGCAGACCGATGTCCGCCCTGGACCGGCCGGTGATGTCCTGGTCGTACCAGACCTGCTGGGCGAACGTGACGTGCTTGAGGAGCCCCAGCAGCGTCGTGGCCGACGGTACGAGGGACCGCCGCGCCTCCTCCTCGGTGAGGTCGTCGAGGCAGTGGGCCAACAGGTCTCGGTGTTCGTCGATCAGTTCGTCGATGCGGCGCCGGACCGGGTGACCGGGATCGCCGGGGGTCGGTGCGAGGTCGTCCATGCGAATCAGTACAGCGCATGCGCGGCCGCGGCGCCGCCCAATTGCGCTCGCGGTGATCGCAATTCGAGCGCGAAAGTCTGCCCACGTCCAGGCGGGTCCGACCGTGAGGGTGGCGGCAGCGTGGTCCGGAACGCGCCCTTTTCCTGTCTACCCTTCCGTCTGCGCCACATCGTCGGCGCGTCGACGCCCCCGGTGATCCCGGGGTGAGAAGGGACATGACATGGGCTGGAAGAAGCTGACCGTCGCCGTGGTCGCCGCCATCGCGGTGCTGGGTGGCGTGACGGCATGCGGTGGCGACTCGTCGTCGGACACGGTGAAGATCGGCGTCGCCGACGCGAGCGAGAGCTACTGGAAGGTGTTCACGAAGAAGGCATCCGACGACGGCATCACCGTCGACCTCGTCAACTTCACCGACTACAACCAGCCGAACCCCGCACTCGCCGAGGGCGAGCTGCAGCTCAACGAGTTCCAGCACATGCTCTACCTCGCGACCTACAACCAGAAGAACAAGCAGTCGTTGGTGCCGATCGGTGCGACCGCGGTCTACCCGCTCCCGCTGTACTCGACCAAGCACACCGCGGTGAGCCAGATCCCGCAGGGCGGCTCGGTCGTCATCCCCAACGACCCGACGAACCAGGCGCGCGGACTCCTCGTCCTGCAGCAGGCCGGCCTGATCACACTGCGCAACGGCGGGAACCAGTTCTCGACGCTGGCCGACGTCGACCAGTCGGCGTCGAAGGTGAAGGTCACGGCCGTCGACGCCGGGCAGACCGCGCAGAGCCTCGACTCCGTCGACGCCGCCATCGTCAACAACAACTACGCCACCTCGGCAAAGCTGGGCGAGGACAAGATCATCGCCAAGGACGACCCGAACAGCGACATCGCCAAGCCCTACATCAACGTGTTCGTCGCCCGCGAGCAGGACAAGGACAACGCGACCTACCGCAAGCTCGTGTCGATCTACCACGACCCGGAGGTCGAGAAGGCCGTGAAGGAGTCGCTGGGCGGCAACGGGGTGCTGAAGAACAACGACCCGGCCGACCTGCAGTCACTCACCGTCGACCTGCAGAAGCAGGTCGCGGCGAACGGTGGCTGACCCCACCGCGACCCCGGCGGTCTCGTTCCGCGGTGCGACCCGCAGCTTCGAGACGCGGCGACGTCTGTCGCGGTCGGCGCCCCCGGTGCCGCCCGCGGTGGACGGTGTCGACCTCGACATCGCCGCCGGGACGATCACCGGGGTCATCGGCTACTCCGGGGCGGGAAAGAGCACGCTGGTCCGGCTGATCAACGGTCTCGAGCGACCCGACAGCGGGCAGGTGATCGTGGGTGGCGAGGACATCAGCGATGCCGGCGAGCAGACGCTGCGACGGGTGCGCGGCGACATCGGGATGGTGTTCCAGCAGTTCAACCTGTTCTCCTCGCGCACCGTGGCCCGCAACGTCGAGTTCCCGCTGAGGATCGCGGGCGTCGACAGGGCTGAGCGGGCTCGGCGCGTGGCCGAACTGTTGGAGTTCGTCGGCATCGCCGACAAGGCGGACCGCCATCCACGGCAGCTCTCCGGCGGGCAGAAGCAACGTGTGGGCATCGCTCGGGCGCTGGCGACCTCGCCGAGCATCCTCCTCGCCGACGAGGCCACCAGTGCACTGGATCCCGACACCACGGCCGAGATCCTGTCGCTGCTGCGCCGGGTGAACCGAGAGCTCGGGACCACCATCGTCGTCATCACCCACGAGATGGACGTCATCCGCGAGATCTGCGACCGGGTGGCGGTTCTCGACCACGGTCGGCTGATCGAACAGGGCGACGTGTACGACGTCTTCGCCCGGCCGCAGTCGGAGATCACCCGACGGCTCGTCCGGAGTGCGGTCGGGGACGTCCCCTCGGAGGAGACGTTGGAGCGTCTCCGGTCGCGTCACGCGGGCCGGTTCCTCACCGTCGCCATCCGTGAGAACGGTTCGGCGACCGTCGATGTCGCCGACCACTTCGCCCGGGCCGGTGTGCGCGCGTCGATCGTGTACGGCGGGATCGTCGAGCTGGCGCAGCGGCCGTTCGGTGCCTTCACGGTCGCGGTGGAGGGTCCCGACGACGAGATCGACGCTGCCGTCGCGGGATTGCGTGCCGTCACCGACGTCATCGAGCACGAGAGCGGGGTGCACTGACATGGGCCTGGGAGAGATCGTCCCGCCCGACCTGAGGCCGCTCCTGTGGGACGCTCTCATCCAGACGTTTCAGCTGGTCGGCATCACACTCGTGATCGGCGGGGTGTTGGGGCTCGGACTCGGTGCCCTCCTCTACGCCACGCGGCCGACCAACCTGCTCGCCAGCCCGGTGGTCTACGCCGTCCTCAACGTCGCGGTGAACATCGTCCGGCCGATCCCGTTCATCATCTTCATCACCGCGATGGCGCCGGTGACGCGTGAGGTGATGGGTACGCGGATCGGCACGCAGGCGGCCATCTTCCCGATGACCGTGATGGCGTTGTTCGTGATCGGACGCGTGGTGGAACAGAACCTCGTGGCCGTCGACCCCGGGGTGGTGGAGGCCGCACGGGCGATGGGTGCGAGCCGACTGCGGACCCTGCTGACCGTGGTCGTCCCCGAGGGCCTGGCGCCGCTGATCCTCGGCTACACGTTCATCTTCGTCGCGATCGTCGACATGTCGGCGATGGCCGGCTACGTCGGGGGCGGTGGGCTCGGCGATTTCGCCCAGCAGTACGGCTACCAGCAGTTCGACTGGAAGCTGACGGTCGTCGTCATCGCGATGTTGGTGGTGCTGGTGCAGATCGGTCAGTGGATCGGCAACACACTCGCGAGGCGCGCCCTCCGTCGATGACGGGGGCACGCCTCGCGGCGTGGCGACCGGTCAGTGGCGGGAGTGTCCGTTCAGCGACGCGTCGGCCACGCGACGGCGGTTGATCATCTCGCGCACCTGGTGCTCGAGTTCGTCGGTGGCCAGCGCCCCGCCGGTCCCGCTGCGGCCCAGGCCGTTCCCGCCGAGCATCGGGTCGCCGCCGAAGTCGGACTCGAGGTCGGCGACGGACCAGTGGGACGGTCGGTCGTCGTGCGCCTCGCGGTGGTCGGCGTGCTCCGCGTTCTCACCGACGGGGGCCTCGTCCTGAGGTCGCTCGTCGTCGTCGATGGGCTCGGCGTTGGAGTCGAGGCCGTGGGCGGTGAGGATCCGCTCGCGGTCGGCCATGCCCTTCTGCATCATCGCCCCCTGGGCGGCGGCCATCATCGTCGTCTTGCCGGCGAGGATGCGGTCGAACTCCTTGCTCTCACGCCACCGCTTGCCGACGAGCATGGTCACGATGCCGAGCACCGCGTAGCCGCCCATCAGCAGGAACGGCTGCCAGTAGGGTTCGCCGACGCCGTAGAGGACGCGCTTGATCATCTCCGTGATCCCGTGCCCGACGACGAGCGGGTTCAGGTCACCGAAGAGTCGCGGGACCATCCACACCGGGTAGGCCGCACCCGACGACGGGATCGACAGGAACACGAACATCGTCAGCGCGATCGCCGTGATGAAGCGGCCGAAGAAGTAGGCCAGGCCGTTGACGGCCAGCCCGATCGCGAGGATCCACAGGAACGAGATGCCCATCATCTGCCAGATGTGGGAGCTGTCGTAGACGCCGATCACCAGTGACGCGAGGACGTTGGTGATCACCGACGCGACCAGCGCGCCGCCGGCGAGGATGCCCACCCGGGTCAGGTGGCTCAGCGGGTTGCCCATCATGCCGATGAACATGGCGACCATGTAGCCGCCGATGCACCACGAGAGCATCAGGTACATCGCGCCCATCCCGTACAAGTCACCGGACGGGAGGGGAGCGATGTCGGTGATCTTCGGAGCCGTGCCGGCCTGGCTGAACGCCGTGGTGAAGGTCGACTTCATGAGCTGCGCGGCCTGGAACTGGTGGGCGCTCGCGATGGTCACCTCGGGTGCGCCGGTGCGCGTCGACGGGAAAGTCACCGCGGCGGCGGCACTGCCGTCCCGCACCGCCTCGGTCGCCTGGGCCTGGTCCTGGACGAAGCGGAAGTCGAACATGCCCGGCGACGCCTGGCTGAAGCGATCGGTGAACTGCGACGCAGCCGGCGAGTTCACGACGGCGACGGGGGCGTCGTGGATCTTCGGGGAGTGGAACGCGCCGAGGTAGCAGAAGCTGAACATGATCATGAAGAAGATCGGCAGCCACATCTGGAGGCCGATCATCTGCAGCGCCGGGGGCAGCTTGCCGTACTGCTTGCGCCACCGCGTGGTCACCGAGGAGAGCATCGCAGGGTCCCTTCGTCCGAGCCGGGGAAAGTATGAGTGCATGCTACAACTACATGTAATGCCCAACTAATTCCCGGCGCGTGTCGGATGACGACGACGCCAGGGTCAGCCGGCGAGCGAGCCACCGAAGATCTGCCAGGCGAGCAGCGACTTCGCGACGAGGCTGAGCACCAGGTAGGACTTCTCTCCGAACGCATAGCTGCGCCACGGTCCGATCCCGCGGTACTGCAGCCACTGGTTCACCGCGAAGGTCGAGAAGAAGATCAGCAGGGAGACGAACACCGCGACGACGAACCCGGGGACCCGACTGCCCGCACCGACGAAGTTCACGACGATGACGACCCACGGCACGACGCCCGCGACACAGCCGAACCAGAACGGCAGCATCGTCGTGTGGTCGCGGCCGGGCGGGTTGGCGCGCTCCTGCAGCCAGCCGAACAGGATCATCGCCACGTTGGCGCCGAAGACGGCGATCACCGCGTCGATGTTGGTCACGCCGAAATAGAAGGCGATGAGGACGATCATGATCGACGCGCTGACCGAGTACTCGATCCACCGGAAGCGGTTGATGCCGCGACGCAGGTCGTTCTCGTAGAGCCGCCGCCCGACGGTGGCGGTGACGAGGTGGTCGACGGCGGCCAGGGCGAGGAACACCGCGATCGCGACACCGATGGACACGTCGAACAACGTCTCCGGTGCGGGCGGCGCCGTCCCGGGCGGTCCGACGGGAAAGGTCGACGTGACGGTGATGGAGAACCCGTTCGCCAGCACCAGGACGGCGATCGCCTGCGCGGCGTGCAGGACGGTCAGGCCGATGTTCCACCGCCAGAGGCCGGCCAGTCGCTCGTCGGTGAGGCCGCTCGCGATCGCTGTCATGGGGTGGACGCTAGGCCCGGCCCGGTCGGCGGTACAGGTCTGGCGTCCCGTCGCCGGGAGATCGAGACCTGGGTCTCGCCGCGGTCACGGGCGACCGCGTCCACAACCCACACCGATCAGACCCGCCGTGTGCACTGTGTGCACGCCTGCGGTCACCGGTGTGGGTTGTGGACGGATCACACGCCGAGGCGCTGCCGCTGGGCGACGACCTCCTCGCGGTACCGGGCGACGTTGGCCATCTTGATGTCCTCGTAGCCGCGGACCATGTCCGGCAGGGCGAGCAGCTGCGCCGCCGCGGGCAAAGCATCCACGCCGATGCGGCCGTCGGCGACCGCGGCGGTGACGGCCGCGAGCAGCGACCGGTACTCCTCGACGAGATCACGTTCGGTGCGCCGGATCTCGGTGCGGCCGAACGGGTCCAGCGCGGTGCCGCGCAGCCGCTTGAACCGCGCCATCCCGTGCAACGCCTTCTGCGTCGTCGGTCCGAGCGCGATCTTGCGACGCATGCCCATCGCGCGCAGCGCCGGCGGGTGCAGCCGGACGGCGACGCGGGCGTCGTCGCCGAACGTGTCCGCGACCTCGCGGGCGAACACGTCGTCGGCGGACAGTCGGGCCACCTCGTACTCGTCCTTGTAGGCCATCAGCTTGTGCAGGCCGCGCGCGGCGGCGTCGGTGACCACGGTCGACCCGAGGCGCTGCTCGGCGACGAACAGCGCGTGGACGTCGTCGACGAATCGTCGGGCGTAACGCTCGCTCTGGTAGCCGACGAGGTCGTCGACGCGGGTCAGGAGCGCCGATCGGAGATCGTCGTCGGCACCCTCGAACCGGGCCACCTGCTCGCGTGCGAACGCCGACGGCTCGGCGACGGGCGCGGGCGGCCGCAGTGCCTCGATCGCGGCGGTCACGGCACCGGGATCGGCGACGAGCTGCCGTCCGCGCCGGAACGCCTGCACATTCGCCTCGACGGCGACGCCGTTCACCCCGATGGCCCGTTCGATCGCCGCGGCCGAGATGGGAAGCGCACCGGTCTGATACGCGACGCCGACCATGAGCATGTTGGCGAACTGTTCGTCGCCGAACAGAGCGGTGGCGGTCGCGGCGGGGTCGACGAAGACCGCCCGGGCGACGTGCTCGGTGACCCGGTCGACGATGCTCGAGCGCGCCGGGAACGCGACCGCGGTGTCGATGACCATGGCGCCTGTGGGGATCTCGCTGGTCGACACGACCGCGACGGTCGTCTCCGGGTCGGCGACCTTGATGTTCACCGGGTCGACGCCGACGAGCGGGTCGCAGGCCAGGTAGAGGTCGCAGTCGGCGGATGCGACCTTCGCGGCCTGGTCGACGTGTGGCCGCGTCGCCAGCTTGAGGTCGCCGACGACGGCCCCGCCCTTCTGCGCGAGACCGGTCATGTCGACGGTGCGCGGGTGCAGGCCGTCGAGCGACGCGGCGGTCGCGAGCACCTGGCTGACCGTCACCACACCGGTGCCGCCGATCCCGGTCGTCCGCATCCGGAACCCGTGCTCCGACAACCTCGACGGGACCGCAGGCGTCTGCGGTACGACGTCCACGCCGATGTCCGCGACGCGGCGACGGGTGACGCCGCTGCCGGGCGTGACGGTCACGAACGACGGGCAGTCGCCGTCGAGGCAGGACATGTCGAGGTTGCACGAGCTCTGGTCGATGCGGGTCTTGCGCCCGAACTCGGTCTGCACGGGGTGCACCGACAGGCAGTTGCTCTTCTGCCCGCAGTCGCCGCACCCCTCGCAGATGCGTTCGTTGATCATCACGCGGGTCGTCGGGGTGGGGGTCGTACCCCGCTTGCGGCCACGGCGCTTCTCGGCGGCGCAGTGCTGGTCGTGCACGAGCACGGTCACACCGTCGACGGCGGCGAGCTCGGTCTGCACCGCGAGCATGTCGTCGCGGTGGCGGACGGACACACCGGGCGCGAGGTCGAGCGCGCGGGTGCGGTCGGGGTCGTCGGAAGTCACGACGACGCGAGAGACGCCCTCGGCCTGCAGGAGTCGCGTCAGCGGACCGAGCCCCTGCCCACCGACTGCGTCCTGCCCTCCGGTCATCGCGACGGTGCCGTTGTAGAGCAGCTTGTAGGTGATGCGCTCACCGGAGGCGACCGCGGCACGCAGCGCCAGGGACCCGGAGTGCATGAAGGTGCCGTCGCCGACGTTCTGTACGAAGTGTTGTTCGCCGACGAACGGCGCGATACCCAGCCACTGCGCGCCCTCGCCACCCATCTGCGTGACGCCGGTGATGTCGCCGACCTGTGCGGGGTCCATCAGGAGAACCATGGCGTGGCAACCGATCCCGGCACCGACGAGGGTGTCGGGCGTGACCTTGGTGGAGCTGTTGTGGGGGCACCCGGAGCAGAAGTACGGCGTCCGAACCGCCAACGGCAGTTCGATCCGGGTGCGCCGTCGGCTCTGCCGTTCGAGCCAGGCCTCTGCGGCCGGGACGTGGTGCACGGCCGCGAGACGATTCGCGAGACCCCGGGTGACGGCGTCGACGTCGAGTTCGCCGAAGCGGGAGAACAGGGTCGCGCCCTGCTCGTCGGTCTTGCCGACGATGGAGGCGAGGCCGCCGGCGCGGGCACGGTCGAACAGGATGTCGCGCATCATCGTCTCGATGAAGTCGCGCTTCTCCTCGACGACGATGATCTCGTCGAGACCGGTCACGAACTCGTCGAGGATCGAGCGTTCGAACGGGTAGACCATGCCGAGCTTGAGGATGCGTATGCCCAGGCGGCCGAGCTCGTCGTCGCCGATGCCGATGAGCCGCAGGGCTTCTCGGACGTCGAGGTAGGTCTTGCCGGCGGCGACGATGCCGATGCGGTCGTCTCCGGTGCGCGTCACGATGCGGTTCAGACGGTTGAGGCGTGCGTACTCCTCGGCACGCGGCTTGCGGATGTTGAGCTGGTTCTGCTCGAGCTCCATCAGTTCCGCGCCGAGCAACCGACCGCTCGGGATGTGCGGGCTGTCGCCCAGCGCACCGAGATCGGGGACGATGCGGTCGGGGGAGACCTCGGCGGTGGACGCGCCGTCGGCGACGTGGGCCGAGATCTTCAGCGACGTCCACAGGCCGGACACCCGCGACATGAGTGCCGCGTGGACGCCGAAGTCCAGGATGTCCTGCGAGTCGGCGGGATAGAGGACGGGCATGTAGAGGTCGGCGAGCGCCATCTCCGACGCACACGGGACCGTCGAGCTCTTGGCGCCGGGATCGTCGCCGACCAGCGCCACCGCGCCGCCGCGGTGGTGGGTGCCGATGAGGTTGGCGTGCCGCAGCGCGTCGGAGGCGCGGTCGAGACCCGGGGCCTTGCCGTACCAGTAGCCGACGACGCCGTCACGGGCCGTGCCGTCCGCGGTCGGGGCGAGGGAGGCGACGCGCGCGGCGACCTGGGATCCCATCACGGAGGTCGCACCGAGCTCCTCGTTGAGAGCCGGGCGGTGGGCGACGTCGAGCGGGGCCAGCAGGGTACGTCGACGGGCGAGTTCGAGGTCGAAGCCGGCCAGCGGTGACCCCTCGTAGCCGGAGACGAAGGATGCGGTGTGCAGACCGCCGCGGCGGTCGATGCGGGCGCGGTCGCCGATCATGCGTACCAGCGCCTGGATGCCCGTCAGGTAGACGGTGCCCGACGAGCGTGTGTAGCGGTCGTCGAGGGAGTATCGCGGCTGCGGCTGTGGGTGATCGCCGCCCTGCGTCGGTTCGGTCGTGAGGGTCATGGGGTCTCCTGGCCTGCTCATATGTGTCCGACCTGTGCTCGGGGTGGTGAGCGTGGGGCCGAAGGGTTGTGTGTCGGTGTGCACACCGTATGTCGCGAGGTGACCGCTGTCACCCGACCCGGCGGGGGATGATGACGCGGTGACCGACACCGACACGATGTCCGCCTTCGACCGCTTCGTCGCCCAGCTGCCCCCGCAGGCGAGACCGGCCGAGGGATCGCTGGTCGCCGACGACCCGGCGCAGGACTACGCGCGGGTGTGGGAGTGGAGCGTCGAGAACCCCGCCGAGTTCTGGCGCGCGCTGTGGGTCTTCACCGGAATGCACAGCCGGTCGGACGAGCAGGTCACCGAGACCACCCCGCTCGACCGCGTTCTCACCTCCGGCGTCATGCCGGGCGCCGTGTGGTTCCCGGGTGTCGAGCTCAACTACGTCGACCGGGTCCTCGCGTCCTGCGCCACCGCCGACGGCGAGGCCGCGGCCATCGTCGGCGTCGACGAGGCGGGCGACCGCACGGTCCACACCTGGGCCGACCTGCCGGGTCGCGTCGGGGCGATCGCGCAGTGGCTGCGCGAGTCCGGGGTCCGGCGTGGGGACGTCGTCGCCGCGTACCTCCCCGACATCGCCGACGCGATGGTCGCCTTCCTCGCGACCGCGTCGATCGGTGCGGTCTGGTCGGGGTGCGGCGCCGACTACGCGCCCGAGGGCGCAGCCGCCCGGCTCGGACAGCTCCGACCGACCGTCCTGATCGTCGCCGACGGCTACCTCTTCGGCGGGAAGTGGCGGGACAAGCGCGCCGACGCGCAGGCCCTCGTCGACGCGATGGACACCGTCACGACCGTCGGCGTGATCACCACCGCCGCCGATGCGCAGCCCTGGACGCTCGGCGGGGTCTCGACAGCCGACCTGCACGAGGTGATGGCGCACCCCAGCGACCCCGTCGTCGAGGCGGTGCCGTTCGACCACCCGCTGTGGGTGCTGTTCAGTTCCGGCACCACCGGCCGACCCAAGGGCATCGTCCACGGCCACGGTGGCGTCGTCCTCGAACACCTCAAGGTGCTGGTGCTGCACGCCGGGCTCGAAGCGGGCGACGTCTTTTTCTGGCACACCGCGCTCAGCTGGATGATGTGGAACTACCGCGTCGGCGGGCTGCTCGCGGGCGTCGGTGTCGTCTGTTACTCCGGCTCGCCGCTGTATCCCGACGCCGACCGGCTGTGGCAGATCGTCGAGTCCGAGGGCGTCGCCTACCTCGGCACCAGCCCCGGCCAGATCCAGGCCTCGAGGAAGGCCGACCTGCGCCCCGGCGAGGCCCACGACCTCTCGCGGCTGCGCACCGTCGGCAGCACGGGGTCGACGCTGGCCGCCGACCTCTTCGAGTGGATCCCCGACGCGGTCGGCGCCGACGTCACCGTGTCGTCGGTGAGCGGTGGGACCGACGTCGTCACCGCCTTCGCGGGCGGATCGCTCGGCATCCCGGTGGTTCCCGGCGAACTCTCGGTCCGCTACCTCGGCGTCGCGTTGCACAGCTGGTCGCCCGACCGCCGGGCACTCGTCGACGAGGTCGGCGAGATGGTGATCACCGCACCGATGCCGTCGATGCCCGTGGGGTTCTGGGACGACGAGGACGGGTCGCGCTACCGGGCCGCGTATTTCGAACACGAGTGGGAGGGCGAACCGGCGTCGGATCCCGTCTGGCGCCACGGGGACTGGGTCACCGTGACCTCACGCGGCTCGCTCGTCATCCACGGCCGCAGCGACGCGACACTCAACCGGCACGGCATCCGGATGGGCTCCGCCGACATCTACGAGGTGGTCGAGGCCGTCCCCGAGGTCGCCGAGGCATTCGTCCTCGGTGTCGACGGGCCCGAGGGTGCGTACTGGATGCCGCTGTTCGTCACCCTGGTGCCGGGCAGTGACCCCCTCGACGACGACCTGCGCGGCCGCATCCGCGACACGATCCGCACCCGGCTCTCCCCGCGCCACATCCCCGACGAGATCGTCGAGGCCCCGGGCATACCGCACACGCGGACCGGGAAGAAGCTCGAGGTGCCGGTCACCGGGATCCTCGCCGGCCGCACCGACGTCGCCCTCGACCCGCGGTCGGTCGACGATCCGGATCTGCTCGATTTCTATCGCGAGCAGGGGTCGTCGCACCACTGGTGACCTGCGATGACGAACAGCTGTACGGCAGCGAAGGGGCCTCGCCGCGCGGGACCGGTACGTTAGCGTGGCAGTACGCCCGGGCGCCGGTGCGAGCCTGCGCCCGACCATCCGATCTCGGTGAGGAGAGTGCAGTGACGTATCCATCCGGTGGGGGCACCGACGAGAACTCCGGTGCGACGCCGTCGCAGCCGGGACAACCGCAGTCGCAGCCGTCGGGAGGCCAGTCCGGCCAGCCGACCGGTGGTCAGACGTACGGCGGCCAGCAGTACGGCGGCTCCCCGTACGGCCAGTCGTACGGCACCGGCCAGACGCCGTCGGGCCAGTCCTACGGCGGGCAGCAGTACGGGGGCCAGCAGTACGGGGGCCAGCAAGCCGGGGGCCAGCAGTACGGGGGCCAGCCCTACGGCGGGCAGTCCTACGGGTCGTCCCCGTACGGCCAGCAGGTCGCCCAGGGTGGTGGATACGGCAGCGGCGGATACGGCGGTCAGGCCACGACCGGGCAGCCGACCGGCTACGGCGCCCCCTCCGGGTACGGCCAGGGCGGCCAGCAGGGCTACACCGGCCAGCAGGGCTACACGGGTCAGCCGGGCTACGGGGGTCAGACCGGATCGCCGTACGGCCAGCAGGGCGGGTACGGCCAGCAGTCCGGTGGGTACGGCCAGCAGGGGTACGGGCAGCAGCCCGGCGGCTACGGTCAGCAGGGGTACGGCCAGCAGGGCGGGGGATACGGCCCGGGCTACGGCCAGCAGCCGTCGAAGCCCAAGCGCGAGCCCGGCCTCCCCGCCGACATCGGCAAGTACCTCGTCTACGTCATCGGTGTCCTCGGCATCGTCAACCTCTTCCTCGGTTTCACCACCGCGGTGCAGTTCGCCGACGGCAGCGACGCCTCGAGCACGCTGTTCCAGTCGGTCGTCGGGTTCCCGCTCATCGCGCTCGCGGCCGCGGGCGTCCTCGCGCTGACGACCCTGCTGCCCAAGCTGACCGGCACGGTCAGCCCCGTCGTCGCATCGCTCGCACTCGTCGGCGCCCTGGTGACGCTGTTCCAGCTCGTCACGCTCCCCGACGTCGTCAGCGCCTCCATCGGGCTCATCCTGCTGCTGGTGTTCGGCATCATCGAGGCCATCGCCGCGATCGTGTGGCTCCTCGTCGACGGCGGGGTGCTCAAGACGGCTCCGGCCGCCGCCGGCTCCTCCGACCCGGGTCGGTCCGGCACCGGCGGCACACCGACCACGACGAGCACCCAGGCGCCGTCGTCGGCCCCGACCCAGGCCTACAGCTACGGCGGTGCGACAGGCACCGCGTCCGGGTCCGGCTCGGCGACCGGCAGCAGCGGTTCCACCGGCACCCCGTCCTCGACCGGCTCGACCACCGACACGGGTTCGACGTCGAGCTCGCCCACCGCGCAGCCGACCGTCGGCCTGGGCAAGCCGGCGGGGGAGTCGTCGTCGGCGTCCCCGTCGACCGGTGTGCCGGGCGCACCGACCGCCGGACCGACGGGCACCACACCGCCCGCGTCGCCCTACGGCGATCGCACGCAGTCGTTCCCGGAGCAGACCTCGGGGTCCTGACCCGCGACACAGCAGTACGACGACGCGTCCGGGCTGGCTCGGCGCGCCTGACACCGGCGCCGGTGAGGTGGTGCGACCCTGAGGGGTGATGGTCACCTCCACCGGCGCCGGCCTGTCCACACGACTGCGGGAACTCCGACGCGCGCAACGACTCTCCGCTGCGCGGTCCGCGGGGTCCACCCGCGAGCTCGTCGTGGTCGCGTTCGCCGTGGGGGCCACGGTCCTCATCGGCATCGCGGTCCTCGTCGCGCTCACGCTGCTCTCCGCCGACGGTGGGATGACCGGCCTGACAGCCGCCGTCGGCGCGGTCTGGCTCGCCGCGCACCAGGTGCCGGTGACGGTCAGCGAGGTCACCGTCGGTGTCCTGCCGCTGCTGCCGACCATCGGCATCGTCGCCGCCGTCGCACGGGTGACCGGGCGCGCCGCGTCCCGACGCTCCCGCTCCGACGTCACCGCTGTCGTCCTCGCGGCCGTCGCCGGCCCGCTGGTGATCACGGTCATCGCCCTCGCCCTCGTGATGGACGGGTCGACCGTCGTCACCGTCGGGGTGCCGAACGTCGCGGTGGCGCTGGGCGCGACGCTCGCCGTCCACGGAGTCGGTGCCGGGATCGGTGTGCTGTGGGCACGGCGGTCGGACCCCGCCGCCCCGCGTCTGCGCGAGGTGGTCGGCGCCGCCCCGTGGGCACCGTCCGCGCTGCGGGGTGCCGCGATCGGGCTTCTCACGTTGCTGTCGGCGGGTGGCGTGCTGGTGGTCGGACGTCTCCTCTGGCGGTGGGACGTCCTCGGCGACCTCGTCGCCACCGGCCACGGTGTCGTCGGCGGTATCGGGCTGACGGTGCTGTCGATCCTCTACCTGCCCAACGCGATCATCGGGGCCGCGGCCGTCCTGGTCGGCGCCGCCGCCCACGTCGGCCCCGCGGGCGGCGACCTGTTCGCGGCGAGCCCGGGGACCCTGCCCCCGCTGCCGATCCTGGCCGTCGTGCCGACGCAGGCGTCGGCGCTGGCGCCGGTCCTGCTCGTCCTCACCGCCGTCGCCGCGGTGGTCACCGCGGTCCGCACCCCGTTCCGCGGGCTGGTGCCGGCGCTGCGTCTCGCCGCAGCGATCGGTGCGCTCATGGCCGTCGCGATGGTGGTCCTCACCTGGCTCGCCGGCGGCGAGCTCGGCGAGATGGGCACCGCGGGCGCGACGATCCCCGCGGCCGGGCTGTTCACCTTCGGCTGGTGGTTCGTGGTCGGCGTCGTCGTGGCACTCGTGCGGATCGCGCTCCCGTCGACGCGGCGGGATCTCCGCGCGCGGGCGTGGGAGGACGACGCCGTCGAGGAGTGGGACGACGAGACCGACGGCTGGGACGAGCAGCCGGGCGACGCGCCCGCCGACCTCCCGCAGGACAGTCCGCAGATCCCCGCCGACGACAGTCCCACCGTCGACATCGACCCCGAGGACGCCCCGCAGCGCGCGCCCGCGGCGCTCGTCTTCGCCGACCACGATCGGGACGACGACCGCCGCTGAGGCCGGTCGAAGACCTCACCCGGCCCGCCGAGCGTCTCCTCGCCCGGTTTAGGCTCGTCGTGTCCGACAGCCGCCCGCCGCGAGGAGATCGTCCTGAACGCCACGCCCCCCGCCGAGCGGGCACCCGTCGTGGTGCTGGCCTCGGGCACCGGGACGTTGCTGACAGCCCTCCTCACCGCCGCCGCGGACGAGTCCTATCCGGCCCGCGTCGTCGCGGTCGTCGTCGATCGCCCGTGCCGCGCCGAGGATGTGGCCGGTCGGTTCGAGATCCCCGTCGAGCGCTGCGCACTGGGGGACTTCGCCGACCGTGCCGCATGGGACGCGGCGATCACCGACGCGGTCGTACGCCATGAGCCCGCGCTGGTAGTCACCGCCGGGTTCATGAAGATCCTCGGGCCGACGTTCCTGTCCCGCTTCGGCGGGTCGATCCTGAACTCGCATCCCGCGCTGCTGCCGTCGTTCCCGGGCGCGCACGCCGTCGCCGACGCCCTCGACCACGGCGTCGTGGTGACCGGGGCGACCATCCACCTCGTCGACGACGGCGTCGACACCGGCCCGATCCTGATGCAGGCGCCGGTGATGATCGACACCGACGACGACGAGACCTCCCTGCACTCCCGTATCAAGAGCGTCGAACACGTCCTGCTGGTCCAGGCGGTCGCGGCGTTCGTGACCCGAGGCGTCACCTCCCACGGACGAAAGGCCCGTTTCTCGTGACCGACTCCCGCATCCCACTGCGCCGCGCGCTGGTGAGCGTGTACGACAAGACCGGACTCGCCGAGCTCGCCCGCACCCTGCACGACGCCGGGATCGAGCTGGTCTCGACAGGCTCCACGGCGAAGACCATTGCCGCGGAGGGTATCCCGGTCACCGAGGTGTCGGAGGTCACGGGCTTCCCCGAGTGCCTCGACGGACGTGTCAAGACCCTGCACCCGCGCGTGCACGCCGGCATCCTCGCCGACCGCCGCAAGGCCTCCCACCGTGACCAGCTCGAGGAGCTCGGCGTCGCGCCGTTCGACCTCGTGGTGGTCAACCTGTACCCGTTCACCGCGACCGTGGCCTCGGGCGCGGGTTTCGACGAGTGCGTGGAGCAGATCGACATCGGCGGACCGTCGATGGTCCGCGCCGCAGCGAAGAACCACCCGTCGGTGGCCGTCGTCGTCGACCCGGCCGACTACGGACGCATCACGACCGCGGTGGCCGACGGAGGGTTCGACCTGGCCTCACGCACTGCTCTGGCCGCGAGGGCGTTCGCGCACACCGCCTCCTACGACGTCGCCGTCGCCGGGTGGTTGTCGGAGCAGCTCGCCGACGGCGGGTCGCCCGAGTTCCTGGGCCGCACCTGGGAACTCGGTTCCTCGCTGCGCTACGGCGAGAACCCGCACCAGTCGGCGTCGGTCTACCTCGACCCCGCGGATGCGAGCGGAGGTGGCCTGGCCCGCGCCGAGCAGCTGCACGGCAAGGAGATGAGTTACAACAACTACACCGACGCCGACGCGGCGTGGCGTGCCGCGCACGACTTCGACGGTCCGGCCGTCGCGATCATCAAGCACGCCAACCCCTGTGGGATCGCGGTCGCCGACGACGTCGCCACCGCTCACCGCAAGGCGCACGAGTGCGACCCGGTGAGCGCCTACGGCGGGGTGATCGCGACGAACACCACCGTCAGCGTCGCGATGGCAGAGCAGGTCGCCGAGATCTTCACCGAGGTCCTCGTCGCCCCCGGGTTCGATGACGGCGCACTCGGCGTGCTGACCCGCAAGAAGAACATCCGCATTCTGCAGGCGCAGCCGCCGCAGCGGGCGGGCACCGAGCTGCGCCCCATCTCGGGCGGGATCCTGGTGCAGCAGCGCGACATCCTCGACGCCGACGGCGACGATCCCGCCAACTGGACTCTCGCAGCGGGCGAGCCGGCCGACGAGGCGACCCTCGCCGACCTGCGTTTCGCGTGGATCGCCTGCCGGTCGGTGAAGTCCAACGCGATCCTGCTCGCCGCCGACGGCGCGTCGGTGGGTGTCGGCATGGGTCAGGTCAACCGCGTCGACTCGGCCGACCTCGCGGTCCGTCGGGCCGGCCATCGCGCGAAAGGCAGTGTCGCGGCCTCGGACGCGTTCTTCCCGTTCCCCGACGGCCTGCAGGTGCTGACCGCGGGTGGTGTGCGCGCGATCGTGCAGCCGGGCGGGTCCATCCGCGACACCGAGGTGATCGAGGCCGCCACTGACTCGGGGATCACCCTCTACCTCACCGGGTCACGCCACTTCGCCCACTGACCTGTTCCGCCTGCCCAACAGACGGTTCCGCCTGCCGAACAGACGGCCGACGCCGTTTGCCGGGCGGTGGGAACCGTCTGTTGGGCGGTGGGAACCGTCTGTTGTGCAGTGGGAACGATCTGCTGGGCAGCCGGGACCGGTCAGTGCGACGTCGCGCGCAGGTCGTAGACCGTGTAGCTGCCGATCGTGTGGCCGGTGTAGTGGCTCTGCACCCACTCCTGGATCTGGCCGGTCACGCCCCCGGAGGAGAAGCGGCGCAGCAACTGCTCTGCCTGGCCCGCCTGGCTCGGGTCGAGACCCAGCGCGCCCGCCGCGCTCGACCCACCGCGCGAACGGTCGCCGGTGCCGCCGGCGGTGCCGGTGCTGATGTAGTACCCGATGTCCCCGTCGGCGACGTACCGCTGGAACTGCGCGAGCGTCGGCGCCGGATCGCTCCCGGTGAACCCGCCGATCGCCATGATCGGTGTGCGCGTCGACAACTCGAGCCCCGCCGCGGTCGACGACCGGCTCACGGCCGCCGCCCACCGGGTGTGGGTCGCCTGCAGGGTGCGGGTCAGCTCGGTGGGTGCGCTGGTGGTCCCACCGAAGAACGCCGCGAACCCGCCGGTGTCGTGCTGCGAGTGAGCGCGGTCCTCGGTGGTCGGATCGGCCGAGGGGCTGCCCCCGGTGTGCGGCGTCGCCACGACCTCCGCGGAATACGCCGCGGGCGCGGCGACCCCGGCCAGGCCGATGAGCGCCGCCATCGCCGCCACCACGAAACCGGTGCGTCGGCCGGCGCGCGAGGACTCCCCGACGCCCGCCAGGCCGACGACGACGATCGTCAGGACGGCGGCCACCGTCAGCACCGCGACGGTCCACGCCAGCCACGGCTGCCACGACGGGTCGCGACGCATCAGCACGAACGACCACCCGCCCGCGGCCGCCACGATGGCCGCGCCGCCCAGGACGGCGGTGATGCGACGTCGGTCCCGGACGCACTGCGCGACACCGAGTCCGACGACCGCGGCGATCGGCGGGGCGATGGCGAGCGAGTAGTAGGGGTGCGGGTTGGACTTCATGTACGAGAGCACGATGCCGTCGACGAGCAGCCAGGCGCCGAACAGGATCAGCCCGGCCCGGGCGAGGTCGGTGCGCGGTGCGCGACCACGCAGGACCAGTCCGACGACGAGGGCGATGAGCGCCGCGGGCAGCAGCCACGAGATCTCGACACCGAACTCGCCCTGGAACAGACGCGTGATCCCGGGGTTCTCGGAGAACATGCCGCCGCCCCGGTTCCCGCCGGCGTGGGCGTACCGCTGCATCAGCTCCTGGGTGAGCGGCGAGTTCATCACCGACCGCTGGGCCGCGTTGCCGGCGTGCTCCTTGCCCTCGATGCGCTGGAGACCGTTGTAGCCCAGCACGAGGTTCATGAACGAGTTGTCCGTCGATCCGGCGATGTAGGGCCGCGACGACGCGGGCCACAGGATGGTGACGAGGACGTACCAGCCGGCCGCGGCGATCATCGCGACCGTCGCGATCAGCAGGTGGACGATCCTGCGGCGCACGGTGGTCGGGGCCGCGATGAGGTAGACCAAGCCGAGTGCCGGGAGCACCATGAGGCCCTCGAGCATCTTGGCGAGGAACGCGAACCCGACGGCGACGCCGGCGAGGGCGAGCCACCGCGCGGACGCGGACGCCGTCGCGCGAACGGTGCAGTACGCGGCGGCGGTCATGAGCAACACCATCGCGGCGTCGGGGTTGTCGAAGCGGAACATCATCACCGCGACGGGCGTCAGCGCCATCGCCGTGCCCGCGACGAGCCCGGCGCCGCGACCGGACAGGCGGGTCACCGCGGCGTAGACGAGGGCGACGGTCGCGACACCCATGAGCGCCTCGGGGATCAGCAGGGAGGCGCTGGAGTACCCGAAGATGCGGCCGGACAGGCCCATGACCCACTGGGACACCGGGGGCTTGTCGACGGTGATGAAGTTCGACGGGTCGATGGAGCCGAAGAACAGGGCCTCCCAGCTCTTGGACCCCGCCCACGCGGCGCCGGCGTAAAAGGTGTTCGCCGACCCGTTGATCGTGATGTTCCACAGGTAGAGGACCGCGGTCCCGACGAGGAGCACGGCGAGGGCGATGCGGTCGACGGGACGGGCGGGTGGCAGACCGCCGTCGGCGATCGACGGGGCGTCGGCCGCGGCGGGGGACGGATGCGCGAGGGCGTCGATGGTCACGTCTGCCGACTCTCGTGACCCCCGCTGACGGTCGGGTGACGGGTTGCTGTGAGGTCGCTGTCAGGATGGTCGGCGTCTCGGACGTTCCCGACAAACACCGCCGACGACGACACGGGCCACGTCGAAGATGTCCAATTCGCTGTGACGGACGGCGGCCCGTCCTATCGTGCTCCCATCGCGTCGCGGACAGACGAACGGCGCGGGAAGGGTGACCCGGGCAGGTGGTGCGGGACAGGCGCGTGCGCTGGCAGCTGACGGTGTTGGCCGTCGTCGCGGTGATCGCCACGGCGTACGTGGGGGCCACGTACGCCCGGCTCGACAAGGTGTTCGGCATCGGGATCTACACCGTCCACGCCGACTTCCCCGACTCCGGCGGCATCTTCACCAACGCCGAGGTGACCTATCTCGGCTCGCCGGTGGGTCGCGTCGCCGCGCTGTCCCTGCGTCCGGAGGGCGTGCGGGTCGATCTGGCCCTGGACTCCGGCGGTCCGCGGATCCCCGCGTCGGCGCAGGCGGTGGTGGCGAGCCGGTCGGCGATCGGCGAGCAGTACGTCGACCTCCGCCCCGCGAGCGTCGGCGGACCGCATCTGGCTGACGGGTCGGTCATCCGCGACACCGCCATCCCGGTGCCCATCCAGGACGTCGTGTCCTCGGCGACCGACTTCACGGCGTCGGTGCCCCTGGACGACCTGCGCACGGTGGTGACCGAGTTGGGGAAGGCGTTCGACGGCAACGGCGAGAACCTGCGCACGCTGGTCGACTCGCTGGCGAACCTGTCGCGCTCGGGCAACGACGATCTGCCGCAGACGATCTCGCTGATCCGCAACTCCGACACCGTCCTCACCACGCAGGCCGCGCAGTCCGACGAGATACTCACCTGGTCGCGCAGCCTCGGTCTGATCACGGCGCAGCTCGCGTCGAGCGATCCCGATCTCCGCCGCCTGCTCACCACCGGGCAGACGTCGGCGTCGCAGCTGTCGGCGTTGCTCGAGCGCAGCGGGGGCGACGTCACCACGGCCCTGCGCGACCTCGCGCTCGACGTCAGGAACGTCAAACGGACGTTCCAGGCCGTCTCGCCGAGCATCGCCCTCATCGGTGCGGTGTCCAGTGGCAGCTACACGCCGTCCCCGGGCGACGGCACGGTGCATTTCGGGGCGACCCTCGAGACGAACAACCCACCGGCGTGCACGTTCGGGTACGAGAAGACGCAACAGATCATCGCCGAGGAGAAGCGGAAGAACCCGGACTTCGACATCAACTACGACGACTTCCCGTTCAACACCGACGCGCGATGCACGCTGCCGCAAGGCAGCCCGACCGGCGTGCGAGGTGCGCAGAGTGCGGTCTACGCCGATCCCGACATCCCGGAGCCGTGGGACGGCACCCCGAAGAAAGACCCCGACAAGCTCGACCTGAACCCGATCGCGACGCAGTTGTCCTACCTGCTCGGGGTCGTGCCCCGGTGACGGTCAGCAGCCGACGGACGCGCAGATCCTGTCGTCGGCGGTCGCGGTCCGCAGGGTGAGCACCCGGCTCGCGGTCCCGTCGCCGACAGCGACGACGTCGTCGCCCCGCACCGCGCCGACACGGACATCCCCCGATCCCTGCGCGGGGTAGAGGTCGGCGACGCGGACCGCGGTGCCGTCGGCCGCGATCCGATGGACCGTGCCGTCCGCGGAACCGGTCGCCGTCGTCGCGCCGGCAGCGGTGACCGAGGTGACGGCCGCAGATCCCAGCGACACCCGCGCGCCCAGCGGGCCACCGGTGGCCACGTCGAACCGGCTCATCCCGCCGGCAGCGTCGCCGACGAGCACGACAGGACGCAGCGCGGTGCGCTCGCCCGATCCCGGATCGCCGTCACCGAGGGCCAGTCCGTATCCAAGGGCGGTGACGGGCGTCGACGCCGCGATGCGGCCCGCGATCGCACCGACACCCGTCGTCGACACCGTCCACCGCAGTGCGCCCTCGCGACCGCCGACCGCGATCTGGCCGCCGTCCGCCGACCATGCGGCGGCGGTGACCGGGGTGCCGATGTCGAGGTCGGCGACAGGGTCGAGGCCCCGCGGTGTGACGGCCCAGACGCCCAGCGACGCCCCGCCGCCGCGCGACATCGCGATCGTCGTCGACGTGGGGGAGAACGCGATCACGCCGATCGGCCCCGGACCGAGCTGCACCGGTGCTCCGGTCGCGATGGGTCTCGCGAACGTCCGCGTGTCCCAGAGTTGGGCACGGTGTGCGGCGTCGACGGTCATCATCCACAGTCCGCTCGGCGCGACCGCGGCACCGTCGAAGCCGCCCGGGGCGTCGACGACCCCGCCGACGACGGGGGCGCGCGGATCGCGGACGTCGACCACCTGGACCGGTCCGTCGACGTGTGCCACGACGCAGATCGTCCGGGCGACGGTGCACGACGGCGTCGACGCCGTCCCGGGTGTGGAGGGGATCGTCCCCGTCGGCAACGACCAGCGTCGCGCGTCACCGGCACCCGCCGTCAGCAGGGCGCCGTCGGGGGCGAACCGCGCGACGACGATCCCGCCCGGCGCGCGGACGGGCGAGAACAGCGGGGTGGTCGCCGACGGCCTGGCGGGATCGACGATGTCGGTGACCCCGCCGGCGGTCACGGCGAGCACAGGGGCCGGGCGCCCCACGCCCGACGGTGAGAACGCGAGCGACCCGACGCGGCCGCCTGCGGCGGCGAGGTCGGTCGCCGGCCCGGTCGCGAGACCCCCGGCGCCGACGCGGACGACCCGGACGCGACCGGTGGTGTCCGCGACGGCGGTGAGGCCGGTCGTGGCCGCGAGTGCGGTCACCGCGCCGTCGGCCGACGGGAGCGATCCCGTGACGGACCCGGTGGCCGGGTCCACCAGTGTCACACCGCCGTCCGTGTCACCGACGACGATCCCGGACGGCCCGGCGGCGAGAGCCGTGGGCGTCACGCCGAGAGCCGTCGTGGTCACGATCGCCGGCCGGGCGGGGTCGTCGACCGCGACGACACGGAGGGTCCCCGTCGTGTCGACGATGGCGACGCGACCCGGTGTGGAGAGCGCGACCACGGCCACCGTGGGCCGGGAGACGGGCAGCGCACCGAGCGGCGTCGGCGCGAGGCCGGACGCGATGCGCCACAGGCGGATGCCACCGTCGGTACCGACCGCGACCGCGGTCGTGCCGGCGACCGCAACGGTCTGGGGCCCGTCTGCCACGCCCGCTTCGGCGGCCGTCGCGGCGGGTCCGCTCCCACCGACCACGGTGAGTGCGCCGTCGCGTCCCACGACCACCGACGGCGACGCTCCGGACGCCGGTGTGGCGACCGATCGGGTGGGGCCGGCCCCCAGCAACCGTGCGAGCGGCCGCGTCTGCGTGGCGAGGACCGCGGCCTCCGCGTCGGCGTCACCGGGGTTCGTCGCGTGGGCGGAGCGCGCGGCGGCGGCCGACGTCGACGGATCCGTCTGTGCCAGAGCGGCGGACCGCTCGACGAGGGCG
The DNA here is from genome assembly GCA_036946345.1 of Gordonia paraffinivorans. Lineage (GTDB taxonomy): Bacteria > Actinomycetota > Actinomycetes > Mycobacteriales > Mycobacteriaceae > Williamsia_A > Williamsia_A paraffinivorans_A. Next base: position 22,002 of record JAQIJH010000012.1, on the reverse strand, counting down.
GTGAGACGCGCGGCGTCGCGGCCGGCGTCGGAACGGTGCAGTCCGACGCCGAGGACGATCGCGAGCACCAGCGACACGATGGACACCAGCACGCCGATCCCCATCAGCACCCGCCGACGAGAACGGCGCAGGCGCAAGCGGTCCCGTGATCGCTCGAGGAACGCCGCCGCGTCGGGCCCGAGGTCGTCGAACGGTTCGAGAGCGGACTCGGCGCGCCGGAGCCGATCGACGTCGTAGAGCTCGTCGCCGGGTCGACCGCCCTGCGCCCATCGTGCTGAGTCGGCGGTGACCCGCTCGCGCAGCGGTGCCTGCACGTGCCGGTCCGCGATCCACCCGGCGAGGCGTGGCCACGTGCTGACCAGCGCGGGGTGGGTCAGCTCGACCCGGCCGTCGACGACCCGGAGCAGGTGCGCCTCGGTGAGGCGGGCCAGCACGCGGTCGAGGTGCGGCCGAGCGAGTCGACGCAGCAGGTGTGTCGTGTCTCGGGCCGACGGCGATCCGTCGGCGGCGGCGAGCAGGACGGTGCGGGCGGTGTCCCGGTCGACCGGCGTGAACCGCGACCACGCCCGGTCGGCGGCGATCGCCGTGATGTCGGCGATCGGGTCGGACGCACGGTAGGCCTCCACGGTCATCGGGGTGTCCGTGTCGGCGGTCCTGGTGTGCCACAGGTGATCGAGCATCACCCCGAGCGCGATCAGGGGTGGCGTGGTCGGCCCGACGCGGGCGAGATCGGCCGCGATCGCCTCGCCGAGCCCGGACTCGGTACGCACCCCAGCGACGCGTGCGGGCAGGTCGACGGCCTCGACGACCTCCGTGGTCGTCATCGGGGTGAGCACGATCGAGCGTGTGTCGAGTGCTGCGGCGAGAACGGGTTCGGTGAGCGCCTGCGCGGCGGCTTCGGCGGTCAGCGCGAGGACGACGGCGAAACGGTCGTCGCCGGCGAGTGCGTCGACGAGGCGGAGGAAGTGTGTGCGGTCGGCGGCGGCGCACCATCGGAACACGTCCTCGACCCGGTCGACGACCAGGAGGCAGGCGCGGTGGCGACCGTCCGCGGAGACGGATACGACGTCGGACCCTGCGACGAGATCCGCTGCGGCGGAAATGTCGTCGAGCGCGGACCGGTCGAGGCCGACGGCGGAGGCGAGGGAACCGACGGCATCGGAGCCGGGCGTGACGAACACCGTCGCGGCGTCGACGCGGTCGCTGCGGGTGCGCAGCCCCGACGCGCGGACCTCCGGGATCAGGCCGGCCCGCAGCAGCGAGGTCTTGCCCGATCCGGACGGTCCGAGGAGCACGACGGCGCCCTCGCCGGCGGTCACCCGCAGGTGCAGCCGGCGTCGCAGGTCGGTGCGCCCGGCGAACACCGACGCGTCGGACTCGGTGTAGGCGGTCAGCGGACGGTAGGGGCTCGTGCCGCCGACCCGTACGTCGGGAGCCGACGTCGGTGCATCGATGGACGCCGGATGCGTGGTGTGCCCGGCCGCGTCGACGCGCGGACGGACAGGCATCTCTGTGTACACGAGGCCCCCCTGGCCACCCCGCCGGCCGTGGGCGACGGGTGTCTCACTCTCGTTGCGCAGCCCGCGTCCCCACGCGCGCCGCCTTCCCCGTCAGGAATTGTGCGTGACCCCGTCGCGGTTTGTCCACCGCGTGCGACTCCCGTCGCACCCGCTCTGACCTCGTGAGATCAGCTCACGAGTCGCTCGGGGTGGGCCGATCGGCGGGGACGACGAGGCCGCGTCGCCAGATCTCGACGAGGGTGCCGATGGCCTCCTCCTCGGTGCGCTCGCTGATCGTGTCGTCGCGGCCGGTGACGAACCAGTTCCAGCAGAACGAGTCGAGCATCGACACGATCGCCGACGCGAAGAGGTGTTTGTCGAGCCCGATGTCGGTGCCGCGGTGCTCGACCGACCGGAACACCCCGAGCACCGCGTCGATGCCCTGGGCGCGCCGCGTCCGCCACCAGCGGCCGAACGCGGGGTCGGTCATCGACAACTGGAACGCCCCGATCATCTCGGGCAGGTAGTCGCGGTAGAGCGACCAGTAGACGCGCACGGCGGTGTCGATGTTGCGGGCGGGGTCGGCGGTGAGCTGGTCGCGGGTGTCGGTGAGGATCCGGTCCTGGAACTCGTCCAGGAGGTGTTCCAGCAGTTGACGTTTGCTCTCGTGGTAGTTGTAGAAGGACCCGGGCGACCGCCCCGCGGCGGCCGCGATGTCGGAGATCTTCGCCGCGAGGTATCCCTTCTCGGCGAACACCGTCCGCGCCGCCTGCACGAACGCCTGCTCGGTGCGACGGCCCTTCTCGGTCGCGATGGGGGTGTCGTTCACACCACTCCCGCCTCGCGCAGCCGGGCCAACGCCTCGGGATCGCGCAGCTCGCCGAGCACCTCGTCGTTGTGGTGGCCAGGGGTCGGTGGCGCTGCGCTGCGCACCGATCCCGGGGTGCCGTGCAGCATCGGGACGATGCCGGGCCCCAGCACGGTGCGGCCGACCCGCTCGTCCGGGTGCTCGACGAGCATCCCGCGGGCACGCAGTTGCTCGTCGTCGACGATGTCGGCCACGGTGTTGATCGGGCCGGCGACGACACCGGCGTCATCGAGGCGGGACAGGAGGTCGTCACGGGCGACCGTCGCGGTCCAGTCGGCGATGACCGCGTCGATCTCGTCCTGGTTCTCCCCCCGCGCGCCGTGGGTGGCGAAGCGCGGATCGTCGGCGAGTTCGGGCCGGTCCATCGCGCCGCACAGACGACGGAACACGGTGTCCTGGTTGGCCCCGATGACCACCATCGACCCGTCGGCGGTGGGGTAGACATTGGACGGCGCGATCCCGTCGAGACGCGTTCCCGACGGTCCGCGCACGACCCCGCCCATGGCGTAGTCGGGGATGACCGACTCCTGGATGGCCAGGCACGCCTCGGTGAGCGCGACGTCCACGACCTGCCCCTCGCCGGTGACCGACCGGCGGTGCAGCGCGGCGAGAGCGCCCTGCGCCGCGAACATCCCGGCGAGGGTGTCGCCGAGGGACAGCGCGAGCCGGGGCGGAGGCTGGTCGGGGTAGCCGTTGAGGTGGCGCAGGCCGCTCACCGCCTCGGCGACCGACGCGTATCCGGGCCGCGACGCCGCCGGACCGGTCTGCCCGTATCCGGACACCCGCACCAGGACCAGCCCCGGATTGCGCTCGTGCAGGACGTCCCAGCCGAGCCCGAGTCGTTCCAGGGTGCCGGGACGGAAGTTCTCGACGATGACGTCCGCGGTCGCGGCGAGGTCGAGGAACAGGGCGCGACCGTCGTCGGAGCGCAGGTCGATGGTCACACCCCGCTTGTTGCGCGCGTAGACCGTCCACAGGAACCGGTGCCCGTCGACCTCGGCCTGGCCCCAGCCGCGCAACGGGTCCGGCGAGTTCGGTGCCTCCACCTTGACGACGTCGGCGCCCATGTCGCCGAGAAGGCGAGCGCCGAACGGTCCGGCGATGAGCGAGCCCAGCTCGACGACGCGGATCCCGTCGAGGGCGCCGGACACGCCGGAGTGCTTGTGCATGGGTCCAGGGTGACGAATCGGTCGTCCAGGACGCCAACCGACCCGCCGATGGGTGCGGATCCGCGGTGACGCCGGACCCCGCACCCGACGCCGCGAGCCGCCGGCCCGATGGGGTCGGCGGCTCGCGGGTCGAACAGACGCTCTGTGGATCAGGACTGCAGCGGCAGCAGGATGTTCTTCACCTGGGGGTCGGTGCGTAGGTACTCCTGCACGGCCGGATCCTTGAACACGGCGACGAGCTTCTTGATGTTGTCGGTGTTCTGCCAGCGCGTTCCGATGGTCAGCTGGCCGGCGAACTCATCGGGGGCCGCCGGGGCGAAGATCTGCTTGGTCAGCGGGACCCCCGCGGCCAGGTAGTACTCGGTGTAGCCGACGGTCGCGTCGAGATCGGGCAGCGCCCGCGACTGCGCGGCGAAGTCCAGCAAGGTGAACTGGAGGTTCTTCGGGTTGGTCGCGATGTCGTTCTGGGTCGCCCGCGACTTGTCGATGCCCGGCTTTAGGGTGATCAGGCCGGCACGCTCGAGCAGCCACAGGCCCTGCGCCTCGTTGGCCGGGTCGGAGTAGAGGGAGACCTTCGCGCCGTTCGGGAGCTGCGAGACGTCGGTGTACTTGTCCGACCAGATGCCGAAGCCCCAGCGGAACACGGGCGTCGCCGCGACCTCCTTGAAGTCCGGGTTGGCGTCGAGCACCTGCGACAGCCAGCGCTTGTGCTGGTAGATGGTGCCCGCGACCTCGCCGTCGCTGACCGCGCGGTTCAGCGTGGTGCTGTCGGCGAGACCCTTGAACGCGACCTTGATCCCGTACTTCGGCGCGACGTTCTTCGCGATGTAGTCGACGAGCGCCTGCTCGTTCGCGTTGCCCTCTGCGGTGACGACGGTGAGGGTGGCTCCGGCCTTCTCGTTGGGGGACGTCGAGTCGGAACCGAGGAACCGCCAGGCGACGAGACCGGCGATCACCGCGACGACGACGATGACCGCGCCGATGACGATGGGCCCGCGTCGGCGCTTCTTCACGTCGAATCCGGCGGTGTTGTCGGTGGTGGGCGGGGGACTGGTCTGCGTCATGGGTGTCTCCTTCGGTGCGCAGAGGGTCACGGCCACGCCCGGTGCGTGTCCGTGTGCTGGATGAGAGAAGTCGTGCGGTCAGACCTGCTGTGGGATCAGATCCGCTGTGGGATCAGACCTTCGAGGGCAGGCGGGCCGATCGCACCGACTGCTCGGGCGAGAGGAACCGGACGAGGGCGTCGCCGACGACCTGGATCACCGCGACGGTGATCACGAGGGTGATGATGGTCGCGATCATCACCTGGTGGTCGAAGCGCTGGTAGCCGTAGGTGACGGCGATGTAGCCGAGGCCGCCCGCGCCGATGGTCCCCGCGATGGCCGAGTATTCGATCATCGCGATGGTGTTGATCGTGAGGCCACCGACGATCGACGGCAGCGCCTCGGATATCTGTGCGGTACGGATGATCTGGACCTTCGACCCGCCCGCCGCGGTCGCGGCGGCGACCACCGAGGACGGCACGCCGCGCAACGAGTTCTCGACGATCCGCGTGAAGAACGCGATGCCCGCGATCGACATGGGTACGACCGCGGCCGGGATGCCGATGTTGGTGCCGGTGATCAGTCGGGTGAAGGGGATGATCGACGTCATCAGCACCAGGAACGGCAGCGACCGGCCGATGCTGATGACCCACGACAGCGGCGTGTGCAGCGCCCGGTTCTCGAACAGCCCACCGGGAGCGAGGTTGTGGACGATCGCGCCCAGCGGGACACCGACGACGGCGACGATCACCATGACGATGCCCACCATGATCACGGTGTCCTCGAACGCGGGGATCAGCAGTCCGGGGATCTCGTTCGTCGGGACCGTGATGGACGCGAGGACGCTCGTCGAGGCGCTCATGCCGCGACCGCCTTCGCCGTCGCGTCGAGCGGTCGGGCGGCGAGACCCAGGGGGCCCGCCGCGGCGACGACGGCCGCGACGTCGGCCTCGGGTACCCCGATCGTCCACTCGCCCACGGGAACCCCGCCGACATCCTGCACGTGGCCGCCCAGGACGGTCAGCGTGGCGCCCGTCGTCGCGGAGATGCGGGTGATCCAGTCGCCCGGTACGGCAGGCGAGGTGTGGGTCACGCGGATGCCGCGGACACCCGGAGCAGGGGCGGTCGTCGCGGCGCGCGGTCGGAGCGCGGATCCGAGTGCGGAGGCGGGGTCGAGGAGGAGGTCGACGACGGCGCCCTGCTCGACGATGCGGCCCTGGTCCAGGCGGCCGACGCGGTCGGCGACCTTCACGATGGTGTCCATCTCGTGGGTGATGAAGACGACCGCGATCTGCAGGTCGTCGCGGACCTCGGTGAGCAGCTCCAGGAACGAGTCGGTCGTCGCGGGGTCGAGGCCGGAGGTGGCCTCGTCGGACAGCAGCACGGACGGGCGCAGAGCCAACGCGCGGGCGATCCCGACGCGCTGTCGCTGACCACCCGACAGCTGGTGGGGGTACCTGTCCGCCTGCGCGGTGAGGCCGACGCGGTCGAGCAGCTCGGCGACGCGCTCCTCCGTCTGTGCCTTGGTGACACCCAGGTACTGCAGGGGGAGGGCGACGTTCTGCGCAGCTGTACGGCGGCTCAACAGGTTCGCCGACTGGAACACGGTCCCGATACGACGCCGGGCCGCGCGCAGGCCCGCCTCGTCGAGGTCGGTGAGGCGTTCACCATTGACCACGACGGACCCCGACGTGGGGCGTTCCAGCAGGTTGATGCACTGTGCGAGCGTCGATTTACCGGCCCCCGACGGTCCGACGACGGCGAAGATCTCCCCGGCCGCGACGGCGAAGTCGATGTCGTCGAGGACGGTGACGGCGTTCGGGCCGTGCCCGAACGTCTTGGTCAGTCCTTGGATCTCGATCACGCCAGGATCATCACGGCGCGCGGTGCGGTCCCACAGCGTTGCGATCACGGTGATTCGGGTGCGGTGATCGGTTCGCCCATGTGCTGTGACCTGCACAAACCATTACCCCGGCACAGTAACTACCCCCGCGCCGTCTGGTGGGCGTTCGGAACCGTCTGTTGGGCAGTTGGAACCGTCTGTTGGGCGGTTGGAGCGTCCACTCCGTTGTGCAACAACGACTTCGACGCCGGCCGGACCACCGGTCGACGAAACCGCGCGCTCAGCGGCCCGACGTGGACACATGGTCCACGGTTCGTCCCTGCGTGCAGAGTTTCGTCGGCGGTCATGAACGCCCGCGCGGAACGCAGACGAGGCCGCGTGACCGCTCATCAGGCCACGGACGATGATGGTCGCGATGACTCTCACCACCCTGGCGCTGTTGGCCGTGGCCGGATTCGGTGCCGGGCTGGTCGGCTACATCACCGGGCTGGCCTCGCTCGTCAGCTATCCGGCATTGCTCCTCGCCGGGCTGCCGCCGTTGGCGGCCAACGTCACGAACACCGTCGCGCTGGTGTCGGTCGGAGTGGGCAGCAGCGCGCAGGCGGGGTCGGCGCTGCTCGACGACCGTCGACGGCTCACGATGCTCGGTGGAATCGCCGTCGTCGGTGGCCTGATCGGGGCGGGTGTCCTCCTGCTGTCGCCGGCCGGCTCGTTCGAGGCGATCGTCCCCGTCCTCGTCGCGCTCGCCGCGGTGGCCGTGCTGGCGCAGCCGGTTCTGCGACGGGCCGCCGGCCACCGCGAGATGCCGACGGTGTTCGCCGTCTGCTCGTTCGCGGTGGCGATCTACGGCGGGTACTTCGGCGCCGGCGCCGGCGTCATCTTCCTCGCCCTGGCCCTCATCACCTCGGCGCAACCCCTGTGGCGGGCGACGCTGCTGAAGTCCGCCCTGCTGGGACTGTCGAACCTGTCCGCGGCGATCCTGTTCGCGATCACGGGACCCGTCCACTGGGTCGCCGCCGTCGCGATGGGAATCGGGTGCCTCGCCGGCGGATGGGCCGGCCCCCCGATCGTGGCGCGACTGCCCGCCGGACCCCTGCGCGTCGTCATCGGACTCGCCGGCCTCGGCCTGGCCGTCTGGCTCGCTGTTCGCTGAGCGAGGCGGTTCCCGCGACCGTCTCGACCTCCCGCGACCGTCGCAACGGTCGCCGGTGGCGGGAACGGTCGCGGGAAGCAGGCGCCGTTCGCTGAGAGCGAGAACGCGGGTGTGGGCCGGTCGGGTCAGTGCGGGACCGACGAAACACTCGTAGCGTGGAAACGTGACGTCAGCCTCCACCGGTCATCCCTCTGCTCGTACCCTCGGCGAACTCCGCGCCTCCGGCCATGTCCAACGGTCGGTCAAGGACGAGATCCGCAACAATCTCCTCACCAAGCTCCGGGCCGGTGACGACCCCTGGCCCGGCATCGTCGGCTTCGAGTCGACCGTCGTCCCGCAGCTCGAGCGCGCGCTCCTCGCCGGCCACGATGTGGTCATGCTCGGCGAGCGCGGTCAGGGCAAGACCCGCCTGCTGCGAACCCTCGCGGGCCTGCTCGACGAGTGGACCCCCGTCATCGAGGGCTCCGAGCTCGACGAGCACCCCTTCGAACCGATCACCCCGGCCGCCATCCGCAAGGCCGCCAACCTCGGCGACGACCTGCCGATCGTCTGGCGCCACCGCTCCGAGCGCTACTCGGAGAAGCTGGCGACGCCGGACACCTCGGTCGGCGACCTCGTGGGCGACGTCGACCCGATGAAGGTCGCCGCCGGCCGGAACCTCGGTGACCCGGAGACCATTCACTTCGGCCTCATCCCGCGCGCGCACCGCGGGATCGTCGCGATCAACGAGCTCCCCGACCTCGCCGAGCGCATCCAGGTCTCGATGCTCAACGTGATGGAGGAGCGCGACATCCAGATCCGCGGCTACTCGCTGCGACTGCCGCTCGACGTGCTCCTCGTCGCCAGCGCGAACCCCGAGGACTACACCAACCGCGGGCGGATCATCACCCCGCTCAAGGACCGCTTCGGCGCCGAGATCCGCACCCACTACCCGCTCGAACTCGACGACGAGATCGCGGTCATCGAGCAGGAGGCCGACCTCGTCGCCACCGTCCCCACGTTCATCGTGGAGATCCTGGCGCGGTTCACCCGCTACGTCCGTGACCATCCCTCGATCGACCAGCGGTCCGGCGTCTCGGCCCGCTTCGCGATCGCCGGCGCCGAGACCGTCGGCGCGGCAGCGCTGCACCGCGCGACGATCACCGGCGAGGAGTCGGCGGTGGCCCGCGTCGTCGACCTGACGTCCATCATCGAGGTGCTCCGCGGCAAGGTCGAGTTCGAGTCCGGCGAGGAGGGGCGCGAGACCGAGATCCTCGAGCACCTGCTGCGCAAGGCCACCGCCGACACCGTGCGCGCCCACCTCGGCGGCATCGACATGGCGCCGCTGGTCACCGCGCTGGAGTCCGGTGAGCCCGTCGTCACCGGGGACCGCGTCACCGCGTCGGAGTTGTTGAAGAGCATCCCGTCGCCGGACACCACCACGCCCGTCGTCGACGCCGTCGCCGACCGTCTCGACGCCGCCGACGGCGGCGAGCGCGCCAGCGCACTGGAACTCGCGCTGGAGGGGCTGTTCCTCGCCCGGCGCATCAGCAAGGAGGCGGACGACCACGGCGTCACCATGTACGGCTGACCCGCGGCGTCCCGGCCGCCACCGCATCACGGAGAGCATCACCTGATGGCACGCAACAGATTCCACCGCTCCTCCTATCAGCGATACCGTGGCGGACCCGACCCGCTCGCCCCACCGGTCGACCTGCGGTCCGCCCTCGACGAGATCGGCGAGGACATCATGGCCGGGGCGTCGCCGCAGCGCGCGATGCGTGAGTACCTGCGTCGGGGGACGCAGGACATGCGTGGCCTGGACAAGCTGCGCGAGCAGATCAACAAGCGGCGCAAGGAACTGCTGGAGAAGAACAACCTCGACGGGACCTTCAGCGAGATCCGTGAACTCCTCGACCGAGCCGTCCTGAACGAGCGCAAGCAGCTCGCCCGCGACCTCGACGACGAGGCGCGGTTCGCCGAGATGCAGATCGGCAACCTGCCCCCGTCGACCGCGCAGGCGGTGCAGGAGCTCTCCGACTACGAGTGGCGCTCACCGGAGGCGAAGGCCGACTACGACAAGATCTCCGATCTGCTCGGCCGCGAGATGCTCGACCAGCGTTTCCAGGGCATGAAGGACGCCCTGGAGAACGCGACCGACGCGGACCGGCAGGCGATCTCGGAGATGCTGTCGGATCTCAACGAGCTGCTCGCCGCGCACAACCGCGGTGAGGACACCACCGAGCAGTTCGACGAGTTCATGGACAAGCACGGGCAGTACTTCCCCGACAACCCGCAGTCGACGGAGGAACTCGTCGAGGCGCTCGCGAAACGGGCGGCCGCGGCACAGGCGTTCTACAACTCGCTCTCGCCCGAGCAGCGGGCCGAGCTCGACCAGCTCGCGCAGCAGGCGTTCGGCTCGCCGGAGCTCATGAACCAGCTGGCACAGATGGACTCGCAGCTGCGCCAGGCCCGTCCCGACATGGGATGGGGTGACTCCGCCGACTTCACCGGTGAACAGGGGATGGGCATGGGCCAGGGTGCGGGCGCCCTCTCGGACCTGGCCGAACTCGAGTCGCTCTCCGAGCAGTTGTCGCAGCAGTACGCCGGTGCGCAGATGGACGACATCGACCTCGACGCACTGGCACGACAGCTCGGTCCGGAGGCGTCCGCGGACGCGCGCACCCTCGCCGAACTGGAGAAGGCACTCAAGGAACAGAACATCTTCCACCGCGACGCCGACGGCAACCTGCAGCTGTCGCCGAAGGCCATGCGACAGCTCGGGCAGTCGATCTTCCGCGATGTCGCCGAACAGCTCTCGGGCCGCAAGGGTGACCGCGCGACGCGCCGCACCGGCGCGTCGGGAGAGCCCACCGGCGCCACCCGCGAGTGGGAATTCGGCGACACCGAGCCGTGGGACGTCACCGCCACCGTCGGGAACGCGGTTCGTCGCACCATCACCGAGGCGCCGGGCGGGCTCGAGGCCGCCGGGGACCTCGCGCGTCAGGGTGTTCGCATCGACGTCCGCGACGTCGAGGTCGCCGAGACCGAGGCGCGGTCGAAGGCGGCCGTCGTGCTCCTCGTGGACACCTCGTTCTCCATGGAGATGGAGGGCCGCTGGCTGCCCATGAAGCGCACCGCCGTCGCGCTGAACCACCTGATCTCCACTCGGTTCCGCAACGACGAGCTGTCGCTGATCGCGTTCGGGCGCCACGCCCGCACCATCGACATCGCCGAGCTCACCGGCCTGCAGCCGCGGATGGAACAGGGCACCAACCTGCACCACGCGCTCATGCTCGCCGGGCGGCACCTGCGCAAGCACCCCAACGCGCAGCCGGTGGTGCTCATCGTCACCGACGGAGAGCCCACCGCCCACCTCGAACCCGACGGTGAGCCGTTCTTCTACTACCCGCCACACCCGGCCACCCTCGCGATGACGGTCCGCGAACTCGACGCGATCTCCCGCCTGGGCGCGCAGGTGACGATCTTCCGCCTCGGTGACGATCCCAGCCTGGAGCGCTTCATCGACCAGATCGCCCGACGGATCGGTGGCCGGGTGGTCGCGCCCGACATCGACGGCCTCGGTGCCGCGGTCGTCGGGGACTACCTGGGTTCACGACGAGGTCGGCGGGGGTAGTCCTGCGACCGTGACGAGAACGGTTCGGGTCGGGACGTCGGGATGGCTGTATCCGCCGTGGCGGGGCACCTTCTACCCGAAGGGCCTCGTCCACCGGCGTGAGCTGGAGTACCTGTCGTCCACGCTCAACTCGGTGGAGATCAACGGCACGTTCTACTCGCTGCAGAAGCCGGACAGCTTCCGGCGCTGGGCGTCGGAGACCCCCGACGACTTCGTGTTCTCGGTGAAGGGTCCGCGCTTCGTCACGCACATGAAGAAGCTGCGCGACGTCGACACCCCGGTCGCGAACTTCCTCGCCTCCGGGGTGCTGGCGCTCGGACCGAAGCTGGGCCCGATCCTCTGGCAGCTCCCGCCGACGATGCGCTTCGACCCCGACCTGCTCGGTCCGTTCCTGAAGAGCCTGCCGCGGACCACCGCTGCCGCAGCGGATCTCGCGCGCCGGCACGACCAGCGGCTCGACGGTCGCGACTGGCTGGAGATCGACGCCGACCGCCCGCTGCGGCACGCCCTCGAGGTGCGGCACTCCTCCTTCGAGACGCCCGAGCTGGTGAGGTTGCTGCGAGACCAGAACGTCGCTCTCGTCCTCGCCGACGCCGCGCACCTCTACCCGGTGATGGACGAGCAGACCGCCGACTTCACCTACTGCCGTCTGCACGGTGACGAGAAGCTGTACGTGAGCGGCTATTCCGACGAGTCGCTCGACACCTGGGCGGCCACCCTGCGGCGCCACTCCGGCGACGTCCACGTCTACTTCGACAACGACGTGAAGGTGCACGCGCCGTTCGACGCCCGAGGACTCCTGGACCGGCTCAGCTGAGGCGCTTGCGCTTGTCGATCGCGGGGCCCTTGCGCTCCACCGACACCCCGCCCATCAGGGCGACCCCGGTGATCGTCACGCGCGGGCCGTTCGGGCGGTTCCCGGGTCCCGACGCGTGGCGATCGAAGCCGCCCATGATGCCGACGCCACGGATGTCGACCTCGACGTCGGGCGGCACGACGATCTCGATCCCGCCCATCACCGCGGTCGCGCTGATCTCGAGCGTGCCGGTGGTGAACCGCGCCTGCCGCAGGTCGATGCTCACCCCGCCCCAGAACGCGATCGCGGTGAGCGTCCCTCCGACGGCGACGTCACCGGCGAGTTCCGACCCGCTCATCACGGCGATCAGCCGCTGCACGGGCGCGTGACCCGGCGCCGCGGACGTCGGCACCGACTGTTCGATCGCGTCGACGGGGAGGTCCGCGGTGAGCGGGGCCAGATCCACGGCGGTGCGGGCCTCGACCGCCTGGCCCGCGCGCGTCTCGTACTCGGCCGGGCTGAGATACCCCTGGGCCATCGCGGCGGCGAGGATGTCGTGCACGCGACCGCGGTCGGCGTCGGACACACGGACCGCGGGCCGGTCCTCGGGGCGCTCGGCGGGCAGGTCGCTCATGCGCCGACCCTAGCGACCGGACGCGGTCCCGTCCCCGCGCTGCCGCGATCGGTAGGCCGCGACGGCGTTGCGGTTGCCGCACGTCGTCGAGCAGTAGCGCCGGGACCGGTTGCGGGACAGATCGATCACGAGGGCCCGGCACGAGTCGTCGGCGCAGACGGAGAACCGCGACATCTCGTCGGCGCGGATGACGTCGATCATCGCCATCGCGGCCTCGACGAGCATCCGGGAGGCCAGCGGGGCGTCGTCGTCGACGGCGTGGATGTGCCAGTCCTGCTCGTCGTGGCGGACCAGTCGTGGTGTCGCGCGGTACTCGGCGAGGATGCCGTTGACGAGACCCACCGCGTCGCCGGTCGAGGCGGTGAACAGGGCCCGCAGCCGGGGGCGTGCGGCGCGGACCTCGTCGAGCTCCGCCACATCGCCGTCGACGCGTCCGGTGAACCCCTGCTCCCGCACGAACTCCGCGAGGTCGTCGACGGTGGTGAGGGTGTCGGGATCCTCCGCGGTGTTCGCCAGCGCCACGGCCGCCTGCAGCGACAGCTCGGTGTCATCGGTGAAAACCACGTTGACACATTACCGCGCCGCCCCTTAGCGTCATGACCCATGGAGCCGATGGGTCATGACAACCGTCTCGGTGTGGGGCTGGCGTTCGCGCTCGTGTCCGCCTTCTCCTTCGGCCTGTCGGGCGCGATCGCCCGCCCGATGCTGGAGAGCGGGTGGTCCCCCGGGGCCGTGGTGACCCTCCGTATCGCGCTCGGTGCGCTCGTCGTCCTGCCGCTGGGCGTGGCGTCGCTGCGGGGACGCTGGTCACTGCTGCGCGCCAACGCCGCGACGGTGGTCGCCTACGGACTGCTCGCCGTCGCCGGGGCGCAGTTCTGCTACTTCTCCGCCGTGCGCTCGATGCAGGTCGGGCCGGCGCTGCTCATCGAGTACACCGCCCCGGCCGCGGTCGTGCTGTTCCTGTGGGTCCGTCGGTCGCAGCGTCCGTCGGGGACCACGGCCGTCGGCGTGGGGATCTGCGCGGTCGGGCTCGTCCTCGTTCTCGATCTGCTGTCGTCGTCGACGGCGGTGTCGGGTACCGGGGTGGCATGGGCGTTCGGCGCGATGATCGGCGCTGCCGCGTACTTCCTCATCAGCGCCGACGACGACTCCGGGCTGCCGCCGCTCGCCCTGGCCACCGCGGGCCTCGTCGTCGGAGCCGTCGTGCTGGGGCTGCTCGGGGCCGTCGGGGCGATGCCGATGCGGGTCGGCACGGCCGACGTCACCTACGCGGGTGTCGTGATGTCGCCGTGGGTCGCCGTCCCCGTCCTGGGTGTGATCACCGCCGCGACGGCGTACGTGACCGGCGTCCTCGGGGCCCGACGGCTCGGCCCGCGTGTGGCGTCCTTCGTCGGCCTGTCCGAGGTGCTCGCCGGCGTCGTGTGGAGCTGGGCGTTGCTGGCCGAGCTGCCCCGTCCGGTCCAGTTCGGCGGGGGCGCGTTGATCCTGCTCGGTGTGGTGGCGGTGAAACTCGGGGAGAGGTCAGGCGAGGAGCGCGGCGATGACGGCGATGACCGGGATGGAGATGAGCGTGGTGACCAGCGCGCTGTCGCGGGCGAGCACCACCCCGCGCTGGTACCGGGTGGCGTAGACGAGGACGTTCTGCGCGGTCGGTAGCGCCGCGATGACCACCTGCGCGAAGAGCGCGTGCCCGCGCTCGTCGAACAGGAAGTACGCCAGGACGAACACCAGGGTCGGCTGCACCACCATCTTCATCACCGAGGCGAGTGCGACGTCGCGGCGCGGACTCTCGCCCTTGCGCAGGACGCTGACCCCCGTCAGCGACAGCCCGAACGCCAGCAGGGCGCCGGGCACCGACGCGTCGCCGAGCATGCCGATGGGTTCCTCCACCGCGTGTGGCAGGGTCACCCCGCTCACGGAGATGATCAGCCCGACGATGCCGCCGATGACGATGGGGTTCGTCAGCGGCGCGATCACGGTGTCACGCAGGGTGATCCGGCCCGTGCCGCTGCGTAGCGCCGTGAGGTCGAGCATGGTCAGCGCGATGGGGGAGTAGATGACGATCTGGAACAGCAGCAGCGGCGCGACGAAGGTGGCGTCCTTGAGCACGAAGATCGCGATGGGGATGCCCAGGTTCGCGCTGTTGACGTAACTCGACGACAGCGCGCCGATGACGGCCTCGGGGACCTCGCGTCGGAGCACCGTCCGGGCGAGGACGAAATAGACCGCTCCGATCGCCAGGGCGCTGCCGCCGGCGATGACCAGCGTGGTGGAGAAGATCTGCGCGACATCCGTCGTCGACAGGGAGTGCAGCAACAGCGCAGGGGTGAACACGAAGAAGACCAAGCGCGACAGCGTCTGGTGGGCGTCGGGCCCCAGGGTCTGCGTCCGACCGAGCACGTATCCCACCCCGATGAGGATGAAGATGACGGTGAACCCCTGGACCACTCCGGACACCGGGGCGATCCTACGGGCGTGCCATGTCGGCGCCGCCGGGCCGGATCCGCGAGGTGTGATCCCGTTCACTGCGTGACTCGTACAGTGGCGACTGAGGCCGTGCCGGCGGCCGCGGAAGGGCGCGATGGATTTCGAGGACACCCCGGACGAGGCGGCCTGGCGCGCGAAGGTCCGCGCGTTCATCACCGACCACCGCGACGAACTCGGCGACCGCAGTGAGCGCGGCCACGACGACGTGCGGTCCCGGCAGCGCGAGGCGGTGCTCTACGACGGCGGTCTCGTCGGCGTCACCTGGCCGAAGGACGCCGGGGGTCAGGGCGGCACCCCGATGCAGCAGGCCATCGTCGACCAGGAACTCGCGCGGGCCGGCGCCCCGGGCCTGGTGAACTTCATCGGGATCGGCATGTGCGGCCCGACGGTGATCGCCCACGGCACGCAGGACCAGAAGGACCGCTACCTCAAGCGGCTGTTGCGCGCCGACGACATCTGGTGCCAGCTGTTCAGCGAGCCCGCGTCGGGCAGTGACCTCGCGGCCCTGCGGACCCGCGCGGTCCGGACCGACGACGGCACCTGGGTGGTCAACGGGCAGAAGGTGTGGACCACGCTGGCGCACCTCGCCGACTACGGCATCCTCCTCACCCGCACCGATCCGGACGTCGCGAAGCACAAGGGCCTCACCATGTTCGTCGTCGACATGAAGGCGCCCGGCGTGACGGCTCGCCCGCTGCGTCAGATGAGCGGCGGCGCCGAGTTCAACGAGGTCTTCTTCGACGACGTCGTCATCCCCGACTCCGAACGCCTCGGTGACGTCGGCGCCGGATGGTCGGTGGCCATCACCACCCTGATGTCCGAACGCTTCTCGCTCGGCGGAGGCGGCGGTGAACTCGGGATCTCGCCCGACGCCGTCGCCGCACACGTCGCGAAGCACCTCCCAGCGTTGCCGGAGGCGCGCCAGGGTGTCGTCCGGCAACGGTTCGGCCGGGCGTTCGCCGAGGCACTCGCCACCCGTTACACCGGCTACCGCCTGCTGTCGGCGATCAGCCGCGGCGACATGCCGGGACCCGAGGCGTCCGCCGGGAAGCTGGCGGGGACGGCGACGGCCCGGGAACTCGCGGACATCGCCGTCGACCTCCTCGGTCCCGACGGCGCGTTCGCGACCGACGACGACGGCGACGGTCGGTGGCAGGCGATCCAGGCGAGCCTGCCCGGGCTGGCCATCGCGGGCGGGACGAACGAGGTGCTGCGCAACGTGATCGGGGAGCGGGTCCTCGGACTGCCCCCGGAACCGCGCGCCGACAAGAACGTCACGTTCCGCGAGAGCATCGCGGTCGCCGCGGGTGGGTCCGAGGCCCCCGCCCGGAAGGAGGCGCAGAGCGCATGAACTTCGACCTCGACGATCAGCAGCGCGACCTGGCCTCGGCCGCGGGCGACTTCCTGCGCTCGGCGACCTCCACCGACGCGATCCGCGCCGCGCTGGACGGCGACGCGAGTGGACTGCGACCCGGCCGGGAGCAGTTGGCCCAGAGCGGTTTCGCCGCCATCACCGTCCCGGAGACGGCCGGCGGCGGAGGGGGTTCCGTGCTTGATCTCGCCGTCGTCGCCGAGCAGGCCGGACGCGTGCTCGCCGCACCGTCGCTGGTGACCTTCGCGCGCGCAGCGGTCCTCCTCGACGGTGACGACGGGCGCCTGTCCGCACTCGCCGACGGCTCGACGGCCTTCGCCGTGGTCGACGACGGTGAGCCGACACTGGATGCCGTGGGCGCGACCGCTTTCGTCGCCCTGGTCGGTGACGACATCGTCGTCGGATCCGGATCCGTGGTGACCCCCGACCCGATCGACCCCACCCGCGGTCTCGGGCGCGTGACGCTCGCGGACACCACGGTGATCGCCGCGGGCGCGCGCGACCGCTGGGATCGCGCCACCGCGGTCGGCCGGGTGATCCTTGCTGCCGAGGGGCTCGGGACCGCCTCGCGGGCACTGGAACTCGGTGTCGAGTACGCCAAGGACCGCGTCGCGTTCGGTCGGGCCATCGGGTCGTACCAGGCCGTCAAACACGCTCTGGTCGACGTCTATGTCGCCGTCGAGCAGCTGCGGTCGCTGGTGTGGTGGGCAGCGTGGGCCGCCGATGCGGCTCCCGACGAACTGCCG
The DNA here is from genome assembly GCA_036946345.1 of Gordonia paraffinivorans. Taxonomy (GTDB): domain Bacteria; phylum Actinomycetota; class Actinomycetes; order Mycobacteriales; family Mycobacteriaceae; genus Williamsia_A; species Williamsia_A paraffinivorans_A. The sequence goes on along the minus strand of JAQIJH010000012.1, from coordinate 4,777 downwards.
CTGGCGTCGGCGGCGGCGAAGGCGTTCGCCGCCGGGGCCGCGCAGCAGGCGACCGAGACCCTCATCCAGGTGCACGGCGGCATCGGGTTCACCTGGGAGCACGACGCGCACCTGTACTGGCGGCGCGCCAAGGTGGACCGCCTCCTGCTCGGTGACGAGACAACCGCGTACGACGATGTCGCCCGAGAGGCGTTGTCGACGGCGTGATCCGGGTGCCGCTCAGCGTGCCTGTGCGATGAGCAGAGCGCGGCGGGCGTCGGCCAGGGCCGGGTCGAGTCGGTGGTGGCGCTCCAGCTCACACACGCCGTGCAGTGCGCTCCACAGGATCTCGGCGCGCACCGCCGCGTCGTCGTGGTCGCGACCGATGGCGTCGACGATGAGGTCGAACGCCGCGCGGAGCACGCCGGGCGTGGACTCGGCGGCGAACTCCACCGGCACCGACAGCGAGAACATCGCCTCGTACGTCGCAGGGTGGTCGCGTGCGAAGGACATGTAGGTGTCGACCACCACGACGAGAGCGTCGTCGGCACCGGCCATCGCGGCGGACCCGACGGCGACGAAGTCGGCGAAGCCCGCCAGCGCCACCGCGGCGATCACCCCGTGACGACCGTCGGGGAAGTGCTGGTAGAGCACGGGGGGCGTGTAGTCGATCTCGTCGGCGAGTCGTCGTGTGGTGACCGACGACCATCCCTGCGTCTCGGCGAGTGTCCGCGCCGCGGTGACGATGCGGTCGTGACGCTCGGCCTTCTCGCGTGCTCGGCGGTCGCTCGGTGCCATGGCGCGAATCTATCAGTGGTCAATATTTCTATCAACGATAGACACCGCCCCGCAGGCGTGGTTCTATCGGCGATAGGAAATCTGACGACGAAAGGGACAGTGATGAGCACAACGGTGGTGGCGGCGCTGGCGGGCGTCGCGGTGATGGCGAACGCGGTGGTCTACGGAACCGACATGTTCGCCGGCGCGGTGATGCGGTCGGCCTACGCACGCATGGACGACGCGACGATGACTCTGGCTGCGGGATGGGGCCACCACTACGCGGACCGACGGATGCCGGCCTTCGGTGTCCCGGGCGTGGTGGTGGCACTCGGCGCGACCGTCGCCGCCGCGCTGTGGGGCGGTGCCGACGCCGCGATCGCGGGCGGAGTCGCGGTGGTCGCACTCCTGGCGTGGCTGGTGGTCTACGCGATCGTCGCCAAGCCGGTCAACGAGCGACAGAAGGAGGCCGCGCGCACCGGTGTCATCCCCGCCGACGCGCGCGACCTCCAGCGGCGGTGGGACTCCGTCGCGCCCCTGCGCATCGCACTGCAGGCCGTCGCGTTGGTGGCACTGCTCGTGATGGTCGCCGTCTGAGCGAGGGTCAGTGGCTCGAGACGAACGGCAGCAGAGCCATCTCGCGGGCGTTGCGGATCGCGGTCGCGACCTGGCGCTGCTGCTGCGGCGTCAGGCCGGTGACGCGGCGGCCACGGATCTTTCCGCGGTCGGAGAGGAACAGTCGCAGCGTGGCGACGTCCTTGCAGTCGACCTCGGTGATCCCGCGGTCGTTCAGGATGTTCCGCTTCGCCGCAGTGGGTTTCGTCGACTCGGACCGCCGACGCGGGGGCTTCTTCGCCATGGGTGTCACCAACTCGATTTCGTGATGCCGGGCAGTTCACCGTTGTGTGCCATCGCGCGGAACCGGACCCGGGATACGCCCGCCTTGCCGATGTACCCCCGCGGGCGCCCGTCGACGACGTCGCGGTTGCGCAGCCGGGTCGGGCTGGCGTCGCGCGGCAGGCGCTGCAGGGCGAGTTGCGCGTCGGCGCGAGCCTCGTCGGTGGCCCGTGGATCGCGGACCACCGCCTTGAGAGCCGCGCGGCGCTCGGCGTACCGCGCGACGACCTCGCGGCGGTGCAGGTCGCGATTGATCTTCGACTTCTTCGCCACGTCAGCGCTCCTCGCGGAAATCGACGTGACGCCGTACGACGGGGTCGTACTTGCGGATCACGAGGCGGTCGGGATCGTTGCGACGGTTCTTGCGGGTCACGTAGGTGTACCCCGTTCCCGCCGTGGACTTGAGCTTCACGATCGGGCGGATGTCGGTGCTCTTGCCGGCCATCAGACCTTCTCCCCTCGGGCCCGGATGCGTGCGACCACGGCCTCGATGCCGTCGCGGTCGATCGTCTTGATGCCCTTCGCCGAGACCCGCAGCGTCACCGTGCGGCCCTCGCTGGGCAGGAAATAGCGCTTGCGCTGCAGGTTCGGATCCCACCGTCGCGACGTGCGGACGTGGGAGTGCGACACCTGCTTGCCGAAGCCGGGCACACGCCCGGTCACCTGGCAGCGTGCGGACACGTGCCCTCCTCATGCAAATGGAAATCGTTGTCGATTCAGGTACGGTAGCGCTTGTCGACAACGATTGCCAACAAGAGGAGGTCTCGTGCAGAGGACACCGGTGTTCGTGGTGGCCGGGCTCGACCCTGTCGCCGTCGACGCGGTCGCGACAGGACTGGCGGTCCCCGGGACGGCCGTCGTCCACCACGACCTCGTCGAGGTGTCGCTCGGCCTGATCACACGCACAGTCCGGCAGGTCGACGCCGCCGGCGTCACGCGGACCTGGGTGACCCGGATCGACCTCGATCACGGGTGTGTGTCGTGCGCGCTCCGACATGACCTGCTCCCGACGCTGCGTGCTCTCCATCGTCGGTCGACGGTGGACCGCATCGTCGTCGCGCTCGACCCGCTGATCGAGCCCGAGCCGCTGTGCTGGGCAGTCGAGAACGTCGACGTCGTCGGTGTGCCCGGACAGGTGGACGGACCCGCGTCCCGCGACGTGCGCGTGGAGGGCGTGATCGGCTGCATCGCCGCCGGCACGTGGCTCGAGGAGGCGACGGGTGACCTGACGATGGCCGAGGCCGGATTCGACTCCAACGACCCCGGCGACGAGCGGACGCTCGCCCAGGTGGCCGTCGGTCACGTCGCCTACGCCGACGCCCTGGTGGTGCACGGTGCGGCCGTGGCGAACTGGGACGCGGCGGTGTTCGGTGCGGTGGTCCGCCGTCTCGCACCGGACGTGCCGATCGTGATGGAGGCCCCCGGCCGGCCCGTCGACGCGCGGCTCGTCGCGCTGGTGGTCGCGGCGATGCCGCTCGGCGCCCGTCGGGACCGGGCGGTCGGCCCCTTCGACCCGCTGCTGGCCGGGTCACCGCCACTCGAACCCGACTGCGGGGTCCAGCTCGTCGAGTTCACCGTTGCGCGGCCGTTCCATCCCGAGCGGCTGCACGATGCGCTGGACCATCTCCTCGACGGTGTCGTCTGCTCACGTGGGCGGCTGTGGCTCGCGACCCAGCCCGACGAGGCGCTGTGGATGGAGAGTGCCGGCGGGGGACTGCGGGTCGCCACCGGTGGGCCATGGCTCGCGGCGATGAGCGACGCAGAGGTCGCGGCGACCGACCCCGAGCGCGTGGCCCTCGCGGCGGCTCGATGGGACCCCGATGTCGGCGATCGCCACACGAGCCTCGTCGTCCTCGTGTGGCGGGCCGACCCGGACGCGATCCGCTCGGCGCTGCGTGCCGCGTGTCTGACAGACACGGAGATGGCCGCAGGTCAGGAGGTGTGGTCGACGTGGGACGACCCGTTCGGGACGTTTCACGCCGACCCGTGTGAGACATCCGAGGAGATGAGCGGATCGCTCATCGACAGCGACACAGAGGAGAGATCATGAAGCCCGGGATCCACCCCGACTACCACCCTGTCGTGTTCCGCGACTCGTCGACCGGCAAGGAGTTCCTCACCCGTTCGACGGTGACGTCCGACGTCACTTTGGAATGGGAGGACGGGAACCGGTACCCTCTTGTGGTTGTCGATGTCACGTCCGACTCGCATCCGTTCTGGACTGGTGCGCACCGCGTGATGGACACCGCAGGACGAGTGCAGAAGTTCGAGCGCCGGTACGGGCGTCGGGCACGGCCGTCGTCCGGCGCGAGGTCGCAGGACGGCATCGACGGATCAGAATCGTGAAGTGAACGGAAGGGCTGGATCATGGCGGTACCGAAGCGGCGGATGTCTCGGGCGAACTCGCGGAGTCGTCGCGCGCAGTGGAAGGCCGACAACCCGGCTCTGCAGGAGGTCAAGGCCGGTGGCGTCAGCCAGCGTGTCCCGCGTCGCCTGGTGAAGGCCGTGCAGCTCGGCATCATCGACCTCGACCGTCGCTGACGGCTCGGTCGACCGGTAGACCCTGAGATCGGGGGCCTCGAGGATCTCCTCGAGGCCCCGATCTCGTGCTGTCAGGAGGGGGAGGTCGTCACCGCGAGGTCGACGCCGACCGTGCCGCGCAGGTCCTCCAGGCTGGTGCCGTGCAGGTCGCGGACGCTCGCGCCGTCCGGGCCGACGTCGAAGGTCGCGAGATCGGTGTAGACCCGTGTCACGCAGCCGACACCGGTCAGCGGGTAGGTGCACCGCTCGACGAGTTTGGACGTCCCGTCCTTCGTCGTGAGGGTCATCATCACGAAGACCTGCTTGGCGCCGATCGCGAGATCCATCGCACCGCCGACCGCAGGGATCGCGCCGGGGGCCCCGGTGTGCCAGTTCGCGAGGTCGCCGCGCGTCGACACCTGGAACGCACCGAGCACGCACACGTCGAGGTGCCCGCCGCGCATCATCGCGAACGAGTCGGCGTGATGGAAATACGAGGCGCCCGGCAACTGCGTCACGGGGATCTTGCCGGCGTTGGTGAGGTCGGGGTCGATCTCGTCGCCGGTCGCCGCCGGGCCCATGTTGAGCATGCCGTTCTCGGTGT
>JAQIJH010000011.1:0-51233 GCA_036946345.1 Gordonia paraffinivorans | reverse complement strand
AAACGATATTTGATTCTATGCAGCGCGAGTTTGCGATCGGGGGGATACTCGACGAACAGAATCGCCTGAGCGGCGACGCCCGCCGCGAACTCGCTCTGATCTCGAAAGGGGATCGGTGTCAATGAAGCGCGCTCTGATCACGGGCATCACCGGACAAGATGGCTCGTATCTCGCGGAACTTCTTCTCGAGAAGGGCTACGAGGTCCACGGTCTGGTCCGCCGCACGTCCACCTTCAACACCTCGCGGATCGACCATCTCTACGAGGACCCGCACGAGATCCAGCCGCGGTTGCATCTCCACCACGGGGATCTGTGCGACACCGGTCGACTCGTGCGACTCGTCAGCGACCTCCGGCCCGACGAGGTCTACAACCTCGCTGCCCAGTCGCATGTGCGGGTGAGTTTCGACGAGCCCGAGAACACCGGCAACATCACGGCACTCGGCGGGATCCGACTGCTCGACGCCATCCGTGCCGTCGATCCGTCCATCCGCTACTACCAGGCGTCGAGTTCGGAGATGTTCGGTTCCACACCGCCGCCCCAGAACGAGACCTCGGCGTTCATGCCCCGGTCGCCGTACGGCGCCGCGAAGCTGTACGCGTACTGGGTCACCCGGAACTGCCGGGAGGCCTATGGCATGTTCGCGGTGAACGGCATCCTGTTCAACCACGAGTCACCCAGGCGCGGTGAGACGTTCGTGACGCGGAAGATCTCACGCGCGGTCGCACGGATCGCGGCAGGAGAGCAGGAGTTCGTCTACATGGGCAATCTCGACGCGGTGCGCGACTGGGGTTATGCGCCCGAGTACGTCGAGGGGATGTGGCGGATGCTTCAGGCCGATGAGCCGAGCGACTATGTGCTGGCCACCGGTGGGGCCTTCACCGTCCGAGACTTCCTGACCGCTGCATTCTCTCGGGTGGGCCTGGACTGGAACGATCACGTCCGCTTCGACGAGCGCTATCTGCGGCCCACCGAGGTCGATTCGCTCATCGGCGACGCGCACCGGGCGCATGAGGAGCTCGGATGGAAAGCCCGGGTGCATGCTCCGGAGCTCGCCCAGATCATGGTCGACGCCGACGTCGAGGCATTGCGGCACGAGTCCTCGACATGGATCGATCGCCCCCAGTTCGCGTGACCGAGTCGCCGCGCGGCGTCGGTGCGAGCGAGACCGTAGGCCCCGTCGACCGTTCTGCGCGTGTGTTCGTCGCGGGTCATCGAGGGCTGGTCGGCAGCGCGATATGGCGTCGCATGACGGCAGACGGGTTCACGACGTTGATCGGCCGGTCGTCGGCCGAGCTCGATCTGCGGGAGCGTGACGACGTCCGGCGGTTCTTCGACGCCGAACGGCCGGACGTGGTCGTCCTCGCGGCCGCGAAGGTGGGCGGGATCGTCGCCAACATGGAGTCGCCCGTCGAATTCCTGTCCGACAACGTGCGAATCCAGGTCAACGTCCTCGACGCGGCCCGCGAGTTCGGTGTGGGTCGGCTGCTGTTCCTCGGGTCGTCGTGCATCTACCCGAAAGACGCTCCGCAGCCGATCCGCGAGGAGCGTCTGATGACGGGACACCTCGAGCCCACCAACGACGGCTATGCCATCGCGAAGATCGCCGGGATCCTGCATGTGCAGGCCGTGCGGCGGGAATACGGGTTGCCGTGGATCTCGGCGATGCCGACCAATCTGTACGGCCCGGGTGACAACTTCGACGAACACACCTCACATGTGTTGCCCGCGTTGATCCGTCGTTACGACGCCGCGCGGCGCAGCGGAGCCGATGTCGTCGTCAACTGGGGGAGTGGTTCACCGCGTCGCGAGTTCCTCCATGTCGACGACATGGCCGATGCATGCCTGCATCTCCTCGACCACCACGACGGGGACGAGCACGTCAACGTCGGTACCGGCGTCGACCACGAGATCCGGGAGATCGCCGAGATGGTCGCCGCAGCGGTGGGTTTCGACGGCGAGACACGATGGGACACCTCCAAGCCGGACGGGATGAAGCGCAAGCTGCTCGACGTGTCGGTGTTGCGGCAGTCGGGGTGGACTCCCCGGATCGCGTTGGCCGACGGTGTCGCGTCGACTGTCGACTGGTTTCGGGCGCACGCCGCTTCGGTGCGCGCGTGACGTCACCCCGCGGACGTCGACAGGCGGTGGTACACCTCGGCGGTGCGCGCGGCGGTCCGATGCCACGTGAACTCCGCCGCACGTTCGCTGCCGAGTCCACGGAGAGTCGCGCGCCAGGTCGTGTCCTCCCGCGCTCGGCGCAACAGGTCGGCGAGTGCGCGGTGGTCCTCGGGGGCGAAGGTGACGGCCGCGCCACCGGCGACCTCGACCAGGCAGTCGGTGTCGGCGATGACGACGGGGCAGTCGGCGGCCATCGCCTCCACCACGGGCAGGCCGAATCCCTCATAGGTCGACGGGAAGACGAAGCACAGCGCGTCGGCGTAGACGCCCGGCAGACTGGCGTCGTCGACGAACCGCTGGGTGACACTGTCCTGCAGGCCCAGTCGCTCGATCGTCGACCGCTCGTCGGGCGAGAACGCACCACCTCCGACGCACAGCAGTGGGATGTCGCCGAGCCCCGGCCGCGCTTCGGCGAACGCGTGCAGCACCGTGTCGAAGTTCTTGTAGCCGGCACGGTTGCCGACATAGAGGACGTGTCCGCCGGACCGTTCCGGGTCTCGTCCCCGCGCCGACGCCGCGAACCTGTCCGACACCGCGAGATGCGTGACCACGACGGGCATGGGCAGGTCCCCGTAGAACCGGACCAGATCGCGACGCGTGGTCTCCGAGATGCAGAACACCGCGTCCGAGGCCAGGACCACCTGCCGCTTCGCGCGGTGTGGACGGGTTCCCTCGAAGAGTGCGGGGAACAGTTCGGGGATCATGTCGTAGACGGTGCAGACCGCCGGTACACCACCGCGCGTCGGGCGCGGCGGATCGTAGAACGTGCGGTGCACCAGATCGGCGTGAGACCGCCGGGGAAGGGCCGAGTTCATCGCGGACAGCGCCCGCGCACCCGACAGCCGCTCGGGCAGCGGCGGTCGTCGGACATCGCCCCGTCCCAGTTCGAGCAGATGCTCGTTGGTGGTGAACCGGAACGAGAGCTCGGGCCGGACGCCGAGCGCCGGGTCGGCGTCGAACGCACGGATCATCTCGGTGAAATAGCGCGAGATGCCGCCGTGTCGTTGGCCGGAGAAGATCTGATGGTCGAATTCGACGCGCACCCGACCATCTTCGACGTGTGGCGGTGTCGCCGCATGCCCTTCCGGTCGGCGGGGCGAGCATGAGTCGTCGTACGGCACTCGTCACGGGTGTGGCGGGGCAGGACGGGGTCTATCTGGCCCGCCTCCTCGTCGACCACGGCTATCGGGTCGTCGGGCTGATGTCGCAGGCGACGGTGTGTCCGTATCTCGAGGATGTCGCGACGGTGACCGGCGACCTCCGGGATGTCGATCTGCTCGACAGGCTGCTGGACGAGGAGCGGCCGGACGAGATCTACAACCTCGCCGCGTTCAGCTCGGTCGGCGCGTCCTGGCAGGCGGCCGAGGTGGTGGCCGAGGTCAACGGGATGGCGGTGCTGCGGCTGCTGGAGGCGATCCGACGACTGGCGGGACGCGTCGGCCACGAGCCGCGGTTCTACCAGGCGTCGAGTTCGGAGATCTTCGGTGCCGTGGGGGACCACGCGATCTCCGAGTCCTCGCCGCACCATCCCCGCAGTCCGTACGGCGTCGCGAAGAGTTTCGCGCATCACCTGACGGTGAACTACCGGGAGTCCTACGGGATGTTCGCGTGCAACGGCATCACGTTCAACCACGAGAGCCCGCTTCGGCCACTGCGTTTCGTGACCCGCAAGATCACCCGCGCAGCAGCGGAGATGAGCCTGGGTGTGCGGGAGAAGGTGGAACTCGGTGACCTCGAGGTGACGCGCGACTGGGGATTCGCCGGCGAGTACGTCGAGGCGATGTACGCCATGGTGCAGCAGGACGAGCCGTCCGACTACGTCGTCGCGACGGGCCGCGCCACCCGACTGCACGACTTCGTCGCCATGGCGTTCGAGGCCGCCGGGGTCGACGACATGGACGCGCGGGTGTCCCGTGACGAACGGCTGCTGCGGCCTGCCGAGGTGACGGTGACCGTCGGCGACCCCGGGAAGGCCCGCCGCGACCTGGGCTGGCAGGCGCGGCGCGGTGTCCGCGAGGTGGTCCAGATGATGGTCGACGCGGACCTCCGGCGGCTCACGTCCGGTGTCGAGGAGAGCCCGGGATACCTGACATGACGTTCTCCGAGAGGCAGGAGTGGGTGGGGACGGTTCCCGTTGCCGTGACCGTCATCGGTGAGGTGGTCGACCACCTCGTCACGGTCCCGTCACGTGCCGGTGAGGCCATCCGGCTCATCAGCGCCAAGGAGGTGGCGGAGGCGTCGGTCGATCCCGACTACCGACACCTTCTGGCCGGCGACGGGATCAACATCCCCGACGGCACGCCGGTGACGATGATCGTCCGCGCGAAGACGGGGGGCCGTGGCTCGGTCGCGGGACGGACGCGGGGGGCCACCCTCTTCCGCCGCACGCTGGACCGAGGACGCGAGAACGATGTCCGACACTTCTTCCTGGGTGGCTCGCCGGAGACCTTGGAGCGGCTCCTGCAGGCCGTCGAGCGGTCGTTCCCCGGTGTGCGGATCGCGGGGTCGTGGTCGCCGCCGTTCGCGCCGTTGGACGCGTCGTTCTATGACAGGGCCGTTGCAGAGATCACGCAGAGTGGGGCCGACGTCGTCTGGGTCGGTCTCGGTGCGCCGAAGCAGGATTGGGCCGTGACCGGATTGGCCGCGCGCACGACCGCACGCTGCGTCGCGGTCGGCGCCGCGTTCGACTTCCTGGCCGGGACGGTGGCAGAGGCTCCGAGATGGGTTCAGCGGTGGGGCATGGAGTGGCTGTTCCGACTCGCGTGTGAGCCCCGCCGCCTCTGGCGGAGATACCTGATCGGCAACGTCCGCTTCCTGGTCGCGGTCGTCGCCGCAGAACGCCATCGTCGACGCCGCGGGATCCCGGGCCGACCACAACGAGGAGTCGAGACATGACCGTGTCGTCCGTGACGGTCGCGAAGGTGCCCGGGACGTGGAACCCACGGCGGGCATTGTGGCCCGTCATCGCAGCCGTCGTGTCTGCCGCGACCGCCGTGTGCACGTTCGTCGCGCCGTCCCTGACCGTCTTCGCGCTCGGTGCCGTACTCGGGGTGGCCGCCCTCGTGGCCATCGTGCGCCCGGCGGTGGCTCTGTCGAGTGCCATGGCGCCGGTCCTGGCCGCCCTCACCGTCACGGTGCTGAACTTCTTCGGCGCGCTGACCTCGGTCCCGTTGGGTGCCTACGTGCCGCTGGTGATCGTCGGCATCGTCGTCGTCCTCGCTGCACGACACCTCAGTTCGGCCTATCCGCTGCCCAGTGTGCTCGCGGTGATCCTGTGTGTCCTGGGGATCATCGGCACCCTCGTGGGTCGCATCTTCTTCGGCATCAGCGGGGGGATCCTGCCCGTGGTCGTGCCGATGCTGCTGGTCGCTGCGCCGCTGACGTTCTCCGACGACGTGACCGCCGGCGCGATCCGCCGGTGGTCGCGATGGGCCTCGCTGGGGTGCACGGCCGTGGTCGCCCTGATCGGCTTCGCGTATCTCCGGCCGGACGTCGTGTCGGTCGGGGTCATCAACCACGAGAAATCGTTCCTCGTTCTCGGGGCCATCGGGTTCGCGCTGGTGGGTCGGTCGGTGCTCGCCGGGTCGGCGGCGATCGTCGCCACCGTCTTCGCGTTCCTCGAATATCCCGCCGCCACGTATGGTCTCGTCGCCGCCGCGGCCGTGATCGGTCTGATCGCCTTCGTCCCGCGGTATCGGACGCCGGCGGGACCGGTCGCGGTCTCGGTCGCCATCACCGCAGCGACTCTGCTGACGGCGTTCAACATCGAGCCCCTCCTCGGGTTGCGGGGCCAGTACTTCCAGACGGTCGGCAAGGTCGACAACTCGACCACTCGTCTGCAGATCTACGGCGATGTCTTCCGCGCGGTCAGAGACCCGTGGTTCGGATCTCTGTTCACGAACGACGTCACAGTCCAGGCCAAGCTGAACGGTTCGCTGCGGGTGGTGCCCGCGCACAGCGACGTGCTGACCATGTATCTCGGTGGCGGTCTGGTCGCAGCGGTCGTCTTCGTGATGATCTTCGCCTCGGCGACCTATGCGGTCATGCGCGCCAGGGCATCCCTCACCGGCGAGCAGTACGCTGCCGCGGCGGTGATGATCACCGTCGCACTCGGCGGACTCGCCGGCGGGCTGGTGAACCCGGTGTTGCTGAACCCGACCACCAGTGTCGTCGTGGTGGTGTGCCTTCTCGGCGGTCTGAGCATCGCGCGGTCGGGAGCAGGGTCGCCGTCGTCGCCGCGGGTGCCACGGAAGGCGTCGCGGCATGCGGTGCCGGTCGGCTCCCGACGACGCCGGCCGCCCGTCATCGCCGAGGCGACCCGGGCCACCAGGCATCGCCACGCCCGGGCGGACGACGCGCCGACCCCGCAGCTGTGACGGAACCGGTGCTGTCGGTTCTGACGCCGACGTTCCGCGGCGGTCGGTTCCTGCCCCTGGCGCTGCAGTCGACGCAGGCGGCGGTGGCTGCAGGCGACGTCGAACACATCGTCGTCGACGGCGGCTCCGAGGACGGAACGGTCGAGTTGCTGGAGCGATCCCATGCGGTCTGGCACTCCGCTCCGGACCGGGGACAGTCGGATGCGTTGAACACGGCGTTGTCCATGTCACGAGGCCGGTGGGTCGGATGGATCAACTGCGACGAGTACTACCTGTCGGGGGCCCTGGACTCGCTGGTCAGGACTGTCCGACGCATCGACGCGCGATCGGAGCCGGTCGACCTGGTCTACGGCGACTACATCGAGGTCACCCCCGACGACCAGATCCTCCGCCTGGTGGCGCAGCATTCCCCCGACGTCGGCGTCCTCCGACGTTTCGGGCTCGCGCTGCCGTCGTCGACGGTGGTCATGCGCCGGTCGCTGGTCGAGCAGGTCGGTGGGTGGAACGTCGAGAACCGGACGATGATGGACTGGGAGTTGTGGCTGTCGCTGCTCGAGGCAGGAGCGCGGTTTCGCTACTCGGGCCGGGCGCACACCGCCTTCACCCGGCATGACGATCAGGCGTCGGCGCGGTTGGCGGCGATCGTCGAGGCCGAGCACCAGCGCCTCGGCGCCCAGTTCGGCATCCGGGCCGGCCGGATGCGGGACGCCGCGACGCGCGCGCGCCGCGTCACCCGTAAGGCTGCCAACGGGTCCTACCGGCGTGAGGTGGCTTTCCGCTCGGTCGTCGCCGGCCCCGCCATCGCTCGCGACGCGGCTGTGTTGCGCGAGCCGATTCCCGCGGGGTCGCCGCTGCGAGCTTTCATCCTCGCCGACTGAAGTCAGTCAAACTGCGACTTGCAAGGAGTATATTTCTGCTGGTAGCAGCAGGGCGGCGAGCAGTCGAGGCAGTCATGATGAGCATTCAGCAGAGCGTCCGCCCAGCGTCGTGCGTGGGCGCTGTCGTCGTCGGCGCAGGCCTGTGGCTGGCCCCTTTCTCCGTCGCCGACGCTGCCCCCTATCCACCCATCCCCACGACGGTGAGCGCTCCCACCGTCGTGCCGGGAGCTCCAGGTGTGTTTCCTCCCGGCGGTATCGCGCTGACCCCGACCGGCGCGGCCGCGCCGGTGGTCGCAGCGGGGGGCGTCCGAGGGTTTCCGGGTGGAGTCGTCGCACCGGGCGCGTTCCCGGTCCAGGCCCCGACCGGCGCCGGACCGGCACCGGAATCCGATGATCTCGATGGTGCCGCACTCGTCATGGGGGCGGGCGCCGCGGCGCTTCTCGCCCTGATGGTGACGGCGACGCGATACCGACGAGTCGCTCCGCGCCGCCGGCCGCGGTGATCCGACGCACCGGTCTCGTCGCGGCAAGCGCCGCCATGGTCGTGGGAATCGCCCTGTCGGCCTGCAGCGCCCACTCGTCCCCGACTGAACGGCCCTATCCGATAGGAGATCCTGTCGCGGCGTCGCGGCCGGTCAATCCGTCGGCGACCGTCGTCCCGCGCGGCGTGGTCCGTACGATCGACCCCGGGATACTCGTGATCCCCTCCATAGCGGTCAACAGCACGGTGCTCGATCTCGGCACCACGGTGACGCCGGATCCATTCCTCGCAGGACGCAGTGTGTCCACCTTCGAGGTGCCGCCGGACCTGTCGAGGGTCGGCTGGTGGCGTGATGGTGCGCGGGTGGGCGGTCCGGGGATGGCGGTCATCCTGGGCCACAGCCAGGTCGGTGGGCGATACGCGGTGTTCAACAGGTTGGGTGAACTGGCACCCGGCGCAGGGATCGAGATAGAGGACCGCACACGCGATGTGCGCATCGAATTCACGGTCGAAAAAGTCGTACAAGGTATTTCGAAATCCGACCCCGCGGCTCTCCAGAACACCCTGAGTGAGGGCAATTCGATTGCAGATCTCGCCTTGGTCACATGCAGTGGACAATTCGAGGAGTCGGTCGCCGAAAGCGCGGAGAACACGGTGGTTTTTGCCCGCCGACGCTAATCTTTGGGAACTGGTCGTCCCGTGATCGGCGATGGTGTCGGGAAAGGATCGTCATGCCGATGACTGACATCAGCGACAGGGATGCGACCGGCACCGGTCTGCCTCGGCTCGCGCGACCAGCGCGAGCCGACTGGAAGCTCATCGCGTTCTTCCTCGTGGTGGGCATCGTCGTCACCGTCGCGCTCTCGAGCTGGCAGCGGCCCGTCTACCGCGCGGAGTCGACGCTGTACGTCACCGCGCGCGCGGAGGTCGGTGACACCGACACGTACACGGCAGGCCTTGCCGCGACGCAACGGATGACGTCCTACCGGCAGCTCGTCACCAGCGACATGGTGCTCGCCGACGCCATCCAGACCGCTCGACTCGACCTGGACACCGATCAGGCGCGGTCGATGCTCACCACGTCCACCGATGCCGTCGCCGCGACGCTGCAGATCGACGTGCGGTCGACGGACCGTGCCGAGGCTCGGGCGCTCGCGCAGGCGGTGGCGGACTCGACGGTGTCGGCGGTCCGGCAGATCGAGCAACCCGCCGGCGGCGGTGAGCCACTGGCAGCGGCCATCCCGGTCACCCGTGGGATGGAGTCGTCCCGACCGGTGGCGCCGAATCTCCCTGCGCAGCTACTGCTGTCGCTCGCAGTCGGGTTGGTGGTCGCGGTCGGACTGGTACTGGTCAAGTCGCGCGTCACCACGAGGATCAGAACCGCCGCAGACGTCGCCGCCGTGACTCGATGGCCGGTGCTGGCGGAGATCCCCGGTTCGGGCGGCGGACTGCGGCGAGGTACCGCGGGTGACGCACCCGCAGTGGAAGCCTTTCGTGGTCTGCGTACCGCGATCGCCTTCATGAACGTCGACGAGCCGTCGTCTGTGATCGGGGTGACCAGTTGCCAATCCGATGACGGCGCAGCCGCTGTGGCGACGCACCTTGCTGTCACCATCGCCGAAGCGGGGCAGTCCGTGGTGCTCGTCGACGCATCGCTCCGTCGGCCTGCCCTCCACCCGATCCTGGGGCTGCCCTCGACCGCCGGTCTCGCGGAGGCAGTGTCGGGCACCGTCGACCTGGCCGAGGTCCTGCAGGAGACGAACATCCCCACGATGTCCTTCATCGCGGCCGGCGCGGCCGTACCGACGGCGTCGTCGTTGCTGGCAAGCGAACGGGCGCGCGACCTCATCGGTGAGCTCGCGCGTGCGCACGACTTCGTCGTCGTCTACAGCCCGCCGGTTCTCCTGTCCGCCGAGGCGGTTTCCGGAGTGCGGTGGGCTGACCTCGCGATCGTCGCCGTTCAGATGGGACTCACCACCACGCGCCAACTCCGTCGCACCGCCGACTCGATGCGACACGCAGGCGTCGTCGACGCCGCAGTGGTGGCTTCGGCTGCGGGTCGTTGATGCCGGCGTGCCCGATCGACCCTGGGGTCGATCGAACTCACGTCACCCGGTAGATGGTCAGATAGTCCTTGGCGCCCGCCTTGGCGACTCCGTGATCGACATAAGCGACACTACGTAGCAAGCGCAGACCCGGAAAAGTTGATCTTAGTTGATCGGGTGTGATCGAACCGGAGGAGCTTCGGCTTCGCGAGTTTCTTCCCAGTTCGCGGTCCAACGGCACCTTTATCCATCGTCAACCGAGTCATCGCGCTGCGGTTACAGGCCGCGGTGTAAACCATGGCCCCGCGTGCGGCGAGATGTCAGTTCTCGGCCCGACAAAAGGTCGACTTCACGGCCCGTGTTCAACGCGTCGCCACGGACGCGTCGGAAAGCCGCAGCGCGATTCGCCTGAACGTGTCCATCGTTTACCAGGTGAGCATCGCGGTCATCATCCCGTCGAGCGCCTTGTCGATCGTCGGGTCTAGGTCGCGAGGAACGTTCTGATGTTTTGACTCCCGGCGCCACGATCGCCAGCGTCAGCGCAATCCACAGCGCGCCGGAGCTGTTGTCGGCGTTGCCAATTGAGGAGAAAAATTGCACGCTGGCGACCGCCACACCGGCGGTCACCACGCCAGGTGTGATCGCGTGGTGGTAGCGAATCGACCGGGCGAGCACGAGCAGGACCGCGCCAAACAAAACCACCGTGAGCAGCAGGCCGAAGCTGACGATCAGACACACCAGTGCGGACTCACCGCTGGATGTCAGCCCAACGGCCTCGAAGTAGCTCTTCTGGTTTGCGTTCCCGACGCCCGACCAGATGAAGTTGCGCCACGTCTCGCCGAAGTAGTCCCATGCGTACTGGCGGGCGATCGTCGACCCTCGGTCGCGCACGATGCGCTCCTGGACCTTTGCGACCGCCCCGGCGGCGGTAAGCACGACGCCGGCCATCGCACCCGCGCACATCATCACGACGCGCTTAGACCCACCGCGGGCCGCGAACACCAGGACGTAGGCGGCCGCGAGTAACCCGCCAACCACCGCAATCCTGGACTGCGTCAGCGCAACGCCCGACGACAGCAGCAGGATCAGCACGACCGACATCCAAGTGCTACGAACATATGCAATAAGTGGCACGCACATCGCGACGAACATCCCAAGCACCAACGGGTGGTCCATCGTCCCGGGGAACCGGCCTTCCTGCGCGCCCCACCAGACATTTCGTTCGTAGAAGGCGAGGTATGGCTGCGGGATTAGGCCGACCGCGGTAGCAACCGCTACAACGGACTCGATTGCGGCCAGGCTAAGGATGAACAGCGCAGCGTTCCGCCCGAGGGTGGGCTCTTCCCGCCACAAGCTCCACGTCAGGACGAACAGCGCAAACGGAGCGAGTACCTGGTTAAGCGAATAGCCCAGAGTCGCGGCGGACGGGTCCTGGTAAACGATGCCGATCACGAACGCGAAGACGGCGAGGTTAAGGACTAAGAACGCCGGACCGCGCGGCACCGGCGGCAGCCGTCGCATCGCCGCCCACAGCAACACGACCGCGGCAACGATCAGCGTCGGCAGGTAGAGGACAGGAAAGTCTGGACCGATGTTGCGGGCGCCGAAGTACGACGGCACCAGTACATAACTCGCCGCCGCGGCCGCGAGGCCGAGCTGGCGGTGCTCGAGCGTCGCAAACGCGATGACCACCGCGAGAAGACCGGCCAGCAGCAGGAGGACGGTGGCGGGCAGGCCGGTCAACGCTCGCCCCTGTCGTTGGGATCCCCCAAACGACGAAAATGCCTGCCTGAAGATTTTGGCGTCGGGGGCAGCAGAGTTGAGCCTACGTCGATTGCCGATCTGTCCTGCACGCTCAGCACCGCGAATCGGGTCGCCTCTAGAGCCCCCGCCCCCACGAGACCGGCGCTCAGCAGTCGACGCTGCTCAGCCGTCATCGCGCCAGAATATGGGCGAGCGTGCGGTATTGCTCGGCGAGCAGACACCGTCCGTCTGTTCGACCGACGCGACACTTCTAGCCGGCACCCGAATTCAAACGCCTCTGATCTCGTTGCCCGCCTGTCCAGGCCCGGCCGAGCCACGGCAGGGTGCGAAGCAGCAGACGTGTCGGTTGCGGCGGGCCGCTCGCGGTAGCGGCACGGTAGCGAATACGGCGGTGGGCCGGAAACCGCTTACAGACAGAAAATTTGGCGACGATCACAAGCGGAGCGATGGGTGTCACGGCCATCGAGACGCCTTCCGGACCCACCGGGCCGGGTTCCCGGCGATCAACCCGGGCGGCCAGCTTTTCGTCACGACCGAGTTGGCGCCAATCACGCTGCCGTCGGCGACGGTGACGTCGCCGAATATCTTTGCGCCCGGACCGATGTAGACGTTGTCCCCAATGGTCGGTGTGGCGCCATACGCCATCCCGATCACGACATCGACATGGATGCGGCAGTTTGCTCCGACCCGTGCGTGTGGGTGGATGACCACCGTCCCCCAATGGGCTAGGCAGAGTCCCGGACCTGTCGTATTCAGGGGGATGGTGAACCCGAGCCGGCTACCGCAGTTTGTCACGACGCGTGACACGAGCAGCCCGACTGCGCGGATGACTCGATTCGACGAATTACTTAGTAGTTCGGCATGACGAAGTAACCACTGGAATCGGTAGGTCGGCGACAGAAACCGACTGGGTCCGTCGAGGCCCGCAGCATCGGCGTCCGCGTCGAGGAATGTGCGTAGGTCCACCCGCGTCTTTACGCTGCGCGTTGAGACGTTGCGGTGCGAGATCGGGTTCGCCGGGGCGCCGAGCCGAGTCATCGCGTCATCATGGCGCACAGGTGTCCAGCCCGCCCGTCGGCCGGGCGAATCGCCAGCGCTGGAGGCCGATCCAGCTCGTCACATCGATTCCCGAGATGAAATCACGAAAGCCTGCGCTGCCTTGCGCTTGAGGCCGCGAACGATCAATCACGCAGAACGCCTGGGTCTTCGAGTGTTCACACGTGGCCATCTCGAACACGGGTCAACCTTGTATTGCACATGGCCAAACCCTTGCCCCGATACTGTCGGCGAACACGCGCTTGGCGCACCCTGGCGTATTTCGCGCTGCCGAGTACCTCGTCGCGAGAACCCGTGTTCGGGCGCGAAGCGCACTTCGTGCTTGGAGGAGTAGGACGTCATCGCAGAGATCTGTTGGAGGATTGGTCAGTCAGTGCGATTGTCACGAGCCAGTAGGTATCTCCGCGAGATCTGGCCCAAGGGCATGCCCAATGACTCAACCCGAACGACCAGCCTCGGCGGCGGCCGAGCAGGTAGTGATCCAGATCCGATGCGCCAAGCCGCGTGTTGCCGTGGAGCCGCGCTAGTTCGCTATTTGCAATTGTCAGGTTACCGTCGCGGCCCCTCGGTGGTCTGTTCATACGATTTCTTCGGAAGATGCGGAGAGAATGCAAGTTCGGCACATGCTCCGTATGCGTTCGAGTTGCGGGTGCCGTTGGTGAGTTTTAGTGTCGAACAACGGCATCGCGGCCGCCGGCAAATGCAAACGCTGGGAGTTCTTACTTCTTCGAAGTAGCGTGGCCTTGGAGGAAATTCGGGTGGGGGAGAGGTCACTGGTAGCTGCTCGTTTACGGGTACATGCCGATGTGAGAAAAGCGTTCGCAGAGAAGACTGGCGTGGGGCACTATGTGGCAAACGTCGTTGAGAATCTGTGCCGTCATGTCGAGATTCGAGCTGTTCACGGCAAGGGTGTGGGTTTCCATCTTAGAACACTCGTCACTTTTTGGCTCGACCGTAATGCGGTCTATTTCTCGCCAGAGAGCCTTGTGGCACCGACTGTCTTAGGGCGCCGGGCTGTGTTAGTCATCCACGATCTCACCCCAGTCCTGATCCCCCACCGACACACTCGGCGAAATCGCCTGTTCCACCTGCTCCTGCTCAAAATTGCAACGAGGCGGGCGGGCGGGATCATCGTGCCGACTGCGAGAGTGCGCGACGACCTCGTCCGCTATCAACCCGCAGTCTCCCAAAAGGTTCGAGTTATTCACGAGGGCAACAGGATGGAAATACCGCCCTCACCAGACCGGATACGAAGCCAGTCGGTCCTTTACGTCGGAACAATAGAGCCGCGCAAGAACGTCCCAGCGCTAATTCGGGCTTTCGTTAGCGTCCCGCTGGGGGAAATGTGGACGCTGGACATCGTCGGAAGAATGGGATGGGTTTCGGCAGACGAGGATGCTGAGTTCCGTAGTCTGATAAGTGGTGACAATCGAATCGTCTATCACGGTTATCTGTCCGATGCCGATTTGAGCGAGCGACTGAACTCGGCGTCGATATTCTGTTATCTGTCGGAGTCCGAGGGTTTCGGGCTGCCGGTCGTTGAAGCGATGTCGAGCGGATTACCGTGCGTAATCTCAGATGATCCGGCCCTCCTCGAGGTCGCCGATGGTCATGCACTTGTGGTGAGGAGAGGGCCAAAAATCGTCGAGGAAACCACCGCAGCCCTTACCGCGCTGATGGAGGACTCTGCGCTTCGGACTGAGTTGGGTATCCGAGGTATTCGTCGGGGCAGCGCCTTCTCATGGAGTTCCCATGCCAGGCAGGTCGCAGAGGTACTCGAAGAGGTCGGTTCCGCTACGGGCGGGGATAGTTCGAGATTTGGGAACAAGGTCCAGATGGTTCCGAGAAGGCGATCGCTTGGAAGTCTGCGCTGGTCGCACTCATCCTCGCGGCGGTGATGGGGGGACGCAACGATGAGGGTGACAATCCTGAGCAACATGCCGTTCCAGTCGGGAATGGGGAGCACGAACCGGCAGCGATTGGCGCGCGCGGCTGAGCGCGCGGGATGTGATGTCGATTTCGTCGAGACGATCGGTTGGCGCGCCGCGCCTCCGCGCTTCCAGAAGATGGAGCGAGTCGACGTTCGCCATCTGTGGAATATTGCGCCGCGCGCTGCGCGACCCACGGCTGTCGCGGCCCGGCGAGTCAACGCGGGACTCTCCGTTCGATCGTCCTCTGCACTGCGTGGAGCTCTCGACGAGGCGGACCTGATCGTGTCGTTCGACCCGCTTGAAGTTCTCACCCGCAGCGTGTCCCATGCGTCGCGCCGCGTCATCTACTACTGCGTCGACGCATACGAATTCCAACCCCATATCGCAGGATCAGGCGAGTCCCATTTCACCCGAATCGAATCGGAATATGTGGAACGGTCTGCTGCCGCGGTGTGCACGTCGACCGTTCTCTGCGAGTACAAAGCGGCGCTCTGGGGGAGCGACCGGCCTGCGTACATCCCGGGCAGCTTCGAACCGGTCGTGTCGCGGGCCGACGCTATCGCCCACTGGTCGCGCCGACCGCGCAGAGATATACCCACCGCTCTCATTCTCGCCGCGCTCGATCGCTACAAGACTGACGCGCGAGAGATCGGTGAGATCGCACGAGCGAACCCGAACTGGCGGTTTCACGTCTACGGCCGGGCAACCGATCCGATCGGGGACATCTCCCAGGAACTGCGCGCTGTCCCCAATGTCGAGGTTCGGGACGCGGTGAACGTTGAATACCTCATACGGGAAGCGCCGGCATACGCAGTGGGTCTCGTGTGCATGACCGAGTCCGACTACTCGCGTCACAGCTTCCCTCTGAAGATCTGGGACTACATGTCTCTGGGCCTCCCGGTGGCCGCGGTCAACGCGCCCTCCTTGGTCGGGGTACCGGAGGTGACTGCGCTCGTGGCGACAGATCTCAGCGAGTTCGAGCAATCACCCAGCGACGAAGCGCTCGCATCTCGAATGATCGACAGGGCATACGGCAGCACAGCAGATCACCAGTGGTCCGCCATTACCCGAGTCGCGGGCGCGTATGTCTGACGTCGTCCATCTCACCGACCGTCTGAAGCCGGGTGGGGTCACCTCGGTGATCGGCGATCTCGCCGAGGCGCAACGGAGCAGCGGCAAGCACAGCGTGACCGTCATCGAGTTGTCGGCTGTCGCGCGGGGATCGAGCGGTCGTCGAACAGCATGGAGTGGGTCGAGTCCGGTCGTCGCGAAGCTCCTCCGAGCTGATGTCGTCCACTGCCACCATCGGACTGCGGCGTTGATGGCCGGCCTTCTTCGGCCGCGCGCGGTCGTCGAGCAGATTCACAACGTGTACGACGACAAGCATCTGCTGTCGTTCCGCGCGCGCCGCCTCGTGGCCGTCTCGCAGATGCTGAGAACGACCATCGAAGAGTCGTATCCCCATACGCGCGGACGGATTCGAGTCATAGCGAACGGGGTTCCCGGCCACGCGCGTCCCCGGTTCGAGTGCGATCGATTGCGCGGTCCGGCCCGCGTCATCGGAGTCGGTCGCCTGGCCCACCAGAAGAACCCACTCGTGTTCATCGACATCATCCGCGGAATCGAGACCAGACATCCGGGGGCTGTGCGCGGTCACTGGATCGGGGACGGTCCGTTGGCAGATCAGTTCGACAACGCGGTGAGAGATGCGGGGCTGACGCAGATCGTCACTCGTGAGGCGTGGCGCGATCGGGCGGCGACGATCTCCGAGATCGCGCAGTCAGACGTTCTCTTGCTGCCCTCGCGCTGGGAAGGAATGCCGATCGTGGTGCTGGAGGCGCTCAGTGTCGGAACTCCCGTCCTGTCGACACCCACCAGCGAGCTGGCTTCGGCGGTCGCCGCGGCCGGATGCGGCGGCCTGTTCACGGGCGTCGATTCCGGCGTGACGGCCCTGGCTGGGCGGCTCGCGCTCGACTCGGTGAGCCGAGCGCGCGAGCGTCGCGCAGCTCACGAGTACTGGGCGCGGTGGCACGACGTGACGGCCCTGGTCGATCAATGGGAAGCGGTGTATCAGGATGCGTGACTGTGTAGTCGACGGCGTGCGGGTACGAGTGGGCACGCAACCGCAGTTTCTCGGCTTCGTCTCGGATCGCCTCGAAGCGCGCCAAGGAGGAGTTTTCGTCGGCCTGTACGGGAGCCTCCTGTGGAAGGCCCGCAGGGACCGCGACTACCTCGCCGTACTCGACCGTCCGTCGGTCGTCTACGCCGACGGGGCCTCGATCGCGTGGCTCGCACGGCTCTGCGGTGTCGATCAACGAGCCGAGCGAATGGCCACGACCGACATATGGCCGGAACTCGTGGATGCGGCGGCACGATATGGCTACCGGATCGCGCTGATCGGCGGTGACCAGGGAACCGTGGAGGAGGCCGCGGAGAGGGTGCGGCAACTCGGAGCCGAGGTGAGCCTCGTCGAGAACGGGTACTGGCCCACCGAAAGAGAAGGGTCGATCGTCCACCGGGTACGCGACCTTCCTCATTCGCTCGTCTTGATCGGCATGGGAGCCAAACGGCAGGAGGCCCTCGCGCACCTCTGCAGGCAGCAGCCGGGCGGTGAGCGGCATCTGTACTTCACCGTCGGCGGTCTGTTCGACCACATCGTCGAAAGCCGGCGTAGGGCACCGATGTTCTGGCAACGACACGGGCTCGAATGGCTCTGGCGGACACTCATGGAACC
Organism: Gordonia paraffinivorans; assembly: GCA_036946345.1. GTDB lineage: Bacteria > Actinomycetota > Actinomycetes > Mycobacteriales > Mycobacteriaceae > Williamsia_A > Williamsia_A paraffinivorans_A. Next base: position 33,787 of record JAQIJH010000011.1, on the reverse strand, counting down.
CCGTCGGTTGTGGTGGCGTTACGTGGCAGGCAATTCGTACTTCCTCGTCGTCACCGCACGCAGCCTGATCCGACATCGGGGCGGTGCGAGGGTGTGACGGTCCACGTCGTTGTACGGTCCATCGCTCCCTACGGACGGCCCGGGGGGCTGGAGAACGCGGCGCGCTTGCATGTGGACGCGATGAGGGCGTCAGGTCTGCCCGTCGACGTGTACACGGCAGCCGAAGGTCCTGACGTCATCTCGGTAGGGTGGCCCCGTATACCGCTGCCGGGCAACGCGGTCCGGTTCACGGTCGGGTACGTCATCTGGTCGGCGCGCGTATCTCTGCTGTTGCGGAAACGTCTGAACGTCGACGACATCCTGCACCTCCATGGCGCCGCGTCATTCGTGGCGGTACTGCTGAGAGCATCAGGGCGACGTCGGGTTCCAGCAGTTGCGAATCCGCATGGAATGGAGGAATTTCATGCGCGGACGCCGAGGGACCGATGCGTGACGGCGCCTCTACGATGGATGGGTCGTCGAGGTGCCCGAGCCAGCGCCGTGGTCATCTCGACCGACTCAACCCTCACCGAGGCCGTTGTCAGCAACTTGAAGGTCAGCCCTTCGAAGGTGACGCTCATCCCGAACAGCATTCGAACCGAGGATTTCTCGGTTCTGACGGGGAAAGACCGGACAACCTGGCGGATCGTCTCGATGGGACGCCTGGAGTGGAACAAGGGCTACGACATCCTGCGTGACGCTGTGGTGGACATCGCTGCTCGTCACCCGGAACAGGAGGTGCGGTGGGATCACATCGGCAATGGCTCCGAGTTCGCGGCGGTGTTCGATGTCGTCGACCGGCCGGCCGGTGACAATCTCACCGTCAGATGCCACCGTTCCCTCGACGACGCGGCAGCGAGGCGTCTCCTCGCCCAGGCAACGATTTTCGTGCAACCGTCGCGCTACGAGGGAAGCAGCCTCACCACCCTCGAAGCGATGGCAAGCGGTGTGTGCGTCGTCGCGACACCCGTCGGCGGCATCCCGGACAAGATCGACGACGGTGTGACGGGCATCCTCGCGGCATCGGCAGATGCCGGCCACCTGAGCGCGTCGATCGAGCGCGCGATGACGTGCGATGTCCAGGCGCTTGGACGCCGGGCGGCCCTGCACGTACGTGAGAACTTCAATGTCGGCGTTGCGACCCGACGGTACCTCGCGGTCTACTCGGGGCTGTCGTGACGTCGCTCAGGCGACGGTGGCACGAGGCGATCAACCGGGTCGCGTCCACAGCGCTGCCGCGTCTTCTCCGAGCGCTTCTCCGCCTCAACGTCTACGCGCTGCGGATGTCCCGGACACGCGGCGATGTCCGGGTGGGACTCACCAGCTACCCCGCACGGATCGATGCCTGTGCCGCGGTGATCTGCAGCCTGCTCCTACAGACCGTGCGCCCGTCCGAGATCTGCCTTCATCTCGAACGCGCCCAGTTCCAGCACGGGGAAGCGAGCCTCCCGCCCGACCTGAGAAAGCTTCTGAGGCAGTGGGCGGGGACGACGGTCCGGATCGAATGGACCGACGTGCAGGGCCTGGCGTCGTACAAGAAACTCCTGGGTGCGTGGGAGTCGACGTCGAGTCCGATCATCTCGATCGACGACGACACGCTCTACCCGCCAGGGCTCGTTGCCGAGCTGCTCCGAGGGAACCGAGTACACGGCGACGACACCTGTGTCGGAACCAGGGGGAAGGTCGTCACCGGCACGCTCGATGCACCCGACGGCTACACCTCATGGCCCGACGCGGCGCTGACATCTGATGGACGGCGAGTGTTCCTCACCGGCGTCGGGGGGATCCTGTACCCACCTCGCGCGCTCGAAGCGGTCAGGGCCACACTCCTCGCCGGGCCCCTCGTGTGCCCTGGAGCCGACGACGTGTGGTTCAAGCTGGTCGCACTCGAGGCGGGTGTCGATGCCGCAGTCACCCGTTCACGACCGTCGGATTTCCCCACCATCGGGGGGACACAGACGTCGGCGCTCAACGTCGCGAACGTTCGAGGTGGCCACAACGATCGGAATTGGCTGGCGGCCCGGCGACACCTGTCCGAAGAACGGCCAACGGTCCATGGGTGAACGCAGTTTCGCCCAGAACGTGGCAACCGTGGCCGTCAGCAGCATGGTGATCCCAGCGGTCGGGTTCCTGACTGCTCCCCTGCTCGCACATGGGCTCGGGGTCGAGGGGCGAGGTGAGCTGGCCGGCGCGGTCGCGCCGTTCCTGCTCCTCCTTGCCATCGCCCCCTTCGGCATCGGTGATCTGGCGACCTTCCGCACTGGGCGCACGGGCCTCGCGACCGCGAGAACTGTGTGCCTCTTGCCACTCCTCGCAATCGGACTGTCCGGGCTGTTGTGCGCAGCCGTTCTCCCGTTCGTCCGGCTCTACACCGGCGACGCCCAACTGGCTCGTCTCGTGCTCCTCTCGTTGGCCGCGTTGCCGCTGGCAGTCGCTGTCACCATCCTGCGAGGCGTCGCCTCAGGGCAAGGGGCATGGCTCACCGTGGCGTGGGAGCGAGCCGCGACCGTCGTACTCCGCCTCGTCGGACTCCTGGTGCTGCTGTGCACCGGCCACCTGACCGTCACCACCGCGGCCGTCGCGACGGTGCTGTCGTTCGTGTTGTCCGGGGTGGTCTACATCCCGCTTGTCGTCCGCGCAGCGACCACACCTCGAATTCCGGTCGAGACGCCGTCGGACAACCGATCGGCAACCGGTTTCGCGATCAACGTCTGGTTCGGATCGCTGGCGGGGATACTCCTGTCGCGCGCCGACCAGGTGTTGATGACCCCTCTCTCCGACGCGAGTGAACTCGGGATCTATGTGGTCGCCGTCACGGTCGCGGAACTGGTCCTTGTCCTCAGCACCGCGGTCCGCGACGTCCTTTTCGCGACCGAATCCGGTGACGCCCGGATCGACCGAGTGGTCCGCGCATCTCGTCTGTCGCTCGTGACCTCGGCGGGATTGTCGATCCTCATCGGCGCCACCTTCCCTCTGTGGTGCGGTGTCGTCTTCGGGCCTGGCTTCGACGCTGCTCTGCCGGCGCTCGTGGTGATGCTCGTCGCGTGCACGATCGGTGTGCCGGGTTCGGTTGCGGGTGCCGCCCTTGCCGGACGGGGCCGTCCGGGCCGTCGCAGTGTCGGGATGGTCGCGGCTGTTGCCGTGAATGTGCCGCTGGTCGTCGTCCTCGTGCCGCAGTGGGGTGCTGTGGGGGCCGCGTTCGCGACTCTGGTGGGCAATGCCGTCGCGGCCAACAACAACATCCTGTGGCTCAGCCGTATGACGAGTCGTCGGTGGTGGGACTTCCATGCGATCCGCGGGGAGGAGCTTCGTTGGCTCGGTGCAGCTCCAGGGCGTGCCTGGCGGGCTCGGCACCCCCGGTCGGAACACACCACCTCTGACACGTCGGCGGGGATGACGCGCTAGCTGAACGTAGAGGCCGCCCACGCCGAGATCCGATGTCAGTCTTCTCCAAGATCCGTCATGTGTTCTTCTCGCTCGCGGATTACTGTGTTGAGAATGCGAATTCGATTCGTTGTCGTGGCCATGTGCTGCATTTCCCTCGCTGGGTGTGCGACAAGTGGCACAACAAGCGAGCCGGCGCAACAGTCGTCGACGGCAGGACCGAGCGTCGACTGGACCAGCGGCGTCCGCGCGATCGAGATCTCCGGTATCGGCGACCCCCAGGACTTCGAGGGCCAACTGGACAGGGCTGTGTCGCTGGGCTTCACGGCGATACGTATCCCTCTCGACTGGTCACGCATCGAGACGCAGAAGGGCGTGTTCGATTGGCGTGACGTCGATGCCGCTGTCGGTGCCGCGCAGGTGCGGGGGATCGCTGTGATGGCCTCTGTCGAGAACTCACCGGCCTGGGCCCGCGATCCCCGATACGCACGGGCAGTGACGGCGCCGCCGCAAGACCCCGCCGACCTGCAGGCATTCCTGGCTGTCGCCGCCAAGCGGCTCGGCTCGGGGATCGGCGGCTGGGAGATCTTTCCCGGCGCGAACACCGCAGATGTGTTCGTGCCCAACGTCGACGCGCAACGGATGTGTGGACTGCTGCGTGCCGCTCACACGGCGATCAAGGCGGTCGACCCGACCGCCACGGTGGTGTCCGGGTCGACGACGCAGGTCGCCGACTCCGGGCGGTCGGTCTCACCGGCGAGATTCGTCCAGCAACTCTTCCTGTGCGCCAAAGGACAGTTCGACGCCGTCGGCATGAACCCGTCTGGGCCAGGGGTCATCACGTCGACGTTCGGGCCGGGCGGCGCCGGACAGCAGATCAACGCGACGCGACAGGTGATGGTGCTGAACGGGGCCTCGGATCAGAAGATCATGTTCCTGGGTTTCGGCATCCCGACCCAGCCCGGTGGCACCGACGAGAACACCCAGGCCACCTATCTGGTGACCGGGTTGGACTATCTCCGGTCCCGGGACTTCGCGGCGACGACGTTCATCTCGGAATTCCAGGATGTCAAGACGGGCTCGTCGGATCCGGCGGACAACCTGGGCCTCACACGGTCCGACGGCGTCGGGAAGCCTTCACTCCGCGCGGTCACCGCGATGCGCGGATGAGGCTGCGCCGGCGCGCTGCCAGCGGGACGGGCGGGCGGGACACGTTCGCCGAGGCGGTCGATCAGGTCGTCGTGTCCGGGCTGTGCAGCGGATGCGGTGGCTGCGCGCTCATCAGTGATCGTGTGTCGATGACCCTGGCCGACGACGGCTTCGTCAGGCCGGTCGTGGACCGGGAGGGCAGCCGGGACGACCGGTCCGACGTGCGTCGTTTCCGCCGCACATGCCCAGGAGTCGGTGTCACGGCCCCGGTCTCGTCCGGACCGACCCGATTCGATCCCGTGTTCGGCGATTACGTCGCGGCGTGGACGGCGCACGCGGCGGACCCCGAGGTCCGGGCGGCGGGCAGCAGCGCGGGCGTGCTCAGTGCCATTCAGATCCACATGATCGCCTCCACCGGATCGCCGGTGTCCTGTGCCGGTCAGGACCCGGTGGCGCCGAGCCGGACTGCGCCGCTGATCGCCTCGACCCGAGACGACGTCATGCGCAACACGGGATCTCGCTACGCCCCGGTCGCTGCACTCAGCGTGCTCGCCGGCGACTCCGCGCGGGACCAGGTGGCCGTCGTGGTCGGCAAACCCTGCGAAGCAGTGGCGTATCGACAACTCGCCGACGCCGACGGCGTCCCCGCGGGACGTCGACCACTCCTGCTGTCGTTCTTCTGTGCCGGAACGCCCAGCCAGACGGCGACGGATCGACTCGTGGACGGTCTCGGCGTCGCATTCGTCGATGTGCGGTCGGTCCGCTACCGGGGCGACGGGTGGCCGGGTGCCTTCCGCGTGACCCGCCACGACGGATCCAGCGCCGCCATGTCCTACAACGAGTCATGGGGGAGCCACCTCGGCCCGACGGTCCAGACGCGGTGCAAGATCTGCGTCGACGGGACAGGTGGGCACGCGGACATCGCGGTCGGTGACTACTGGGACGCGGACGAGAGCGGATTCCCGACCTTCGAGGAGGCGGACGGCACGAGTGTCGTGGTCGCACGGACCGAGCGCGGCGCTGCGGTCGTCCGTCAGCTGCTCGACCAGGGCGTTCTCCGGGGACAGAGCGTGGATCTCGCGACCGCCCGACAGTTGCAGCCCCTGCAGACCCTCCGCAAGACGAGCCTGGTCGCGCGCCTCGCCGGGAGACGGCTCGCCGGTGGCCGTATCCCGCGGTATCGGCGGTACCGGTTGTTGCGGACACAGGCGGCCAACGCCTCGACGTTCCCTCGTGCCTTCGCGGGCACGTTCGCGCGAACGCGGATCAGCGAACGGCAGGGACGATCGTCCCGCGAACGAGCAGACTGACCGTGGCGCGGAGATCCTCCGTGCGCACCAGCATGACTCGCCAACCGGCGCCGGCGGCGGTGGCCGATCCGATCGCCGTGATCGCGCCGCCCGCCAGCACCGCGAGGCCGGCCCCGGTCACCTCCAGCGCAGGACCGAGAACAGCGATGCCCACCAGCGACACGGCCAGACCGGCGACCTGCCACACCGTCATCACCCCCGCACGCCCCGATGCGGCGAGAACCTGCATGCAGACATAGCTGACGAGCGCGAAACCGGCCCCGAGGGTCATCACCAGTGCTGCCGGGACGGCGGCCTCGAACGACCGGCCGAACAGGATCGGCAGACCGAGCGGCGTGACACACATGATCGACCCGCACACCACGATCGCGCAGATCACCGCGGATCTGACCGCTCGTATCACCGTGGCCGGCCGTTCCGAGTCCGTCGCGACGGCGGCGCCGCGGTAGACGGCCGAGCCGATCGCATAGGCGACCGCGACCGGCACCGACGAGATGGTCATCGCCACCGAGAAGTACCCGGCCTGGGTCGAGTCGAGAAGTGCGAACACGACGATGACGGGCGCAGCGGGGGTCGCGGTGTCGGCGATCTGGGTGCCGAGATAGGCGATCGACTCCCTCAGCAACGGAAGAGCGCGCGCGGCGCGCCCGCGCGGGGTCGGGGACACCCGTTGCAGCAGAGCACAGACGATCGCAGTCGACGTGGCGACCACGAAGAGGATCTCCAAGGCCATCACCGACATGGCCCCGGCCGCCCACAGGACCAGGATGCCGATCGAGGTGATCAAACCCTGTGCCCCCTGGAGCACGGCGATCCCGCGAAAGCGGTGCTCCACCATCAGGATGCTCTGCACGCACAGCACGTACACGAACAGAGACCCCACACCTGTGCACATGACGAGCAGCCACTGCTCGACGCGATCCAGATGATGGAAGAGGGTCGACGCGATCAGGGCCCCGACGACGACGGCGAGCACGACCACCGACGGTGCCCATCGGTAGATCGTGCGGTAGGTGGCGTCAGGATCCCGACCGAGAGCCGCACGTCGCCGAAGGGCCATCGGCACACCGAGACCCGCGACGACGGGGGTGATGGCCAGAACCGCGACGAGTGCCGCGTAGTCGCCGCGGTCGCCGGGGCCGAGAGTGCGGGCGAGGACGGGCGCCGTCACCAGACCCAGGCCGAGGACCACCATGCGGCTCATCGTGATGAGCAGAGGCGAGTTGAGCTTCCGCGCGGCGGCCCGGCGGGAGGGGGAGGCGTCGGTCCCGGAGGCCATCATCGGAACTGTCCGGCTGTCGACTGCCCGAGCTCCTCGACGATCTCGCGGGCCTCCGACGGAGGGTGGTCCCAGGGTCGTGCGGCGAGCACCTGCTCGATGGCGGCCGGCGACATCCGCATGCGGATGACGCGAGCGGGGTTGCCCACCACGACGGCGAAGTCCGGGACGTCGCGTGTGACCACCGACCCGGCGCCCACGACCGCTCCGATGCCGATTCGGGCGCACCCGGGGAGGATCGTCGTGTTGGCACCGATCCAACTGTCGTGATCGATCGTGCACGCGCTGCGGACCACGTCGGCGTCCGCCGACACCATTCCGAGGGCCGGGTTGTACCAGAAGGGGTGCATGCTCGGAGCATCCATGGGGTGCGCGGCGCCGATGCGCCGCACATCGGGTCCGACCGACACGTACCGACCGATGCGGGTGTGGGAATCGGCACGGCCCGGGATCAGCAGGCTGCCGTACGAGAAGTCCCCGACGTCGACACCGCGGTGGCGACGCAGTATGTCGCGCAGTGTGATCGAGAACATCTGGCCACCCTCGGCCCGTATCGCGGCTTTGGCGGCCACAGCGGCTCCGGGGACCCTGCCCCATCCGCGCACCAGGACGGCGCTGCCCGGGACGCGTCTCATCCGGTACTTCTCCGCGCTCACGGACGGTCCACGCGCCGCAGCGGTTCGGCGTGAGACCGGGTAGGACCGATGCCGGCCGAACGCAACTCGGTGATCACGGTGTCCAGACGCTGCCGCCCGACGGCGACCGAGCGCTCGAGCACGTCCGAGAACTCCGGGGAACGCACGGCGTCGAGCGAGTCGAGCGTCGTCCGAACGACGTCGGACGATTCTCGGAGGTCGACGCAATGCGGGTAGCCGATCGATTCCATCAGCGGAGCGAACTTGCGCGAGTAGGCCCACGGGACGGTCGGTGTTCCGACCGACAGGGCGTTGAGGCACGCATGCAGCCGGGCGCCGACGACAGCGGTCGCACCGGCGACGGCCGACCGCACCTCGCCCAGCGACTGCGGCGCGATCACCCCGACCCGGGAGCCCCAGATCTCGGCGGCGGCCCGAACCGCGGGCGAGTCGTCGTCGGCCCCTATGCCGGAGTCGACGACGTGCGCGAGCAGCGTGACCGAGTCGCCGGAGTCGAGGACACCGGCGACGAGGCCGTTCACGCTGTCCCGGTATTGGTGGTGGTCGACGTGCGGGTTGGCGTTCCACAACAGCCCCGACACGTTGACGACGACACCCGACCGTGGGGCGGGCGGTTCCGGGGGGAGCGCGAACACGACGTCGGTGGCCTCCACGTCCACCGGCCGGCCCAGGTCGTGAGCTGCACGTGCCGACAGGGGGTCTCGAGACGCGACGAATGCAGCCGAGCGGAGCATTCGTCGCGCCAGTGCTCGTCCTGCGGACGACACGAACGGACCGATCGTCTGCGGTGCCATCACGACGGGCACGCCGGCTTTGGCCGCCGCGCGGTGGACCGCGGCGGACAACAGCAGCCGGCGCAACCCGTAGATGTCGGTGAAACTGTCACCGCCGCAGGTGTCCACGACGACGTCATGCGCGCTGATCCGTCGGGTGAGCGCACCGTGGCGGCGCCCGATGTCACCCAGGACGTGTGCACGGTTCAACGGGGTGAATGCCGTGTTGTGAGAGTGCATCTCGATGACGGCATCCGATCCCCAGGTCTCGCGGACCAGTGCGCACACACCCTCGGCGAGAACACGGAGTCCCATGTTCTGCGCGGCTGGGTCCGCCCATGTCACCAACACCCTGGGTGGCGACGTCGTCATCGGTATGTCCTCGCCCGGGGGCGCCGCGGGACCGCGGTCGGTCTCGTCGTCTCGTCGTCACGGGCCCGGCGTCTCTCGTGCACGGCGATCGAGACGGTCATCCCGATGTAGAAGAAGAGCAGCGAGCCGAACTGGGTGATGGGGGCGACGGTGAAAAGCGCAGGGATGACGGCGACCACGGCGAGTTCGGCAGGGCTGCAGCGCAACATGACCGTACGGACGATGAGGAAGACGGCTCCCGCGAGGGCCAGCAGCGCGACCACCCATCCGAAGCTCACGCCGAGGAAGACGAAGGTGGAATCGATCGACCGGAACGAGCCGAAGCTGTAGTTGCCCCGCGAACTCTCGGAATACCCGGTCGCGAGACCGAATGGGCGCATGGTGGCGATGAGCGAGTTCAGGAGTTTGCGATAGTCGGCACTCACCTCGGCGCGGCCGTCGTCCGCAGCGAAGACGGACGTGATCAGAGGGGTGACGAAATACGCCACCACCGCGGCAGCCGCCACAGCGAGCGCACGGACCCGCAGACCACCCGCATCCCTGGAGAACAGGATGACCATGGCGACGCCCATCAGTGCCGTGATGAACCCGGCCCGGCTGAACGTGAACACCGCAGCGACCCCGATCACGAGGATCTGCACGAACTTGATCCATGCCGGCCATCGGAGTGCGGACACGATGGGGATGGCCATGCCCAGCGCGCAACCGAGGGCGATCGAGTGGCCGAACGCCCATTCGGCGCGGACGATGTTGCCGCGGACCTGGCCGTACCCCCAGGCGCGGTACTGGACGTTGTCGACGACCCACGCGAAGTACGGGTTCGCGTGGAGGGTGAACTCCGCGATGGTCCCGATCGCGACGAGGGTGAACGCGACGGCGATGGCTCGGTAGACCTCCGTCGCACCGACAGCCTCGACGAGGATGCGCGCGACGAAGTAGGACACGATCCACTGTGTGACGACCGAGGTGACGTCACCGGGTCGAGCGATGCCCAACAGCCCGCAGACCACGACGAACAGTCCGATCAGGACGATCCACAGGTCCCGGTCGATGAGCGAGATCTGTCCTCGCCACAGCGATCCCGCGAGGATCGCGATCCCGACGAGCGACAGGGCGCTGAGGTAGAACGGGCTGGACACCCCGACCCAGAACGGTATGAACCCGCAGACCAGGATCCACAGCCACACGGCGAGACGCGGGTTGGCGAATGCGGTGCCGACGCCTGCCAGGAACAGAACTGCGAGCAGGACCAGGGTCATGACGCGACCTCCTCTGACTGACGTCGGTGGGGTTCATCGCGCTGACGATCCTGGGGACGACGTCGAGGTGGCCTGTGCCGCAGCACGGCACCGCTGAAGGCGAGGAACCGCCGCGCCTCGTGGGCCCACATCTCGCGGTCGGAACCGGGCAGCGCGGCGCGGATCGCGAACATCGCCGCGCGGGAGAGCAGCCCGACCGACATCGTCGCGCGCCACATCGCAGTGTGGACAGGCGACGGCGAGAGCCTCGATGCGTAGAGGTCGAGGAGATTGACGACCCACGCCGGGTTCGACCCCGGCCGCTCGTCCGTGCTGCCCCCGAGATCGTGCTCGGCGCTCAGGTCGGCGCGTATCTGCACCGCGAGTCCACCGCCGAGCACGCGGTGACAGAACTCGATGTCCTCGCCGTACATGAACCACTGCTCCGTGAGTCCGCCGACGGAGTCGAACGTCTCTCGCGAGGTGACAAGGACGGCGCCCGACACCCACTCCGTCGAGACGACGCCGTCCCCCAGATCACCCAGGAGGTACATGCCCCCGAGCGCGGGGACACGGTCTGCCAGCGACGAGAGACCGGAATAGTGCAGGGCGACGGCCCGGACGGTGGGGAGTCGACCACCCTCCCGCACTCGGAGGCGACCGGTCGGGTGCGTGAGTGCCGGGGCGACAACGCCGACCCCCGGCTGCCGCGCCGCATCGGCGAGGTCGAGAAGGGTCCGAGGGGTGATGACCACGTCGGGGTTGAGCAGGCACAGGACGTCGCCGGAGGCATGTGCAGCGGCGGAGTTCACGCCTGCGGCGAAGCCCAGGTTCGCGACGCCGGGGACGACCACGGCCTCGGGTGCGACCGCGCCGACGACCTCGAGTGTGTCGTCGACCGAGGCGTTGTCGTGGACGACGATCTCGATGCGGTCGTCATCGGAGAGTGCCGCGAGGCACCGACCGATGACACGGGTGCTGTTGTAGGTGACCACGAGGACGGACACCGACGGGCGGCGAGTTGTCATGGCACACCGGCGAGTCGGTCTGTCGGGTGGCCCCCGAGGGTCTCGTCGATCTGCGCGCGGATCCGTGACGCGTACCCCGTGGTCGAGAAGATGTCCTCCGCCCGAGCTCGCGCGCGCCGAGACCGGTCGCGGGCGGCGGCCGGGTCGGCGGCCACGGCGGCGATGCGGTCGGCGAGCTCTCGGGCGTCGCCGGCCCGGAACACCAGACCCGTGTCGTCGGTGACGATCTCGGTCAGGCCCTGTGTCGCGGCGGCGATCACCGGCACCCCGGCCAGCTGGGCTTCCACGGCGGTGTTGCCGAACGGTTCACGGCGCGACGGGACGACCGCGACGTCCGCCGACTGCAACAGCGCGTACACGTCGTCGACGTACCCGATGAACCGGACCGCTCCGGCCAGATCTGCGCGATCGGCCCGCGCACGGAGGCGATCCTCGAACCACTCGTACCCCATGAAGCACGAGCCCGCCAGCGAGAGGTGCACATTCACGCCCTCGCTGCGGAGGATCCCGACGGCGTCGAGTGCGAGATCGGTTCCCTTCCTCGGCGACAGACGCCCGACGCAGACGACGTGCAGCCCGGTGTCGCTGGAGGTCCGCTCCCGCGCGGGGAGTGGTGCCGACCGATCCGGGCCCGGTACGCCGTTGTAGACGAGGTGCGTTCGCGAGGACAGGCCAGGGGAGACGTCGACGACGGACCGACGAGCTGCCTCGCTGTTCACGACCACCCGCTGCGCCAACCGCAGGGGAGACACGAGAAGCGCCCGGAGCAGCCGGGGGCCGTCGTCCTCCGCCTCGTGCACATGGCACAGCACGGGGATCCGGCACAGACGCGCCGCCGCCAGCCAGGTGGGCAGGGTCAGGGTGTTGACGTACACGATGTCGGGCTGTGTCCGGCGGAGCGCCCCCGCGGCACGCGCGATCGCGCGCACGGACGCGAACGCGTATCCGGGCAGCCCCCTCGGGGTCAGGATCCCCCGGTTCAACGTCGGCCCGGGCACGATCACGGTCTCGCACCCGGTGTCTTGCAGGAGGTCCTCGAGAGGCCCGTGCCCGGGGATGGTCACGATCACGCGGTTGCCGGCGGCCACAACCGCGCGCACGGACTCGACGAGTTGACGGTCGGATCCGTACAGGTCGGGCGAGGGGTGTGCGAACACGACCGTGCGCCCGTGCGCGGTCATCGGTCCCCGATACGGCGGGCCGGGACACCGCCGTAGATGCCGAAGGGGGCGTACTCACCGGCCACGACAACAGCCCCCGCGGCGACGACGGATCCCCGTCCCACGCGTGCGCCGTCCAGGATCGTCGCCTTCGCGCCGATCCAGCAGTCGTCGCCGATGGTGATGCCGCGGTGCGAGACACCCTGCCTGCGGATGGGTGTGGTCCGGTCGGCGATGACATGGCTCTCGGAATGGAACGAGACGAAGTTGCCCACGATGGTGTCGGCACCGATGGTGATCCCGCCCGCGCACCCGTAGAAGCAGTCGGTGCCCATGCCCACCGAGTCGCCGACGTCGATGCCCCATCCGATCGTCCGGATGCTGCCGGTGCACTCGATACGGGTGTTGCGACCGACGGTCACGTTGTCGCCGAGGTGCACTCCGTGCACGGACACCGCGTCGACGACGCACCCGTCGGCGAGAGTCACGCCGGCCCCGAGATGGATCTTGCGACGGGCGCGGATCGACACCGCATGTCCGACGAAGGGGTGATGCGCAGTGCCGGCGAAGCGGATTCGGCCTCGAAGAGCCATCATGCCGCGACGTCGAGCGAGTGAGAGGAGGTCCGACGGTCCGATCGCGGGGTCGATCCGGAATTCCTCGCCCTTCGCGCGGGCGGCGGCTCGCGACATCACCGCGGACAGGGCTGTCACGTGGACCGCACCAGCGGTGTGGGTGAGGTCGGGTTCATGGCCATGCGCAGTGTCTCGTCGTACCGGCGACACACGGAATCCCAGGAATAGTGGGAGCGCTGTCGGTCTCGCGCCGCGTCGGCGAGCTTGCCCTGGAATGTGCGGTCTCCGAGCACGGCGAGCATCGACTCCGCGATCTTTCCCGGCTCGGCCGCGGTGAACACCGCCGCGTCGTCGAGCACCTCGCGGTTGTAGACGGTGTCGCGGGCGACGGTCGGGGCGCCGCACGCCATGGCCTGCACGAGGGCAGGGTTGGTCCCTCCGACGCTGTGCCCGTGGAAGTAGGCGCCGGCATTCGCCCACAGGGAGAAGAGCTCGACGTCGTCGGCGATGTGGCCCTTCCAGTGGATGTGCGGGTTGTGGGAGGAACGGGTGCGCACGAGGTCCTCGATGGGCCCGCCGTACCCGGACGAGCCCACGATGACGACCTCGTGCGTCCTGCTGATCTGCTCGGCGGCCTCGACGAACTCCAGCACCGAGTTCTCCGGTACGAACCGGGCGACGAAGAGCGCGTACGTGTGCGGTGTCAGTCCCGGTGACGAGCGCACCTCGGCAGGCTCGGAGCCCCCGTACGGGATGAACACACCTTCCCGGGAGAACTCCTCGCGCCACCGTCGGGCGATCTCCGACGAATCGCAGACGATGTGGTCCGCGACCTTGCCGGTCATCCATGCGCCTGCCCGGAAGACGCGCTTCGCCATCTTGCCCCACTTCGCACGTTCCCACTCCATGCCGTCGACGTTCACGACGGTGGGGATGGATCGCGCACGGAGGGCGGGCAGCCAGAAGCCGTTGGCAACGTTCATGATCAGCGCGACGTCGGGTTTCTCGCGCGTGGCGTGCAGGGCAGAGGTGAGCCCGTAGCTGAGCGTGCTCGCCGTCCGCCGTTCCACGCCGCGGGTGACGATGGAACGAACGTTGTCCTCGATCTGCGTGCAGGTCTGTGCTGCTCCACTGTCGCGTCCGTACACGTCGACAGACCACCCGTTCTCCGCGAGATGGGGCACGAGATGGCGGAGAAGGGTCTCGAACCCCCCGTAGAAGCTGGGGTAGCCGCGGGTGCCCAGAACCGCGACGCGGGGGCGCGCGGAGTGAGGTTGAGCGAGGGTCACGGGGCTCCTGACCAGAAAAGAGTGGAAGACGCAGAATCGTGGCCGTACCTACTTCTGAGTAACTGGTTCGAGCCCGTCGATTCGGTGTGCGGCAAGGATATGGCCACGGAGGGATTCTGTCGCTGCAACTACTGAATTAACAAACTTTATCCGCATGTCATACAGCTAAATTCCCTGATATCTGGCCTTATGGCGCGTTGAGCTGCTGTTTCGTGTTCTGTACACACGACAGGCACGCGTGCTAGTTCGTTGCTTGAAGCAGTGAATCTGAGGTTTGTTTATCTAAACCGTCGGTATCTATGAATTTTGTGGATGCTAACGAGAATCATTCTTCAAACCCGGCGGTCGACCAGGGGATGTGCTTATCATCGGCGGCATGGCGAGCCAGCACGATGTGTGGGAATTCCTGGGAGAGGCCGATGCGGACTGGGCGGTCGCGTCCGCGCCGGGCAAGCAGCACGGCGCCTGGGAGGGCTCGATGTCGGAGTTCTACGAGTCGGGCCGGCGCAGGGTCGACGAGGTCCTCGACCTGTTGCCCGCGCCCACGGGGTGCGACGCCGTGCTCGACTACGGCTCCGGGACCGGACGGCTCAGCTTCGCGTTGGCGGACCGGTTCACGAAGGTGACCGCGGCGGATGTGTCCCGGAGCATGCTCGGGTTGCTCGCCGACCGGGCGCGCGACCGCGGGCTCACCATCGACACCGTCGACCTGCGCACCGAGCGCCCGCGTGGTGGGCACGACCTCGCGGTCTCGCTGATCACGTTGCAGCACATGGAACACATGGACGTGGTGGACGACGCGCTGTCGGTCATCTCTGATGCCGTCCGCACCGGCGGGTTCGTCGTCATCGACTTCCCACTGCCTCCGCAGGGGTGGCGTCGGACATTCCAACCGCGCTACCGCCTGTTCCGGGCGCTCCGCCGGGCGGGCGTGCCACACCAGTCGCTCTACCGGCTCGGGTTGTCCGGGATCTCGATGCTGTCCGAGGCGCCGGATGCGTTCGCCGAACGTCTGCGGTCGGTGGGTCTGGCCGTCTGCTCTCACACGATCGACCGACAGCAGTACGGTCCACAGGCCACCTATATCGCCTGTAAGCGCGCGGTTTCCGGCGACAAGGATCAGTCTCCGTCCACCGCACGCGTGACCGACGTATGACCTACGATTCGGATATCCGCGACATGTCCTCCGGACACGCGGGGCCCCACACGGACAGATCGGATGACCGGATGTCGAATGACGCACGCTTCAAGCTCGACGGGGACGGGGCACGGGAGGTGCTCTCGGCGCTGAGGCGTGGATGGATCGTCATCGTCGCGACCGCGGTCGTCGTGGGCGCCCTCGCTCTCGGGTACAGCCTCGCGCAGACCCCGAAGTATCAGGCCACCGCGGTTCTCTACGTCACGTCGGGAACCGATGACAACACCCAGTCGGCCTACCAGGGCGCTCTCGCGTCGCAGCAGCGTGTGACGTCGTACGCCAAGCTGGTCGACTCCGATTCCGTTGTGCAGCAGGCCATCCAGGCGCAAGGGATCGGATTGTCGCTCGAGCAGGCCAAGGCGGCGCTGTCGTCGTCGTCCTCCGCGGACACCGTGTTGCTGAGCATCTCCGCGATCGACTCCGACCGGACGGTCGCGGAGAACCTGGCCAACTCCGCAGCTCGGGCCATGACGTCGTACGTGGCACGTCTGGAGACGCCGAGTGGAGGAGGGCAGCCACTCGCCAAACTCACCCTGGTGTCGCCGGCGCGTACCGGGGCATCCCCGGTCACCCCGAAGACGACACGGAACGTCGCGCTCGGCGTCATCGTGGGCATCGTCCTGGGTGTGCTGTTCGTCCTCGCCCGAGCGCGGTTCAGCAACCGGGTTCGCGACGAGAACGACATCGTGAAGGTCACGGAGACACCGGTTCTCGGTGCCATCCCGAACGACGACCTCCTCAAGCGACGCGGACTCATCGACTTCTCGAAGGGTGGCACCCCCGCTGCGGAGTCGTTCCGCAAACTGCGTACCAACCTCACGTTCGCCAGCGTCGACCATCCGCCACGGGTGCTGCTGGTCACGAGCCCCATCGCGGTCGAGGGCAAGACGACGACCTCGATGAACCTCGCGGCCTCGCTGGTCGAGTCGGGCAAGCGCGTGGTTCTCGTGGACGCCGACCTCAGGCGTCCCCAGGTCAACAAGCGGTCGGGGCTGATCGGTGAGGCAGGCCTGACGAACTACCTGCGCGGCGACGGCGAGCTCGCGGATCTGGTGCAGCCGAGCAAGGTCGACAACCTCTGGATCCTCGCGTCCGGTCCGCAGCCGCCGAATCCCGCAGAACTCCTGGGGACCCAGAAGGCGGCGGCGGCGCTGCGCGAGCTCGCCGCCGGGTTCGAATACGTCATCATCGACACGCCGCCCGTCCTGCCCGTCACCGACGCCGTGGTGCTGTCGCAGTGGTCGGACGGCGTCCTGCTCGTCGCGCGTTCCGGTTCGACCCGCCTCAACGATCTCGGAGCCGCGCTCGAGCAGCTCGCCGCCAGTACCGCCCCCGTGGTCGGGTTCGTGATCACCGATGCGCCGGCGGCCAAGGCGCGCTACGGGTACTACGGCGCCGCGCAGGCGCCTCGGTCGGGTCTCTTCGGGCGTCAGCGCGAGCAGAGGGTCATCGAAGAGGTGCTCGAGCCGACGCCGAGCGGAACTCCCTGACCGACGGCAGTGAGGTCGGCCGGCGGGGGGCGGCCATGACCGGACGCCTGACCCGGGCTCAACAGGCCCTGTGGGAGCAGTATCTGGCGTCCCCGGACGTCGCGCTCAACGTTGCCTTCGCGATCGAGCTCGTCGGGCCGGTGGACCTGACTGTCCTCGAGGAGGTCACCCGCGAATTCGGGCGGCGTCGAGCGACCCCGTTCCTGCGTTTCCGGGCCGCCGACAGCGGGGGCGCACTGGTCCATGACGAGTCGCTCGACGAGTCGTCCGTGTCGGTCGACCTCCGGGATGAGGCCGATCCGTCGTCGGCTGCAGGGGCGTGGATGTCGCGGGACACGGCATCGCCGGTCGATCCCGCGCGCGACAGGACATCGCAGTTCGCCCTGCTCCGGGTCGCCGACGACCGGCACATCGCGTATGTCCGCGGGCACCATCTCATCTCCGATGGTGCTGCGGCACTGCAGCTGATCGAGGAGTGGGGACGGCTGTACAGCGATGCCGTCGAGGGTCGTGAGCTGTCGTATCCGCCGCCGGAGGACTTCGGGCCGGCGCTCGAAGCGGACGCTTCGTACCTGACGTCGCCTCGGCGCGACCGCGATCGGGCCTACTGGTGTGAGCAGCTCACCGGGGTGCCGACCCCGCCGTATCTGAGCCGGCGCGCGGGACCGATCTCGGCGCGTACCCACCACATCCGCGGGCTCATGACACCGGCGACGTCGGAGGCGCTTCGCCGTGTCGAGGCCACCCAGGCGACCACGCTGCCGGCGGTCATCGCGGCAGCGCTGACCATCTACCTGTCGCGGATGACCGGGCAGCGGGACGTCCAGTTAGCGCTGCCCGTCGCCGCGCGAACGGTTGCCGCACTGCGGAAGACGCCCCTGCCGGTGTCGAACGTCGTCCCCATCCGGACGCAGCTGAGCGACGAGATCACCGTCGCCGAGGCGCTGCGGGCGACGCAGTCGTCGATGCTGGGCGCCCTGCGTCACCAGCGATACCGCTACGAGGACATCCGAGCCGACCTCGCCGCCGCCGGCATCCCTGTTCCTGCCACCCCTGGCGTGGCCGGACCCGTCCTCAACCTCATGCTGACCACACCGACGGTCCGCTTCGGTGAGGCCACCGGCACCGTGCAGATCGTCAGCACCGGCCCCATCGACGACATCTCGCTCACCATCTACCCCCGCGCAGGCGCCGACGGGTCCATCGACACCCAGATCGACCTGGACGCCAACACGAACCGGTACACCGAGGACGAAGCCCGCGCCCACCACGCCCGGTTCCTGCGCGTGCTCGACGAAGTGGCTCATGCGCTGCTCGACGCGCCCGAGACGCTGGTCGCCGACCTGCCGCTGCTCGACGACACCGAGCGCGCGGCGGTTGCGTCCCTTGCTGGGCCGCCGTCGCCTGACCCGTCGTCGCTGAGCGAGATCGCCGACGCCGCGGACATCGAGGCGTCCGACGACGAGATCGACCTGATCGGGGGAGTCGTCACCGTCGAGCGGGGCCGTGGGGACGCGCAGACCCGCGGAATCTGGTCTGCGGCGCGGCGTCCCGAGCCGCTGCTCGTCGTCGATCCCGACCTGCCGACCGAACGACGTCGGCGGATCCTCGAGCTCGTCGAGAAGGCCACACTCCCGGCGTCGAATGGCGTCGAGCATCCCGACACACCGGAATATCTCGTCTTCACCTCCGGGACGACAGGCGAGCCGAAGGGCGTCGTCGTGCCACGGCGGGGGATCGCCGGGCTGGTCGAGGAGCTGCGGTCGCGCTTCGGCACCGAGGGGCCGGTCCGCGTCGCGCAGCTGGCCGCACCGTCGTTCGACGCGACCATCTTCGAGCACGTGCTGGCGGCGACGCTCCGCGGAACGCTCGTCCCGGCGCCGCAGGGCACGGTGATCGGTGCGGCGCTGGCGGACTTCCTCAACGGCCGGCGCATCACCCACGCCGTCATCACCCCGACGATGCTCGCGACCATCACCCCCGATGATCTCGCGCCCGGCGTCCTGACGACGCTCATGACCGCCGGTGAGGCCCTGCCGGCGGGACTGGCCGCGACGTGGGCGAGAGGCCGCGAGCTGCACAACCTCTACGGCCCCGCCGAGACCACCATCATGGCCACCGGCGCGCACCTCACCATCGATGCCGACGGCACGGTGGACCCGGTCATCGGACGGCCCGTCGTCGGGACCAGAGTGCACGTCCTCGACGCGCGTCTGCAGCCGGTCCCACCCGGCGCACCCGGCGAGCTGTACGTCGCGGGACCGTCGCTCGCGCTCGGTTACCTCGCCGATACCCCGCAGACCGCCGCGCGCTTCGTCGCCGACCCGTTCCTGCCGGGTGCGCGCATGTACCGGACCGGCGACCTCGTCGCCTGGGACCACGACCTCACCGCCCTGACCTACCTCGGCCGAGCCGACGGTCAGGTCCAGATCCGCGGCGTCCGAGTCGAACTGGCCGAGCTCGAATCCGTCGCGACCCTCCACGACGACGTCGATGCGGCTGCGGCGACAGTCCTCGACGAGACGGTGGTGCTCTACGTCGTCACCCGATCGCCGACCGCCGTGAGGTCCGGCCTCCGTCGGTTGTTCGCCGACCGGCTGTCGCCGTCGATGTGGCCGTCGCAAATACTCGCCGTCGACCACCTGCCCGTCACCCCGACCGGCAAGGTCGACCGCGGGGTGCTGGCGGGTCTCGTCCCGCTCGACGCCGAGGCGCCGTACCGCGCGCCGGCCACCGCCACCGAGCGCGACGTGGCCGCGGTGGTGTCCGACGTCCTGGGCGTGACGACCCCGTCGATGGCGGCGGACATCGTCGACCTCGGCGCCACCTCGCTCAACGCCACCGAGATCGCGGCCGCGTTGTCCCGGCGCGCGGGGTCGCCGATGACGGTCCGCGACGTGTTGACCGCGGTGTCGTTGCAGGAGTTGGCCGCTCGCGTCGACACGGCGACCTCGATCGTGGTTCCCCAGCGGCCCGCTCGTCCGCCGGCGTCGCCGCAGCAGACGGCGATGGTGGTCTCGGCACGTCTGGCGCCGGAGTCGACAGCCGAGGTCCTGGTCGGATCCGTGACACTGCGCGGTGCGGGGACCGACGTGGGCCCCGTGCGCGCCGCGGTGGGAGACGTGGTCGCCCGCCACGAGATCTTGCGGACCGTCGTACGGGTGGGTGCAGCGGGGGACCTCTGGCAGGACGTCCTGCCCGTCGACGAGGCACTCACGACCGTCCTCGTCGACGCGGTGCTCCCCGACGCACATGCGGTCATCGACCCCACCACGTCTGTGCCGGCGCAGGTCTCGGTCCGCGAGCACGGCGACAACCTCGTCATCGCGGTCGCGGTGCACCATGCTCTTCTCGACGATGCGTCGCTCGACGCTCTGACGGCCGACCTCGGTGTCGCGTACGCCGCACGACGCGAGGGCACTGAGCCGGTGTGGGGCGACGAGCCGCTGCAGTACGCAGACGCCACCGCCATGCTGGCCGCAGCGCTGGGGGATCCGGCCGACCCGACCTCACGTCATGCGCAGCAGCGCGAGTGGTGGACGACGACGCTCGCGGACCTACCCGCCCGGCCGCGACTGCCGAGTCCGACCGGGGGGACGACCACGGCCGTCGGCCAGGTGTCGGCCGTCGTGCCCGCCGAATCGCTCGGTGCCGACACGTATGCCGCCGCCCATGGGGTGCTCGCCGCGGTCATCGCCCGGTTCACCGGCAGCCTGGACCTCACCCTGCTCACGGTCCACTCCGGCCGCGACATGTTGCCCGCCCGGCCTGTCGCAGGGATGTTCGTGAACCCGGTCGCAGTGCGCACGTCAGTGGAACCCGGTGTCTCGTTCCACTCGTTGCATGCCCAGGTGGCCGGCGCGGTGCGCGAGGCGCGGCTGCACGGCGACATCCCTGTCGCCGACGTCGCGCGGGCCGTCGAACCGGGCCGCGCACCCACCATCGCGCCTGTGTCCGACGTGCTCATCAGCTATCGCGGTGTCGACCGTGTCGCCACTGCAGCAGCACAGTTCGGTCTCGAGATCGACCTCCACGAGGAACCGTCACGCGATCCCCGGGTGCCGCTGCAATGGAACCTCGACCGTGTCGCCGAGGGGCTGCGCGTCACCCTCACGTACGACACCACCGTGCTCGACGAGCCCACGGCCACGGCGATGGTCGAGGCGACCGGACATGCGTTCAGCGTCGCCGCGTCGGATCCTGGTGCGTCGCTGCACGAACTGGTTCCGGGTGTCGCGTCGGATCCGTGGGTCGCGGCGCCGCCGGACCGCACCTTCGTCGACGTCGTACTCGCGACGGCCACGTCGACCCCGGATGCGGTGGCGCTCGTCGACGGGGAGGTGCGCTACCCCTACTCCGACGTGGTCACGGCCGCGCGGATCATCGGGTCGGGGCTGGCCGCGCTCGGCGTCGGGCCGGGGGACAGGGTGGCGATCGCCCTGCCTCGCGGCGGACGCGCCATCCTCGCGCAGCTGGGTGTCCAGATGACCGGTGCCGCGCACGTTCCCGTCGACATCACCCTGCCGTCCGCGCGGATCGCCGCGATCCTCGAGGACGCCGCACCCGCGGTGGTGCTGGGGGATCTCACGGTCGACGGCCATCGGGTCGTCGGGTTCGACGACCTCGACGCCGACCCGCTGTGGGAGCCGGTGTCGGTGCCGGCCGGGGCCGAGGCGTACGTCGTGTTCACCTCCGGTTCGACCGGTCGGCCCAAGGGTGTCTCGGTGAGCCACCGCGCCGTCGTCGCGATGCTCGACGGCATCGCCGGTGACCACACGCCGACCAACGTGTTCAGCTGCGTCCACTCCCTGTCGTTCGACTTCTCCGTGTTCGAGATCGGGGCACCCTGGCGCGTCGGCGGCTCTGTGGTGCTCGCCGACACCGAGACGGCGCGGGATCCGGCCGCGTTGTGGCGGTTCCTCCTCGACAACCGCGTCACCGTGCTGTCCCAGACGCCGTCGGCATTCGATGTGCTCGCCGCGTACGCCGCGGGACGTAATCCGGGTGCGTTGCGGGAGGTCGTGTTCGGCGGCGCCGCGCTCTACCCGACGCGCCTGCGCGAATTCTCACCGACAGTGGCGCTGACCAATTTCTGGGGTATCACCGAGGGTGCGGTGCACGTGACGTCGATGCCGGTGGACGTCGGCGACGCGCGGTCACTCATCGGGGAACCGTTGCCCGCCATGTCGACCACCATCCTCGACGCCACGCTGGCGCCGGTGCCGGTCGGTGTCTGGGGTGAGCTGTACATCGCCGGCGCGCAGCTCGCCGAGGGGTATGTCGGACCCACGGCCCGCACGGCCGAGCGATTCGTCGCCGGACCGGGCGGGACGCGGATGTACCGCACCGGGGACGTCGTGCGTCGGACTCACGACGGGAAGGTCGAATACCTCGGGCGGTCCGACGATCAGGTGCAGCTCCGTGGTTTCCGCGTGGAGCTCGCCGAGGTCGAGGCGGCGGCGCGGTCAGTGCCTGCGGTGACCGACGCCGTCGCCTCCGTGGCGGATGCGTCGCGCATCGACGGCGGGATTCTGGTCGCGCACGTCATCGCCGATGGGGTGACGTCGCAGGAGATCCAGGCCGCCATCGGCGAGCGTCTCCCGTCGTTCGCGGTGCCCAGCCGGGTGGTCTTCGTCGACGCGTGGCCACTGACGGCCTCGGGCAAGATCGACCGGGCGGCGCTGCCGTCACCGTCGCCGGTCTCGTCGACGCCACTCGGCGACGACGCGTCGGAGCTGCTGCCGGCCGTGCGTGCCGTCGTCGGCGAGGTGCTCGGTCTCGAGCCGTCGGGAATCGACCCCGCGGCGTCCCTGCTCGACCTGGGCGCACAGTCGTTGTCCTACATGCACATCGCGGTCGGGCTGACGCGGGCGACGGGACGGCAACCGGCGGTCCGTGATCTGGTGGCCGCACCGACCATCGCCGCGCTCGCCGAGGTCGTCGCCGACGCGCCGCCCGCCGTCAGCGAGGCGATCGGAGACGCGCCCCGGGATTACACGCCCTCCTCGCAACAGCAGGGATTGTGGTTCCTGCACCGACTCGCACCGGAATCGACGGTGTACCACCTGCCGATCCGCGTCGACCTGGATCCGGGCGTGGGGTTCGACGTGATCCGCAACGCGGCGGTCGATCTCGCGTCCCGCCATGAGATCTTGCGGACGGTGCTGACCGATAGTGACGGTCGACCCGTCGCGCGGGTGCTGCCGCTCGGCGACGCGGTCGCGCACGTCGACGCCGCGATCGCCGGCCGAGAGGTAATCGGCGCGGACCTGATCGACGTCGCCGTCGACGAGGCGGTCCGCGCTCCGTTCGACCTCGCCGGGGCGCCGGGGGTGGCGTATCCGCTTGTGGGACGTCGTCGTCGACGGTGAGACCGTCTCGCGGGTGCTGGTCGTCGTCGCCCATCACACGGTCGCCGACGGATGGTCGGTCCAGATCCTCGGCCGGGACGTGCTCACCGCGGTGGCAGCGCGCGTCTGGGGTCGCGAGCCGGTGTGGGCCGACGCGGTGGAGCCGTACAGCGCTTTCGCGGACCGCTCCGCGTCCCGCGGACCGATCTCGTTTGAGGTGCTGGACCATTGGCGGACCGTGCTCGCCGACGCGCCGACGCAGCTGTCGCTGCCGCAACCGGCGCACGCGCCGGAACCGGGACCCGAGGCGGCGGCGCACCTCGACGCGACGCTCGATGCGGCTGTACGGGACCGGCTCCTGGAGGTCGCCGACGCCTGCGGGGCGACGCCGTTCCATCTCGTCCACGTCGCGCTGACGCAGGTGCTGGCGGGCATCGTCGGTGACACAGACGTCGTCGTCGGCGTCCCCACCGCCGGGCGGGATGACGCGGCTGACCTCTCGGTCGTCGGGATGGCAGTGCGAATGGCGGTGCTGCGTACACGGGTCGACGACGGTCTCTCGGTGAGGGAGGCGGTGGCGGCCAGTGCCGCTGCTCTCGCCGACGCGACCGGGCCGAACGCGGTCGACTACGAGGACCTGGTGACGGCGCTGGTCCCCGTGTCGGGTGGCACGCGGCAGCCCTACCTCGACGTCCTCGTCGCCTACGCGGAGAACGCCGTCGACGCAGCGCTCGCCCTGGAGGGCCCGGTGCGATCGGTGACGCCGCTGCGTGTACCGCACGCGCGGGTACCGCTCGAGTTCACGGTCACCGACGGCGGCTCCGATGGATTGAGTGTCGTTCTCACGGTGGGGACGTCGAGTGTCGACGTGAGTGCAGCTGGGCTGATCCTCTCGCGGGTGGTGGCAGTTCTCGAGGCCGTCGCCGCAGGTGGCGCGGATGTGGTTCTCGACCAACTCATCGCCCAGGAGGACGCAACGCTCGTCGGGCCGGAGCGCGGTGTCGCACCCGATCCGGTGACTGCGTTCCGCAGGCACGCTGCGGCTGCGTCCGGGTCTGTCGCGCTCGTCGACGGCGACCGGCAGGTCGCGTACGACGAATTGGCCTCGGTGGTCGATCAGTTCGTCGAGTCGCTCGGCCGAGCCGGTGTCGGCCACGGCAGTCGCGTGATGGTCACCGGTGAGCGGTCGGCTGCACTGCTTGCGGTGATGGTCGCCGTGTACGAGGTGGGGGCGACATTCGTCCCCGTCGACCCGTCGTATCCGCCTGAGCGGCAGGCGCTGATCCAGGACGCGGTGTGGCCTGCCGTGCCGGTGACGATCGAGCGGGACGTCGACGGCGACGTGTTCGGCTCCCTGGTGCGGATGTACCCGCCCACGGGCGGGGCACCCTCGGGGACCGGTTCGGTCTCCGAGGCGACGCCGGCGTACGTCATCTTCACCTCGGGCTCGACGGGGACGCCGAAGGGCGTGGTGGTGCCGCGTTCTGCCCTGGCGTCGATGCTGTCGGCAACGCTGCCGCTGATCGACCCGAGTCCGTCGGATGTGTGGACGTGGTCGCACTCGCCGGCGTTCGACTTCTCGGTGTGGGAGACGTGGGGCCCGCTCAGCACCGGCGGGTCGGTCGTGATCGTCGACGGCGACACCGCGCGCGACCCGGCCCTGCTGTCGGAGTTGATCGTCGACACCGGGGTGACCGTGCTCAGTCAGACACCGACAGCGTTCGCGGGTGTCGTCGATCGCGCTGAGCCACTCCCGTCGGTGCGGTGGGTGGTGTTCGGCGGTGAGGCGTTGGCACCGTCGACGATGACGTCGTGGGCGTCGAGCCACTCGCAGGTCGGACTGCTCAACCTGTATGGGATCACCGAGACGACCGTGCATCTCACGCAGCAGGTCGTCGACGTCGAGGACGCCCGTTCGATGATCGGTGCGCCGCTGGCGGGGATGTCGGTGCGGGTCCTCGACGCGCGGTTGCGGCCCGTGCCCGTCGGCGGCCGCGGCGAGCTGTACGTCGTCGGACCGCAGGTTGCCACCGGTTACCTCGGTCCGTCATCGCGGACCGCAGAGCGGTTCGTCGCCGCGCCCGACGGGCAGCGGATGTATCGGACGGGCGACCACGTCCGGCGCATCGACGCCGACCGGTTGCAGTATCTCGGCCGCACCGACGACCAGGTGCAGATCCGTGGTTTCCGTGTGGAACTCGGTGAGGTGGCCGCCGCACTGCGCTCGGCGACCGGCGTGAGCGACGCGCGCGCGGTGGTGCGCCCGGGACCGCGACCCGGTGACGAGACGCTCGTCGGGTTCGTCGTGGGGGATGTCGAGACCGACGCGGTGCGGGCGTTCGTCGCCGAGTCGTTGCCGGCACAGTCGGTTCCGGCGTCGGTCGTCGCCGTCGGCGAATGGCCACTGACGCCGACGGGCAAGGTCGACACGGCGGCGCTGCTGCGGGCGGCCGAGCTGTCGGGTGCGTCGGACCGGCCGCTGACCCCGCAGGAGGAGGTGGTCGCGAACGTCGTCGCGGACCTCACGGGCACCGATCCCGCTGCGCTGGCACCGGATTCGAGTTTCTTCGCACTCGGCGGGTCGTCGTTGACGGCAGCCCGGCTGGCGGCGGGGCTGTCGGAGGTGGCCGGTGCGACCATCGGCGTGCGATCGGTGTTCGACCACCCCACGGTCGCTGCGCTGGCCGGACTCGTCGACGCCGCGCACGACGTCGGGGTGGTGCAGGTCCCCGGCCCGGTGCCCATGCCGCGGCCCGATCGCCTGTCGCTGACGCCGCAGCAGGAGGAGATCTGGCTGCAGTGGACACTTCACCCGGAGGACACGGGGTACCACCTGGTCGGGGCCGTCCCGGTGGACCCGTCGGTGGCGGAGGTGTTGCTGGAGGAGTCCTCTCGTGCGCAGCTGGTGGACCGGGTTCGTGGGTTCGTCGCCCAGCATGACGCGTTGCGGACCCGGTATCCCGTCGACGATCTCGGGCCCCGACAGGAACTCGTCGACGTCGAGGACGTCGTAATCGACCTGGCGCCGCGGCGCGTCGACGACATGGTCGAGGTGATCGCGGAGGTGCTGGCGCCGTTCGATCTCGCGGCTGCCCCACCCTGGCGGCTGCGCGTCGCCGACACCGGCAACGGGCTCGTCGTGGGCGCGGTCATCCACCACATCGCGGCCGACGGGCACTCGGTCGCGGTGCTGGAGCGGGAGATCGCCGCGGTCGCGGGAGGGTCGACGAACGGTCCCGCGGGCTCGGTCGACTTCGCGTCGTACACGCAGTGGTATCGGTCGATGCTGGCCGCGCGGTCGGACGACTTGCGACGGTTCTGGTCCGGGGTGTTCGCCGAACCGATCCAGCCGTTACGGCTGCCGGGCGTCGCGGCGATCGTCGGCGAGCGGTCGGGGGAGGCGAGCGCGATCGCCGTCGCGGTCCTCGGTGAGCACGAGGCGCTGCGGGACTGGGCGATCCACCATCGGACGACGGTGTTCATCGCGGTGCATGCGGCGCTGGCGTCGGTCCTCGCGCGACGCAGCGCGTCGTCGGACGTGGTGATCGGGACGGCGACGTCGGGGCGTGTCGATGCCGCCGTCGCCGACACCGTCGGGATGTTCGCGCGCACGGTGCCGCTGCGAACCGATATCGACGTCGACCGGCCGTTCCGCGACGTCGTCGGGGCGGTGACCGCGGCCGACCTGGACGCCTTCGCCCACGCCGACCTGCCCGCCGCCGACATCGCGGCCATCGCCGACCCCGACCGCACCACGGCCGGACGTGCGCTGACCGCGATCGTGCTGTCGGACCTCATCACCGACCGGGACGGCAGCCTGGCGCTGGCCACCGACGTCGAGACCCTCGCGCGGTCGGGGCTGCTGCGCACCGTCTTCGGACTCGACTTCTCCGTCGCGATCGTCGAGTCCGGACTACGGATCGCGCTCGTCTATCGGCCGTCCACCGTCGAGGCGTCTGTCGCGCAGGGTCTCGTTGACGATGTGGTGCGCGTCCTGTCGGCGGCGCTGTCGGGACCGGACATGGCTGTCGGGGACGTCCTCGTCGACGCAACCGCCCACTCGACGGGTCCGAGCGCCCAACAGACGGTTCCTGGTGCCCAACAGATGGTTCCTGGTGCCCAACAGGGGGCGGGGGCCGCCGGCGCGACATCGGGGCGGGAAGTACCCGCTGCTGCGGAGCGGTGGGGTGATGAGCGGCTCGCGGACGGGACGATCGGAGGAATTCTCGCTCACGCGGTCGCTGCCCATCCCGATCGCCACGCCCTCGTGGACGGCGACCGCACGTACACCTACGCGCAGGTGGACGCCTGGGCTCGGGCGATCGCGGCCGCGTTGAGGGCTCGGGGTGTCGGCCGCGGGGACGTGGTCGCGACGCACGCGCCCCGGTCGGCGTGGTCGGTGGTCGCCACCTGGGGCATCAGCTACGCGGGGGCGGCGTTCCTCGCCATCAACCCGACCGATCCGGCCGCGCGACGTGCGAGGATTCTGTCGGTCGCGACGCCCGCCGTCGTGCTCACCGCGCCGGGGTACCCCGTCGACGACATCACCGACGCGCTGGGCGCAGCGGTCGTCGTCCCCCTCGACGACATCCCGGACAGCGCCCCGTCCGCGCGCGGACCGGTGTCACTCGACCCCGACGACCTGGCCTACGTCGTGTTCACGTCCGGCTCCACGGGTGCACCGAAGGGCGTCGCCGTCGCGCACCGCGGCGTCGCGCCGATGCTGTCGACGATGCTCGCGGGACTCCTGCTGACCCCGGAGACGGTGCTGCTGCACAACTACGCGCCGTCGTTCGACGCGCACATCATCGAACTGCTGCTGGGCTTCTCAGCGGGCGGTTGCGTCGTCGTCTGCCCGCCGGACGTCATCGGTGGCGATGCCATGCACGAGGTCATCGACGCGGCCGGCGTCACCACCGTGTTCACGACGCCGGCCGTGCTGAGCACCCTCGACCCCGCTCGGATGACGGCGGTGCGTCTCATGAGTGTCGGTGGGGAGGCCGTTCCGCAGCGCACCGCGGCCCAGTGGTCCGCGGGCCGGCAGCTCGCGAACTTCTACGGTCCGACCGAGACCACCATCGTCGTCACCACCGACCTGGACATGGATGACGGGCCGGTCGACGTCGGTCACGCCGTCGCCGGGTCCGAGGCGCTCGTCCTCGACGCACGCCTACGACCGGTCACCGATTTCACGGTGGGCGAGCTGTACATCCGCGGCGAGTCGCTCGCTCGGGGCTATCTCGGGCGCCCGGACCTCACCGCGGAACGGTTCGTCGCCGACCCCGTCGTACCGGGGGCGCGCATCTACCGCACCGGCGACCTCGTGCACCGCCGCGGCGACGGGACGCTCGTCACACACGGCCGCACCGATTCTCAGCTCGCGGTCCGGGGACTCCGGGTGGAACCGGCCGAGATCGACGCCGCGCTCGTGGCGGTCGACGGCGTGCGCGACGCCGTCGCCGACCTCGTCCGCACGCCGTCCGGCGGCGACGTCCTCGCAGCGTGGATCGTCCCGGAGCCCGGTGTCACGCCGGACGTGGACGGGATACGTCGAGCACTGCGGGACACACTGCCGCGCGGGATGGTCCCGGCGCTCATCACGGTCCTCGACGAGATGCCCCTCACCGCGAACGGCAAGATCGACCGGCGCGCTCTGCCCGAACCGTCGGTTCCGCGCGGTCGTCCCGCGCGCACCCCGACCGAACTGGCGATCGTCGCGGTGTGGGCCGAGGTGATCGGCGTCGACCCCGAGAGCATCGACACGGGAACGGATTTCTTCGCCGTCGGAGGGTCGTCGTTCTCGGCGACGCGGGTGGTCGGGCGACTGCGTGAGGCCACCGGACGGGACGTGACGGTGCGGCAGGTGTTCGACGCGCGCACCGTCGCCGACCTCGCGACCGAGCTGGACTCGATGCCCGCCGCCGACGCCCGCGGCGTTCGCCCCGTCCACCTGCCGACCCCGGCGAGCACGCCGCTGGCGTATCCGCAGCGGCGTATGTGGTTCCTCAACCGGCTCGAGCCGGAGTCGACGGCCTACACCGTCCCGATCGTCGCGCGGATCGTCGGACCCGCCGACGTCGAACGGATCCGCCGGGCGGTGCGCAGGGTCGCGATGCGACACCAGAGTCTGCGCACCGTCTACCCCGACACCGCCGACGGACCACGTCAGGTGGTGCTCGCTCCCGAGACCGTCGAGCTCCCGGAGATCCTGCGTGGCGGGATGGACCCCGTCACGCAGTTCGTCACCGCGCCGGTCGATCTCACCGCGGAGACCGCGTTCCGGGCGGCGGTCGTCGCCGACGGTGACGCGTGGATTCTGGTCGTCGTGATGCACCACGTCGCGGTCGACGGGTTCTCGCTGCGCACGCTCCTGGCCGATCTGGTCACCGCGTACACGACAGACGCCGACCTGCCGTCGCCCGAGCTGACATACATCGACGTCACCCGCTGGCAGCTCGGCCGACTCGGTGACCCCGACGATCCCGACTCGGAACACGGGCGGCAGCTGCGGTTCTGGCGTCACACCCTCGCGGGGATCGGTGAGCCGCTCCGACTCCCCGGCCACGACGACGCCCGGTCGGGAGCCGGTGGGCGCGTGGTCGTCGAACTCCCCGACGACCTCACCCGCGCCCTGTCCGATCTCGCCCGGGAGACCGGTGCCTCGGTCTTCCACGTCGTCCACACCGCGGTGGCAACGGTCCTCGCGGCATGGAACGCCAGTGCGGACGTGGTGGTCGGCGCCCCCGTGCTCGGTCGGGCGGACCCGGCGTTGGAGCCCGTGGTCGGGATGTTCGTCAACACAGTCGTGCTGCGAACGCATCTCGACGCGGGGATGTCGGTGCGGGACGCGGTCGCCGCCGTCCGCGACGCCGACCTGACCGCGACGGCCCACGATGCAATCCCGTACGACGCGGTGGCCCGCGCCGTCCGGCCCGACCACCGGGGCCGCCACGACCCGCTCGTGTCGGTGCTCGTCGTCCAGCAGGAGGCGCGCGCAGTGCTGGACCCGGTTGTCCTCCACCAGGGAATCACGCTCGGGGACAGTCGTATCGAACCCGTCGGTGACGTCGACACCCTGGTGGCGGCGAAGTTCGACGTCGAGGTGATCCTGGCGCCACAGCCGTCCGGCGGCCTGCAGCTGATCGTGCTGCACGCGGCCCCGGTGCCGGCGTCGACGGCGCAGGCGCTCGCCGACCACCTCGTCGGGTTGCTGACCGCTGCCGCGCAGTCGCCGGACGCACCGTTCCCGGTGATCGACGATGGCCTCCACGCCGTGGTCCCCTCGACGCCCGCTCCGGTCGAGTTGGCCGACGAGACCGCAGTCGACGTGTCCGTCGTCCGGGTGGTGTTCGCCGAGGTGCTCGACATCGGCGCGGTGGGTCCCGATGACGACTTCTTCGCCCTGGGTGGGACGTCGTTGTCGACGACGCAGGTGGTCGCGGCGCTGGCACGACGGACGGGTCGTCGCGTCCCGGTGTCCGAGGTGTTCGCGCACCCCACCGCGTCGGGTCTGGCGGCGTCGCTGGCCGGGACGACACCAAGCGCCGGTGATCCGCTCGCGGCCGCGCTCGCGAAGGTCATCGCCGACGGCCCCGTGCGGATCTCGGCTCCCATCCCGCTCACCACCGCACAGCGTCGGATCTGGTTCGCGGACAGACTGATCGCGGGGCAAGCGGCGACCGCGGTGTACGCGGTGCCCGTGGTCGTGCCGGTTCCGGCGGGTGTCGCCGACGAGGCGGTCGCCGCCGCTGTGCGGGCCGTCGTGGACCGCCACGCCCCCCTGCGCACCGTCTACCCGGTGGTGGACGGGCAGCCGAATCAGCTGGTGCTGCCGTCGTTCGAACCGGAGCTGCGCACCGTCGACCTCGGTGAACGGTCCTGGCAGGAGGCGATCGCCGACCCTCCGGCGGGTGTGCTGGCCCACCTCGCGGCGCCGTTCGACGTCACCGACGTCCCCCCACTGCGGGTCGCCCTGGTCGCTGCCGGTGGTGACCGGCTGCTGGTGCTCGTCGCGCACCACCTCTCGCTGGACGGACAGTCGGTGGGGCTGCTCGTCTCCGACCTCGCCGATGCACTGGAGGGTCGCTGGCTGGAGCCGCTCGACGTCACCTATCGCCAGTGGTCGCTCGCGGAACAGTCGATCCCCGCGGCGGTCCGCGCCGCAGAGCGGGCACGGGTGGTCGCCGCGCTCGACGGCTGGTCGGGTGTGCTGGACATCCCGACCGACCGGCCGCGGACCGGTGACCGCTCGCTCGGGACCGCCGCGGTTCGTGTTGCCCTGGATCCGGCTGTCGCCGATGCGATCGACGCGCGGGCCCGCACCGTCGGCGTCACAGCGTTCCACCTCTGGCACGCGGGGCTGGCGCTCACCCTCGCGGCGGCCGTCGGGACCGACGAGGTCGCTGTCGGCACGCCCGTGTCGGTGCGGTCGCAGCCCGAGATCCTCGATGTGGTCGGCATGTTCGTGTCGACGGTCGTCCTGCGTACGCGAATTGGCGATGCACACACGGTCGACGACCTGCTGCAGGGGGTGCGCAACGCCGATGTCCCGGCGATCGGGTCGACGCTCGTCGGATTCGACGAGGTGGTCGCTGCTGTGCGGCCGCCGCGGGACCCGGGTCGCCATCCGCTGGTGCAGGTGCTGCTGTCCCTCGCGCCGGACGTGCTGCCGGCGCTGCCGATCGGCGCCTCCGAGACCGATATCGCCTCGGCGCCGTCCGAGTTCGACCTGCAGTTCACCGTCGCGCCCGATGGGTCGGCGATCGTCACCTACGCCACCGCGCTGTTCGGCCGAGCAACCGCCGAGGCGATCGGGGAGCGCTGGCTACGAGCGGTGACCGCTCTCGTGACGCTTCCGGGTGAGACGCCGGTCGACGCCGTCGACCTGCGCAGCGCGGCCGAGGTCGCCCGCGACGCCGTCGACCGATCGGTGCTGACGCTGCGTCCCGAGGTCACGCTTCCGGGCGTCTTCGCGCGTGCGGTCTCGTCGTTCCCCGACGACATCGCCGTCGACGACGGGACTCTCGCGCTGACCTACGACGATCTCGACCGGCGCTCCGCCTCGGTCGCCGCGCGGCTCGTCGATGCCGGCGTCCGAGTCGGCGACCGGGTGGCGATGATGCTGCCGCGGTCCGTCGCGTCGGTGGTGGCGACCTGGGCCATCGCCCGCGTCGGTGCGGTGCTGGTCCCCGTCGACCCGATGTTCCCGGCCGACCGCGTGGCCCGGATGATCGCGATCGCCGAGGTGACCGTCGCGGTGACGGACGGCGCGGCGCCCGACGGTGTGGTCGCCGTCAGCGTGAACACCGGCGGTGCCGAGACCGAGATCGGTTGGGCCACGCCGCCCGCCGACGCGCCCGCCTACGTCATCTTCACCTCGGGCAGCACGGGAATCCCGAATGCCGTCGTCGTCACCCACCGCGGTCTGTCGCTGTTCGCCGACCCCGTCGAGTCACGTCTGACCTCCGACGACCGCGTCGCCCACCACGCGTCGCCCAGCTTCGATGCGTCGGTCATGGAGCTGGTCCGCGCGGCCGGCGCCGGTGCGCGGTTGTCGGTGATCGCACCCGACCGTGTCGGCGGGCAGGTGGGCTCCGATGAACTCGCCCGGCTCGGCGTGACGGCCCTGTTCACGTCACCGACCATCCTCTCGACCCTGAATCCCGCTGGGCTACCGGCGGTTCGCCGTGTGGAGGTCGGGGGTGAGGCGGTGTCGCCCGACCTCGTGCGGCGGTGGTCGAGCGGTCGGGACATCGCGACGGTCTACGGCCCGACAGAGTCCACCATCATGGTGACGTGGGCATGGGCCGACGGTCGGCCGACGCCGGGTCCGATGCTCGGGACCCGAGCCGGCAGCATCGGGGTCGCGGTCCTCGACCGACGCCTGCGGCCTGTCCCGGACGGCTGCGTCGGCGAGCTGTACCTCCTGGGACCGGCACTGGCGCAGGGCTACATCGATCCGGGACTGACGGCATCCCGCTTCGTCGCCACCGACGACGGCTCCCGGATGTACCGCACCGGCGATCTCGTGCGGCGTACCCCGTCCGGGCTCGCGTTCGTCGGCCGCGCCGATCAGCAGGTCCAGATCCGCGGCGTGCGCGTCGAACTCGGTGAGATCGACGCCGCTGCGCGGACGGTCGGCGTGTCGCGGTCGGCGACGGTCGTCGTCGCCGGGCCGGCGGGGGACACGCTCATCACCTACGCCGTGGCCGACCGGTCGGGCGGCGAGATCCGCGCGGCGATGGCCACGTCATTGCCTGCCCACCTCGTGCCCGCCCAGGTGATCGTCGTCGACGAGTTGCCGGTGACACCGGTCGGCAAGCTCGACGTCGTCGCCCTGCCCGCACCGGAGTGGGGCGGGACCGGGGACGCGCCGCGGACAGCGACCGAGGAGGCCGTGGTCGCGGCGTACCGCGACGTGCTCGAGGACGCGTCGATCGGCGTGGATGACGACTTCTTCGCCGTCGGTGGGACGTCGCTGCAGTTGATCCCGCTGGT
>JAQIJH010000010.1:0-82169 GCA_036946345.1 Gordonia paraffinivorans | reverse complement strand
ATCGTCAGTGCGACGGACATCGCCAGGGCTGTGGCGCCCACGACGGGACGACGGAACAACACGGTGGACCTCCCCCTCCGGACCGCCCCCACAGCCGACCCGGTCGGGACAGGATAACGGCCCACCCGGGCAGGTGGAACGGTGTCGGTCGGTGAGATGACTAGGGTGAGGCCTCATGACGGCCCAGTTCGGCGACGCCGCCGAGGACGGCACACCCGCCGCCCCGACGCGCCGTCGTTTCTGGTGGGTCCGCTGGGTCGCGCTCGCCGTCGTCGTCGTCGTGCTGACCGTCGAGGTCGTCCTCGTGTGGCCGAAGCTCACCGAGGCCTGGCGCAGCATGGGCGCGTTGAACTGGTGGTGGGTGCTGGCGTGCATCGTGGCGTCCGGGTTCTCGATGGACAGCTTCGCGCAGGTCCAGCGCGCGCTGTTCCGGTCGGCCGGTGTCCGCGTGTCACAGATGAAGTCGCTCGCCGTCGTCCTCGCCGCGAACTCCGTCAGTCAGACCATGCCCGGCGGCAACGTGCTCGCGCCCGCCTTCACCTACCGGCAGACCCGCAAGTGGGGCGCCACACCGGTGATCGCCTCGTGGCAGGTGGTCATGTCGGGCCTGCTGATGGGCGTCGGACTGGCCGTCCTCGGTATCGGTGGCGCGCTCCTCGCCGGCGCGAAGACGAGCCCGTTCTCGATCATCTTCTCCGTCGGCGGGTTCCTCGCCTTCGTCGTGGTGGCGCAGTACGTCGCGTCGCACCCCGACATGATGAAGTCGATCGGCGCGCGGTCCCTGCACGCCCTGAACAGCCTGCGCGACAAGGACCACGAGCACGGCGTCGCCCGCTGGCACGAGATCGTCGACCAGCTCCGCGCGGTGCAGCTGACAGGCAAGGACACCTCGATCGCGTTCGGGTGGTCGCTGTTCAACTGGGTCGCCGACGTCGCCTGCCCTCGCGTTCGCCTGCTACGCCGTCGGCGGTGAACCCGGCATCGCCGGACTCGCCGTCGCCTACGCCGCCGGCAAGGCCGTCGGCACCGCCTTCCCGCTCCTGCCGGGCGGCCTCGGTGTGGTCGACGCAGTCCTGGTGCCCGCGCTCACCTCGGCCGGGATGGGCGCCGGCGAGGCCGTGACCGCCGTCCTGGTCTACCGACTCATCAGCTACCTGCTGGTGGCCCTCGTCGGCTGGGTCGTCATCGCGGTCATGTTCCGACAGGCCCTGTCCGACACCGACGCCGAACTCGACGCCGAGCTGACCGGCGAGACCGGACACGCGGCGACGGACACACCGTCGACCGGCGCCGCCGACGACCCCGAACCGCCCGACCGCCGAACGGGGTCGACGTGACACGCGGGCGGGTGGTCGCACTCGCCGCCCTCGCCGACGTCGTCGCCGTCCTCGTCTTCGTCGTCATCGGGCGCATCAACCACGACGACGGCCTCGCGGTCACCGGCATCCTCTCGACGCTGTGGCCCTTCCTCGCCGGGACGGCCGTCGGATGGTCGGTCGGGTACGTCGTCGCCCACGTCCACACCGATCAGATCGGCTCGGCGCACTTCCGGCGCCGAGCGGGTGTTCCCGGACGGCGTGATGACCTGGATCTGCACGGTGGCCATCGGGATGGTGCTGCGGGACCAGTTCGGTCAGGGCATCGCGGTGAGCTTCATCGTCGTCGCGACGATCGTGCTGGGCCTCTTCCTCCTGGGGTGGCGCGGATTGCGGCGTCCCGCAGCACGTCTCGTCTCCATCCGCACCGGACGCTGACCGCGCGGCGAAAATCGGTGGCGTCGCCGCCGACGGCGGCCTAGCGTCGCCCGACGTGGTTCTCCGATCGGTGACGACGACGTCCCTGCACTTCCGTCACCCCGACGGCACGGTCGTGTTCGCCGACGTCTCGGCCTCCCTCGCCGGGCACCACGTCGGGGTCGTCGGGGCGAACGGCGCCGGCAAGACCACGTTGGTGCGTCTGCTCACCGGCGAACTCACCCCGACCTCCGGCACGATCGACCGACCCACGTCGATCGCGCTGGTGCCGCAGGACATCACGCTGCGGTCGGCGGTCGCGATCGACGAGCTGATCGGGATCGCGGGGGATCCGTGCCGCGCTGCACCGGATCGAGGTCGGCACCGCCGACGACTCCGATCATGCTGCGCTCGAGGGCAACTGGGACGTCGAGGAGCGCGCCGTCGCGCTGTTCGGCCAGCTCGGCCTCGCACGTCTCGTCGCGGGCCCGACAGACCTGTCGCGTGTCGTCGACACACTGTCGGGCGGGGAGGCGACGCTCGTGGCGGTCATCGGGGCGGTCCTCGCATCCCCGGAACTGCTCGTCCTCGACGAGCCCACGAACAACCTCGACCCGCAGGCACGGAGCCTGCTCCTCGACGCGATCGATCGCTTCGACGGGCAGGTGATCACCGTCAGTCACGACCGGGACCTGCTGGACCGCGTCGACGCCGTCGCCGAGGTCCGCGACGGCGGCATCCGCGTGATCACCGGCGACCACGCGCATTTCGAGGCGGTGCTCGCCGCCGAGCAGGAACGAGCCCGGGAAGTCCTGGCCGCGGCCCGCAACGACGAGGCACGACAGCGGCGCGAGCTGGCGGAGTCGCAGACCGTGATCGCCCACCGTCAGCGCTACGGGCGGAAGATGTACGCGCAGAAGCGCGAACCGAAGATCGTCATGCAGCAACGCAAGCGGTCGGCGCAGGAGTCCGCGGCGAAGCTGACCGGCGGACATCGTCGACGGCTCGACGAGGCGCGGGAGCAGGCCGCCGTCGCGGCGGACGCCGTACGCGACGACCGCACCGTCCGCGTCGACCTGCCCGACAGCGAGGTCCACCCGGGGCAGGTCGTCCTCCCGACGACCCGGTTCACCGTGCCCTCGGGGACCGTCGACGTCGGCATCGTCGGACCCGAGCGAATCGTGCTGCGCGGCCGCAACGGTGCCGGGAAGACCACGCTGATCGACCAGCTGATCCTGGCACCCCCACTGGTCGGGGTGGGTGTGCTCCCGCAGGTGCTCGACGGCATGGATCCGGACGCAAGCCCCTACGACCTGGTGGCCGCGGTCAGTCCCGACCGTTCCGCCGAGCAGCGACGCGCCGGCCTCGCGCGATTGCTGTTCCGCGGTCACGACGCCGACCGCCCCGTCCGCGAACTGTCGGGCGGTGAGCGGGTCCGCGCCGCGATGGCCGTGGCACTGTTGTCGTCACCCGCGCCGCGCCTGCTCGTCCTCGACGAGCCGACCAACAACGTCGACATCCCCACCCGCGAGCACCTGGCGCAGGCGCTGGCCGACTTCCGCGGCGCGCTGCTCGTGGTCAGTCACGACCGGCGGTTCGTCGACGCGCTCGACATCACCCGCCAGATCGACCTCGACGATCTCTGATCAGCGCTGACGCAGGTACTTCTGGACGACCTGGAGTGCGGCCGAGCCCGACTTCTCCCCGGCGCAGTGCACCACGATCACCTGACCGCGGGTGATGCCGACGAACCAGCCGGGGCCCTGGGGCCCGTTCGTCCCGACGAGGGCCCGCAGGTCCGGCGCTCCCGTGAGGTCGCTCGCGTCGCCGGTCGTCGCGGTCGTCCGCATCGCCGCAGCGATCCGCGCGCCCAGCGCGGGGTCGACGGGACCGAGGTCGCCACCGCGGACGGTCGTCGTGGTGCCGCGCACGAAGGTCGGAGCGACACCGGCCATCCGGGCGATCGCCACACCGAGCGCCCCCATCGACAGCGGCGACACCTGCGGCGCGGAGTCGAGACCGGCAGCCGAGATGGCGGCGCGATTCGTCGCCGCCGCGGTCACACCGGGGACGGTGTAGTCGACGCCGAGACCCAGCGTGTGCAACGCCTTCTCACCCGACTCACGGTCGCCGCCGGTGGTCGCCGAGATCGCCCCGAGCACCGGGTCGAGCGTGGAGCCCGGGGTGACGAGGTTGTCCAGGTCCGCCCCGGCCGCGTCGGCGGCGTCGTTGTTCGCCGCGGCGACGATCGCGCCCGACCGGGCGTCCAGGACGAGCATCGTCGCCGGCTGGGCGACGTCCACGACGGACGCGTTCACCGACAACTGCACCGTCGGCGCGATGGTGGTCGAGAAGCTCGGCGCGGCCGGGCCCTGCTCCCCGGCGAGCTGCGTGACGCCGCCGTCGGCGCCCACACGCTGCACGGCCCACCCCGACGTCGCGTCCCGCAGCGCCTGCCAGTAGGCCGCGGTGGACTCCGCGAGCGGCGAGGAGATCCGACGATCCGTGGTCAGCAGCGCGACGTTCCGGTGCACCGACACGCCGGGTACCGACGCCGGGTTGCCGGCCAGCACCTGCATGTCGGGGTCGCGGAGGGAGACGACCGTGGTGGGCTTGCCGCCCGACGCCGCGACGCGCTGGGCGATCACGGGGGCGGTCACCAGCGGCGCTATCGGCGCGATCACATCGGCGAGACGACGGATGCTGGCGTCGCGGTCGCGGGTCGTGGACGGGTCGAGGACGACATCGGTCAGGCCCTGCGGGGTCATCCAGGGCTTGCGGGCGGTGTCGAGAACGGCAGGTGCCGGGGTGGCGTCGGTGCGGACCAGACGCAGTGCGCCGCCGTTCTGCAGTCCGGGCGCGAGGACGGCCGGATCCCACTGGATCCGCCATCCGGAGGAGAGCTTGCGCGCGGTGCCGGTCGTCGACGTCGAGTACGACCGCCCGCCGCCGAGGTCCCAGGTGTAGTCGAGCCCGTAGTCGGCGGTCCCGTCGGAGTACTCGACCGGCTTGGTGACACGGACGGACACCTTCTGCGGGTGCATGCCGGACAGGGTGGCGGCGATCGTCGGTGCTGCCTGACCCGGCGCCGACGTGAGAGCTGCGGCCCGTGCCGCGTCCTGCGCGTCGAGCGCGGCGCCGAAGTCCGCCAGCATGCGCTGCGACCCCGAGACGGTCGGGTCGGAGAAGACGCCACACGACGCGAGCACCAGCGCACCGCTGACCACCGTGGCCGCGGCCAGCCGCGAACGCAGGGAGGAGAAGACCATCACGACACCGAACCCGTCACCCGGGAGAGTCCACTCGCATCAGGTCACGGATGACACCGTTGGCGTTTTCGGTTCGCTCACGATCGCATCACGATCGGATCACCGTGGCCCTGCGCCCAGATCAGCGCCCGCACAGCAGGTTTCCGAGACACCCTACCCCGCCCCCGGCGCGCGCACGACGGATCCGTGCACCCACTGCGCGGCGGTGCCAGGATGGGCGGGGTGAGTGCACCCACCGACACCGACCGTCCCTCCGGCATCGACCTCCAGTGGGTCGACTCGGGGGTCCGCGCCCAGGACGATCTCTACGCACACGTCAACGGCGTCTGGATAGCCGAACACGAGATCCCCGCCGACCGGCCCATCGACGGCTCGTTCCTCACACTGCGTGACCGCGCCGAGGAGGACGTCCGCGACATCGTCGTCGAGTGCGCGGGGTCCGATCCCGAGCCCGGGTCCGACGCACAGCGCATCGGCGACCTCTACACCTCCTTCATGGACACCGAGCGCATCGAGGCGCTCGGACTTGACCCGATCCGCGCCGACCTCGACCGCATCGCCGGCGTCGCGTCGACCGAGGAGCTCGCCGAGGTCATCGGTGAGCTGCAACGTCGCGGCTCGGGCGGCGCGATCGGCTTCTACGTCGACACCGACTCCAAGAAGTCCGACCGGTACCTGGTGCACCTCGGGCAGTCGGGCATCGGACTGCCCGACGAGTCGTACTACCGCGAGGAGAAGCACGCCGAGACCCGCAGCGGATACGTCGCCCACATCGAGCGCATGTTCGCGCTCGTCGGGTTCGACGACGCAGGCACGCGTGCAGCGACCGTGCTCGACCTCGAGACCGCCATCGCATCCCACCACTGGGACGTCGTGCGTCGCCGCGACGCAGACCTCACCTACAACCTGCTCACCCGCGACGAACTCGGGACGAGCGCGGGCGCGTTCGACGTCGCCGCCTGGCTCCGCGGCCTGGGCGTCGCCGACGACGACGTGTTCGCCGAGGTGGTGGTTCGGCAGCCGTCGTTCGTGGAAGGCCTCGGCGCGCTCGTCGCCGACCGTCCGCTGGGCGACTGGATCGCCTGGCTGCAGTGGCGCCTGGTCCACTCGGCGGCGCCGTACCTGACGTCGTCGATCGTCGACGAGAACTTCGCGTTCTACGGTCGCACGCTGTCGGGGACCCCGGAGATCCGCGAGCGGTGGAAGCGCGGTGTGGGCCTCGTCGAGGCGGCGGTCGGGTTCGCGGTCGGCGAGTTGTACGTCGAGCGTCACTTCCCACCCGCGGCGAAAGCCCGGATGGACGAGCTCATCGCCAACCTCGTCGAGGCGTACCGCCGCAACATCAGCGACCTCGACTGGATGAGCCCGGCCACCCGCGAGAAGGCGCTCGCGAAGCTCGACAAGTTCACGCCCAAGATCGGCTACCCGGCCCGCTGGCGCGACTACTCCGGCCTCGAGGTCCGGCCCGACGACCTCGTCGGGAACGTCGCCCGGGCGTCGGCGTTCGAGCAGGACCGCGAGTTCGCCAAGATCGGCGGGCCCGTCGATCGCGACGAGTGGTTCATGACGCCGCAGACCGTCAACGCGTACTACAACCCGGGGATGAACGAGATCGTGTTCCCGGCCGCGATCCTGCAGCCGCCGTTCTTCGACCCCGAGGCCGACGACGCCGCCAACTATGGCGGCATCGGCGCGGTGATCGGCCACGAGATCGGCCACGGCTTCGACGACCAGGGCGCCAAGTACGACGGCGACGGCAACCTCGTCGACTGGTGGACCGACGACGACCGCACCGAGTTCGGCGCGCGCACGCGCTCGCTGATCGACCAGTACGACACCTTCACCCCGACCGGCCTGGACCCGTCGCACACCGTGAACGGCGAGTTCACGATCGGCGAGAACATCGGCGACCTCGGCGGTCTGTCGATCTCGCTGGCCGCGTACCGCATCGCCACCGAGGGGACCGAGCCGCCGATCGTGGACGGGCTGACCGGACTGCAGCGCGTGTTCTTCGGCTGGGCGCAGGTGTGGCGGACCAAAACCCGTGAGGCCGAGGCGATCCGACGCCTGTCCATCGACCCGCACTCGCCACCGGAGTTCCGGTGCAACGGCGTCGTGCGCAACATCGACGCGTTCTACGACGCGTTCGACGTGGCGGAGGGCGACGACCTGTACCTCGACCCGGGGCAGCGCGTCCGGATCTGGTGAGCGCCCCGCTACGGTGAGTCCGACCTCCCTCCCACCCCGGGCGGGAACGGGAAGCGAGGTGGACCGTCATGGCCGCAACAACGATCCTCGGGGCGTCGCTCGCCGTCGTCGGACCACTGCACTACGTCGCGCCGGAGAAGTTCGAGTCGTTCACCGCGACTGCGTTCCCCGACGACACCCGGACCTGGGTGCTGCGGCACGGGGCGATCGAGACGGCGGTCGGCGTCGGGCTGCTCGTCCCCGCCACGCGCAGGATCGCGACGGCCGGCCTCCTCGCGTACGGCGCCCACCTGGGGTTCCACGCGTTCCGCACGCTCACTGCCTGACCCGCCGCACGCGGTCCACCGGGTGACGTCCAGCGATTGTCGGGCTCCTACCGCGCGTGCGGTATCGGGTGATTACAATCCTGCCACCGACATCTAGACACGGGTGTCCGCTGGTGGGCCCCTGCGGCCCAGACGTCGAGCGGTGAAGGAAGCTGCTGCGATGAACGACCTTCGTCTCATCCCCGTCGAACGACCGCGCCACCACCGGGTGGGCGAGTGACGACACCGTCGGACGCCTCCGGCGACACCGCACCATCCGATCTGCTCGACCACGGTGCGACGGCCACGACGCCGCTGTCGGCGCTGTCCGCGCAGATGGCGGACCTCGCCCGCCGGCTCCGGTCGGAGAGCCGCGACACCGAGTCCATCCTGCGGGCCATCAGCGCCGCCGCCGTGGAGTCCATCCCCAACGCCGAGTACGCGAGCATCACCCTGGTGGAGGACAAGACCACGATCTCCAGCCCGGTGCTCATCGGCGACCTGGCCGCCGAGGCCGACCGCCTGCAGGCCGAACTACGGGAGGGACCCTGCGTGACGTCGGCCCTGCAGGCCGACACCGAGATCATCGCCGACACCCTCACCGACGACCGCTGGCCGCGGTTCAGCAGGGCGGCGGCGGAACACGGGATCCGCTCGATGCTCTGTTTCTGCCTCTACGTCGACGGCAACAACTTCGGCGCCCTGAATTTGCACAGCACGCAACCGGACGCCTTCGACGACGAGTCCCGGTCGATCGGCAGCCTGTTCGCGGCGCACGCGGCGATCGCGTTCTCGTCGGTGCGGGAGAAGGAACAGATCCGGTCGGCACTGACCAACCGCGACATCATCGGTCAGGCCAAGGGCATGCTGATGGAGCGGTACTCCCTGAACGCCGACGACGCCTTCCAACTGCTCGCTCGGCTGTCGCAGGACTCGAACACCAAACTCGCCGACGTCGCCGTCCAGGTCGTGGAGGCCGGACCCGGCGAGTGAGCCGTCAGTCGCGCAGGAACGCGAGCACGGTCGCCTCGAAGGCCTCCTTGGCCTCGATCATGACCCAGTGACCACACCGCGGGAACACGTGCAGCTGGGCGTCGGGGATCAACCGCATCGGCACGAGCGCCATGTCCGGTGGGCTGACGCGGTCGTCGCGGCCCCATGTCAGCAGCGTCGGGCAGGCCACCTTGTGCATCATCGCCCAGTACGGCGGTGTGTCGGACGCGGCGAGGAACTGCTGTTGTATCGCGAATGCCGCCGAGCCGTACATGGTCTCGCCGGTCCTGCGGGCGTCGGGATGGGTCGCCGCCTCCCAGCGCTCCTCGACGAGGTCGTCGGTGACGAGCGCCTTGTCGTAGACCATGGATCGCAACCAGCGGACCAGACGTTCGCGGTCGGGCTCGTCGGCGAACTCCTGGAGCAGCTGCAGACCCTCGGTCGGCTGGGGGCTGAACAGGTTGGCCCCGACCCCGCCGATGGTGACCAGCTTGCTGACCAGCTCGGGCTTGCGGATCGCGAGGTTGACCCCGACGACACCGCCCATCGAGTTGCCGATCATGGCGGCCGACGGGATACCGAGTCCCTTCATGAAGACGTTCACGGACTTGCCCGCGTCCAGCACCGGCATCCCACCCCAGGCGTCGCTGACCCCGAACCCCGGGAACTCGAGCACGTAGGTGTGGAAGTGCTCGGCGAAGACACCGAGGTTGCCGCGGTAGTTCCGCCACCCCGTGACGCCCGGGCCCGATCCGTGCAACAGGATCAGCGGCGGGGCGTCCGGATCACCGGCCTCGTGGTAGCGCAGCGTGCCCTGCTCGGTGCCGAGTTCCCTGCGGGTGCCTTCGAAAGTGACGTCCACCCCGACAGACTAGAACGTGTTCTAGCCGGCCGGGGTGGACGGTGCCGATCAGGCGGTCAGGGCTTCGCCTCGACCAGGTCCTCCTTGCCCTCGTCCGTCGCGAACGACGCATCGTCGGAGAACGACTTCAGGCGCGCGATGCGGTAGATGAGGATGCCGTAGAGGCACTTGGCGAGGATGTCGGCGACCGAGTAGGCGCCCTGCTTGCTCACCCAGGCGACCGGACCGTCGCCGCCGATGACCGGCAGCAGGTACGAGATCGGGTAGACACCCCACGAGGCGAACAGCAGGATCCTCATGCGCGACACCGTCATCCGTACCGCCGGCGACTGCCTGTCGAGCGACTTGGTCAGCTCGACGAAGAGCACGTAGAGGATGTAGAGGAACGGGATCGTGGAGAGTGTGCCCCAGATCAGTCGCGTGGCGGTCTCACCGCTGATCTCCCCCGGGTAGCCCAGAGCGATCATCAGCGCGGACGCCGGGATGAGGCGCCACAGCAGCGATGCCTGCAGCTTGCGGGCCAGCGCCAGCACCACGACCAGCTCGACGAGCAGCAGCGGCACCGTGAGCAGCCAGTCGACATAGCGGTAGCCCTCGTTGAAGGACTCCCCGATCGCCTGCTTGTAGATCCCCTCGCCTCCGGGCGCGTCGGAGACGAACGCCTTCCTGAACGAGTCGAAGATGCGGAAGTAGTGGTACGCGGCGATACCGCAGACGATGGCCGAGATCACCAGCGCCTGTCGATACCGTTGCAGCACACGAGGTTGCGCCGCCAGCAGGAAGATCGCCGTGAACAGCTGCGCGGCGATCGCCAGGGACAGCACGTTGTAGACGGTGTCGAACTGCCCCTTCGTCAACTCGTCGGGAATCATGGGGACACGACCTTTCTCGGTGTCGGATGAGGTTTCGTCCGCCGATGGCGAACGCCTGCCCTGCCTCACTGAACGCCCCGACCAGTAGTGGATCAACGGTCCGTGGACATCGGCGCGGAATCGTGACCAGTACTGAACAGAGTGACCAATTCGTGACGCGACAATCCCCCGGTCCGCGCGCATACTGGCGACGGTGGTGGCCACGAGAACTGTTGGCGCCGTGCACGACACGGCTGTCCCGGTCGTACCCGTCACCGCCCGCGCGACACGGCTGGCGCT
The DNA here is from genome assembly GCA_036946345.1 of Gordonia paraffinivorans. Classification (GTDB taxonomy): domain Bacteria; phylum Actinomycetota; class Actinomycetes; order Mycobacteriales; family Mycobacteriaceae; genus Williamsia_A; species Williamsia_A paraffinivorans_A. Next base: position 71,648 of record JAQIJH010000010.1, on the reverse strand, counting down.
CCTCGTCGGCGGGGTGATCGCCGTCGTCGCCGACTCCGTCATGGCCGACCCGTCGCCCGTCCTCTGGGCCCTGGTGGGGTCGGGGATCGTGCTCGGGGTGCCTCACGGGGCACTCGACCACCTGATCGCGGCGCGGATGGGCGGGGTCGGCCGGGTGACCGCGACCGTCGTCTACGCCGCTCTCGCCGTCGGGACGTGGGCGATCGTGCAGTGGGGCGGCCCCGTGCCGCTGGCCGTGATGATCGTCGCGAGCATCGTGCACTTCGGCCTCGGCGAGGTCGAGGTGGCCCCTCCGTCGTTGCAGCGCAACCGTGTACGCCGAGCCGCCGTGATGGTCGCCGGCGCCGGCTGCCTCGTCCTGCCGCTCGCGCGCGGTGGGCCCGGGTGGGACGACACCCTGCGCGCACTCTCACCGTCTCTCGCCGACATGGTCGCGCTGGACTCCGTCCGATCATCGCTCGTCGTTCTCTGGGCGCTCGGTGCAGCCGTCGCCGTCATCGTCGCCGTGGCGGACCGGACCTGGCCGGTCGTGGCAGACGTCGCGGTCGTCGGGCTGGTCGGTGCACTCGTCGACCCGCTGACCGCGTTCGCGTTGTGGTTCGGGTTGTGGCATGGACCGCGGCACATGGCGCGTCTGGTCGCCTGCGACGTCGAGCGGGGTGTCGCAGCCGGCCGCGCGGTCCGCGATCTCGCGCGTCGGGCCGCGCCGGCGACCCTCGGCGCCGTGGTCACCCTCGGCGTGGTGGTCGGTGCGGTGCTCCTCGCCGGTTCCTCGTATGCCGCCGTCGCCGCCGCGCTGACGGTCCTGCTCGCCCTGACGGCACCCCACATGATCGTCGTCGCAGCTCTCGACGGTTCCGCACGCCGGCGCTCCCGCGCGGCGCTCCCTTCCGGAGTCGCACCCGTTTCGGCAGACTGAGACAAATGAACGACTCCCCGTCCACCGTCACCCGGCGGGCGCGCCCCGACGAGCGGATGGTCGTCGCCGACGTCCTGGCTCGGGCGTTCGTCGACGATCCCGTGGTGCGCTGGATCTTCCGAGACGACGACGCCGGCCGCTACTTCCGGGTGGCCGCGCGCCACGAACACTGCTCCCCCGACGGCGCCGACCTCCGTCTCGACGGCGACCGCCCTGTCGGCGCCGCGCTGTGGGACCCACCGTCGTACCGCCCGCCGCTGGTCCACCGCCTTCTCCTGGTCCCGATGCTGCTCAGGGCGATGCGCCCGAGCGCCGCCGGACGCGGCTCCACCGCCACCCGGCTCATGCAACAGCACCGACCGAAGCAGCCGCACTGGTACCTCGCCCAGCTCGGGGCGGTCGAACCCGGACGTGGACACGGCACCGCCCTTCTCGACCACCGCCTCCCCACGATCAGCGGACCGGCGTATCTCGAGAGCAGCAACATCCGCAACGTGCCCCTCTACGAGCGCCACGGCTTCGTCGTCACCGGCGAGATGACCCTGCCCGACGGGCCGACCCTGTGGGCGATGTGGCGGGACGGCTGACCACCGAGCCGACTGTGCGGATATCGCTGTGCCGACTGTGTGGAAACCGCGGTGCCGACCGTGCGGAAACCGTCGTCGAGTGTGCTGACGACGCACCGCGAGCCGACAGACAGGCGACGCACACTCGGCGACGGGCTTCCGCACTGTCGGCGGCTCTCAGCGGATCGCTGACGGCTCTCGGTCGGCGACGCGGGTGAACTCGTAGGCACCGAGGTCGAAGCGGCGACTGGTCCACATCGTCTCGATCGTCGTCGACGGCCGGAACGGGACGTCGCCGTGCTCGTCGAAGTAGTAGCTGTTGGCCGATCCGCACCCACCCGCGAAGAACACCTGGTTGTCCCGTCGGGCGAGCATCGCGCGCATGTACTGGTCGTTCGCCTCCTGCGACACCTCGACGCGGGTCGCACCCAACGACCGCGCGCGCTGCAGGCAGCGGACGATGTGCCGGCTCTGGGTCTCGATGAGGTTGAAATACGACGACCCGTTGTAGGCGTACGGCCCCAGGATCGAGAAGAGGTTGGGGAACCCGGGCACGCTGACGCCGTGGAACGCCTGCAGCCGGTTCTCGGTCCAGAAGGCCTCGAGGTCGCGGGCACCGACCCCGCGGACGTCGAACGGGGGCATGTTGCCCCGCTCGAAGACCTTGAACCCCGTCGCCAGCACCAGCACGTCACACTCGTGCAGGGTGCCGTCGGCGGTGCGGATGCCGCCCGCCTCGACACGGTCGATCGACGACGTCTCCAGAGAGACGTTCGCCCGGTTGAAGGTCGGCAGGTATGCGTTGGAGAAGCTCGGCCGCTTGCAGCCCATCGCGTAGCGCGGGGTGAGCTTGTCCCGCGTCACCGGGTCGGTCACCGTCCGCCGCAGGTACGCGCGCGCCACCCGCTCACCCCCGGCCGCGATGGGGACGACACCGTGGAAGTGCGCAGGCAGTGGGAAGTTCACCTCGACGAACGCCTGCGACACGGTGCGGGCGAGACGCCGTGCGCCGGGGATCCGCGACATCGCGGTCCGCACGACGCCAGGGATCGGCGCGTCGGGCTTGGGCATGCACCAGATGGGCGTGCGCTGGAAGACGGTGAGGTGCTCGGCGACCTCGGCGATCTCCGGGATGGCCTGCACCGCAGATGCTCCGGTGCCGATCACCGCGACCCGACGCCCTCGCAGGTCGACCGAGTGGTCCCAGCGGGCGGTGTGGAGCACCTCACCGTCGAAGTCGTCGAGTCCTGCGATGTCGGGACGCTTGGGCTGGGTCAGCACGCCGGTGGCGCTGACGACGTGACGCGCGGTGATCGTGTCCCCGTCGCCGGTGGTCAGCGTCCACAGATCGGCGGCCTCGTCGAACACGGCGCCGACGATGCGCGTGTTCAGTCGGGTGCGGTCGGTGACGCGGAACCGCTGTGCGACGTCGTCGGCGTAGGCCTTCAGTTCCCGCCCGGGGGCATAGATGCGCGACCAGTCGGTGCGCTGGTCGAAGGAGAACTGGTAGCTGAACGACGGGATGTCGACACCGACGCCGGGATAGGTGTTCCAGTGCCACGCCCCGCCGAGCCCGTCACCGTCCTCGACCAGCAGGTAGTCGGAGAATCCTGCGCGATCGAGGAGGATCGCGGCGCCGATGCCGGAGAAACCACCCCCGACGATGACGATCTCGTGGTCAGGGGCGGTGACGTTGCCATCCATGGATGTCAGTATCCCCGACGCGGGTGCCGACTGTGTGGAAACTGCCGCCGCCCGGCTGATTCTGTGGGCAGAGCTGCAGTGCGGTGGCGAGCCCCGCATCTCGCGGGCGGAAGCGGCGTTCGCACGCTTGCTGTCTGTTCGCACGCCCCCGACAGGGTGCGAACGGCGTGGGAACGTGCGAACGACAGGCGACCGCGCGAACTTCGCCCGCGTTGTCGCGTGCTCGCCACCCGAACCCGGTTTCGCTGCGACGATTCCGCGGGCGACGCCGCGAGGCGGTGGCGAACCCCGCATCGGGCGGGCGACGCTGGTCAGCACAAGGAAGCGGCCCGGCTCCCATCGGGAACCGGGCCGCTCGGCTGGTCTGAGGTCAGCTCAGATCAGTACTTCTCACCCTTCGCGGCCTTGTCGACCAGCGACTGGGGCGGCTCGAAGTGCTCGCCGTACTTCGACGCCAGGTCACGGGCGCGGTCGACGAAGCCCTGCAGGCCACCCTCGTACTGGTTGATGTACTGCACGACACCACCGGTCCACGCCGGGAAGCCGATCCCGAAGATGGAGCCGATGTTGGCGTCGGGGATCGACGTGATGACGCCCTCGTCGAAGCATTTCACCGTCTCCAGGGCCTCGGCGAAGAGCATGCGCTCCACCATGTCCTGGAACGGGATCTGCGTGCTTCCCGACTTGTACTGGTCGCGCAGGCCCTGCCAGAGACCGGCGCGCTTGCCGTTCTCGTCGTACTCGTAGAAGCCCTTGCCGGCGGTCTTGCCGTCGCGGCCCTGCTCGAGCAGCCAGTCGACGACCGCGAACGACCCGTGCTCGGGGTAGTCCTTGCCCTCGGCCTTCGCCGCGGCGGCAGTCTCGTTGCGGATCTTCTGCATCAGGCCGAGCTTGAGCTCGTCCGAGAGCTGCAGCGGCGCAGCGGGGTAGCCCGCCTGCTGACCGGCCTGCTCGATGAACGCCGGCTCGACACCCTCACCGACGGCCGCGATGGCCTCGTTGATGAACGTGCCGATGACGCGCGAGGTGAAGAAGCCACGGCTGTCGTTGACGACGATCGGGGTCTTCTTGATCGCGAGGGTGTAGTCGATGACCTTGGCCAGCACCGCGTCCGAGGTCTTCGCGCCGCGGATGATCTCCACCAGCGGCATCTTGTCGACCGGCGAGAAGAAGTGGATGCCGATGAAGTCGTCGGCCCGCTTCACGCCCTCGGCGAGCGAGGTGATCGGCAGCGTCGAGGTGTTCGAGCCGAGCACGGCGTCGGGCTCGACGATGTCCTCGATCTCCTGGAAGACCTTGTGCTTCACCTCGACCGACTCGAACGCGGCCTCGATGACGAGGTCGACACCCGCGAAGTCCTGCGGGTCGACGGTCGGGTGGATGCGGGCGAGCAGCTCGTCGGACTTCTCCTGCGTGGTCTTGCCCCGCTTGAGCGCCTTCTCCTCGAGCTTCTCCGAGTAGTTCTTGCCGCGCTTGGCCGCGTCGAGGTCGATGTCCTTGAGGACGACGTCCATCCCGGCCTTGGCCGAGACGTACGCGATGGCCGCGCCCATCATCCCGGCGCCGATGACGCCGACCTTCTTGGCGGTGTACTTGTCGTACCCGTCCGGACGCGAACCGCCGCCGTTGATGTGCTGCAGGTCGAAGAAGAACGCCTTGATCATGTTCTGCGCGACCTGACCGGTCACCAGCGACACGAAGTAGCGGGTCTCGATCTGGGTGGCGGTGTCGATGTCGACCATCGCGCCCTCGACCGCGGCCGCCAGGATGGCGCGCGGCGCGGGCATCGGAGCACCCTTGAGCTGACGACGCAGGATCGCCGGCATGGCCGGGAGGAACTGCGCGACAGCGGGACTCGACGGCGAGCCGCCGGGGATCTTGTAGCCCTTCTCGTCCCACGGCTGCACGGCCTCGGGGTTCTCGGCGAGCCACTTCTTCGCGGCGGGGAGGAGCTCCTCCACCGAGCCGACGACCTCGTGGATCAGGCCGGTCTCCAGTGCCTGCGCCGGCTTCATGCGCGGGCCCTGCAGCAGCACGTTCATCAGGGCGTTCTGGATGCCCAGCAGCCGGACGGTACGGGCGACGCCACCACCGCCGGGCAGCAGGCCGAGGGTGACCTCGGGCAGACCGATCGAGGCGCCGCGGACGTCGGCGGCGATGCGGTGCTGCGTGGCGAGGGTCAGCTCGAGGCCACCGCCGAGGGCGGCACCGTTGATGGCCGAGACGACCGGCTTGCCGAAGGTCTCGAGACGCCGCAGGTACGACTTCAACTCGTTGGTGCGGTTGGTGATCTCGGTCGCGATCTCGACCTTGTCCTTGTCACCACGGCCGCTCGTCATGTCCTTGAGGTCGCCGCCGGCGAAGAAGGTCTTCTTCGCCGAGGTGAGCACGACACCGGTGATGTCGTCCTTCTCGGCCTCGAGGCGCTCGACGGTCGCCTTGAGCGAGCTCTGGAAGAGGTCGTTCATCGTGTTGGCGCCCTGGTTGGGGTCGTCCATGGTGAGCACGACGACGCCGTCGGCGTCCTTCTCCCACGCGATCATGTTGTCACTCATGTGTTCTCGGATTCTCCTGTGTCAGGCCGTGCGTCAGACGCGCTCGATGATGGTCGCGACGCCCATGCCGCCACCGATACAGAGGGTGATGAGGCCGTAGCGGCCGCCCGAGCGCTCGAGCTCGTCGACGACGGTGCCGAGGATCATCGCGCCGGTCGCACCGAGCGGGTGGCCCATGGCGATGGCGCCCCCGTTGACGTTGGTCTTCTCGTGCGGGATCTTCAGGTCCTTCATCCACTTGAGGACGACGGAGGCGAAGGCCTCGTTGAGCTCGAAGACGTCGATGTCGTCGACGGTCAGGCCGGCCTTCTTGAGCACGAGCTCGGTGGCCGGGGTGGGACCGGTCAGCATGATCGTGGGATCGGAGCCGGTCTGCGCGGTGGCGACGATGCGGGCGCGCGGGGTCAGGCCGGCCTTCTTGCCCGCCTCCTCGCTGCCGATCAGGACCACTGCCGCGCCGTCGACGATGCCGGAGCTGTTGCCGCCGGTGTGGACGTGGTTGACCTTCTCGACGCTGTAGTACTTCTGCTTCGCGACCTCGTCGAAGCCGGCCATGTCGGCCAGACCCGCGAAGGCGGGCTTGAGCTTCGCGAGCTGCTCCACCGTGGTGCCGGGGCGGCGGTGCTCGTCGTGGTCGAGGATCAGGACACCGTTCATGTCCGTGACCGGTACGACGGACTTGGCGAAGTAGCCCGCCGACCATGCGGCCTCGGCGCGGTTCTGCGATTCGACGGCGTACGCGTCGACGTCGTCACGGCTGAAGCCCTCGAGGGTGGCGATCAGGTCGGCACCGATGCCCTGGGGGGCGATGTAGAGGTCGTACGCGGTGGCCGGGTCCTGGAACATCGCGCCGCCGTCGGAGCCCATGGGCACGCGGGACATCGACTCGACGCCACCGGCGATCACCAGGTCGTCCCAGCCCGACGCCACCTTCTGGGCGGCCAGGTTGCTGGCCTCCAGGCCGGAGGCGCAGAAGCGGTTGATCTGGGTACCGGGAACGGTGTCCGGGAGGCCGGCGACGAGCGCCGCGGTCCGCGAGATCACAGCGCCCTGCTCGCCGACGGGCGAGACGACACCGAGCACGACGTCGTCGATGTCGGCGGGGTCGATGTCGGGGAAGCGGGTGCGGAGCTCGGTGATCAGGCCGGCGACGAGGTCGACGGGCTTGGTTCCGTGCAGCGAACCACCACGCTGCTTGCCACGGGGCGTACGGATCGCCTCGTAGATGAATGCGTCACTCATGGACGGGTCCTTTCACATCGGTGCCCGTAGGCTAACGCGCGCTAACTTACGCCGCCATACCCGGTGCTCACAAGGCTCGTCGACTGTTCACCGTGCGCTAGTGTCGGTTCACCATGACTGCCGCGCCCGCTCGGTCACGCCGACACCCCGACCGCCGTCGCGTCCTGTTGGACGCGGCGGCCGCGCTGTTCGCCGAGCGCGGGTACGCACGCGTGTCGGTCGCCGACGTCGCCCGGGCGGCCGGCGTGACCGCGCCCGGCGTCTACCGCCACTTCGCCGACAAGCAGACACTGCTCGCCGAGACGGTGATGGCCCGTGTCGACGACCTGCAGGCCTGCACCGACGGGGCGCTGTCCGCGCCGGCAGCGGACCCGGAGGCACAACGGGATGCGCTGATCGACGCGGCCTGTCGGATGGGACTGCACCGCCCCGACGCCGCCATCCTCTGGCGGTGGAACGGCGTGTTCCTGTCCGACGAGCAGAACGCGCACGTCCGTCGTCGGACCGGCGAGATCCTCGACCGCTGGGCCGCCGCGCTGACCTTCGACCGCGACGACCTCGACGCCCGCGCCACCCGCCTCGTCGCGTGGGCGGTGCTGTCGATCGTCGGGAGCACGTCGGCGCACAGCACCCGCATCCCCGTCGGCCGGGCGCACGCGCGCCTCGTCCAGCTGGTCCGGCGCACCATCGCGGTGCCGGTGGCCGACGCGCCGGCGCTCACCCACGCCACGCTGCCCGGCACACCTGCCGACAGCCGCCGCGAGGAGATCCTCGACGCCGCATCGGACCTCTTCGAGCGCCGCGGGTACGGACATGTCGGCGTCGACGAGATCGGCGAGGCCGTCGGCATCACGGGTCCGAGCGTCTACAAGCACTTCCCCAGCAAGGTCGCGATCCTCGTCGACATCGGTCGACGCAGCGCGGCGCGGCTGGAGGCCGGGGCGATGGCGGCGCGGGCGGTCACGCAGACCCCGGCGCAGTTCCTCGGCGCCCTCGTCGAGTCCTATGTGACGGTGATCGGTCAGGCACCGGACCTGTCCGTGGCGTTCAACAACGGTCCTGTCCTGCGCGACACCGACGCGCAGGATCTGCTCGCGGTGCAGCACCACTACGTGCGACGCTGGGTCACGCTGGTGACCGAGATCGAGCCCGGTCTCCCACCGGCCGAGGCCGCGGTCACGGTGCACGCCGCGCTCAGCATCGTCAACGATGCCGTGCGGATGCGCCGTGGCCGGATGCGGCCCGACCTGCCCGCGCAGCTCGCCTGCCTGATGAGAGGTGTCCTGGGACTGTGAGCGTGGACGATTCGTCCTCCGACCTCGAGGAGGCACTGCTCGGCGGGCCTCCAGTGTTCACCCGGGATCAGGCCATCACCGAACTCGGCGTCGACGCCGACTTCGCCCACGAGCTCTGGCGAGCCTTCGGTTTCGCCCACGACGACCGCGACGAGGCCATCTTCACCGAGGACGACATCGCCGCGATGGGAACGGTCATCGCCGCGTACGCCTCCGCGCCGGAGGGCACCACGGTCGCCGCGGCCCGGTCCATCGGGCAGACGATGTCGCGTCTCGCCGACTGGCAGGCCTACCGACTGCACGAACTCGCGGCCGACCCCGACAACGACATCAGCATGCCGCAGATGGCCAGGGCGATGGGGCGGGTGCAGACCCTCATCTGGCGTCGGCACCTGGCCTCCGCGCTGCGCAATCTCTCGGCCGACCGCGGCGCGAACGGCGACGAACGGCACGACCTGACCGTCGGGTTCTGCGACATCGTCGGCTACACGAGCCTGTCGCGGAAGATCGGCATGGAGGAGCTGAACACCCTTCTCGAGACGTTCGAGGTCACGGCGAGCGAGATCGTCACCGACCACGGGGGTCAGGTGATCAAGACCCTCGGCGACGCGGTGATGTTCGCCGTCGACGACGCCGCCTCCGCGGTCGAGATCGGTCTCGAGCTGCACCGGATCTCGGAGATCGACGACATCCCGCCGCTGCGTGTCGGTCTCGCATACGGCCGGGTGTTGACCCGCTTCGGCGACGTGTTCGGCGAGCCGGTCAACATCGCCGCACGTCTCACCGGGTCGGCGCGACCGGGGACGTCGCTGTGCGACGCCGCGCTCGCCGACGTCGTCGAGGACGACCGGTTCTTCTTCAAGTCGATCGGGACGCTCAGCGTGCGCGGATACCGGCACCTCAAGGCCCGGGTCATCGAGTGGAACCGGGACCACGCCGACGCCGGACGATGAGTTCTCCCGTCGGGTTCGGTCTACCCCGCTGACAGACACACCCGGCTCTCCAGAGGAGTTCCCATGCGACAGCTCATCGTCACCGCGTTCGTCTCGCTCGACGGCGTCATGGAGGCGCCCGGCGGTGAACCCGGGTACCGGAACTCCGGCTGGACGGTGCAGTCCGTCGAGTTCGATCCGGCCGCCTATGAGATCAAAGGGCGTGAGCAGCAGGAGACCGAGATCCTCCTGTTCGGTCGCACGTCGTACGAGGCGTTCGCACCGGTGTGGCCGACCATCGAGGACTTCGCCCACATGAACACGCTGCCGCGGTATGTGGTGTCGACGACCATGGACTCCGACGACGATCGCTGGCCCGCGACCATCCTGCGCACGCTCGACGACGTCGCCGCCCTCAAGGAGGGTGATGGCGGCCCGATCCTGGTGCAGGGCAGCGCGACACTCGGCGCCTCGCTCGCCGACGCCGGTCTGGTCGACCGATACCACCTGCTGGTCTTCCCCGTCCTCCTCGGCGCGGGCAAGCGACTCTTCAGCGGGGCCGACAAGGACATGGAACGCCTGGCTCTCGTCGAGCACGAGGTCTACGGCAACGGCGTGCAGAAGCAGGTGTTCGACGTCGTCCACGCGGGCTGACCCGAATCTCACCTCGCGGTCGGGTAGACCTGGACCTCCCCGGCTTTCACCGTCAGCCACACCGGACCGCCGGCCGCGAGACCGAGGTCGGTGACTGCACCCCAGGTGACCTCCGCAGTGATCTCGACATCGGAGACGGCGCACCGGACCGCCGCCCTCGACCCGACCGGTGCGATCTCGCGCACCGTCGCCCCGAGCACGGTGCGCGGACTGCCGTGCTCGGGCCGGTCGGTGTAGACGGCCACTGCCGTCGGGTCGAAGACGGCGACGACCGGGTCGCCCATCTGCACGACGCCGTCCGCTGCACCGACCACCCGGATGCCATCGGTGACGGCGGCCTCGCCGTCCCATGTCCCCGACACCATGTTCAGTCCGGCCAGGCGGGCCGCGAAATCGTCGGTGGGCCTGGCCAACACGTCGCGGACGGGCCCATGGGCCGTCACCCTGCCGTCCGACAGCACCAGCGCCTCGTCGGCGAGCGTGACGGCGTCGACGAGGTCATGGGTGACGAGCAGTGCCATCCGGCCACGGTCGGCGAGAACCCGACCGACCAGCGTGCGCAGCCGCGCGGCGACGTCGACGTCGAGGGCCGAGAACGGCTCGTCGAGGAGCAGGACGTCGGGGTCGGCGGCGAGCGCCCGCGCGACGGCCACCCGTTGCGCCTGACCGCCCGACAGTTGATGAGGCTTCCGCCGCAGCAGGTGCGCGACGTCGACGGCATCCGCCCACTCCTCGACGCGACGACGCACCTCGGCGCGTCGCAGCCGCGCGGCGGCCGGCGCGAACGCGATGTTCTGGGCGACGGTCATGTGCGGGAACAGCCGGGCCTGCTGTCCGAGCAACGCCACCGACCGCCGGTGGGGTGCGACGAACGTCGATCCGTCGACGAGGACCCTGTCACCGACGGTGACCGTGCCGGTGGCCGGCCTCAGCAGACCGGCGACGAGGTGCAGCAGGCTGCTCTTGCCCGCACCGTTGCGACCCAACACCGCGACCGTCGTGCCGGCGGGCACGGAGACCTCGACGTCGAGAGCGGGTGCGACCGATGTCGCCCGGATGTGCAGACCGCTCACAGGACGGGCTGCCGGCCGGGTCGACGCAGGTGCACGGCGATCACAACGACCAACGCGACCACGATCAGGAGGAAGGAGAGCGGCAGCGCCTGCTGCGGGTCGTTGATCTCGTCGACGTAGATCTTCAGCGGCGCGGTCTGCGTGACACCGGGAGCGTTGCCCGCGAACGTGATCGTCGCGCCGAACTCCCCCATCGCGCGTGCGAACGCGAGGACCAGCCCGCTGAGCAGCGCCGGTGCGACGAGGGGGATGGTCACGCGGACCAGCGTCCTCGTCGGTCCCGCGCCCAGTGTCGCCGCGACCTGCTCGTAAGAGGACCCCGAGACCCGTAGTGCCCCTTCGACACTGATCACGAGGAACGGCAGTGAGACGAACGTCTGCGCGAGCACGACGGCCGTCGTCGAGAACGCGATGTCGATGCCGAGGACGGTCAGGTGCTCGCCGATGAGCCCGCGGCGCCCGAACGCGTAGAGCAGGGCGATACCCCCGACCACCGGCGGCAGTACCAACGGCAGAAGCACGAGCGCACGGAAGACCCGGAGTGCGAGACCGTCGCTCCGGGCGAAGACGACGGCCATCGGCACGCCGATGGCCAGACACAGCACCGTGCTGACGACCGCGGTCCGCAGACTCAGTTCCAGCGCCTGCAGCGAGGACTCGGAGGTGATGGACGACCAGAAGTCGCTCCAGGGGAGGCGTTGGGTCAGGGCGATCGGCGGGATGACGATGAGGGCCAGCCCGACCAGCGCCGGGAGGTACAGCCAGACCGGGACTCCGCGCGCAGGCCTCACCGGCCTGCGCCGAACCCCAACCCGCTCAGTACCTCCTGGCCCGTGCTGCCGGTGACGAGGTCGATGAACTGCCGGCCCTCGCCCGCGTGCTGGGATCCCTTGACGACAGCGATCGGGTACTCGTTGACCACCGCGGCGAAGGCGGGGTCGTTCACGGAGGTGACCGCGGACCCGGCCGCTTTCGCATCCGAGGTGTAGACGAGACCGGCGTCGGCCTGACCGCTGGTCACCTTGGTGACGACGCCCGACACCGACGTCTCCTCGCTGGCCGGGCGGATGTCGACGCCGGTGTTGCGTTCGACGGTCGCGGCGGCGTTGCCGCACGGGACCTGCGGCGCGCACAACACCGTCGTGACGCCACTGCGCGCGAGGTCCCGCACCGACTCGATCCGCTTCGGGTTGCCGGGAGCCGTGATGATCGTCAACACGTTGCGGGTGAAGGTCCGGGGGTTCACGGCCGAGTCACCGAGCGAGGTCATCGTCTTCTCGTCGGCGGTGGCGATCACGTCGGCGGTGGCACCCTGTTTGATCTGCGTGACGAGCGCCGACGACCCGTCGAAGGTGGTCTTCACCGTGACGTTCGGGTGGGCCTTCTGGAAGTCCGCCGCGATCTCGGTGAAGCCCTTCTTCAAGGAGGCGGCGGCGAACACCGTGAGGGTCACCGGGGCGTCACCCGAGGACGATGCCGACGCCGAGGGGGACGGACTGCTGTCGCCCGACGAGCAGGCGGTCGCGCCGAGGGCGACGACGGCCATCAGTGCGGCGATGCGGGCGGTGGTGCGAGCGTTCATGTGTCCTCGTCGGTCGGGCGGATGGGTGCGGGGCGTTCCACGATGACGGTGGTGGCCTTGACGACCGCGGTCGCGACGGCGCCGACCGACAGGTCGAGGTCACGGACGGCATCGGTGCTCATCAGCGAGGTCACCTCGAAGGGACCGCACTGCATCGTCACCTGCGACATCACGGTGTCGGAGCGGACGTCGGTGACGAGGCCGACGAAGCGGTTGCGTGCCGATCGGCCGACGCCGGTGCCGTCGGCCGGCGGCTCCGGGGCACGGCGGCTCGCCAGTCGGGCGAGGTCGGCGCCGTCGACAACCGTCCTCCCCGCGTCGTCCGTGGTCGAGGCGACGTCCCCCGCGGCGATCCAGCGGCGCACGGTGTCGTCGCTGACGCCGAGCAACTCGGCGGCGCGACGGACGCGGATGGGTGCCACGGGGCGATCCTACGCAGATGCGGATGCAGAACGCAGTTTCAACCGCATGAGCGGAACCTCACTGTCGCCCGACGCGGCTCGTTCCCCGGAAAACGAGAACGTGTTCTCATTGGGCATGGAATTCGTGCTCGTCGACCGTCCCGTGCCGGATGTCGCGGTGGTGACCCTCAACCGCCCCGAGCGGATGAACTCGATGGCGTTCGAGGTGATGATCCCGCTGCGCGACACGCTGCGGGCGCTCAGCGACGACAACTCGGTGCGAGCCGTCGTCCTGACCGGTGCCGGGTCGGGGTTCTGCTCCGGCGCCGACCAGAGCGGCGACGTCCCCGATGTCCCGCACATCGGAGGCCTCACCACGCCCACCATCGCGCTGCGGATGATGGAGCTGCTCGACGACCTCGTCACCACCCTGCGCGGGATGCATCAGCCCGTCATCGCGGCCGTGAACGGGGCGGCGATCGGCGGTGGGCTGTGCCTGGCACTCGCCTGCGACATCCGCGTGGCCGCGACGGGCGCGTACTTCCGCGCCGCGGGGATCAACAACGGGCTCAGCGCATCCGAGCTCGGACTGAGCTATCTCCTCCCGCGCGCCATCGGATCGTCGCGGGCGTTCGAGATCATGCTGACCGGCCGTGACGTCGACGCCGTGGAAGCCGACCGGATCGGCCTGGTGTCCCGGGTCGTCGACGAGGCGGAGGTCGTCGCCGAGGCCGTGCGGTACGGGCAGACCATCGCCGGCTGGAGTCGCCCGGGCATCGAACTCACCAAGAAGACGTTGTGGGCGGGCCTCGACGCCTCGTCGCTCACCTCGCACATGCACGCCGAGGGCGTCGGTCAGCTGTTCATCCGCCTGCTCACCGGCAACTTCCAGGAGGCCGTCAGGGCCCGGAAGCAGAAGCGCCCGGCGGTGTTCCAGGACTGAGGTAGCGTGGGTAACGCGTGAGGTAATTCTGAGTTCACCATTCGAAACGGTAACGATCAGGAGCCGACGGCTGATAGACCGAAAGAGCCCACGCCACGGAGCCCTGGAGTCGCATGAGCCGCACGCTGCGCCGATCGCCCGGCGACCGTCCGGTGGGATCGGACCCTCGACCGTCGCGTGTTCGATTCGCCACGCAGGACGAGGTCGCGCGCTGGGACTCGCTCGTCCTCGAGAACCCTGACTCCGGGACCGTCTACCGGAGTTCGGCCAACGTCGACACGATGGTGATGCAGGCCGGGGTCGCTCCTGTCCGCCTCGTCGTGAACGGTCAGGCGGTCACCGGGTTCGGCGTCGACCGTCCCCCGCTCGGGTCGTTCTGGGTCTTGTTCGGACCGCCGGTCGCGTCGGTGACCGAACTCCTCGGCGTGACCGACGACCTCCGCCGGTTCGCCGCCGACCACGGACAGATCGCCGTCCGGGTCCGTCCTCAGCTGCCGTTCGACGCCGCCGACGCGGAGCGCCTGCGCCGCGCGGGCCTCGTCAGGGTGCCCGCCTGGCTGGAGGACCACACCGTCATCGTCGACCTGACCGGCTCCGAGTCCGACGTCATGGCCCGTTTCAAGAAGCGCGCCCGCAAGTCCATCCGGCGCGCTCAGCGGGAAGGCGTGACGGTCACCCGAGCCGATGCGTCGGTCGAGAACTGCGAGCTCTTGTTCGACCTGCTCTCCGCGACGAGCGGGGGCCGGTTCGCCATCCCGGACCGGGCGACGTCGGTGGCCGTCTTCCAGCGCTACGCGGCCACCGGCGACGGCCAGCTGTTCTTCGCCGAGCACCACGGCGCCGTCGTGGTGGGCGCGTTCGTGGCGACCTTCGGTCGCGAGGCGCTCTACCTCGGTGCCGGGTCCGTGCGTGAGCACGAGGGCGACCCGACCGTGTGCGGTCTCGGCTCCAGCCGAGCCGCCTACGCGCTGCAGTGGGAGATCATGCGGTGGGCGCGGGAGATGGGCTGCGAGCGATACGACCTCGACGGGGTGCCGTCCTCGCAGACCATGGACGACCCGGACCATCCACGCCACGGGGTCGGGCAGTTCAAGACCGCTTTCGCGACCGACGTCGTCGACTACCTCGGCGCCTACCAGATCCCCGTGGACCGGGTTCGCGCGTCTCTGCTCTGCCGTGTCGAACGGACCCTGGCGCGAGCCAACCAGTCGGCGGTGGCGAACCGGTTCCGGAGCCAGCCCGTCCGCCCCAACCCGGACCACGTCTGGCTGGCCAGGCGACGATCACATGCGCACTGACCACCATGCGGTGCAGCGGGCGGACCCACACGGGGGGCACCACCGGTCCGCGCCGGGACCCCGCCTGCCGCGCGACCGTCGATCGTTTCTGTGGCCCATCGCGACCCTCGTACCCCTCTCGGCGCTCCTCCCGTCGCAGCTCGTGCTGCACACGGGACTGGCCGTCTTCTGGTGGACGGGCCCGGTGCTCGTGTTCGTGATCGTCCCCGTGCTCGACCTGCTCGTGGGCGACCGCCTCGTCGAGACCACCGATACCGACCTCACCGACCTCCAGGACGTGCGCTACTACCGCTGGTGCACGTTCCTGTTCCTCCCACTCCAGCTGGTGAGCCTCGTGATCGCCTGCTACCTGTGGTCACACGGCACGTTGACGCTGCCCGACAAGATCGGTCTCGCGGTCGGCGTCGGGATCGTCGGTGGCATCGGCATCAACACCGCGCACGAACTCGGCCACCGGTACGAGAAACTCGAGCGGCATCTCGCGAAGATGGCACTCGCACAGACGATGTACGGGCACTTCTTCGTCGAACACAACCGTGGTCACCACGTCCGCGTCGCCACACCGGGCGATCCGGCCAGCGCCCGCATGGGCGAGACCCTGTTCCGCTTCCTGCCCCGCACCATCATCGGCGCGGTGCGCTCCGCGCTCGCCCTCGAGGCGACCCGGCTGGCGCGCCACGGACGACCGTGGTGGCACCCCTCCAACCATGTCCTCAACGCATGGCTGCTGACCGTGGTGCTGTTCGGCGCCCTGACCGCGACGTTCGGGGTGTCGGTGCTCCCGATGCTCCTGCTGCAGGCATGTGTCGGGATAGTGGTGCTCGAGTCGGTGAACTACGTCGAGCACTACGGTCTGCTGCGAGCCACCACCGCCGGCGGGCGCCTGGAGCGCTGCGCGCCGGAGCACAGCTGGAACAGCGACCGACTCGTCACGAACATCGTGCTGTTCCACGTGCAGCGGCACAGCGACCACCACGCCAACCCCCGACGGCGCTACCAGACGCTGCGCAGCTGCAAGGGCGCACCGCAGCTCCCCGCGGGCTACCCGACGATGATCCTCCTCGCCGCGGTCCCGCCTCTGTTCTCCCGGATCATGGACCCGATCGTCCTGCGCCACTACGGCGGTGACATCTCGCGGGCGAACGTGTCGACGAGCCGGCGAGGTGTCCGACTCCGCCGCCGACACGGTGGGCGATGACGACGAGGACCGCCGGCCGGCCGTCGGGACGCGGGTAGCCTCCGCCCATGTCGATACTCGCGCGGGTGGTCGGCAGCGCCATGCTCCTCGGCGAGAAGTCCCTGCGCTCCCAGGAGACGCTGACGGAGATCGTCTCCGGTCCGCGCCCGGACGCCCCGGTCACCCGAACCGCGCGCGGACGCGTCACCGTTCGTCGCTCTCGGGTCGCCGCGCTGACGGTCACGGAGTTCGTCCCCCGTGCGCGCAGACGCGGCCCGACTCTGCTCTACCTGCACGGCGGCGCGTTCGTGGCGCCGATCCAGTCCGCCCACTGGTCGATCGTGGGAACGCTGCTGTCGGGTGACGTCAGCGCGGCCGTCGTGCCGTCCTATCCCCTGATCCCGGAGGGTTCGGCGGCCACCGTGATCCCCCGTCTCCTCGACCTCTACGCCGACATCGTCGGACGGGGTGGGCCGGTCGTCGTCGCAGGGGACTCCGCGGGCGCGACACTCGCCGTCAACCTGGCGCAGCGCACCGCCGCCGCCGGTCTCCCGCCGCCGAGCACGCTCCTGCTCTACTCACCGTGGCTCGACCTCGGGGTGAGCAATCCGCTGATGCGCGACATCGAGTGTCGCGATCCGGTTCTCTCCCGGGAGGGACTGGCGTGTGCGGGCCGGTCGTGGGCGGCGCCGGTCCCGCCGACCGACCCCGAGGTCAGTCCGATCCACGGGGACCTGTCGATGCTGCCCGAGACCCACGTGTACCAGGGAGGTCGCGACATCCTCGCCCCGGACGCGGAGGACTTCGTCGCGGCGGCCCGCAGGGCGGGGTCGCCCGCGCACCTCCACCTCTACCCGGACGCGTTCCACTGCTTCGTCGGCGCTCGCTGGTTGCCCGAGTCCCGTCACGCACTCCGTCACTCGGTGCGCCTGCTGTGAGCGCGCGTCACCGACGCCCACCGCATCTCATCGCCGGCCCGGTCAGGCCGTCGGCGGACCGTCGGGCCCCGGCTGGCAGTGCGGACACCACCAGGTGCGGCGGCGTTCCGGGTCATTCGGCACCTCGTCGACGACGCGGATCGGGGTGCCGCACCGCAGGCAGGGCTTGGCCTTGCGGCCGGCGACCCAGTGCCGTTCCCCGCGACGGGAGTTGCCGGTGGTCACCTGGTACGCGCCGGGCACGGTCGCCGAGTGGTGGATGGCCTTGCGACCGAGGCGGAGCAGCGCCGGTACGTCGACGTCGCCGATCGACCTCCACGGGTTGAGTCCCCGCAGGAAGCAGAGCTCGTTGACCCAGAGATTGCCGAAACCTGCGACGCAGCGTTGGTCGAGGAGCACGGCCGAGACGGCGCGGTCGGGGTCGGCGGTCATCCGGCGCGCGGCCTCGTCGGCATCCCAGTCCGCACGCAACGGGTCGGGTCCGAGGTGCCCGACGACGGTGTGCTCGTCGGCGGTGCGGATCAGCTGCACGATCGGCATCGTCACGCCGTAGGCCGCCGGGCCGTCGCGCCCGTCCCGTCCCGCGGTCCGCAGCAGCACCCGGACGTCGAGCATCAGGTCCCGCGGCAGCCACTTCCCCTGCTGCGACACCGTCCAGCTGCCCGTCATCAGCATGTGCGTGTGCAACGTCAACCCGTCGGAGAACCGGGTGAGCAGGTGCTTGCCGTGGGTGTCGAGGCCGATGATCGTGTGGTCGGACAGATCCGCGGTGGCATGCGCGGGGACGCGGAGCTCGCCACGGGTCACCGTCCGGCCGACGAGGACGTCGAGCTTGCGGGCGGCCACGTAGACGCTGTCACCTTCGGGCACCCCTCCATCGTGCATGCCCCAGCGGAACCGGCCCCTCCCGACCGGGGATAGCGTCGGAGCCATGACGCTGCGCATCCTGCTGACCAACGACGACGGCTGGGAGGCGCCCGGGATCACCGCGATGGCCGACGGGCTGCGCGCGGCCGGCCATGAGGTCGTCGTCGTCGCGCCGGCCGGTAACCAGAGCGGGGCCAGCGCGCGCATCTCGTCGACCGGGAAGCTCACGGTGACCCGACCCCACGGTGACGACGTCCCGGTGTGGTCGGTGGACGGGTCCCCGGCGGACTCCGTCATCTTCGGGCTGACCCACGTGTTCGGCACCCTGCTCGAGGGCGCTCCCGACATCGTGGTGTCCGGTGCGAACGCGGGCGCGAACGCCGGTCAGGCGGTGCACTTCTCGGGCACCGTCGGCGCGGCGGTCTGCGCCACCGGTTTCGGGTGCCCGGCGATCGCGGTGTCGACCCACATGGCGTGGGACATCACACCGACCGGCGACCTCTTCGACGACACCGTCGCGGCCGTGGTCGCGATGCTCGACGGGCGCACACCCGCCGAGCTCGTCCCCGAGGGCGCCGTGCTCAACGTCAACATCCCGAACGCCGAGGCGCCCCGCCCGTTGACCGCGTCGGCGGCGACCGCCGATCCGCTGCCGATGGGCCGCATGGGCTACTCCGGCGACGGACCCGAGTACCAGCTCGCCTTCGAACCCGGACCCGAGCCCGCGCCCGGCACCGACACCGCCGTCCTGCGAACGGGACAGATCAGCCTCTCGGTGGTCCCGGTGGTCGGGACACCGTCAGCCGCAGACCATCTCGCCGCACTCGCGACGGAACTGACCGAGCGGGTCGCCGCTCACCAGTAGACACCGGGGATCAGCCGCGCGATCCGCTTGGCCGACTCGGGCAGCGTCGCGTTCGGCACCGGCACCGGCGGGCGCGAGCCCTTCTTCGCCGACCCCGACGGGGGCTTCTCGACCGGCTTCTCCCCCTTCGCCGCGGCCGACTCCGGGAAGAGCCGGTAGGCCTGGTGCAGCAGCAGGTTCTTGAAGCGCGGGGCGAAGATGCCGGTGAACTCGGCGATCGTCCCGACGGGGGTCTCGATGCGGACGGGTCGCTTCTCCAGCGCGCGGATCACCATGTCCGCCGCGTCGTCCGGCGACGACGTCGGCAGCGACTGGTAGATCGTCGTGGGCGCGATCATGGGCGTCCGCACGAGCGGCATCTTGATCGACGTGAAGGTGATGCCGTCGTCGTGCAGCTCGGAGGAGACGACGTCGCTGAAGGCGTCGAGGGCGGCCTTGCTGGCCACGTACGCGGAGAACCGCGGCACCTTGGTCTGCACACCGATCGACGAGACGTTGACGATGTGCCCGAACCGCCGCTCGCGCATGCTCGGCAACAGCGCGAGCACCAGCCGCACGGCACCGAAGTAGTTGACGCTCATGGTCCGCTCGAAGTCGTGCATGCGCTCGGTCGAGTGCACCACGCCGCGGCGGATCGACCGGCCCGCGTTGTTGACGAGGAAGTCGACGTGGTCGTGCTCGTCGAGGACACGCTTGACGGTGATGTCGACGGACTCGTCGTCGGTGATGTCGCAGGGGTAGCCGTGCGCATCGCCCCCGGCCTTCCGGATCTCCTCGACCGCGGCCTCGAGATCCTCTGCGCCGCGGGCGATCAGGATGACCCGAGCCCCGCGCCGCGCGGCCTTGTGTGCCGTCGCCAGGCCGATGCCCGACGACCCGCCCGTGATCATGACGCGGCGTCCGGCGAGCTCACCCTCGGGGCTCGGACGACGGGCACGGTTCGGGTCGAGGTGGTGGAGCCAGTAGTCCCACAGCACGTCGGCGTAGGTGGAGAACTCCGGCACCGACAACCCCTTCCCGGCCAGCTCACGCTGCGTTGCCGACGAGTCGAAGACCGACGGGAACGCCATGTGCTCGAGGATCACCGGCGGGATGCCGATCTGGTCGAGCAGCAGGTCGCGCGCGATCTTGATGCCCGGGAGCTCCGTCGCGGCCAGCGCCCGGGTCGAGATCGGCTCGGGGATCGCACCCACGACCGTCGGTGCGCCCGCGGCCCGCGCCAGCGCCCCGAAGACCTCCGACGCCGACTGCGGCCGCGGGTTCACGAGGTGGAACGCGCGCCCGTCGAGGTCGGACGAGCCGTGGATCAGCTCGACCATCGCCGACGCGACGTAGTCGACGGGGACGATGTTGGTGTCGCCGATGTCCGGGACCAGGGTGGGGAGCAACTGCGGCAGCCGCGCCAGCAACCGCAGCGCGGTGAAGAAGTAGTAGGGACCGTCGATCTTGTCCATCTCGCCGGTCTCGGAGTCACCGACGACGATGGCGGGGCGGTAGACGCGCCACCGCAGCCCGACCGCCTCGCGGACCATCTTCTCGGCCATGAACTTCGTCTCGTGGTACGGCGACGGCAGTCCCTGACCGAGGTCGAAGTCGTCCTCGGTGAAGCGGCCGCGGTGGTCGCCGGCGACGGCGACCGACGAGATGTGGTGCAGCGTCGCGTCGAGTCGACGCGCGAGGTCGATGACCGCGCTCGTGCCGGCGACGTTGGCCGCCTCCGACTCGGCCGCGCTGGCTGTCATGTCGTAGACGGCACCGAGGTGCACGACGTGGTCGGCGTCGGGTGCGTCGTCGCCGAGGCCGAGCTCCGGCTGCGTGAGGTCGCCCACCAGCGGGATCACCCGGTCGCCACCGATCCAGTCCGCCGCCATGCGCTCGATGCGCGGGACCGACGACGATCGGACCAGGGCGTGGATCGTCGCGTCGGGCTCACGTTCCAGCAGACGGGCGACGACCCGTCGGCCCAGGAACCCCGTCGCGCCGGTGACTATGTAGGTGGACATCACACCTCCGTGTCGTGCGGGCATCAGTTGGCGTCCATCGTCGCCCACCGGGCACCCCGCTCACAGGCGGTTGCGCACATCGGTGCCCGGTCACACGACCCGCTACCGTCGACGGGGTGGAACCGCAGAGCTACACGTCGGGTGAGCGGGTGTTCGGACCGCCGCGGGGGACGTTCGACGCCGACTGGGCGGCGACCGCCCTGCGGTCCACCCGCCCCGACCTCGACCACCCGACGTCCGTCCGGCTGATGGACCGCGCGTGGGGACTGATCCGTGAGGAGGGTCTCCGCGGGGACGCTCTCTCGGCCGCCATCGTCGAGCGCGACGGCGTCGACTCCGTGACCGCCGCGGACGTCGCGGCGGTGGGCAGCGAGATCGCCCGGTTCTACCTCGACCGCTGACACGGTCCGGGAGTCGACCGACGGGAACCGGCACCCGCCGACGACATCACCGATGAGTTCCGACCGCGGCGCCGGTCAGAACCGGTGACGCCCGCGTAGTCCGAGAGGTTCCCCGATGACCGCACCCCCCACGAAATCCGATGGCGATTTGTCCGACTCCGCCGATACCCTGGCCGCCATGCCGACCCCTGCCCCGACCGCGACCGACGCCCCCGCGATCGAGGCCGTCGGCCTGGTCAAGGAGTTCGGGGACGCCGTCGCCGTCGACGACGTCAGCTTCTCGGT
Source organism: Gordonia paraffinivorans (assembly GCA_036946345.1). Classification (GTDB taxonomy): domain Bacteria; phylum Actinomycetota; class Actinomycetes; order Mycobacteriales; family Mycobacteriaceae; genus Williamsia_A; species Williamsia_A paraffinivorans_A. The sequence goes on along the minus strand of JAQIJH010000010.1, from coordinate 49,948 downwards.
CCCCCGGGGCAGCGTGCTGGGTCTGCTCGGCCCCAACGGCGCCGGCAAGACCACGACGGTCCGGATGATGACGACCCTGACGGCACCGACATCCGGGACCGCCCGCATCGCCGGGCACGACGTCGTCACCGAGCCCGACGCCGTACGCCGCACGATGGGCCTCACCGGTCAGGCCGCCACCGTCGACGAACTGCTCACCGGTCGCGAGAACCTCGCGATGATCGGCGGGCTCTACGGGATCCGACGCCGCGACCTGCGTCGCATCTCCGACCAACTGCTCGAGCAGTTCTCGCTGACCGACGCCGCCGACCGCCCGGTGAAGTCGTACTCCGGCGGCATGCGCCGCCGGATCGACCTCGCCGTCAGCCTGCTCACCGCCCCTCCGGTCCTGTTCCTCGACGAGCCGACCACCGGTCTCGACCCGCGCAGCCGCTCGGAGCTGTGGGACGTGCTGCGCGGACTCGTCGCACAGGGCACGACGCTGCTGCTGACCACGCAGTACCTCGAGGAGGCCGATCAACTCGCCGACGACATCGTCGTGATCAACAAGGGCAAGGTCATCGCGCAGGGCTCCCCGCTGCAGCTCAAGGAACAGGCGGGCAAGGCCAGTCTCGTGCTCACCGTCTCCCACGCGACCGACATCCCGGCCGCGGAGGCGTTGCTGCGCAAGACCGGCGGCGACGTCTTCGTCGACACCGGCGCCCGCCGACTCACCGCCCCGGCCGACGGTCTCGCCGACATGAACCGCGTCATCGGCTGGTTCACCGACAGCGGCATCGCCGTCGACGACATCGGCCTGTCACGACCCAGCCTCGACGACGTGTTCCTCTCCCTCACCGGTCACCGCGCCGAATCCACCGACGACTCCCATCAGGAGGCAACGGCATGACCGCCACCGTCACACCCCCCGCGGTGTCCCTCACCGCACCCGAGATCCGGCGCACGACCCTTCTCCAGCAGTCCTGGATCATGGTCAAGCGCAACCTGATCCACACCAAGCGCATGCCGGAGATGCTGGCCGACGTCACCGTGCAGCCGATCATGTTCGTGGTGCTGTTCGCCTACGTCTTCGGCGCCTCGATCACCCAGACCGGTGGCGTCGACTACAAGGAGTTCCTGCTCCCCGGCATCATGGGCCAGACCATCGTGTTCTCGGCGTTCGTCGTCGCGACCGGCATCTGCAGCGACCTCGAGAAGGGCATCATCGACCGCTTCCGGTCGCTGCCCATCAACCGGTCGTCGGTCCTCATCGGCCGCAGCATCGCCGGACTGCTCCACTCGTCGATCGGCATCGCCGTCATGGCGCTCACCGGTCTGCTGATCGGATGGCGCATCCGCGGGAACGTCGGCGAGGCCGTCCTCGCCTTCGCGCTCATCGTCGTGTTCGGCTTCGCGATGATCTGGTGGGGCATCTTCGTCGGGTCGCTGATGCGCTCGGTGGAGGCGGTGAACGGCGTGATGTTCACGATCCTGTTCCCGGTCACGTTCGTGGCCAACACCTTCGTCCCCACCGGGCCGATGCCGACGTGGCTGCGCACGATCGCGGAGTGGAACCCCATCTCGTCGTTGGTGCAGTCGCTGCGGGTGCTGTGGGGCAACGGACCCGACGCCGCACCGGGTGCCGCGCTCCCGCTGCACCACCCCGAGATCGCGACGGTCCTCTGGTCGATCGGACTGACACTGGTGATCGCGCCGTTCGCGCTGCGTGCCTACACCAAACGCACGACGGACTGATCCCCGACGCCGCCCCGCGTCGCCCGCGCGTTCCCGCGCCGTGGACGGCGCGGGGTGGCGTACTCGGCGCGGGCTCCGGGGTCAGGCGGTCAGCGCCAGCGCGGCCAGCGGATCGCTGTAGACCGCGTCGAGCGAGACCGCCCCGGCCGCCTGCTGCTGCACGGAGGCACCGGCACGGGTGACCCGAACGTCCCGGTTGGCCGCCGCGGGCGTCGAGCGGACGGCCTTGGCCACCGCGGGCAACGTCGACGGAGCGTCGGTGAACGCCTGACCACCGAGGATGACGTGGTCGGGATTGAACATGTCGGCGATGAGGGACACCGTGCGGCCGAGCACCTCGGCGCGCTCCAGGAGGATGGCCGACGCGGCCTCGTTCCCCGACGCCGCCGCGGAGTGCACGTCCTCGACCTGCTCGGCTGCCAACCCCGCCGCGCGGGCGGCGTCGACGATGCCGGTGTCGCTGACCGCGGGCTCGAGGCGTCCGGTCTTCTCCGGGTCGAGCCAGGTGGTCGCGCCGATCGGGAAGTGCCCGATGACCGGCGGCCCCGCGGTCGGGGTGTAGACGGTGCCGCCGACGGTGAACGCGATGCCCACCATCTCGCGCGCGTAGAAGTACAGGAAGCTGCCCGGACCGTCGCCGTCGGAGACGGACTCCGGGTTCACGAGCAGCTCGGCCGCGGCCATCGCCTCGACGTGCGAGGCCACCGACACCGGCAGTCCGATGGTCTGCGACAGCACGGGACCGACCGGCGCGGCCGACCAGCCGAGTCGCGGATGGTCGACGAGGCCGCCCTCGGCGACGCGACCACCGATCGCGACACCGGTCCACAACACGCGCTGTGACGGCCACCGCGACGCGAACCGTCGCGCGGAGAGACCGATCGCGGTCAGGGTCTGCTCCGGGGTGTCGCCGACGGGCGTCGGGATCTGGATGGCCCCGACCACACGGTGCTGCAGGTCGTGCGTGGTGATCGAGGTGACCTTCAGCCCGATGTGGATGCCGACGGTGAGGAAGTCGGTCGCGTTGACCTCGAACGGGAGTCGGGGACGACCGATGGCGCCGGCCGGCGCGAGATCGGCGCGCTCACGGACGATCCCCGCCTTCAGCAGAGCGCTGACCTGACGGTTCACCGTGGAGATGGAGAGACCCGACTGTGTCGCGGCGTCGTCGCGGAAGATCGGCCCCTGCAGGCGGGCGATGCGCAGGACGACCGCCGACGGTTTCGTCGACAGCTGCAGCTGTGGCGTCGCGATGTGGATGACCGGTGTCCTCGTCGTCAGCGGGCCCGCGGCCGCGCCGATGGCCAGTGGTCGGGATCCCGGTCGCGTCCGCGCTCCGGCGTAGAGCGGACGGGGGCCGGCGGGCCGGCGTCGGGTGGTGACGTGGTCGAGCGATGCGGTCATGGAGATGTTCCTGTCGAATGTGCCACATCCAGCGCGACGTGCAGGGATGTGAACGCGAATGTCTGGGATCCGGTGATCGGGCGACGAGCCGACGACCGGGCTGGGTCAGAGATTCGTGCGACAGAGAAGACGTGCGAAGGGCAGACGGCAGCCCAGCGCGGTGATCACGTAGGTGACCTCCGGGATGGACGACGTCGTGCTCGGCATGTCGCTGAATCTAGCAAGGCGAACCAGGGGCGGCAAAGCGGGATGTCGCAGGTCAGCGCGGTGGGGTTTCGCTCACGGCGCGTAAAAGTCGGCATCGCCGAGAACGTGCACGCCACACTGGTCCCGACCTCGACCCGACAACGGAAGGACCCCGCGTGCCCGTGGACCTGCACTGGTTCCTGCCGACCTACGGGGACTCGCGCGACCTCATCGCCGGCGGCCACGGCAGCGGCATGCGCGGTGACCGCCCCGCGGACCTCAGGTACCTCAAGCAACTCGCCGGCGCGGCCGAGATCAACGGCTTCTCCTCCGTCCTGATCCCGACCGGTCAGTGGTGTGAGGACGCCTGGCTCACGGCCGCTCTGCTTGCCGACGCGACGGAGTCGCTGAAGTTCCTCGTCGCGGCCCGACCGGGCCTCGTCAGTCCCACCCTGACCGCACAGATGGCCGCCACCCTGCAGTGGCAGTCGCAGGGGCGCCTGCTCCTGAACGTCGTCACCGGTGGCGAGAGCTCCGAGCAACGCGCCTACGGCGACTTCCTCACCAAGGACGCCCGGTACGAACGGACGGGCGAGTTCCTCGAGGTGCTGCACCGCCTCTGGACGGGCTCCGAGCCGGTCACGCTGAACGGCAACCACATCCGCGTCGAGAACGCGGACATCCCGCGTCGACCCGACCCGGCGCCACCGATCTTCTTCGGTGGTTCGTCGCCCGCCGCGGGCGCGGTCGCGGCGCGTCACGCCGACACCTACCTGACGTGGGGTGAGCCGCCCGCGGCCGTCGCCGCCAAGATCGCCTGGATCCGTGACCTCGCCCGCGAGGTCGGTCGTACCCCGACCTTCGGGATCCGTCTGCACGTGATCGCGCGCGCGACATCGGAACTCGCGTGGGCCGAGGCGGACCGTCTCCTCGGTGCGCTCGACCCCGCGACGGTGCGGCAGGCGCAGGCCTCCCTCGCACGGTCCGAGTCCGAGGGCCAGCGGCGTATGCGTGAGCTGCACGGGGGCGGGGACGACTTCGTGACGTCCCGCAACGCGCGATCGCTCGAGATCCACCCGGGCCTGTGGTCGGGCGTCGGCCTGGTCCGCGGCGGCGCCGGCACGGCGCTGGTCGGCTCCTACGATGAGGTCGCCGACAGCATCGCGGAGTACGCGTCTCTCGGCCTCGACCACTTCATCCTCTCGGGCTACCCCCATCTGGAGGAGGCGTACCACGTCGGGGAGGGCGTCCGACCGGCGCTGGCCCGCCGTGGTCTGCTCGACGAGGTCGCACCGGACACCGGGCGCACGGGCACCGCGTTCCTCTCCTCCCTTGAGCCCGCGAGCGCGTCCTAGAACCTGCTCTCTCCCAACCGACAAGAAGGACACACATGAGCACCGACGGCATCGCCGACGAGATCAAGTTCGCCTACTGGGTTCCCAACGTGAGCGGTGGGCTGGTCACCAGCGACATCGAGCAGCGCACCAACTGGGAGTTCGAGTACAACAAGAAGCTCGCGCAGACCGCCGAGCGCGTCGGCTTCGAGTACGCGCTGTCGCAGGTCCGCTACATGGCGTCCTACGGCGCCGAGTTCCAGCACGAGTCCACGTCCTTCTCGCTGGCCCTGCTCCTGGCCACCGAGAAGCTCAAGGTCATCGCGGCCATCCACCCCGGTCTGTGGCACCCGGCCGTCCTCGCGAAGTTCGGCGCCACCGCCGATCACCTGTCCAACGGGCGCTTCGCGATCAACGTCGTCTCCGGCTGGTTCTCCGGTGAGTTCAAGGCGCTCGGCGAGCCGTGGCTCGAGCACGACGAGCGCTACCGCCGCAGCGCGGAGTTCCTCGAGGTGATCCGCAAGATCTGGACCGAGGACAACGTCGAGTTCGCCGGCGACTTCTACCGGATCCGCGACTTCACCCTGAAGCCGAAGCCGCTCAACACCCCCGAGCGCCCCAACCCCGAGCTGTTCCAGGGCGGCAACTCGACCGCGGCCCGGCGCAACGGCGGGCAGTTCGCCGACTGGTACTTCTCCAACGGCAAGGACTTCGACGGCGTCACCGAGCAGATCGAGGACCTGCGGTCGGTCGCCCAGGCGCACAACCGCTCGACCAGGTTCGGTCTCAACGGGTTCATCATCGCCCGCGACACCGAGAAGGAAGCCCACGACACCCTGCGCGAGATCATCGAGAAGGCCAACAAGCCTGCGGTGGAGGGCTTCCGGGACTCGGTGCAGCAGGCCGGCAAGTCGACCTCCGACGGCAAGGGCATGTGGGCCGACTCGAAGTTCGAGGACCTCGTCCAGTACAACGACGGCTTCAAGACGCAGCTGATCGGCACCCCGGAGCAGATCGCCGAGCGGATCGTCGCCTACAAGCGCCTCGGCGTCGACCTCATCCTCGGCGGCTTCCTGCACTTCCAGGAGGAGATCGAGTACTTCGGCGAGAAGGTGCTGCCGCTGGTCCGCGAGATCGAGGCCTCGCAGAAGGTCCCGGCCTGACATGACCCTCGCAGCCGCACCGACGCCCCGGACCGACACACCCACCCAGGCCGTGGACGCCGCACGCGTCCTCGGCGGGTGTCGCGGTCCCGGGGCGTCGGTGCGGTTGCAGGAGTCGGGACTGCTCGACCTCACGCTGCTGTCCGCCGACAGCGGGATCGCCCCGTCCACGGCCGCCGAGGTGGTGCGGATCGTCGCGGTCTCCCACCTCGACCTCGCCCGGCAGCTACGACAGTCGTTGCTCGCCGACGACCACGCTGTCGGCCACGATCTCGTCGCCCGCCTGCTCGACATCGCTCTTGAGGCGGGTTCCGCCGCCGCCGCGCTGCACGGTGCCGTCGCCGCCCTGCGCGAGGGTGACCGGCGTGACGGGGAAGCACGTCGCCGTCTCGGCGAGCTGTCGGTGGCGGTCGCCGCCGCCGAGGCGACCCTGGCCGCCGCGGGGTCCGCGGTCGACGCGGTGCGCGCCTCCACCGACGATCCGGCACTGCTCCACGACGAGGCGACCGTCGCCGTCACCACCGCGTCCGTCCTCGCCTCGCGTGCCGCGGCCGACACCTCCCGCGCCGTCGTCGACCTCCGCGCATCGGCCGTGGCCGACGCCGCGGTCGGCCTCGACGTCCTCGGCGCCTGGGCGCTCACCGGGCGTATCGCACCCTGAACGCGGGCGGCAGGGCGCGAACCCTGCCGGATGTCCGATTGCTGTTCTAGGCTCGTCAGCCATGACGACCTCGATGTCGACCGATGCCGAGTTCCTGGAGATCACGGAGCCGTACCGGCGCGAGATCATGGCGCACTGCTACCGGATGATGGGCAGTCACCACGACGCCGAGGACCTCGTCCAGGAGACCTACATCCGCGCCTGGCGCGGGTACGCCGGCTACGACCAGCGGGCATCGGTCCGCACGTGGCTGCACAAGATCGCGACGAACACCTGCCTCACCGCGCTCGAGAGCAAGAAGAAGCGGCCGCTGCCGTCCGGGCTCGGCGGTGACGCCGACGACCCGACCGACACCCTCGTCGTCGACAAGGAGGTGCCGTGGCTCGAACCGTGGGCCGGCACGGACGAGGTGTCGCCTGCGGACACCGCCGACCCGGCCACCGTCGTCGACTCACGCGAGTCCATCCGGCTGGCGTTCATCGCCGCACTGCAACACCTGCCGGAACGCCAACGGGCCGTGTTGATCCTGCGCGACGTGCTCCAGTGGCGCGCCGCCGAGGTCGCCTCCACGCTCGACCTCACCGTGGCCACCGTCAACAGCCTGCTGCAGCGGGCCCGCCAGCAGGTGAAGGACACCGCACCCCAGCGTGACTCGACCCGGGAGCCGGACGACGCGATCCAGCGCGAGACGCTGGCCCGGTACGTCGCGGCGTTCCAGGACTACGACGTCGACGCGATCGTCGAGATGTTCACGGCGAAGTCCATCTGGGAGATGCCGCCGTTCGCCGGCTGGTACGAGGGCGGCGAGGCCATCGGCACCCTCATCCGGAAGAACTGCCCCGCCGAGAAGGCCGGCGACCAGATCCTGCTGCCGACGGTCGCCAACGGTCAGCCCGCGTACGGGCTCTACATGCTCGACAAGGACTCCGGGGAGCACCTGCCGTTCCAACTGCAGGTCCTCGAGTTGTCCGCCGACGGCCGCACCGTCGACCACGCCGTGGTCTTCTTCCACGACGACACCGAGGCGTTGTTCGCGCGCTTCGGTCTGCCTGCGAGGCCGCCGGCCTCGGCGGCCACGCAGGGCTGAGGGGTCACTCCCCCGGCATCTGCGCCGGGTCCATCCACACGATCTCCCAGGCGTGACCGTCGAGGTCGCGGAAGCTGCGGCCGTACATGAAGCCGTGGTCCTGCGCGTCGGTCCACACGGTGGCGCCCGCGGCCAGGGCAGCGTCCGCGAGTGCGTCGACGGCCTCACGACTGTCGGCGGACAGCGCGAACAACGCCTCGCGGGCCTGTGTGGTGTCGACGATGCCGCCGTCGGCCAGGAACGACGTGAAGCGGTCGGTCTGCAGCATCATCACCGTCGTCAGCTCGTTGATCACGACGCTGATGGTGGTCTCGTCGGAGAAGGTCTCGTTGATGTCGAACCCGAGCCCGGTGAAGAACGAGCGCGACGCGGCGACGTCGGCGACGGGGAGGTTGACGAACAACATGCGGGACATCGGGTGCTCCTTGCGGTCGGTGATGCGGTCGCCGGTACTGACACCGTCCGCGACCGGAACTCATCGCGACCTCCGACTTCCGCCGGATGCGCACGACCGCGGCGATGGGCGACGATGTCCCCGTCATGACCCTGCCGCTGCCCTATCCGAGCACCCCGGCACCGGACCCCGTCCGCGTGCGACGTCCGTGGTTGCCCGGTGTCGTGCAGGCGGAACTCGACGGCGACCCGCGTCCCCTGCGGGGGCGACGGACCGCGCGCGACATCCTCGTCGACGCGCTCGTGATCGCGCTCGCCGCGACGATCGGGGTGCTGGCCGCGGTGCCGGGAATGGGCGGCAGCACGCTCTCGCTCTGGCCCGATCTGGTGGTCGGAGCGCTGTCCTGCGCGGCCCTGGTGTGGCGGCGGCGGTGGCCCATGCCGATCGCGATCGTCACCAACCTGATCTGCATCCCCTTCACCGCCGTCGCGGGTGCGGCGTATCTCGCGTCGTTCTCCCTCGCCGTGCACCGACCACTCCGCCACGCCGTCCCCGTCGGCGTCCTGGGTCTGGTGGCCGCCCAGCTGAACCTGGTGCTGGTCGCGCGGGTCGACGGGACGCAGTTCTGGATCACGCTGGCGTTCAGCGTGCTGCTCACCGGCGGCGCGATCGGGTGGGGGACATCGATACGCAGCCGCCGCCAACTGTTGATCTCGTTGGCGGAGAGGGCGAACCGCGCCGAGTCCGAGCAACGTGAACGCCTCGCCGCGGCACGGGCCGCCGAACGCGAGCGCCTCGCCCGGGAGATGCACGACGTCCTCGCGCACCGGATGAGCCTGCTGTCGGTGCACGCCGGCGCGCTCGAGTACCGGCCGGACGCGCCGCCGGAGGACATCGCCCGCGCCGCGGGCGTGATCCGGGGCGGGGTGCACCAGATGCTGGAGGACCTCCGCGACGTGATCGCCATGCTCCGCGAGACCGACGACCTGGTCGCGGAGCCGCAGTCGCTGGCCGACGTCGACGACCTGCTCGACGAGTGTCGCGGGTCCGGCGCCACGATCACGCCGCACATCGAGATCGACGATCCGGCGCACATCCCCGGCGTCGTCGGCCGCGCCGCCTACCGCGTGGTCCAGGAGGGACTGACCAACGCGCGCAAGCACGCCGGACCGGTGCCCGTCTCCGTCGACGTCGTGGGCGGGCCGGGTCGGGGCCTGCGCGTCACGGTCAGCCAGCCGCTGAACCGGTCGGGCGACCATCGACCGATCCCCGGGACCGGGACGGGACTGACCGGGCTCGAGGAACGGGTCACGCTGGCGGGTGGATCGCTCACCCATGGCGTCGTCGAACACCGCTTCGTCCTCGAGGCCCGACTGCCCTGGCAGACGGGGGCGGTCGCGTGATCCGGGTGCTGCTCGTCGATGACGAGTGGTTGGTGCGAGCGGGGATCCGCACGATGATCGGGGGAGAGCCCGACATCGAGGTGGTCGGCGAGGCCGCCGACGGATCCGGCGTCGTCGACCTCGTGCGCGAGACACGGGCGGACGTCGTGCTGATGGACCTGCGGATGCCGCAGGTGAACGGCATCGACGCCACCGCCGCCATCCGTGCCCTGCCCGACCCACCCCACGTCGTCGTGCTCACGACCTTCGACGCCGACGACCTCGTCGTGCGGGCCCTGCGCGCCGGGTCGTCCGGGTTCCTCGTGAAGGACACCCCGCCCGCGGATCTCGTCGCCGCCATCCGGGCGGTGCACGCCGGCGACCCGATCCTCTCCCCGACCGTGACGCGCAGGCTCATCGACCGCGTGGCCGGCCCCGAGCGCGACGAGCGGGCCGCGACCGCGCGCGATCAGCTCGCGGCACTGACCGCCGGGGAGCTGCGTGTTGCGGGGGCACTCGCCCAGGGACTGTCGAACGCGGACATCGCGCGGGAACTGTTCGTCACCGTCGCGACGGTGAAGAGCCACATCTCCCACATCCTTGACAAGCTGCGGCTGACGAACCGGGTGCAGATCGCCCTGGTCGTCCACGACGCCGGCCGCGACGCGACCGACGGGTGATCAGGCGACGGCGCGGATCGCGGTCGTGCGCGCCGGCGCGGCGGCGGGTGCGGGCCGGGCCACGGCACCGGCCATCTCGGTGAGGAGGTCGACCAGTTCGCCACCGAGTGCGCGGGTGACGGCGCCGACGACCTCGGACGACGCCTCCTTGCGGCCGCGTTCGATCTCCGAGAGGTAGGTCATCGAGACGCCGGCGCGGTCGGCCACGTCCTTGAGGGTCCGCTGCTGGCGCTGGCGTGCCGCGCGGAGGGTGGCACCGAGGAGCTCACGGAGCAGTGGGGCGGCGACCGGTGCGACGTCCTCGTCCGCGGGGACCACATGCAGGTCGGTCATCGGTGCCTCCTTCTCCCGTGCGCGTCCGTCCCGAGCAGGGACCTTCCCGCCACCGTAGTGGTGCGGGCCCGGGCGGTGCCGCGCGCGACACCGCGTTTCGCTCACAGCGGAGCGCGTCCGACAGCGGACGGACACCGCGCACAGGTCGTCGCCGTCGTCGGCGACGTCGCGTTCAGCGCGTCAGGTCGTCTCAGACCGTTCGTCGGCCGCGAGTCGGATGAAGCCGGCGATCGCGAAACCGATGTAGAGGCCGACCCACCCGGCGGCCCACAACGCCACCCGACTGCGGGCCAACGACGTCACCCGTGACATGACTCCTCCTGGTACCTGACTTTGGACGGACATTCCACAGGCCCCCGATTATCCCGTCGATGTGGTTGCTTCACAACCGATTCGACGATGCGTACCCGGTCCGGTCGGTCTCTCGGGACGGATCGGACCGCACGCTCTCGACGCGGTGCGTGAGCCCGTCGAGCAACACCGCGATCCCGTAGTCGAGCTCGTCGGCGTAGAAGTCCGACGCCTCACCGTGGGATATCTCCGCGGCTGCAGCGGCCAGGGCGGGGAGCCGTCCGGTGTCACCGACGAGGGCCAGGATCCCCTTCTCGTAGGACCTGTCGTCGGGTGCCCGACTGCCGTCCGCGCGGAGCGCTCCGAGCTGAGTCGACTGACGGACGTGGTTGCGGACGAACCCGTCGAGGACGAGCAATGAGCTGAGCACCGAGCGTGCGGGCAGACCGGTTCCCTCGAACGCGGCGACGCCCGCGTCGGTCCAACCGAGCACGTTCGGTGTGGCGGGCGGTGCCGAGAGGGGGATGTCGACGATCCACGGCCTGGCGGTCAACGCTGCGGCGATCGCACGGGTCCACGACTCCACTCGCTCTCGCCATGTCCCGCCCTCCACGGTGTCGCGGGGGCAAGGGCCGTAGGCCTCGTCCAGGACGACCGCGAGCAGTTCGTCCTTGTTGGTGACGTACCGGTACAGCGACATCGACGTCATCCCGAGCTCGGTCGCGACCGCCTTCATGGAGATCGTCTCGGCCCCACCGCGGTCGGCCACCCGGACGCCGGCGGCCCCGATGTCTCGGATCCCGACACCCGGTTTCGGTCCACGGCGGGTTCCCGACGGACGATCCCACAACACCTCGAGATATCGGGGCACCGCCACATCGTCGCTGCTCACCGACCCAGGCTAACAAACTGCTTGCGCTGTACGCAGTTGTGTTCCTAAAGTGCGTACCTACTAAACAGTTGATTGCGTACACAGATGGAGCCGCGATGCACCCCTCACGATCCCCCTGGTGGGGCCTCCTCGCCCTGTGCCTGCCGATGTTGATCGTCTCCATGGACGTCTCGGTCCTGTTCTTCGCGGTGCCGGACATCGCCGCCGACCTGCATCCGTCGCCTGCCCAGCAGTTGTGGATCTTCGACGTCTACGGGCTGGTCCTCGCCGGGCTGCTGCTGACCATGGGCGCGGTGGCCGACCGCGTCGGGCACCGTCGCCTGCTGCTGGTCGGCGCGACGACGTTCTCCGCCGCGTCTCTGCTCGCGGCGTTCTCGACGAGTGCCGCGATGCTCATCGGCGCCAGGGCCGTGCTCGCGGTCGCCGGCGCGACCCTGATGCCGTCGACGCTCGCACTCATCCGGCACCTGTTCACCGACGACGCGGCGAGGGCACGGGCGATCGGTGTGTGGTCGGCGGTGATGGCAGGCGGTGTCGCCGTCGGGCCGATCGTGAGCGGGGCTCTGCTCGAGCACTTCTGGTGGGGTTCGGTCTTTCTCGTCAACATCCCTGTGATGGCGGCGCTTCTCGTCGCGGCGCCGACGCTGCTACCGGGAGGAACCGGTGATCGGTCGCGACAGATCGACGTGGCGAGTGGCGGCCTCGCGCTCGGTGCGGTCCTGCCTACGGTCGGCGCGATCAAGGCGATGGGCACCGACGGCCTCACCCCGACGTCGCTGGCCGTCCTCACGGCCGGAATCGCCCTCGGCGTCGTCTTCGTGCAGAGGCAGCTGTCGCTGGCGAACCCGTTGATGGACCTCCGCCTCGTCGCCGACCGGCGCGTCGCCACGTCCGTCGGCGTCAATCTCACCGCGATGTTCGGGGTCGTCGGCAACGCCGTCCTGGTCACGCAGTACCTGCAGTCGGTGCTCGGCTACCCCCCGCTCACCGCGGCGCTGTGGAGCCTGGCCCCGACAGTCGTCGTCGTGGCGGTCGCACCCTTCTCGACGACGCTCGCCGCCCGATGGGGTGGCCCGACCGTGATGGCGTGCGGACTTCTCGTCGCGGCGGGTGGCTTCGCGACGACGTGGGCCGCCGGCATCGCGTCGCTGTGGACGATGCTCGCCGCGAGCACCCTGATCGCCGGCGGATTGATCGCGGCCGCGACGATCGTCGCCGACCACGTCGTCGGTGTGGCGCCGTCCGATCGCGCGGGTGCCGTCGCCGGGATGCTCGAGACCAGCAGTGAACTCGGCGGCGGGATCGGCATCGCCGTGCTCGGCAGTGTCCTCACGGCGGTCTATCGATCGACCGTGGACACCTCGGTTCCGGGTGTGTCCGGCTCCGCGGCCGATGGACTCGGGGCGGCGGTCGCGACCGCCTCCCGACTGGGCGGTGACGCCGGGCGAGCCGTTCTGGACGCAGCACGGCTCGCCTACGTCGATGGCCTGCACATCGCGGCGACATGCGCGGCTGCTCTGTTGGTCCTGATGGCCCTCGTCACCCTTGTGGTCCGGGATCGCGAGCCGGCACAACCGGTCGCTCGGCCATGATGGGCTCATGGGAGTCGTCTACCTCGTCCGTCACGGTCAGGCCCACGCGCAGGCATACGGATCGCTCGCCGACGCGCAGTCCTCGGCGGGCGGTCTGACCGATGTCGGGAACGAGCAGGCCCGTCGTGCCGGACGGGCGCTGGCAACGCGGATCGGTCGGGTCGATCACGCCGTCGCGGGGTCCCTGGCGCGCCAGCAGCAGACCCTGCGGCATGTCCTCGACGCGTTCTCCGATGCACCCGATCCCGCGACCGACGCCCGATGGGACGAGTACGACCTGGGCGCGATCGCGACCGGTGGTGAGTCCGGCGAGAACGTGCACGGCGCGGGCTTCCAGGCGAAGCTCGACGACGACCTCCGGAGCTGGGTCGCCGGGGCGTCCGTCGGCAGCGAGTCCTACCGCGACTACCGCGCGCGGGCGGACGCGGCCGCACGGGATCTCGCGACGGAGGCGGGTTCGGGGCGGACCGTGGTCGCGGTGTCGTCGGCGGGCACCATCGCCGCCGTCATCGCGACGCTCTGGGGCCTGGACGACGAGCGCTGGCTGACCGTCGCGCGGACGATGATCAACACCTCGGTCACGAAGCTGATCGCCGGCCGCACCGGCATGTCGATCGTGTCGGTCAACGACCACGCCCACGTCGACCTCGTCACCGATCGCGACGTCATGACGTTCCGATGAGTGGGGAAGAACTGCCCGTCCTCGAATACCTGCGGCGGCAGGTCGCCGACACGCTGGGCCCCGACGACCGGACGCATCTGCGCTACCCGACCGCCATCTCGCGCCTGCTCGGGTTCGAGATCGTCGAGGTCGACGCGGGGACGGCCACGCTGACCGTCGTCACCGACCCAGACCTGCACAGCAACCAGCAGGGCACCGTCCACGGTGGGTTCATCAGCGAACTGGCCGACGCAGCGATCGGGACCGCGCGGTCCACGACGATCGCGCGCGGTGAGTCGTTCACCAGCATCGACCTGCACATGACGTTCCTGCGGCCGATGTGGGCCGGCACCCTGAGGGCGGCCGCCCACCCCACCCACATCGGGTCGACCGTGCAGCACTACGCCTGCGACATCACACGGGACGACGGGAAGACCGTCGCCACCGCGACCAGCACCGTGCTCACCCTGCGGGGCGAGAAGGCCGCCGGCCGATGAGTTCTGCCCGGAACCCGGGTCCATACCTCCGAGACCACCCGTGCGAGCAGGAGTGACCCCATGAGCAGGACGAACCTGTCGATGTCGATCTCGGCGGACGGCTACGTCGCCGGCCCCGAGCAGAGCGCCGACAACCCGCTGGGCATCGGCGGACCCGCACTCCACCGATGGCACATCGGTCCCGACGCCGAACACCCCGTGAACAAGCAGGTCATGTCGGACATGCTCGACGGGATGGGCGCGACCATCATGGGCCGCAACATGTTCGGCCCCATCCGAGGCGACTGGGGTGATTCCGACTGGCGCGGCTGGTGGGGCGACGAGCCGCCGTACCACTGCCCCGTGTTCGTGCTGACCCATTTCGCGCACGAGCCGATCGAGATGGCCGGCGGCACCACGTTCCACTTCGTCACCGGCGGCATCGAGTCCGCGTACCGCCAGGCCGTCGACGCCGCGCAGGGCCGGTCGATCTCGATCGCAGGCGGCGCGTCGTGCGCGCGACAGGCCATCGCCGCCGGCGTCGTCGACGAGATCGACCTGCAGGTGAGCGGCGAGATCCTCGGCGGAGGCGAGCGGCTGTTCGACGGCTTCGCCCCCGGCACGCCCGGACTCGAACTCACCCGGGTCCTCGAGGCACCGCCGCACACGGTGCACCTGCGCTACCGCGTCATCCGCTGAGGCGCCGACTGCTCGGGCTCAGCTCAGGGCGCGGAGACCTTCGGCCATGAACTCCTGTGTCGCCTCGGCGGCCTTCTCGGCACCCTCGCCCGACGACGATCCCTGCAGGGCGCGATAGGCGATGCCCTCGCCGATCACGCCGAGCTTGAAGTTCGCCAGCGCGAGGTAGAAGTCCCAGTGCGCCATCTCGACACCGGCCGCCGTCGCGTATCGCTGGGCGAGATCGTCGGTGTCGGGATAGCGCGGGCTGGTCCACGCGGCCGAGAGGCCCAGCACCCGGTCGAAGATGGGCTGGCGGTACACACACATCAACGCGACGTCGGTGAGCGGGTCGCCCAGGGTCGACATCTCCCAGTCCACCACGGCACGAACGACTCCCGGGTCGTCGGCGTCGAGGATGGTGTTGTCGACACGGAAGTCCCCGTGCACGACCGCGTTCGCGGAGTCGGTCGGGATGTTCTCGGCCAGCAGGCCGGCCAGCTTCTCCACGTCCGGCAGGTCACGGGTCTTCACGATGCCCCACTGCCGCGTCCACGTCTTCACCTGCCGCGCGACGAACCCCTCGGGGCGACCGAACTCGCCGAGCCCGGCAGCCTCGTGATCGACGGCGTGCAGGTCGGCGAGGCTGCGGATCAGCGCGTCGACGTTGCGGTCCACCGCGGCGTCGTCGAGTCCGTCCAGATCCGACGCACTGCGGATCACCGTCCCGTCGACCCAGCCCACCACCGTGCACGGCGCACCCAGCACGGAACCGTCGGCGTCGAAGGCGACCGTCGGCGCCACCGGGACCGCGGTGCCCTGCAGCGCCTGGGTGACCGTCCACTCCCGGTTCATGTCGTGGGCGGACGGGGTGAGGCCGCTCGTCGGCGGACGACGTACCACCCACCTGGTGGTGCCGTCGGTGACACCGAAAGTCAGGTTCGACCGTCCGCCCGAGATCAGGTGGACGTCGAGGTCACCCTCGACCTCGACACCGGAGTCGATCAGGAACCCGCGCAGTGCAACGGGATCCATGCCCGGCAGCGACGTCGTGGTGGTCACCGCGCCGCCTCCGACTGCTGCTTCTTCGCCGCCCGGCCGACCGCCCGCTTGGCGATGGCCCAGCGATGCACCTCCGAGGCGCCGTCGTAGATGCGGAACGGGCGCAACTCGGCCTGCAGCCGCGCGAGCGGCAGGTCGTCGGTGACACCGGAACCACCGCACATCTGGATCGCACGGTCGACGACGCGCGAGTAGGCCTCGGCGGCGAAGGTCTTGGCGATCGACGTCTCGTTGCTCGCGTGGCGGCCGAGATCCAGCTCGTGACAAGCCTTCACGAGCAGCGCACGCGACGCGGCCAGGTCGATCTCGTTGTCGGCCACCATCTGCTGGATCATGCCGAGATCACCGAGACGGCCCCCGAAGGCCCGTCGGCGGGCGACGTAGTCGACCGCGACCTCGTGCGCGCGGACCGCGACGCCGAGCCACCGCATCACGTGGGTCATCCGCGCCGGGCCGAGCCGCACCTGCGCGTACCGGAAGCCCTCGTCGACCTCACCCAGCACGTTCTCGTCGGGGACGAACAGCTCCCGGAACCGGATCTCGCAGTGACCACCCAGTCCGGCACGGTCTGTCGTCCCCATGTGGCGGACGATCTCGATGCCCTCGTCGGGCGCAGGCGCGAGGAACATCGTCGCGCCGCCGCTCTCGCCGGGCGACCCCGACGTGCGCGCCATGATGATGAAGAAGCCCGCGCCGTCGGCGCCGGTGATGAACCACTTGTGGCCCGTGATCGACCACCCGCCGGGGACGCGCGTCGCCGCCGTCGTCAACGCCGAGGGATCCGATCCCGCACCGGGTTCCGGCTCGGTCATCGCGAACGCCGACCGCACGTCGCCGTGCGCGAGCGGGGCGAGGAACTGCTCCTTCTGCGCGGGCGAGGCGATGTGGGCGAGCATGTGCACGTTGCCCTCGTCGGGGGCGCCGATGTTCAGCGCTATGGGGCCGAAGACCGACCGGCCACCCGCCTCGAACACCGGCGCGCGATCGGACATGTTCAGGCCGAGTCCGCCGTACTCGACCGGCGCGTGCGGCGCGAACACGGCTGCCGCCTTCGCCTTCTCCTGCAGCTCGACCCGCAGGTGCTCCCCGCCGGCCTTCTCGAAGTCGCCCGCGAACTCCTCCTCCAGCGGCAGCACGACGTCGGCGATGAACGCCTCCGTCGCCGCGATCGTCTTCTGGACCTCGTCGTCGTAGCGCAAGTCCACGGCCATGGGTCAGATCCCTTCGTCGGCGGGTGATGTGTCTGCGTCCCCGGTGTAGCCGACGGCCGCGCGAGCGATCCGTCCGAACCGGGCCACGATCTCGTCGGCGGAGAGCCGACCGTCCGGGCGATACCAGGTCGACACGCCCACGCACATCGTCGTGATGGCCCGGCCCGTGTCCTTGGGGTCGCCGGTGGCGAACACGCCGGCGCGGACGCCGTCGCGGATCAGGTCGTCGACGATGCCCTGCAGTTTGCGGCGCTTCTGCGTGTAGACCGGCCGGTAGTCCGGCTCCAGGCTGCGAATCTCCGACGACCCGATGAACGCCTGTGCGCGACGGTGGATGTGGAACTGCAACAGCACCTCGACGACGGCGTCGTAGCGATCCACCGGGTCGTCGCCGGTGGCCGCGAGCGCACTCTCGGTCCGCCACGTCAGGTCGTTCATCGTCATCTCGAGCAGACCCTGCAGCAGCGACTGCTTCGACGGGTAGTGGTGGTACAGCCCCGGCACCGACAGCCCGGCGCGGCCGGCGATCTCGCGGACCGACGTCCCGTGGTAGCCCTGCTCCTCGAATGCCGCCAGCGCGGCCGCCAGCGGTGCCGACAACTCCGAGCGGTCGTAGTCGCGCCACGGCTCCGTCACGGTGGCCCGCTCGTCGGTCATGGCTTCAACCTAGCCCCGCACCACTCGCTCACGAGCACACACCCTACCGAGCGTTCGCACGGGAGCGCGGTCACGCACGTGACCTGCGCGTCAGGTCCCGCAGAAGGTCCGGAACCCGTCCGCGAAACCGTCCGGCGCGGGCAGCGCGTACCGGGGGTCCGACGGTGCGTCGAACGGGTGCGTCACCGCCGCGAACAGCGCGTGGAAGGGGCCCATGTCGCCCGCCTCGCCGGCCCGCAACGCCTCGTCGACGAGGTGGTTGCGGGGGACGACGACCGGGTTGACGGTGTCCATCGCGTCGGCTGTCGCGGTGGTCGCGCGCTCCCCCAGCACCGAGAACCACCGGTCGAGCCAGGGTCGGGTGGTGTCCCCCGGCGCGAGGCTGGCGGTCTCCGTCGGCTCGTGCCCCGACGCATGCGCCCACAGGTCCACCGACAGCGCCCGGAAGAACCCGGTGTGGTCGACGCGCTGGTCGCGCATCAGCGTCTCGAGGTCGGTGAGCAGCGACGACTCCGCGTCGTCGAGCGGCGAGGGATCGCCGGCGACCCGCAGCCCGATCTTGCGCGCGCTCACCGCGGCGGCGTGGTGTTCGTAGCGCGCGGCGTAGGTCGACAGCGAGTCCGTCAGCCGGGCGATCGCCGCATCGGCGTCGACCTCGCCGTCGTCCCGAGCGCCCACGAGTGGGATCAGGGCCTCCGCGAACCGGGCGAGATTCCACCCGATCACGGCCGGCTGGTTCCCGAACGCGTAGCGGCCGATCGTGTCGATGGAGCTGAACACCGTCGCCGGGTCGTGCGCGTCGAGGAAGGCGCAGGGCCCGTAGTCGATGCTCTCGCCGGAGATAGTCGTGTTGTCGGTGTTGAGCACGCCGTGGATGAATCCGACGCCCATGTACTGCGCGATCAGCGACGCCTGCGCGTCGAGGACGCGCTCGAAGAACGCGATCACGCGGTCGCCGACGTCGTCGATCTGGAGAAGGTCGGGGTGGTGACGCGCGATCGCGTAGTGGGTCAGCTCGATGACGAGCGGGCCACGACGGACCGCGAACTCGAAACTGCCGACGCGCAGATGGCTCGACGCGACACGCGCCAGCACCGCACCCGGCTCCGGCTGCTCGCGCTGCACCGACTGCCCCGTCGCCGTCACGGCGAGCGATCGCGTCGTCGGGATCCCCAGCGCGTGCATGGCCTCCGACACCAGGTACTCACGCAGCATCGGACCGAGGACGGCCTTGCCGTCGCCTCCTCGCGCGAACGGCGTGCGGCCGGATCCCTTGAGGTGCAGGTCCCGTCGGGTGCCGTCGGGGGCGACGAGCTCACCGAGGAGCAGCGCTCGACCGTCACCGAGCAACGGTGAGAAGTTGCCGAACTGGTGGCCCGAGTAGGCCATCGCGATGGTGGTGGTGTCGGCGGGAGGCGCCGACCCGGCCAACAACGCGGCCCCGTCGGCGCTGCGCAGGCGGTCGGGGTCGAGCCCGAGTTCCCGCGCGAGCGGCTCGTTCAGGACGACGATCTCGGGATCGGGGACGACGTCGCCGGACCACGGCACGTACATCCCCTCGAGGTCGCGCACGAAGCTCGTGTCGAGGTCGACGAGGCCGCGGATCGCGGTGGGGGCACTCATCTCTCCCAGGGTAGAGACAGTCGACAGGTCGCGACCGCGAAGAGGACCGTCGTCAGGCGCCGTCCACGAGTCGCTGGATGGCGGACGCGATCCACTCCCGCAGTTCGTCGGCCGGTCCGAGGTCGTCCCGCAGGACACGCATCCGGGCCGACACGCCGAGCAGGAACACATCGATGGCGCGAGCACGGTCGTCGGCCTCGGCGTCGGTCATGCCGTACCGGACGAACTGCCGGCGCAGAGGCTCCAGGGACTCCGCGTCGAGGAAGTTCGCCAACGCGTCCGCGGCATCGCGGTGCTCGCCCGCCGATCGCAGCAGAACCAGCAACGGATCGGCGCCCTCGATGGACGTCCACCGTCCGACGATGGCGTCGGCCATCCGCGCGCCGATGGACCCACGCGGTCCGTCGATCATCTCGCCCACGCCGAGACGGATGTCGCCGGCGGCGACGAAGAGCCCTTCCTTTCCGCCGAAATAGCGGGTGATCAGGTTCGGCGAGACACCGGCTGCGCGCGCGATACCGCGCACGGTCGACGCGGTGTATCCCACGCGGGCGAACTCGCGGCGGGCGTGGGTCAGGATGTGCCCTCTCGTCCGGGCGGCATCACGCGGTCGCGTCGAGCTGTCGGCCATGACAGCAGCGTAGACGGCGACGTCCGCATGTGTATACGTGCGTACACATCATGTGTATGGTCGTACACATGCCGTTCCCGTTCGCCTCTGTACCCGACGCCGACCTCACGGACCTGCGACGACGACTCTTGTCGACCCGACTGTCACCGACCATGGGCGACGCCGACGGTGCACGCGGGATGGATCGGTGGGTCCTGCTCCGCCTGCTGCGCCGATGGGCCGAGTTCGACTGGCGCGCGAAGGAGGCCGACATCCTCGCTCTGCCGTGGCGGCTCGTCGGGAGCGGGGACGCGACGCTGTCCGTCGTCCATCAACCTGCCTCCGAACCCGACGCGCCGGTGGTGGTCCTGCTGCACGGATGGCCCGACTCGGTTCTGCGGTTCGAGAAGGCGCTGCCCCTCATGCGCGACCTCCACGTCGTCGCCCCCGCCCTGCCGGGCCACCCGTTCGCCGCCGGCGGACCGGGCACCGACACCCGTACGATCGCCGGGATCGTGGCCGGGATGATGGCCGAACTGGGCCATGACCGGTACGTGGTGTCGGGCGGCGACGTCGGCGCCGACGTCGCCGAGCATCTCGCGGACCTCGCCCCCGACCGGGTGTCCGCCCTGCACCTCACGAACATCTCACCCATGCACGCGGTGTTCGCCGACCGTACGCAGCTGGGGCCCGACGACCTCGCCTACCTCGATCTCGCCGCGAGGTGGCAGCGGGCGGAGGGCGGCTACATCGTCGAGCAGTCGTCCAAGCCGCAGACTCTCGCGGCCGGCCTCGCCGACTCACCCGCCGGCCTCGCCGCATGGATCGGCGAGAAGTTGCTGTCGTGGTCGGGTTCACCGATGCCCGACGAGGACATGCTGACCTGGATCAGCGCGTCGTGGTTCACCGAGAGCATCGGTTCCTCGTTCACGACGTACGCGTCGCCGGTGCCCCCGGTCCCCTACGTCTCCACCCCGACGGTCCTGAGCACGTTCGCGCACGACACCAAGCCGGCACCCCGCGAATTCGCCGCACGGTACGCGAACGTCGTGGAGTTCCGCGATCACGACCGGGGCGGGCATTTCGCGGCGTGGGAGGAACCGGAACTGTGGACGGCCGACCTGCGCGCAGCGGTCGCGACAGCCGACTCCTGACACTCGCAACGCCCTGCAACGCTGTCGGGCCCGACGCGCTCGCGCCTACGGTCCGCACACACCACCACCGCAGGAGGACTCATGAGGGCAGCGCGTTTCCACGGTCGCAAGGACATCCGCATCGAGGACGTCGCCGAACCCGACGTCCGTCCGGGCACGGTCGCCATCGACGTGGCGTGGTGCGGCATCTGTGGCACCGACCTGCACGAGTACCTCGAGGGGCCGATCTTCATCCCCGCGCACGGACACCCACACCCGCTGACCGGCGAGGACACACCGGTCACGATGGGGCACGAGTTCTCCGGCACCGTCAGCGCCCTGGGTGAGGGTGTCGACGACCTGGCCGTCGGCGACGGGGTCGTCGTCGAGCCGTACGTGGTGTGCGACGAGTGCCCGCCCTGCCTCGAGGGCAACTACCACCTGTGCACCCGGATGGGCTTCATCGGTCTCGCCGGAGGCGGCGGCGGACTGTCCGAGAAGGTCGTCGTCCCGCGGCGCTGGGTGCATCCCGTCGGCGACATGCCCCTGGACCAGGCGGCGCTCATCGAACCGCTGTCGGTGGCCCACCACGCCGTCGAACGCAGCGGAGCACGAGCCGGACAGACCGCGGTGGTCGGCGGGTCGGGGCCGATCGGACTGCTGGTCGCGGCGGTGCTGCGCGGCATGGGTGTGACGGTGGTCGTGTCGGAGGTCAGCTCGGCGCGCATCGAGCGGGCGCAGGCCGTCGCCGACCACGTCCTCAACCCGCGCGACGGGGCGATCGGCGACCGCGTGCGCGAGCTGACCGACGGACTCGGTGCCGACCTCGGCTTCGAGTGCGCCGGGGTGAACGCCGTCCTGGACGACGTGCTCGACGCGGTGCGCCCGGCGGGTGTGGTCGTCAACGTGTCGATCTGGGGTGCGCCCGCGACCGTCGACATGCAGAAGCTGGTCCTCAAGGAGATCGACCTCCGTGGGACGATCGCCTACGTGCGGGACCACGCGGCGGCGATCGCCCTGGTCCAGGACGGGACCGTGGACCTCGCGCCGTTCATCACCGGCCGCATCGCGCTCGACGACCTCGTCGACGCGGGGCTGCACACGCTCATCGACCACACCGACACCGCGGTGAAGATCCTGGTCAGCCCCTCGGCCTGATCGGTCTCAGAAGCCGCCGGCGACGCGCACGAGGGTCCGGCCGATCCGCTCACCCCGCGCGATCTCGGCCAGCGCGGAATCGACCTCGCCGACGGTCACCTCGGTGGTGACCCGGTCGAGGTGGGGCGGGCGCAGGTCGTCGGCAAGCCGCGCCCACAGGGCACGACGGGTGTCGATCGGCGCCTGCACCGAGTCGATGCCGAGCAGCGCGACCCCGCGCAGGATGAACGGCATCACCGTCGTGGGCAACCCCGCACCGCCGGTGAGACCGCTGGCCGCGACAGCCCCGCCGTAGCGGATGGTCGACAGCACCCACGCGAGTGTGGGACCGCCGACGCAGTCGACGGCGGCCGCCCATGTCTCGCTGCCGAGCGGCTTGATCTTCGCGTCCGGATCCTCCGGCACGCGCCCGATCACCTCCGCGGCGCCGAGCTCGGCGAGCAGGTCGCGGGCGTGGTCCTTGCCGCTGGAGGCGACCACCTCGTAGCCGAGACCGGCGAGGAGATCGACGGCGACGATGCCCACGCCACCCGACGCGCCCGTCACGAGGACCTTGCCGTCCTCGGGTCGGAGACCGCGGTCGACGAGAGCGGCGACGCTCATCGCCGCGGTGAAACCGGCGGTGCCGATCGTCGCGGCCTGGGCGGGGGTCAGCCCGTCACCGAGGGCGACGATCTGGGCGGCGGGACCCGCGGCCCGCTCGGCGTAGCCACCGTGACGGGACACGCCGGTCTGATATCCGTGCAGGAGAACGGGATCGCCGACGGCGAACGACGGGTCGTCGCTCGACGCGACCGTGCCGGCGAGGTCGATGCCGGGGACGATCGGGTAGTTCCGGACCACTCCCCCCTTCGGCGTGATCGCCAGGGCGTCCTTGTAGTTCACCGACGAGTGCGTCACGTCGATGCGGACCCCGCCGTCGGGCAGGAAGTCGTCATCCACGGTCTCGGTGTGCAGGGTGATGTCGCCGTCGGATTCGCGGGCCACGCGCGCGGAGAAGGTGCTCACGGTTGCCGAGGGTAATCAGGGGGTACAGCGGCGATGTGATCACCGCAGTGCTCTACGGGCTGGCGACGGCCCTACCGCTGGCCGCGGGCGCGGCCATCGGTCTGCGCTGGACGCTCCCACGGTGGTTGCTCGCAGGCCTGATGGCGTTCGGCGCCGGGACCATGATCGCCGCGGTGTCGTCGGAGTTGTTCGAACCGGCCTTCCACCAGGCGGGCCCGATCGTCGCCGGTGTCGCGTTGTTCGCGGGCGCCGCCCTCTACGTCGTGGCCAACCGTGTCATCGAGCAGCGCCTGGGCCCGGCCGCGATCGGTCCGGCGTTGATGCTGGGGTCGATCCTCGACGGGGTGCCCGAGAACACGGCGCTCGGTGTCTCGCTCACCACCGGGGGCGGGCTGGTCCTGGTGGTGGCGGTCGCGGTCGGCAACGTGCCCGAGGCCGTCAGCGGAGCCGCGCTGATGCGCACCGCACACCGGTTCACCACGACGCGGGCCATGACCCTGTGGTCGGTGACGGCGGCCGTCCTCGTCGCGGTCACCGTCGCCGGCTACGCCCTGTCCGATGTCATCCCGCAGACCGGGATCAGCACGGTGCAGGCGTTCGCCGGCGGTGCGACCCTCGCGGTGCTCGCGGACTCACTGATGCCGGAGGCGTATCGCGACGGTGGCTGGTGGGTCGGGATCTGCACCGCCGCGGGGTTCCTCGTCGCCTTCGTCCTCGGCTGAGACGCGGGCTACCGTCACCTCGTGCGGAGCTACGACGACATCGTGATCGGCGCCGGCCACAACGGGCTCACCGCGGCGGCATATCTCGCGCGCGCCGGTCGTCGGGTGCTGGTGCTCGAGCGGTCGGATCACGTCGGCGGGGCGGCCATCTCGGCCGAGGTGTTCCCCGGTGTCGCCGCACGGTTGTCGCGATACTCCTACCTCGTGTCGCTGCTGCCGCGGCACGTCGTCAGCGACCTGGAGCTCGACCTCCGACTGGTGCGGCGCCGCTTCTCGTCGTACACACCGGTTCCCGGGAAGCCCGGGCGCGGGATCCTCGTCGACGGCGGCGACGACGCTGCGACACGCGCCGCATTCCGGTCGGTCACCGGTTCGGACGCCGATCACGATGCGTGGCAACGGTTCTACGGCGCGATGGGCGGCGTGGCGCAGCGCGTGTTCCCGACGATGACGCAGCCGTTGACGTCGACCTCCGGGGCCCGCGACCTCGTCGGCGACGTCTGGACCGACCTCGTCGAGCGACCGCTCGGGGACTGGCTCCGTCGGGACTTCACCGACGACACCGTGCGAGGGATCGTCGCGACCGATGCGCTGATCGGGACCTTCGCCGATCTCGACGACCCGTCGCTGCAGCAGAACATCTGCCTGCTCTACCACCTGATCGGCAACGGCACCGGCGACTGGGACGTGCCCGTCGGGGGTATGGGAGCGGTGACCGGGGCACTCGCCCGGGCTGCTCTCGACGCCGGCGCCGAGATCCTGACCGGCGCCGAGGTGGTGGCGGTGGACCCCGCCGACGGGGACGTGTCCTGGCGGACGACGGCCGGCGCCGACGAGGCCCGTGCCTCGTCGATCCACGCCGCCTGCGCTCCCGCGATGCTGAACACCCTGCTCGACGACCCCGTTGCGACAGAACCGGATCCGCGCGGCGCCCAACTCAAGGTGAACCTGCTGCTGACGCGACTCCCCCGGCTCGCCGACCCCACCGTCGACCCGACGGCCGCCTTTTCGGGCACCTTCCACGTCAACGAGGGGTTCGAGCAGTTGCACGCCGCCTGGGCACAGGCGTCGCAGGGCCGTGTGCCCGAGGTCCCGCCGTGTGAGATCTACTGCCACACCCTGTCGGACCGCAGCATCCTGGGGCCCGGCACAGACGGCATGCAGACGCTGACCCTCTTCGGGTTGCACATGCCGCCGGAGGTGTTCGACCGCCCCGGAGCACGGGACGACGCGCTCGCCGCGACACTGCGATCGCTCGACGCCGTTCTGGGTGAACCGGTGATGGATGTCGTCGCGCGGGACGGCCACGGCGATCCGTGCATCGAGGTCCGAACACCCCGGGATCTCGAGCAGTCGCCGGGACTGCCCGGCGGCCACATCTTCCACCGCTCGCTGCAGTGGCCGTGGGCGGAGAGCGACGACGAGGTCGGCACCTGGGGCGTCGAGACCCGTCACCCGCGCCTGAGCATCGCCGGCGCGGGCGCCCGTCGCGGTGGCGGCGTCAGCGGCATCCCCGGCCACAACTCCGCCCGATGGGCCCTGCAGTAACGAACCCGCCCGTGCCGTCTGTTGGGCGGTTGGAACCGTTCGTTGGGCGGTAGGAGCCGTCTGTTGGGCGGTAGGAACCGTTCGTTGGGCGGTTGGAGCCGTGTTCGTCATGCCCAGAGGCTTCCCCGGCAGGAACGCTTCTGAGGTGTGACCATGTCCTGATGCCGCCCGCGAACACGCTCCGTGTCTGCGCAGCGCAGCCGTCGCTCGCGAGCGATCTCGCATCGGCGGTGATCGACCACGCGCGCATCGTCCGCAACGTCGATGCGGACCTCGTCGTGTTCCCGGAGTTGTCGCTGACCGGATACGTCCTGGACGCGCATCCTGTCGACCTGAACGGCCCGGACGTGCTGGCCGACCTCGTCGACGCCTGCACGTCGACGGGTGCCGTCGCCCTGGTGGGCGCCCCGGTCCGCGAGGAGGGACGCGATCACATCGCGACCCTGCGCATCGACCCCGCCGGGGTGACGATCGCGTATCGGAAGCGCCACCTCGGTGCTGACGAGGAGCCGCGGTTCCGGCCCGGACCCGGACCCGGACTCATCGACGTCCACGGTTGGCGCGTCGGATTGGGCATCTGCAAGGACACCGGCGTCGAGCAGCACGTCGCAGCGATGGCCGCGCTCGACCTCGATCTCTACGCGTGTGGCGTGGTCCATCACCGGACCGAGATCGACGAGCAGATGCGTCGAGCGACCCACATCGCCCGACGATGTCGGTCGTATGTGGTGATGGCGAGCCACGCGGGACCGACGGGGCATGGCTACGGCGACACGGCGGGCAACTCGGTCGTCGTTGATCCGACCGGCACGTGTGTCATCCGGGCAGGCGACGCACCCGGGACCACGGTCACGGCGTCGCTGGGATCACGGTCCGACGCCCCCTGACCGGCCCCGGGTGCCCAACAGACGGTTCCGCGCGCCCAACAGACGGTCCCGGGTGCCCAAAAGACGGTTCCAAGCGCCCAACAGACGGTTCCAAGCGCCCAACAGATGGGGTGTGGCCGGGTCAAAAAGCGCGGCGGCGCAGGACCGGCAGGACGTGGTCGACGAAGAGCGGGGCGAGGTCGTCGCGGTCGTCGTCGGTGACGTCGTGCCAGCGGAGCTCGTCGATCTCCGCCGCCACCTCGATGTGCGAGCCGTCGCCGTCGACCGTGCCGCAGTCGAAGACGTCGGCGAGCAACACCGTGTCGGCCTCGTTCGCCGCGATCGCCTCGATCCGACCCCACGCGGTGAGCGCCGCGGGATCGAGATCGATCCCGACCTCCTCGGCGATCTCGCGGACCACCGTCTCGAGCGGCGTCTCACCCGCCTCGGGCTTGCCGCCCGGCATCATGAACCTGCTGGTCCCCCGCTTGCGGACCAGCAGGACGCGGTCGGTCGCGTCGCGGATGATCGCCGCGCTGACGACGATCGGCGCGGTGCTGTCGGTCGCCTCAGTGGCCACCGGCGAGGCGCTTGTTCACGAGTCGGGTGAGGTAGATCGGCGAGAAGCGCGACCCCGCCTGCAGCACACGCGTCTGCGTGCCCACCGTGTAGTGCACCTGGTGGATCACCTTGCTGAACAGGTTCGGCTCGGCCGCCTCGAGGATGCGGTCGGCGACGTCCTGCGGACCGAGCTTGATGCCCAGCCGGTCGGTGGTGCCGGTCTTGATGTTCGCGGTCATCGCGGTCTGCACGTACAGCGGCCAGATGGCGACGACGCGGATGCCGTACCCACCCCACTCGATGTCGAGGGCCTCGGTGATCGACCGGACGAAGTGCTTCGTCGAGCTGTAGTTGGCGAGCTCGGCCTGGCCGTAGATCGCCGATGCCGACGCGAGGTTGATCGCGACCGAGTTCTTCGTCGCCTTGAGATACGGGAAGGCCGCGTGCAGGCCGTTCACGACACCCTTGCAGTTGATGTCGATCTCCTTGTGGAGCGTCGACACCTTGATGTCCTCGAACTTGCCGGCGATGAGGATGCCGGCGTTGTTGAGCATGACGTCGAGGCGACCACCGGTGGTGTCGGTGAACTCCTTCAGACGCTCGGAGAACTCGTCGAAGTCGGTGACGTCGAGGTGACCGACCACCGCGGTCGAGCCGAGGTCCTCGATCTCGTCCTTGAGCGACTTCAGACCGACCTCGTCGATGTCGTAGCCGCCCACGGTGTAGCCCTTGCGGGCGAAGGAGAGGGCCGTCTTGCGGCCGATCCCCGCCGCGGCACCGGTGATGAACACGCTCTTCGTCGAGGCCATGGGCGGCATTCTCACACGAGCGCGTGTCAGATGTAAACGCTCGGGCGCCGACGGCGGCCGCGGGGCCGGGACCTCGGTGCGCGTTACGCTGTGCGGCGATGTCCACCACGAACGCCACCGCCACACCCGGGGACGACCTGCCCGTCGAGCCCCGTCGACTCGTCGGCTGGAGCCGGACCACACCCATCCTGGGTGACGTCCTGTCGACCCCCGACGTCGAGGTGGTCGCGAAGGCCGTCGCCCGCGTCGCCGACGACCAGGCCGACAAGCCGTCCTACCTGCGCCGCGGTGTCATCGCGCGCGGGCTGGGCCGGTCCTACAACGAGTCGGGCCAGAACTCCGGCGGCCTCACCGTCGACATGACGCGGATCCGCAAGATCCACTCGATCGACGAGGCCACGGGCATCGTCGACGTGGACGCCGGAGTCAGCCTCGACGCGCTGATGCAGGTCGCACTGCCGTTCGGGTTGTGGGTCCCGGTGCTGCCCGGCACCCGTCAGGTCACCATCGGCGGGGCCATCGCCCACGACATCCACGGCAAGAACCACCACAGCCAGGGCAGCTTCGGCAACCACGTCGTCGAGATGAGCCTGCTCGTCGCCGACGGTCGGGTCCTCACACTGACTCCCACCGGCACCCCCGACGACCCCGACGGCTCCGTCTTCTGGGCCACCATCGCGGGCATCGGACTCACCGGCATCATCCTGCGCGCCAAGATCCAGATGAAGCGCACAGAGAGCGCCTACTTCATCGCCGACACCGCGCGCACGAACTCCCTGCAGGAGACCATCGACCTGCACCTCGCCGACGGGTTCGAGGACGGCTACGAGTACGCGTCGGGCTGGTTCGACTCGATCAGCGCGCCGCCGAAGCTCGGCCGCGGCACGTTCTCGCGCGGCAACCTGGCTCGCGTCGACGAGCTGCCCGCGAAGCTGCAGGCCGACCCGCTGTCGTTCAACAACAAGCCGTTGGTCCGGTTCCCCGACATCTTCCCGCGCGGTCTGGCCAACAAGGCGAGCTTCTCCCTCGTCGGCGAGGCCTACTACCGCATCGGGCCGCCGAGCGAGGGCAAGGTCAAGAACCTCGCGGGCTTCTACCACATGCTCGACGTGTTCGGTGACTGGAACAACGCCTACGGGCGGGGCGGCGGATTCTGCCAGTACCAGTTCATCGTGCCGACCGGGAACGAGGCGGAGTTCACCCGCACGATCGAGTTCGTGCAGGCGTCGGGGCACGTCAGCTTCCTCAACGTCATCAAGCTCTTCGGTGAGGGCAACCAGGCGCCGCTGTCCTTCCCGTTCAAGGGCTGGAACGTCTGCCTCGACTTCCCCGTCAAGCGCGGGCTCGCCGAGTTCCTCGACGACCTCGACCGTCGTGTCATGGCGATGGGCGGCCGTCTGTACACCGCCAAGGACTCGCGCACGAGCGCCGCGTCGTTCCACTCGATGTACCCGCGGATCGACGAGTGGATCGCCGTCCGCCGCCGGATCGACCCGGACGGCGTCTTCATGTCGGACATGGCGCGTCGTCTCGAACTCGCCTGAGCCGCACCGCCGCTCGACGCACACCACCGCATCCGGGAGAGGACCCCATGATCAACGCCGTCGGCGTCCCGCAATCGCTGCTGCTGCTCGGCGGCTCGTCGGAGATCGGCCTGGCCATCTGCGAGGAGTACCTCCGCAAGGGCCCGATGCACGTCGTGCTCGCGACCGTCCCCGGTGACCCGGCCGGCGACGCGGCGATCGAGACGATGAAGGCAGCCGGTGCCGCGTCGGTGCGGCGCATCGACTTCGACGCCCTGAAGCCCGAGACCCACGCCGCGGTGATCGACGACGCGTTCTCCGAGCGCGACATCGACGTCGCGATCGTCGCGTTCGGGGTGCAGGGCATCGACGAGGAGCTGTGGCAGGACCAGCGCAAGGCCGTCTTCACCGCCCAGATCAACTACACCGCAGCGGTGTCCGTGGGTGTCCTCGTCGGCGAGAAGATGCGCGAGCAGCGCCACGGACAGATCATCGCGATGAGCTCGGTGGCCGGTGAGCGCGTCCGACGGTCCAACTTCGTCTACGGGTCCACCAAGGCCGGCCTCGACGGCTTCTTCCTCGGGCTCGGAGAGGCGTTGCGCGAGTTCGGCGTCCGCGTCCTCGTCATCCGCCCCGGCCAGGTGCGCACGCGCCTGTCCGCGCACGTCGAGGAGGCGCCGCTCACCGTGAACAAGGAGGACGTCGGACGGCTCGCCGTCCGCGCGGCCGACGCGGGCAAAGAAATCGTCTGGGCCCCGCCGCCGTTCCGCTTCATCATGATGGCGCTCCGGCACGTCCCGCGGCCGATCTTCCGCCGCCTCCCCATCTGAGTCCCGCCGTGACCGTCGCGGACACCCGCCGCCCCACCGTCGTGCCGGGCGGACCGCGTCGTCCTCGGCCTGCGCATCTGCGTGGTGCCGCCGCGATCATCGGGGCCGCGGTCACCGCGGCAGTCGTCGCGTCGGCGGCACTGGTCGTCATCGGGCAGGTCGAGTGGCCGGCGTTCAACTCCTCGAACGTCACCGGGGCGCTGACCACCCTGGGGCAGACCGTCGCCGTCGTCGTGCTGCTGGTGGCGGCGCTGCTGTGGCGGGCCGGTCGCGCCGGGCGACTGGTCCCGCTGCTGGGCTGGGTCGGCATCTCGGGCTTCGCGACGGTGACCCTCGCGATGCCGCTCGGCGCGACGAAGCTGTACCTGTTCGGCATCTCGGTCGACCAGCAGTTCCGCACCGAGTACCTCACCCGCCTGACCGACACCCACGGCCTGGCGGACATGACGTACCGGGGACTCGCTCCGTACTACCCCGCCGGGTGGTTCTGGCTCGGGGGCCGGTACGCCTCCGCGATCGGGCAGCCGGCGTGGGAGGCCTACAAGCCCTGGTCGATCCTGACACTCGCCGTCGCCGCGGCCGTCGCCCTCGCCCTGTGGTCGCGGATGATCCGTACCGACCGCGCGATCGCCGTCACCCTCGCGACCACCGCGCTCACGATCTACTACGCCGGACCGGAACCCTATGCGGCCGTGCTCATCCTGGTCGGCGCCCCCATGGTCGTCGTCGTCCTGCATGCGCTGCGGTCCGGTAGCGTCCCGGCAATGGTAGCCGGCGGGCTCTTCCTGGGGATCAGCGCGACCTTCTACACGCTGTTCACCGGCCTGTTCGCGCTCGCGGCCGTGCTGACGGCGGCCTGGCTGGTGGCCGACGCGCTGCGAACGGCGTCCAACAAGGCCGTCGCACCGGACGACGTGCGCCGCCAACGCATCCGGGCAACCCGCACGGTGGTGGTGCGGCTGATCGGCATGGGCGTGCTCTCCGGGCTGGTGGCACTGCTCGTGTGGGCGCCGTACCTGTTAGCGCGTCTGCGGTCGCAGCCGGCCAGCGGCGGCACCGCGGAGCACTACCTCCCGAGCAGCGGTGCAACGCTGCCCGTACCGATGCTGCAGCTCAACCTGATCGGGGCGCTCTGCGCCGTCGGCCTCGTGTGGATCGTCCTCCGGATCCGTGACCGCAGCATCGCACTGGCGCTCGGTATCACCACGGTCGCGGTCTACCTGTTCTGTCTGCTCTCGATGGCCGTCACCGCGATCGGCACGACGCTGCTGGCGTTCCGTCTCGAGCCGCTGCTCGCGGTGGTCCTCGGTGCCGCCGGGGTGTTCGGCGTGGTGGAGCTGGCGCACCTCGTCGTCGACCGCCTCGGCGACGTCCGGCTCGGTGTCGCCGTGCTCGGGGCGGTCGCCGCGATCGGTGTGGCACAGGGCATTCCGTCGCACCTGTCGAACGAGATCACCACCGCCTACACCGACACCGACGGGTACGGGGTGCGTGCCGACAAACGACCGCCGGGGGCGGAGTCCTACTTCCCCCGCATCGACGAGCTGGTCCGGCAGCAGACCGGACGACCCCGCGACGACACGGTGGTTCTCACCGCGGACTACGGCTTCCTGTCGATATTTCCCTACTGGGGCTTCCAGGGATTGACGTCCCACTACGCGAACCCGTTGGCGGAGTTCGACAAACGCGCGTCGACGATCGAGCGGTGGTCGAAGCTCACCACCCCGCAGGAGATGATCTCCGCACTCGACGCCTCCCCGTGGGACCCGCCGACGGTGTTCCTGTTCCGGTACAGCGCAGACGGGTACGCACTGCGTCTCGCGTCGGACGTCTACCCCAACGACCCGAACGTGAAGCGCTACACCGTCACGTTCGCGGCCGCCGCATTCGCCGATCCCCGGTTCACCGTGACCGAGGTCGGCCCGTTCGTCCTGGTGGTGCGACGATGACCGGTTCCACGATCGAGACCCTCGACGACGGCCGGGGTGGCCACGTCCACTTCGTACAGACCGACCACGTGAACTGGGTTCTCCTGCAGGACGACTCGGGCGTCACGCTGATCGACGGCGGGTATCCGAAACAGGCCGATGCGGTCGAGGACTCGTTTCGCGAGGTCGGCGCGTCGCCCTCCGACGTGCGCGCCGCGTTGGTGACCCACGCCCACGTCGACCACATCGGCGGACTCCGCCTGCTCGCCGAGCGTCACGGGTTCCCCGTGCACGCCGATGCCGTCGAGGTGGGACACGTCCGCCGCGACTTCCTGCAGCAGGCGGGGCCGGCCGACCTCGCGCCCCTCGTGTGGCGTCCGCGGGTCGCGCGGTGGTTGGTGGAGGTCAGCCGCTTGGGCGTGCT
This sequence comes from Gordonia paraffinivorans, assembly GCA_036946345.1. Lineage (GTDB taxonomy): Bacteria > Actinomycetota > Actinomycetes > Mycobacteriales > Mycobacteriaceae > Williamsia_A > Williamsia_A paraffinivorans_A. The sequence continues at coordinate 17,327 of JAQIJH010000010.1, read as the reverse complement.
CGACCGGTCCGGCATCGACGCCGCGCAACCGTTCCCCGCCGCCGGTGACCTCGAGCTCCCCGGTCGACCCCGACCGGTGGCGTGCCCTGGGCACACCAGCGGGCACAGCACCTACCTCGTCGCCGGCGGACACGTGCTCGTGTCCGGGGACGCGCTGATCACCGGCCACGGCACCAGCTCCGTGCACGGACCGCAGTGTCTCCCCAAGGCGTTCCACCACGACCTCGCGACCAACCGCGCGTCGGTACAGGCGCTGGCCGCCCTCGACGTCGACGTCGTCCTCCCCGGTCACGGACCCCGCGTTCCACGGACCGATCGCGGAGGCGGTGGCGACGGCGCTCGCGTAGGACTCACCCGCCGTACCGGGAAGCGAGGCGGCTTGCCATGGCATGGGAGGCACTGCCCGGGCGAACCTGGTGGAACGCTGCCGACACCGCAACACCGCAGGTCACCACCAGCGCGAGGGGCACAGCCGTCAGGAAGACACCGAAGGACGGCATGCACATCTCGACTCCACACCGGACGCCCCCGCCGAATTCGTGGACCTCGTAGAGTGCCGCGGCGAGGGCTGCAGCCCAGAAGAGTGTGAACGGGACGGAAGCGGCGACAGTGGGTCCGCCCGCTCGGAGCATCGCCGAGCTGCAGACCAGAACGCCCGCCGCGACCGCAGCGACAGAGTGGAAGGCGAGCACGAAATGCCACTCACCATTCATCGACGCGAAGTTCGCGTTGGAGTACCAGGCCGCGAGCGCCCACGGCGCCGCGAGCGACACGACGACGTGGAGTGCCTCCCACACCCGACGTGCTGACGCTCTGCGACCGCGTCGAGACATCTGCGCATGCGCGGGCAGCGGCATGTCTGCAGGATAGTGCGGAAGGGCTTGTGCGGTGACCTAGCGATAGCGGGTTCTGCACAGTTGCCGCCGAGTCCACAGCTTGTGCGGTGGCCGGCCGATCGCCCGCGGGGCTGTCGGTGCGCGCCAGTAGCGTCGCACACATGTTCGAGACATTCGAGAGGGTTGTCGAGGCGGCCGATCGCCTCGCCGATGCCGTCCGCGAGTGCGAACCGCCCGCGGACGATGAGGCGATGCTGGCGGGAGTGCGTGCGGCGGTCGCTGCCCGCAACGCTGCGGACGGACTGTTGGCTCGGGTGACCGGGGAGATCGAGTGCCGGGGTACTGCGAAACGGTTGGGGATGTCGGTGCGGGAGTTGCTGCGCCGTCACGGCTGTGTGCCGGTGGTGGCGTCGCGGGCGATCCGGCTCGGCCGGGCGATCGCCCACCTGCCGGCGCTGGCGCGGCACCTACGGGATGGATCGGTGTCGGGCGAGTATGCCGACGCCGTCGCCCGCGGGGTCCGGCACGTCTGCACACGAACACGGTCGCCGCTGGGCTCGGAGCTGGCCGTCGAGACTGAGACGGTGTTGATCGGGCACGCCCTGGCGGGCCGGTCGCCGGTCGAGATCGACGACCGAGCGCGGGGCATCGCCCTCGAGAACCTGCCTGACGTCGACGAGCAAGGCCGGCCGACGATCCCGGTCGCGGAGGACACGACGCTCAACGAGGTGTCGTGGGGTCAGCGGGACGACGGTCGGTTGGCGGGGTCGTTCGACCTCGACGTCGTCGCCGGCGAACGACTCATCTCCTGCCTCGACACCGCATCACGGCCTCGCCCGCTACCGGACGGCACACCTGACCCGCGGTCGGCGAACCAGCGACGAGCGGATGCGTTCGTGCAGGTGCTCGAGGCCGCGTCCCGGGCGCTCGGGGTGGACGGGCTGGTCGGGTCGGCCAAGACCGAGATCCTGCTGACCGTGCCCGCCACCCACGACGGGTGTTGCGGCATCGCACCGGCGGGGTCGGCGCATCTGCAGTGGATGGGCAGCGTCTCCGACGAGGCGGTGTCGTTGCTGTCGTGTGATGCGTCGGTCACTCGGATCGCGGTGGATGTCGACGCCGCGCCGGTCGACATCTCACCCACAGCCCGGTTGTTCACCGGCCGGACCCGCAAAGCGATCGTCGCCCGCGACCAGTCCTGCGTCATGTGCGGAAATCCCGCCTCGTGGACCGACGTCCACCACATCGTCTTCCACTCCGACGGCGGGCCCACCACCTGCGACAACGGGTGCCTGCTGTGCCGCACCTGTCACGTGGCGGTGCACCAGCGCGGCTGGGAGATCGTCATGGGCCCCGACCGGCACCCCTGGATCCGACCACCCGCCTCCGTCGACCCGCGACGCGAACTCCAGCCCGCCTACAACCGCCGGACCCTCCGGCTCGACGCGATCGCCGCCTGAACCGGAGAGCGACAGCACATTTGCCGCACCTGACCGACGGTCAGGACCGCATCAGAACCTTGACAACTCCACAGAGTGAACTGTCGTCTCAGGACGTGCAGGTCGGCGAGAGCTCGGCGAGCACACCTCGGACCGACAAGGCGCCCTGCAAGGTGTAGCGGCCGGGCTGCGGCGCGCGGATGGTCACCCATTCGTCCGACGTCGAGGCCAGACACGCTGTGCGCGTGGGATCGTCGGCACTTCGTGCCACGAGATACCGGTTGGGTCGGATCTGGATGGGGTGTGTCCCGGTGTCGGGGATGTCGACGACCATCGCCGACGGAGTCTCTGTGATCAGGCGGAGCGGCGGCGCCACCACCGACGCCGCGTTCGCGACGCGGTACAGGGTCCACCCGTCGCCCCTCCACGTCTCGGACAGGTACGGCAGTCCGCGGCGGACGAGCGCCGCCTCCTTCTCGGCCTGTCGCAACGGCTTGTCCGACACCGCGACCCACGAGACAGCGTTCTCCGTCAACCACTGCCGGTACGACAGGGGCGTCAGCGCGCCCTCTGTGTAGAAGATCGGGTTGAACCGCGCGTCACTCTGGTTCTCCCACCCACGCGCCAGCTTCACGAGCGACCCGAGTTCATGGGACCCGGCGTGGGTGCCCGCGTCGATCAGTTCGACGCGGTGGTTGATGAGACCCGGGCCCTGGAGCAGCGCGAGACGCAGCGGCGCGTAGTCGCTCTCGGAGTCCCCGGAGTCGGCGACGGCGACCTGGTCGGCGACGGCCACGAACCCCGCGTACGACACCGCGGGGACGAGCGCCACGAGGACGATGACGAGCGACCGCCGGGAGAAGAACAGGACGAGACACGGCAGCACCAGGCAGAAGAACCGACTCAGGTTGGAGCCGACACCGTTGGGGATCGCGAACACGACGAGAGCGACGGCGATCGCTATCGGTGCGATGTAGCGGTGCGGCCTCGCGGTCAGTGCGACACCGCTGCCGATGCCGATGAGCACGGTCCAGAACAGCGTGGTCCACGGGAACCCCTGCGCACCCGGCGCACCGAAGAGCACGAACGGCACCAGCACGCCGAGTCCGGCGCCGACGAGCAGCGACCACAGGTCGCGGGACCGCCGGTCGGGACCGAGGAGGAACGCCACGGCGGCGAGTCCGACGAATGCGGGCGCCAGCGGGCTGGCCAATCCGGCGACCACGAGCAGCACGGCGGCGAGCAGGCTCCGGCCGTGCCCGAACGCCAGCACGGCGGCCAGCGCGATCGCGGCGCCCACCGAGAACGCGACGCGTCCCGACATCATGTTCAGGACGGCGGCGACAACGATTGCCCAGGTCGTCAGCGTCGGGCGGACCGCCAGCGGCGCGGACGTGGCACCGGGTCGCAGGTGGGCGATCGGGTGCGCGAGCAGGGCGATGACGAGCGTGGCCACGGCCAGCAGTGCCAGCGATCCCACGAGCGCCGACAGGGCCGGGACGATCAGGGAGTAGCTGCCGGGACTGACGCCGCCGTACCAGCCGAACCAGTAGCCGAGGCCCACGCCCGAGCGTGCAGCCTCCTCACGGGCGATCGCGGCCTGGAGATCGCCGAGGGTGGGGCGGACGACGACGAGCGCGACGGTCGCGACCACGGCGACCAGGAACGGCAGGGTCCGCGTCCACGCGGGCGGATCGGTCAGTCGTCGACGGGGGACCGTGCCCCCGGTCGTCATCCGAGCGTCGTCGGCGGGGCTGTCGGGGTCGCCGGCACCGGGCGGGGTGTTCCGTCGGGCCGATCCGACGGGTCCTGCGGCGCGCACGCGTCGAGGGTATCGGTGCCGGTGGCCTCGACGGGGGCCGGTTCGTTCGGCAGACCGGCCTCCTCCCGCAGCGCGGCGAGGCGGCCGCTGACGCGGGCCGCCCACAGGCGACGCACACCGAAGACGATCCCCGCGGCGATGGCCAACGTGCCGAGACCCGCGAGCACGTCGAGGACGAAGTGGTTGCCGGAGCCCATCACGACGAAGAACGTCGTGAACGGGTAGATGCCGCCCAGCACCTTCACCCAGCGGCGGCGGGCGAGGAAGACGAGCGCGAGCCCGCACCAGGCGGCCCACGCGCAGTGCAGGGACGGCATCGCGGCGAACTGGTTGGAGATGGCATCCGAACCCGGCGCGCCGGACTCGGGCCACCAGCCCCACGACGACGTCTGGCTCATGACGTCGACGAAGCCCTCGTGCCGCAGCAGGCGGGGCGGCGCCGTCGGGTACCAGTAGAAACCGATGAGCGCGAGGCAGGTGGTCAGGATGAGCACCGCGCTGACGCGCCGGTAGAACGCCGAGCGGCGGAAGAAGAGCCAGATCAGCACCGCAGGCGTGACGATGAAGTGCAGCGACGCGTACTGCAGCGCGACGACGTCGGCGACGATCGGGGTGTTGTGCACCCAATCGTTCAGCGGCCGTTCGACGGCGGCGTGCCAGCGGTCCTCGAACGCCAGGATCGATCCCGCGTTGCGGTAGGCCGTCGCCGCGACCTCGCCGACACTGTTCCGGATCAGCGAATAGACGGCGTAGAGCCCGCCGATGACGGCGATCTCGACCCACCAGCGCGGGCGGGAGAAATAGGTGAGGAGCGCGGAAAGGACTCGGAACCGGGAGCGGGTCAGCGATGCCTCGACATCGTGGAGACGGTCGTCGACGGGCTCCACAACGTCACGCGTGCTGCGCTTGTCGCGGGAGGGACGTGCACCCGACATGGCGTCCCTCCGTCGCGACCCTGAGAACATTGCGAGGAATACTAACGGAGGCGCTCGGGCGTCCCTTCCCCCACGCGCGGGCGTACAGCAGGTGAACGGAGACCGCACGTGTGCGCGAACACTGGTCAGACCAGCCGCGACGGCTCGGCGGTGTGATCTGTGTCACCGCGGCGAGAGGTGCTCCGCCAGCGTCCGGATCGCGAAGTCGTAGCCGAGGATCCCGCAACCGGCGATGACGGCGATCGCGATCGGCGACACGTACGAGTGGTGACGGAACGGTTCCCGCGCCGCGACGTTCGAGAGGTGCACCTCGACGATGGGCACCTCCGGGATCACCAACGCGTCGGCGAGGGCCACCGACGTGTGGGTCCACCCGCCCGGGTTCACGACGATCCCCGCGACGGTCCCGCGCGCCTCGTGGATCCAGTCGATCATCTGACCCTCGTGGTTGGTCTGGCGCGCGGTCAGCTCCATGCCGACGTCGTGGGCGGCACGCTCGGCGACGGCGACGGCGTCCGCCAGCGTCGCGGTGCCGTAGACCTCCGGCTGACGGGTACCGAGCATGTCGAGGTTCGGCCCGTTCAGCAGCAGGACGGTCGGTGCGGACATGGCACAACTGTAGGGCCCCCGCCTCTGGTTACGATCACCTCTTGTGCCTGATGACCGCCCATCTCGACGACCGACGGGCGACCGGGTGAGGATCGCCAAGGTCGTCGCCGTGGTCGCCGGGCTGCTCGGTTTCGTACTCGCGCTCGCCACCCCGCTGCTGCCCGTCCGTCAGACGACCGCACAGATCGACTGGCCGCAGTCGTCGCAGTCGTCACAGTCGTCGGCGGCCGCCGCGAACGACCCGGTGCGGTCGGTCGTCGCCCCGCTGGTCAGCTACGTCCCCGTCGACATCGAGATGTCGGTGCCGTGCTCCGCCGCCGCGTTGCTCGGCGGCCAGAACGAGTCGGTCCTGGTGTCGACCACTCCGAAGGGCGCGGACAAGGCCGTGGAACGTGGCCTGTTCGTGCGGCTCTCGGGACGCAGCAGCGACACGCTCGACGCACGCTCGGTCGAGGTCGTCGTCCGCAACGTCCCCCTGGTCAGCGCGACGATCGCGCAGATGCGCCAACAGGACTGCCGGTCGATCGAGGTGCGTGCGACCTCGGACGAGGTGACCGCACGATTCGTCGGGATGGTCGGCAGCGACGGCCAACCGTTGGAGGGCAGCACATCCGACGGGGATCAGCGTCCGCAACTCACCGGGGTCTACACCGATCTGAGCGCGCCCCGATCGCAGCTCGACGGACTGACCGTCCACGCCACGATCGACTCCCGATACTCGACGGCGTCGACACCGCTGAAGTGGACTGCGATCGGCGTCGGCGTCGTGATGACGGTGGTGTCGCTGGTCGCCCTCGCCGTGCTCGACGGCACCGACGGCCGTCGGCACCGCCGCATCTTCCCGGCCCGCTGGTGGCGGCTCAACCCGCGTGACGGTGTCGTCATCGCCGGACTCCTCGTCTGGCACGTGGTCGGTGCGAACACCTCCGACGACGGCTACCTGCTGACGATGTCGCGAGTGGCCGAACACGCGCACTACACCGCCAACTACTACCGCTGGTTCGGTGCGCCCGAGGCGCCCTTCGGCTGGTACTACAGCGTGTTCGGCTGGCTCGCGCACATCAGCACGGCCAGCCCCCTGGTGCGACTCCCCGCGCTCGTCTGCGGGATCGCGGTGTGGCTCATCGTCTCCCACGAGATCCTTCCCCGACTCGGTCGCGCCGCCATCACCAACCGGATCGTGCCGTGGACCGCCGCCGTGGTGTTCCTCGCCTCGTGGTTCCCGTTCGACAACGGGCTGCGCCCCGAGCCGATCATCTGCCTCGGCGCCCTACTGACCTGGTGTTCGGTGGAGCGTGCGATCGCGACCGGGCGGACGCTGCCCGCCGCGGTCGCCTGCACGCTGGGTGCGTTCAGCCTCGCCGCCGGACCCACCGGCCTGCTGGCCGTCGCCGCGCTGGTCGCCGGTGGTCGGCCGATGATCATGTCGATCCTGAAGCGGGAGCGGGTGATCCGCGGTGACGGCCGACGTTGGGTCGGGCTGCTCGCGCTGCTCGCACCCATCCTCGCCGCGGGCACCTTCGTCATCTACGTCGTCTTCTCCAACCTCACGCTCACCGCGTTCCTGCAGTCGTCGAAGATGAAGACCGCGCTCGGGCCGTCACTGCACTGGTACAACGAGATCAACCGCTACTCGTCGCTGTTCGCGTTCTCCGCCGACGGGTCCGTCGGCCGTCGGTTCGCCGTCCTGCTGATGCTCGTCGGACTGGTCGTGTCCGGCGCGATGTTGTTCCGCAAGAGCAGGATCCCCGGCACCGCGATGGGCCCGACACGACGGATCGTGGGGATCACGTTCGCGTCGCTGGTGTTCCTCATGTTCACCCCGACGAAGTGGACCCACCACTTCGGCGTCTTCGCCGGCCTCGCCGCGGCGCTGGCCGCGATCGCGGCGATCGCGGTCACCGGGCGGGCGATGCGTTCCCGCCGCAACCGCACGCTCGTCACCGCGGTGGTGCTGTTCGTGACCGGTCTGAGCTTCACCGGACCCAACGCCTACTACTACATCTCCAACTGGGGGATGCCGTACGGCACGCACACGGTGAGGGTGGTACTCGACCTCGGCAACCTCCTGCTGTACCTGAGCTTCGTCGCGCTGGCCGTCGCGGCCTGGTTCCACCTGCGCGCACCGTACGACGCTGCGGCGCGGTCGGACACCGAGACGACATCGCGCACGACACCGCGCCGCGCCGTCCGGATCGGCACCGCCGCGGCCCGACGTGCGGGCGGCGCGCCGATCCTCGTGATCGCCACCGCCATCGTCGCGTTCGAGCTCGTCACCGCGGTGCTGTCCGGCGTGAACCAGAGCGGCTCGTTCTCGGTGCCCTCGTCCAACGTCGACGCGCTGCTCGGCAAGCCGTGCGCCATGGCCGACAAGGTGATGGTCGAACCCGACCCGAGCGCGAACCTGCTGACGCCCGTCGACCCCACGTTGCGCACCCCGCTGGCCGGGTCGGGAACGGTGACCGGCGGGTCCGGCACCGACGACGAGGACGGCTCGGACAAGCCGCAGCCCTCGGTGACGACGAACTTCACCCCCAACGGGTTGCCGATGTCCCTGGACTCCGAGGCCAGCGAGCAGTCTCTGGGCGTGCTCGCCACCAACGTGACGGCGTCGTCGGACGTGCTCACCAGCAGCTCGGGGGGCACCGGCGGCGGCGAGATGGAGAAACCCGGCGTCAACGGCTCCTTCGCCAAGCTGCCCTTCGGACTCGACCCCGACCGCACGCCGGTCCTCGGCAGCTACAGCCAGAACGACCAGGCCCCCGCGTCGCTGACGTCGGCCTGGTACCGACTGCCCGCGAAGAGCCCCGACCGTCCGTTCATCGCGATGGCCGTCGCCGGATCGTTCGACATCACCAAGATGGAGCTGCAATACACGCGCAGCACCGGGAGCCGCGACGGCGACCTCGTCGCGGCCGGGTCGGTGGGCATGATCGATCCCGGACCGAGCCCGTCGTGGCGCAACCTGCGCATCTACCGCAGCTCGCTGCCCGCCGACGCGACCGCGATCCGGATCGTCGCGGTCGACGACAACCTCGCCAGCGACAGCTTCATGGTGTTCAGTCCCCCGCGCGCGCCACGTGTGCAGACTCTGCAGTCCTTCGTGGGCAGCCGCGCCCCGGTGCAGATCGACTGGACGTCGGGCCTCGCGTTCCCCTGCCAGCGTCCTTTCGACCACCGCGACGGCGTCGCCGAGGTGCCGCAGTGGCGCATCATGCCCGGCTCCGATCTCTCCGCGGCGGTGTCGGCGTGGATGGACGCCTCCGGCGGCGGCCCGCTCGGATGGATCGAGGTCACGCTCGACTCGACGACGGTCCCCTCCTATCTGCAGGACGACATCGGCCGGGACTGGGGAGCGCTCATCCGCTACACCCCGTACGACGAATCGGTCGAACCGGCGCGGCTCGAACTGGGTACCGCGACACGGAGCGGGCTGTGGAGCCCTGCACCCATCCGGTACTGAGAAGCCTGTCGCCTACCATCGGTCCTCGTGCCGATGACCGCCCGACCGTCCGACGACGGGTCCCCCAGCACGGGCGGGATCCGTTCCGCACGCACCGCACGCCTGGTGGCGGTGGTGGCCGGGCTCGTCGGCATCGTCGCCTGCGCACTGACGCCACTGCTCCCGGTCACCACGACCACCTCGTCGATCTCGTGGCCCCAGGGACAGCGGCTGGCCGCCGACACCCCGTCGGTCGTCGCGCCTCTCACCGCGCAGACCCCCCAGACGCTCACCGCGACCATCCCGTGCTCGCTGTTCTCGTCCCTGGGCTCGTCGGGCACGCTGCTGGCCACCATGCCGACGAGCGCGGACGGCGCGGCGCAGAAGTCGCTCGTCGTGTCGGCGACCGCACAGACCGCGTCGGTCTCGTTCCGGGGCGAGGTCGCCGCCTCCGCATCGCGCGCCGCGGTCGCGAGCCCACAGTGCCGGGCGCTCCGGATCTTCGTGTCCCCCACCCGTACCGGCGCACAGTTCGACGGACTCGGCCCGGCGACGATCGTCACCCCGGACAAGCGTCCGCAGGTGTCGGGCATCTTCTCCACGCTGACCACCCCGCGGATCGAGGCCGCCGTCGCGCAGGGCCTCCGCGTGGACGTCGGCGTCGACAGCCGCTTCGTCAGCACCCCGACCGTCCTCAAACTCCTGGCGATGATCGTCGCGATCGTGGCCGTCGCCGTGGCACTGGTGGCCCTTGCCCGCCTCGACTGGCTCGGCGGCCACCACCGCCGCGTCGGCGTCCGGTCGTGGCGACGGGTGCTCGCGCCGCGAGTGAGCGACATGGCCGTCACCGCGGTGATGATCGTGTGGCTGTTCCTCGGCGCCGGGACACCCGACGACGGCTACATCCTCACGATGGGCCGCACCGCCGACGCCGCCGGCTATCTCGGTGACTACTACCGCTGGTTCGACATCCCCGAGGCGCCGTTCGACTGGTACTACAGCTTCCTCGGCCACTGGTCGTCCATCTCGACCGCCGGACTGTGGATGCACCTCCCCCAGCTGGTTGCCGCGCTGGTGTCGTGGTTCGTCCTCAGCCGGGTCCTGCTGCCCCGCATGGGCGCCGCCGTCCGTCGCAGCGGCTGGGCCATCTGGGCCGCCGCCGCACTGTTCGTGGCGTTCTGGCTGCCGTTCGACAGCGGCCTGCGCAGCGAGCCGATCATCGTGACCGGCTCCCTGCTGACGTGGTGGGGGGTCGAGCAGGCCATCGGCACGCGGCGCCTGCTCCCTGCCGCCCTCGCGACGTTCGCCGCCGGACTGACGCTGGCACTCGCCCCGCACGGCGTCATCGCGCTCGCCGTCCTCGTCGTCGGTGCCCGGCCGATGGTGTCGGTGGTCCTGCGTCGTCGCCGCGAGGTCGGTTGGGCCGCACTGGTGTTGCCGATCGTGGCCGCCGGACTGCTCACGCTGGTCGTCGTGTTCCGTGACCAGACACTGGCCACCGTGTACGACGCCGTCCGCATCCGGTTCACCGTCGGGCCGTCGCTGAGCTGGCACGAGGAGTACTTCCGCTACTTCTTCCTCACCGTCAGCACCGACGACGGCGCACTGACCCGACGCGTGCCGGTCCTGCTCCTTCTCGCGTCGGTGCTGATCGTCCTCGCGGTCATGTTGCGGCGCAGGAGGATCCGCGGGATCGACCCGGGGCCGGTGTGGCGCGGCATCGGTGCCGTCGGGGTGACGTTGGTGCTGTGGGTGTTCACGCCGACGAAGTGGACGATCCAGTTCGGCATCTTCGCCGGGATCGCCGCAGCGCTCGCCGCCGTCGCCACCGTCGCGATCGCCCAGTCGGCCGCGCGGTCGTCGCGCAACCTCATGGCGCTGGTCGCCGGACTGCTCTTCGCCCTCGCCGCGTCGATGGCCGGGAAGAACGCGTGGCCGTGGGCGTACGACTTCGGGATCTCCTGGTTCGACCGCGCCCCCGTCCTCCTCGGCATCCAGGTCTCCAGCATCCTGCTGGTGCTCGCCGTGGTCGCGTCGGCCGCCGCGGTGTGGCTGCACCTGCGCCTCGACTTCGCCGCGCACGCCGGGATGGTCCACGACTCCTCGTCGACGGTCGACGCGCCGGTCGACACCGCCTCCCGCGCCGACCGTCGTCGGCTGGTCCTCGCGTCGTCGCCCATCGCCGTGATCGCGATCATCATGGTCGTCGCCGAACTCGCAGTGTTCGCGAAGGCCGCCGTCGCCCGCCCGTCGTACACGGTCGTCGGCGCCAACCTCGACACGCTGCGCGGCAACACCTGCGCCATGGCCGACGACGTGCTGGTCGAGCCCGACGCGAACACGGGCACCCTCGTGCCCGCCGACGGACGGTCGGCGTCGGACGCGCTCGCCGGCACCGACCCGGTCGGCTTCACCCCGAACGGGGTCGCCTCCGACCTCTCCCCCGAGGGGTCGCAGTCGCGGCCGGGCCAGATGAACGTCGCGGGAATCGTGCAGAACCCGTACACGGTGCTCGGCGGGTCGCCGGGAACCCTCGGCGGCAACGGCCCCCGCACGGTCAACGGGTCGACGGCCGCCCTGCCGTTCGGACTCGACCCGGCGCGCACGCCGGTGCTCGGCAGCTTCGGCTACGACTCGGGCAAGGCGTCGCTGACCACCGACTGGTATCGACTGCCCGCCCGCGGCACCACGCCGCTCATCGTGGTGACCGCGGCCGGCGCGATCGCCTCCGTCGACGTCGACGGCGTCGGCGAGTTCGGCCGGTCGCTGCAGGTGCAGTTCGGCACTACCGGAACCGACGGTCGGTTCACGCAGGTCGGCGCGCCGTTCATGCCGATCGACCCTGGCCCCGAGCCGCCGAATCGCCCGTGGCGCAACCTGCGTGTCCCCACCGCGGTCATCCCGCCCCGGGCCGACGTGATGCGCCTGGTCGCGGTCGACGACAACCTCACCTCCGACCAGTGGCTGGCGATCACCCCGCCGCGCGCCGCGCAGCTGCGGACCCTGCAGGACGTGGTCGGCAGCAGCACGCCGACGCTCGTCGACTTCTCCGTCGCCCAGCAGTTCCCCTGCCAGCGGCCGATCGAGTCGCGGCACGGGATCACGCAGGTGCCGCAGTGGCGCATCCTGCCCGACCGCATCACCGCGCTCTCGCAGTCGAAGACGTGGATGTCCGCCGACGACGGTGGCGTGTTGGGGATCTCGCAGGGGACCACGTCCTCGACCACCGTCCCGACCTACCTGCGCGACGACTGGTATCGCGACTGGGGGTCGTTGGAGCGGCTGAGCCCACTCGCGCCCGACGCCCCGGACGCCGTGCCCACCCTCGGTGAGCAGAACCGGTGGGGGTGGGCCCGCGAGGGATCGCTGCGGGTCGTGAGGTCCGACGACTCATGACCACCCCCGAGCCCGACGGCGACGCGACGACCACCTCTGAGAACACCGAGGGACGAACTGTGACCACGACCGAGAGACCGACGTCGGCGCCGCCGACGTCCGCACGGCGCCTGCGCATCGTGCGTCTCGTCGCGGTGGTGACGGGTCTGCTCGGGGCTCTGCTCGCCGTCGCCACGCCACTGCTGCCGGTGAACCAGACGACCGCGCAGCTCACCTGGCCGCAGCAGGGTGTGAACGACGTCGCCGCCCCGCTGGTGTCGTTCGTCCCGATCGACGCCGAGGTGTCCGTGCCGTGCGCGACGGCCGCACGCCTGCCGTCGTTCGGCGGCAACCTGCTCTCGACCATCCCGCCGGCCGGGTCGGACGCGTACGCCCGCGGCCTGTTCGTCTCGGTGACCTCCGACCAGATCCAGGTCACCGACCGCAACGTCGTGCTGGTCAACACCCCGCGGGCCGCCGCCCAGTCGGACCCGGACTGCCGCATCGACATGCAGCTGACCGGCACCGGCACCCGGGCGCAGATCGTGGGTCTCCCCGACTCGGCGCAGGGACAGCTGACCTTCTCCGTCGACGACCCGAACCTGCGCCCGCAGATCGTCGGCATCTACACCGACCTGCCGCAGTCCACGCCGACGACCGGACTGTCGGTGCGCGCGACCATCGACACGCGCTTCGTCACCACCCCGACGACGCTGAAGTTCACCGCGATCGTGCTCGGCATCGCCCTGACGCTGGTGTCGCTCATCTCGCTGAGCATCCTCGACGCCGGCGACGGGCGACGGCACCGCCGCTTCCTGCCCGCCGGGTGGTGGACGCTGCGACCCGTCGACGGCGTCGTCGTCGTGACGCTCGCGCTGTGGTGGTTCCTCGGCGGGAACACCTCCGACGACGGCTACAACTTCACCGTCGGACGCGTCGCCGACGAGGCCGGCTACCCGATCAACTACTACCGATACTTCGGCGTGCCGCAGGACCCGTTCGGCTGGCACTACCAGGTGATCCGGGCGATGACCCACGTGAGCCTGGCGGCGCCGTGGATGCGCCTGCCCGCCTTCCTGCTCGGGCTGCTCGGCTGGTGGTTGCTGAGCCGCGAGGTCATCCCCCGCCTCGGCCGCACGGTCCGGCATTCGACGCCCGCGGTGTGGACGTGCGCGGCGGTCTTCCTCGCGATCTGGCTGCCGTTCAACAACGGCCTGCGCCCCGAGCCGGCACTCGCCGTCGGCGCCCTGCTGACCTGGTGCGCCGTCGACCGGGCGATCGCGACCGGGCGGTTCCTCCCGCTGGCCACGGCGACGGTGATCGCGGCGTTCACGCTCGCCATCGCACCCGGCGGCCTGATGGCCGTCGCCGCCCTGGTCGCGGGCATCCGTCCGTTGGTCAAACGGCTGGCACGCCGACGCCATCGCGACGGACTGTTGCCCATCCTCGCGCCGATCCTGGCCGCGGGGACGGCGGTGCTGTTCGAGATATTCGCCGACAACACCCTGTCGGGCGTCATCACGAGCTCGAAGGTCGCGAGCGCGGTGGGCCCGACGCTCGAGTGGTGGCAGGAGCCGGTCCGCTACTACTACCTGTTGCTGCCCAACCAGGTCGACGCATCGCTGGCCCGCCGGTTCGGCATCCTGACGATGTTCCTGCTGCTGGTGTTCGTGACGCTGATGATGCTGCGTCGTCGGTCGCCGAAGGGCATCGCGCGGGGGCCGGTGTGGCGCCTCATCGCCGTCATCCTCGGCACCGTCTTCATCATCTCGTTCACCCCCACCAAGTGGACCCACCACCTCGGCGTCTATGCCGGTATCGCGGCCGGCCTGGCCGCCGCCGCAGGCGCGATGGCCGCCCCGGCGGTCCTGCGCCGGGGCCGAAACCGCGCGTTCCTCGTCGCCGGGCTGTTCTTCGTGATGGCATCGCGTTCGCCGGGATCAACGGCTGGTGGTTCGTCGGCACTACGGCGTGCCGTGGCGTGACCGCCCACCGGCCATCGCCGGCATCCGCCTCTACTGGGTCCTGCTGGCGCTGTCGGTGATCGCCGCGCTCGTCGGTCTCTGGCGACACCTGCGCGACGACCACGTCGACGACGACGTCCGCACCGGCGCGGGCGGCTCGCGGCTGCGGACCCGGCTCGCCGGGGCCATGGTCCCCACGCTCGTCGGACTCGTCGTGATCTTCGAGGTGCTGACGATGGTGAAGGGCGCCGTCGCGCAACGCGACAGCTTCTCGTGGGCGAGCTCCAACGCCCGCGCACTCACCGGCGACATCTGCGGCATGGCCGACGACGTGCTGGTCGAGACCGACCCGAACGCGGGGCTGCTGTCACCGGCCCGGGTCGCCGGACAGTCGCCGACGACGTCGCCCGGTGACGCGCTCGCCGGGACCGGCGCGGCCGGGTTCACGCCCAACGGCGTCCCGAACGACCTGTCGGTCGACACCACGCAGAGCAGCGACAGCACCGGCTCCACGACGAGCAGTTCCACCAACACCACGAGCAGCTCGACCAACACCACGCAGGGCTCGGCCGGGTCCTCCGACTCCGGCGCCGACGAGTCCAGCGAGGGCGGCAACCGGCGGCGGCCAGGGGCGCCCGGGGCGTCAACGGCTCGACGGTGCGGCTGCCCTTCGGGTTGTCGCCCGACCGCACGCCGGTGCTCGGCAGCTTCGGCGGTCCGGGCGGGTCGTTCTCGACCGACTGGTATCAGATGCCGCCGCGCGGGGCCGACGCCCCACTGCTCACCGTGTCGGTGGCCGGCGCGGTGCAGGCCGTCAACGGGCTCGGCATCGTCTCGTCCGGTCAGACGGTCCGCGTCGAGTACGGGCGGGTGGACGCGAACGGGACGGTCGTCGCGATCGGCCAGCGCACCCCCGATCGACGTAGGCGAGGCGCCGACATGGCGGAACCTGCGGTTCCCGCTGAGCGACGCGCCTGCCGGTGCGTCGGTCGCACGCCTGGTCGTCGCCGACGCCGGGGGCGGCACCGACCAGTGGGTCGCGGTGACCCCACCGCGGATCAGCACGCTGTCCACCCTCGAGAAGGTCGTCGGGCGCACCGACCCCGTCCTCATCGACTGGGTCCCGGCGTTCGTCTTCCCGTGCCAGAAGCCGATGGGTGTTCACGACGGCGTCGCCCAGGTGCCGCTGTGGCGCATCCTCCCCGACGCCGGGGCGACGCGACAGAACAGCCAGACATGGATGTCGGGGAAGGCGGGCGGTCCGCTCGGTTTGACCGAGGCCATGCTGCGGCCGCAACTCCTGGCGACGTACCTCCGGAACAATTGGGGCAACGACTGGGCTCGCTGCAGCGCTTCTCGCAGATCGAGCCGGCGTCGACGGCCAGGCTCGACCTGGGCACGGCGACGCGGTCGGGGCTGTGGGACCCGGCACCCATGCGGTCGATCGGATATTGACGCACGCACCGCCTGTGACCTGCGGTAATGATCTCTGCTCAGCGTCGCCGGTCTGCTATCTTCCGTGATCGGGTCGACATCTGACCCGGGATCGGCATGGGGATCGGTGTGAGCGACGACTGGGACTACGAGCGTGCGCGCGCGCTGCTGCGTGCCCAGGTGGCGGGCGCCTCGTCGTCCACCACGACCGGACCCGTGCGTGTCGCGTTCCGGCACCGCGTCGCGACGACCGCGGTCCTGGCGGCTGTCGCGAGTGCGGTGGTCGCCGGGTCCTGGTGGGCGACCACCGCGGACACGTCGCCCCGGCAGCGGTGACGGCCGACGCGCGAGCCGCGGCCGACGTCCCGCGGAGCCCGCGCAGCCCCATCCCGGCTCTCGCCACCGTGGGAGCAGTGCAGGTGGTGACGGTGCCCGCTCCGGGCGGCGGGTTCGTGCAGATCATCGTCGGGCCGGTCACCACGACGGCGGTCGGCACCGCAGTCGCGGCAGACCCGGCATCCGCCGTCGACGTCGCGCGGACGAGAGAACCCGAGGCGCCCGCGGTCGTCGTCGCACCCCCGCCGGTCGTCGCGGCGCCACCTGTCCGCACCGGCGGCGGGGCCCCCGGTACCGACCTCCGCCCCGCCCCGTACGACGACCCCGGCGCCGAGCGCGCCGCCTCCCGCGCCGACCCCCACCGTCGACCCACCCACCTCGTCACCGGTCGACGTGCCGCCGAGCCCGGTGACCCCGCCGGCGTCCGAGGGCACGCCCACCGCGTCCGGCCCCGGTGGAACCGGAGGCGGATCCGTTTCGGACACAGGGCAATCGGTCGAAACGGGCGCATCGGGCACCTCCTAGGGCGGGCGCATACTGGGAACGTGATGTCGATGCAGCGCCCCGACCTGCTCACGGACTGGACCGTCACCTGGGTGTGGTGGGTGGTGATCGCCGTCGCCGTCGTGGGGGTACCCCGTCGGGGTCGTCCGGGTACGTCGCTGGCCGGTCGGACGCATCGCGGCACTCGCCACGGCGGTCGTCCTGCTCGTACTGGTCCTGAACTCGCCTGTCGCGGCCTTCGCGCACCACCTGTTCTCGGTCCACATGATCGTGCACCTGCTGCTCATCATGGTGATCCCTCTGCTGCTGGTGCTGGCCCAGCCCATCCGGCTCGCGATCGAGGCGTCGTCGGAGGCCGGCGCCCGGCGGATCCGCCGAGTCCTGGCCTTCCCCGTCACCCGGTTCATCACCTCTCGGCGTTCACCGTCCCGCTGTACGCCGCCGTCCTGGTGGGCACCCACCTCACCGGTTTCCAGCAGCTGATGAGCGAGAACATGGCGGTGCACGAGGCGGAGACCGTCCTCTATCTCGTGTCCGGCTACCTGTTCCTGCTGCCCTGCAATCGGCACCGAGATCAGCGGGCACGAGCTGTCGCACCCGTCCGCTTCGTCACGCTGCTCATCGCCATGGG